>NZ_JBHSHU010000003.1:260065-797644 GCF_042653125.1 Nocardioides sp. GCM10023255
CACCCCGACCAGCCCCCACCCGATGGTCAGAGACCACACCGACAACCCCCGAACCCCTGCGGTTGGTGACCAAACCGCAGGTGATCGCGGAGCGGACGCCGGGAGCCGACCCCCACCCCGGCGGACCTCCCCCGTAACCAGCCGAGAACCGCAACCGAAAGCAGCCCGAGAGCCGGGAGCGACCCCCGGCCGGAGCCCACCGGAGCCGCGACCAGCCGAGCACCGCATGGCCACGAACCACCCGGGTACCCACCACACGTCAGCACTCGCAACGACAGGGAGGCGACGACATGGCCGGCAACATCAAGAACGAGAAGCAGTACGAGGCGCTCAAGGACAAGGGCATGTCCAAGGAGCGTGCGGCGAGGATCGCCAACTCCCCCGACGCCTCGAAGCACGGCGGGCAGAAGAGCGGGTCGGGAGGCGACAGCTCCCAGGGCGGCACCACCGCCCAGAAGAAGGAGGCCGGCCGCAAGGGCGGCAAGGCGAGCCACGGTTCCTGAGCAGCACGCCCTGGCCGGGTCAGGGCTGGTGCTGGCGGACCCGCAACGGGGCGGTGGCGATCGCGCGCTCCAGGTCGGCGGTCGAGAGGATGCCGACCGGCTGCTCGCCGGACGGCCCGCCGAGCACCACGGACGAGGGCGGTACGTCAGCGCTGGCGTGCAGGAGCGACTCGCTGAGCGCTCGCGCCGCGTCGATGACCTCGTCGTCGGGGTGCAGCGCCGGCAGCGCCGCGGCGGGGGTCATCACCTCACCGACGCGTACGGCGTGCCGCCGGGACACCGGCACCGCGCCGGCGCGGGAGAGCACCAGCGTGCCGAGGTAGCGCTCCCCCGCCACGACCGGGTACGCCGAGTGGTCGGCGAGGGCGTCCAGGCTCTCGGCGAGCTCGGCGATCGTCATGTCGGGTGACAGCGTGATCGGCGGTGCCGTCATCAGGTCCCGCACCTGCAGGCCGGTGAACGCCTGCGTCGCCCGGGCGGAGAGCACCTCCTGCCGCACGGCCTGGAAGAGGAACCACCCGATCGCCGCGAACCAGACCCCTCCGACGGTGTCGCCGAGCAGCAGGAACATCATGCCCATCGAGATGAGCAGCACGGCGAACACGCGGCCGGCGCCGGCCGCCCGGATCGTGGCGACCTCGCTGTCACCCGTGCGCCACCACAGGAAGGCGTGCAGCAGCCGCCCGCCGTCGAGCGGCAGGGCCGGGACGACGTTGAAGGCGAGCAGCAGCGCGTTGATCTGCGCCAGGTAGGACAGCACACCGACCCACGGGTCGGGGGCGCCGGCGGCACCGGCCCCCACGGCCGCGAGCCAGAACAGTCCGGCGAGGACCGCGGACGCCGCCGGCCCGGCGGCCACGATCCGGAACTCCGCGCCCGGCCCCGGGATGGGCTGGTCGGCCTGCGAGACCCCGCCGAAGAGGAACAGGGTGATGTCCTTGACGTGCACGCCCTCGCGGATCGAGCGCAGCGTGTGGCACAGCTCGTGGACGAGCAGCGAGGCGAACAGCAGCACGGTCGCCACCGCCGCCATCGTGAGGTACTCCCAGGTGGGGAGGTCGGCGTAGCTGGTCGGGAACAGCACCGTCGCCAGTGACCAGTAGACGAGCGCGACGATGACCAGCCAGCTCCAGCCGACCCGGATCGGGACGCCCCGCACACGGAACACCACCACAGCTCAACGCTAGGAGCGTCGCCCGACCTCGGCAGGGGTCGAGCGGCATCACCGGGAGGACCTTGGACCTGCGCCGAGCCCGTCCCGCTTCCGGGTCGGCGGGACGACCAGCACCGGGCGCTCGGCGAACTCCAGCACGTGCCGGGTCTGCGCGCCGACGTAGGGCTCGCCGCTGTAGCTGCGGCGGGCCCGGCCGATCACGATCACGTCGGCCGCCCAGCGGCGGGCGTCGTCGAGGATCGCCTGCCCCACCTCCCCGTCGAGCACGGCGGCCTCGACCTCCACACCGGCGTCCTCGGCGAGCGCGGTGACCCGGCGCAGGACCACGGACGCAGCGGGCAGCCCGCCGCCCTCGCGGCCGGTGCCGGTGGCCGCGAGCAGCGCCGCGTCGAACTCGTGGTCGACGAGCACGTGCACGATCCGCAGCCGCGCCTGCAGGCCGCGTGCGATCTCCACCGCGGCGCGCGCGGCGGCCATCGCGTCGGGCGAGTCCTCGACCGCCAGCAACACGCGGCTGATCACGGCTCGGCCGTCCCGGCGCCGCCCCCGCGGGGCCCGGCGACCCCGTCGGCGCCGGCGGCCCGCCGCAGGCGTACGCCGTCCTCCCGCTCCGTCTGCTCCAGCGCGGCCTCCCGCTCGGCCAGGGCCTGCCGCAGCCACGGCGTCCAGCGCCGCTCCAGGGCCCGCATCCGCCGTCGCGTGACCGCGATCTCGGCCTCGACCCGGCGCACCGCCTCCTCGGCGGCGGCGGTGCGCACCCCTGCCCGCAGCGCAGCCTCGAAGGCCCGCGCGGCCGGCACGACCGCCGCGTTCGCCGGCGGGACCGTAGGCGTGCCCTCCGACACGACCAGCTCGGCCCCGGCCGGGTACCCGAGCCCCATGGTGCCGGCCCAGGTCACCTCGACCCGGGCCGGCTCGACCGCGCTCGCCGCGAGCACGGCGTCCTCGCCCCCGAGCAGCACGACGCGCAGCAGCCAGGTCCTGGCCTCGGCGTACGCGGCGGCCCACTCGCGTCCCAAGCGGTCGGCCTGCAGCCGGCGGCGCTGCAGCTCCGGGAGCAGGATCCGCAGCTTGCGGTCCAGCTGCTCACGACCGCGCTCGGCGACGGCGAGCCGCCGGTGCAGCCACATCCGCCCGGCGCGGCCGGGCGGGATCCGCGATGCCTGGGGCACGGCTCATCGCCTCCCGTCGAGATGGGTCTCGAGCAGCCGGGTCGGCAGCATCGTCAGCTCCCGCACCGGCAGGACCGAGGCGACGTCCCAGCACCGGTCCAGCGTGTCGTCCAGCGAGCGCACCTCGGTCCGCGACTGGTCCAGGAGCCGACGCTCGAGGCCGGTCGCGAAGTCCAGGTAGCGCTGGTCGGTCGCGTTCAGCGCCGCGGCTCCCACGATCTCGGCCAGCTCGGAGACCTGCCGGGCGCGGGCGAGGGCGGCGAGCAGCTGCGCCGCGAGGTCGAGGTGGTCCTCGCGGGTGCGGCCCGGCCCGGCGCCGCTGCGCATCAGGCGCGACAGCGACGCCAGCGGGTCGACCGGCGGGTAGACGTCGCGGGCGTGCACGGCCGCCGAGAGGACCACCTGCCCCTCGGTGATGTAGCCGGTCAGGTCCGGCACCGGGTGGGTGATGTCCCCCGCCGGCATGGTCAGCACGGGCAGAACCGTGACCGAGCCGGGCCGACCACGGACCCGTCCGCAACGTTCGTAGAGCGAGGCCAGGTCGCTGTAGAGGTAGCCGGGGTAGGCGCGCCGCCCGGGCATCTCGCCGCGGGCCGAGGAGACCTCGCGCAGCGCCTCGGCGTAGCTGGTCATGTCGGCGAGCACGACGAGGACGTGCCTGCCTTGGGTGAAGGCCAGGTCCTCCGCCACGGTGAGGGCGATGCGGGGCGTCAGCACCCGCTCGATGACGGGGTCGTCGGCGGTGTTGAGCAGCAGCACCAGCTCACCCGCCGCCGAGCGCTCCTCCAGCACCGAGCGCACCATCTCCGCGTCGGCGTGGGTCAGCCCCATGGCCGCGAAGACGACGCTGAAGGGTTCTCCGCCGGCGGTCGCCTGGGCGGCCACCTGGGCGGCGAGCTCGAGGTGGGGCAGCCCGGCGACCGAGAAGATCGGCAGCTTCTGGCCGCGGACCAGGGTGGTCAGCGCGTCGATGGCGGAGACACCGGTGAGGATCGGCTCCGCAGGCGGCTCCCGCCAGGTGGGGTTCAGCGGCAGCCCGGCCGCGGGCGCGGTGGTGGCCGCCAGGACCGGCGGGCCGCCGTCCACGGGCTCGCCGCGACCGTTGCAGACGCGGCCCAGCCAGGCCGGACCGACCGGCACCCGCAGCGGCCGCCCGGAGAACGCCACCCTCGTGGTGCCGGTGGCCAGCCGGTCGGTGCCCTCGAGGACCTGCACCACCGCGAGGTCCCGGTCCACCTCCAGCACCAGCCCGTGCCGGACCTGCGGGCCGCCGTCGGCGTCCTGCACGAGCACGGTAGCGAACTCGTCCCAGCCCACGCCGGTGGCGCCGCTGACCACCAGCAGCGGACCGCGCAGCTGCTCGACCCCGGTCCGCACGACCTCGAGGTCCGGGACCGGCCTCATCCCAGCCCCCTCATGTCAGGGCTCCCAGGGTGCGCAGCACCACGTCGCGGCGCGCGTCGACCTCGTCCACGGCGTCCGGCGGCGACTCCCGGGCGGCCCGCAGCAGCGGCGAGAAGTCGACCTCCTCGATCTCGGTGGCGATGACGCCCCGCTCCACCAGCGCCGTGCAGGCGTCGACGACCGCGAGCACGGCGTCGACGAGCGCGGTGGTCTTCCCCGCCGTGCAGTGGGCGTCGTTCGGGTCGACGGCGCTCTGCTGGAGCACGGCCTCGCGCAGCAGCCGCCCGCCGAGCAGGACGACCCGCTCCCGGCCCGGCAGCGACGCCGTACCCACCAGCTCGGCGAGGTCACCGAGCCGGTCGGCCTCAGCGAGCAGCGAGACCATCCGGGCGCGGCGCGCTCCCCAGCCCGGGTCGCCGTTGCGGGCGTACCAGACGGCCAGGCCCTCGGCGTCCCGGGCGAACGACCCCGTCCAGCCCACGGCCGGGTAGTGCCGGGCGTAGGCCAGGCTCCGGTCCAGGGCCCACAGGCCGCGGACGAACCGCTCGGTGTGGGCCGTGACCGGCTCGGTCGTGTCCCCGCCCGGCGGCGAGACCGCACCGATGATCGTGACCGAAGCCTCCACCCCGCCCAGGGTGACGAAGCGCCCCGCACGCTCGTAGAACGCCGCGAGCGCGGACGGCAGCCCGGCCGGGTAGCCCTCCTCGGCGGGCAGCGCCCCCGAGCGCGAGGCGAACTCCCGCAGCGCCTCGGCCCAGCGCGAGGTGGAGTCGGCGATCACCACGGCGTGGTGGCCCATGTCGCGGAAGTGCTCCGCCACGGTGACGCCCGTGTAGATGCTCGCCTCGCGCGCCATCATCGGCATGTTCGAGGTGTTGGCGATGATCACGGTGCGCCCGGCCAGCGCCCGGCCGGTCCGGGGGTCGACCAGGCGGGAGAGGTCCTGGAGCACGTCGGCCATCTCGTTGCCCCGCTCGCCGCACCCGACGTAGACGATGACGTCGGCGCTGCACCACTTCGCCACCTGCTGCAGCAGCATGGTCTTGCCGGTCCCGAAGCCGCCGGGAACGGCCGCGGTGCTCCCCCGCGCCAACGGGAAGAGCGCGTCGAGCACCCGCTGCCCGGTGAGCAGCGGCTCGGCGGTGGCCACCCGGCTGAGCACCGGCCGGGGTCGTCGGACCGGCCAGGTCGCGCCCATCGTGACCGAGGTGCCGGCGACGTCAGCCACCGGTTCGTCCGCCGTGTAGGTCCCCGGCCCGGCGAGCCACCGCACCGGGCCACCGACGCCGGGGGGCGCGAGCACGCGGTAGTCCACGCTGCCCGCCCCGGGAACGGTGCCGAGCACGGCCCCGGGGGTCACCTCGTCACCCACGCCGACCGCCGGCCGCCACTCCCACTGCGACCCGGTGTCGCGCTGGTCGGTGTCGGGCTCCAGCCAGGTGGGCGCCGACGCGAGCGGCCGGAGCAGCCCGTCGAAGACCCCGCCGAGCAGCCACGGCCCCAGCCGGGCCGACAGCGGCCGCCCGAGCGCGGTGACCCGGTCGCCCACCGCGAGCCCGCCGGTGTACTCGTAGGCCTGCACCGAGGCCGCCTCTGTCCCGACGGCGACGACCTCGCCCGGGAGCCCGGCGGCTCCCAGGGCGACCAGGTCCGCCATCGCCAGGTCGCCCAGCCCCGTCACCTCGACCAGCGGCCCGTTGACGCGGCGCACCCGTCCGGCGCTCACGGCGCAGACCACAGCCGGGCCCCGTCGACGGACGGGAGGACCCGCTCCACCAGCGCCTCGGGCGAGGCATCGATGCTGCGCCCGTCCGCGGTCCGGGCGGACAGCCCGTCGCCCTCGAGGTCGTGCACCGCGGCCCCCGGGAGCAGCACCAGCAGTCGGGCGGCCAGGTCCTCGCGCACGCTGGGGTCCACGAGCAGCGCGCGCACCCGCTCGACCGACTCGCGACGCAGCCGCTCGTAGGCGTCGCGCTGAGCGGACAGCACGACTCCCCGCGCGGCACGCCGGGCCTCGGTCTCCTCCGCCGCCAGCACCCAGGACGCGTCGGCCGCCCCCTGCGACCGTGCCTCGGCCAGCAGCGCCTCGGCCTCCCCGCGGGCAGCCGCCAGGCGACGCCGCGCGTCGGCCTCCGCCTCTGCCCGGACCCGGTCCGCCTCCGCTGCGGCGGCCGCGAGCAGGGCGGCGCGCACGGGCTCGAGCGCGGTGGCCGGGGCCGCGGGGGTCGGTGCGGAGGCCACCGGGGTCGCGGTCATCGCGGCAGCACCACCGTCAGCGGGGCCCCTGGGGCGGTGCGCTCCGGACCCAGTGCGTCCGCGGCGGCCCCCGTCAGCACGACGACGGCCACGCCGGCAGGCAGGGCCTCCCAGGCCGCCCGCACGGTCGCGGGATCGTCCGCCTCGTGCACCTGCGCACCGGCGAGGCCGAACCCCGCCACCAGGTCCGCGGTCCCGATCGCCGCCACGCCGGCCACCTCAGGCCTTGCCGATCAGGATGATCGACACGATCAGCCCGTAGATCGCGATGCCCTCCGCAAGGCCCACGATCACCATGGCGCGCCCGAACAGCTCGGGGCGTTCGCTCATCGCCGCGAGTGCCGCCGAGCCCGTGTAGGCCACCGCGATCGCCGCCCCGATGGAGGAGCCCGCCACCGCGATCGCGGCGCCGATGAGCGCCGAGCCGTTGGCGTCGCTGCCCGACGAGGAGGCGGCGGCCTCGGCGTGCGCAGACGCGACCCCGGACGCCGGCGAGGGGTCGGCGGTGACAGCGACGACGAGGAGCACCAGCGACGCCAGCAGCAGCACCCCGCTGGTGACGAGCACGACGCGCAGGATCCTGTTCACGGGACGACCTCCTGGGGGGCGAGCGGGACGTGCCAGGGCTGGAACGGCCGGCCCTCGAGGTCGAAGACCCGGGAGAACAGCTCGTAGTACTCCAGGCGCAGCGCCTGGATCGCCGCCACCACGCCCTCGAGGGTGAACGCCAGCGCGTTGCCGACCACGAAGACCAGGACCGCGGCCAGGCCGGCGGCCGGGCCCCGACCCCACAACCCCGAGGTGGCTTGCCAGATCACCGCACCGAGGGCGGCGTGGGTCAGTCCGAAGGCGGCCAGCCGGGCGAAGCTGACGACGTTCGACCCGAGCCGGACCACCAGGTCGACCAGCTCCACGGCCGCCTGGGCGCCGCCGCCCACACCACCACCGGCGGCCGTGAACAGACCGGCGTACGCCGCGACCAGGCCCGCCGCGGCGACCACGCCGGCCAGCACCACCACCCAGGCGACATCGAGGTAGATGCCGGCCGCGAGCAGGCCCAGGCCGAGGAAGACCGCCGTCCCGGCCAGTCCGGACGGCGCGTAGACCGCCCGCCGCCAGCCGCCCTCGCGGAACCGGTTGACCGAGCCGAGCGCGTAGGCGCCGGCGAGCAGCACCCCGCCGGCAACCACGGCGACGCCGAGCAGCGGAACCGGGTGCTCCAGCGGCGCCATCCACAGCACCGGCAGCACCCCGGTCGGGCCGAAGAACTCCCCGTAGAGCACGCCGAAGAAGACGCTCGCCGCACCCGCGCCGACCAGGAACGTCCACACGGGACGCAGCCGCGCCAACCGCCAGGCCTGCGCCCGCGCGGCCAGGCCGGCGGCCAGCAGCAACGCCCCGTGGCCGGCGTCGGCGAACATCATCCCGAACATCACGACGTAGGCGACCCCGGCGAGGACCGACGGGTCGAGGTCGGCGTACGGCACCGTGGCGTAGGTGCGGACCAGCGGCGCGAGCTCGTGGGAGGTCCCGTGCTGGGTGAGCAGCGTCGGTGGCTGCACCCCGCGCGGGGCCGGCAGCGGGACCGCCGCGGCGCCCAGCGCGGCGAGCCGGTCGGTCAGCGGCGCCATCGCCTCGACCGGCGTCCAGCCGACCAGGGCGGCCACCCGCCCCTCGGTCACCGCCCGGGCCGCGCGCTCCTCGAGCTCGGCCTCCCCGGCGATGAGGTCGAACCGGCCGTGCGCCTCGCAGTCGTCGAGGTCGGGTGGCAGCGACGACAGGGCCGCCGTCGTGGGCCGGGTCGGCAGCCGCTGCAGCCGGGCGCTCGCCGAGCCGGGCAGCGTGGGCTGCGTGCCGGGGCGGGGGTCGAGCTCCACGGTGCCCGCGTCGCCGACGACGACCAGCGCGTCGCGCAGCGCCGCGCGCGGGGCCACCAGCGCCACCCGCTGCATGCCGACCGGGTGCAGGGCCTCACGCCAGCGCATCGCCCACCCCCACCTCGAGGGCGTCGACCGACGCGTCCGGCCGGGCCGCGACCTCGAGGGCCGCCCGCACCCGCCAGGCGTCCACGGCCAGCAGGGCCACCGCACCGAGCACCACCGCCGGGCCGGGGCGGGGACTGCGGGCCAGCGCGGCCGCGTCGGTCTCGACCCGCGCCCACCACCGGCGCTCGGCGGCCCACAGGTCGGTGCCCGTGGCCACCCCGTGCAGCGCCCAGGACGCCACCCGGGACAGCGCCGGGACCAGGTCGCCGAGGGTGGTGGCGGACGCCGCGGCCGGGCCCACGACGCGGGCCGCCGACAGCCGGGCTCCCGGGGTGAGGTCCGGGTGCTCGAGCGTGAGGGCGCGGGCCAGCAGCAGTGCGACCGCGCCGGCCGCCCACGGCGCGGTCTCCGGCGCCACGGCGATGGCCCGGTCGGCCAGCGAGAGACGCATCGCCCACACGACCTGCTCCGGTGCCTCGCCGCCGGGATCGCCCCAGGCGGAGGTCGCCAGGGCACGTCGGACGCCGGCTGCGTCGCCGGCCGCCGCCAGCCGCGGCCAGGCCGTGCCCAGGCTGCCCAGCTCGTACGGCGGCCAGACGTCCTCGCCGCGCAGGCGGCGCAGGTGGTCGGCGACGTCGGCGATCTCGAACGGCGCGAGCAGCACCCGGAGCAGGGCGGCTCCCTCGCGGGGCACCCAGCCCCCGAGGACCCGCACGTTCCAGACCAGGGTGTCGTGGACGGCGCGCTGGGCGGCGGCCAGCGAGGAGCCCGGGCGCACGTCGCGCCGGTACGGCGAGCGCGCCAGCGCGACCAGCGCGTCGTCGAGCGAGGGCTCGGACGCAAGCCGGCGGACGCCGGCCCGACCGAGCCGGCGCCGGGTCATCGAGCGGGCGCGGACGCTCCCGGCCACCCAGGCGGCGGTCACCCGGTGCCCCCGACCAGGGCACGGACCGCGTCGACCACGTCCTCGACGCAGCCGGCCATCCGGGCGTCGGCCTGCTCGCGGACCGCGGCAGCCCGGCGCTGAGCCTCGGCCTTGGTGGCGTCGGCGTCGGCGGCCCGGCGTTCGCGCAGCTCCGCGACGACGGCCGCGCGCTCGGCGCCCTGCTGCTCGCGTGCGGCCGAGACCCGGCTCGCCGCCTCCTGCTCGGCGCGGCGCCTGACCGCCTGCGCGTCGGTCCGGGCCTGCTCGAGCAGCGAGGCACACGCGCGCTCGGTCGGGGCGAGCGCGGCCAGCAGGGAGGCGAGCTCGGCCGCGGGACCGGCCTCCCGGTCCACGGGCACGCCGGCCACCCCGGCGGCGCCGGGGGTCCCCGACGGACGGAACCGGTTCAGCAGGTCGCGGGCACGCGGCACCCTCACTCCCCTCCTCCGACGCTGGTCCGAGGATCGGACGGCGCCGGAGGCGGGAGACAGGGCACAAAGGCCCGGAGGGCCGGCCGTGGGTCAGGGCTTGAAGACGACCTTGACCGTGCCGTCCTGCTTCTTCTGGAAGTTCTCGTACGCCGTGGGCGCCTCGTCCAGCGGGACCCGGTGCGTGGCGAACTCCTCGGTGCCGAGGGGATCGGCGTCGTCCACGAGCAGCGGCATGATGTCGTCGACCCAGCGCTTGACGTTGGCCTGGCCCATGCGCATCTGCAGCTGCTTGTCGAACATCGTCATGATCGGCATCGGGTCGGTCTGGCCGCCGTAGACCCCGATCAGCGAGACGGTCCCACCGCGGCGTACGGCGTCGATCGCCGTGTAGATCGCGGCCATCCGGTCCAGGCCCACCCTGCTCATCAGCGGCGCGGTGATCCGCTTGGGCAGCGCGTTGAAGATCCGCTGCCCGACCTCCGCGACCGCCGAGCCGTGCGCCTCCATGCCGACGGCGTCGACGACCGAGTCGGCGCCGCGGCCGACGGTCCGGGACCGGACCTCCTCGCCGACGTCGTCGACCTCCCGCAGGTCGAGCACCTCGACCCCCCGGGCGCGGGCGCGGGCCAGGCGCTCGTCGACGCGGTCGACCGCGATCACCCGGAACCCCTGGTGGGTCGCGATGCGGCAGGCCATGTCCCCGATCGGGCCGAGGCCCAGGACCAGCAGGGTCCCGTCCTTCGGCACGTCGGCGTAGGCGACCGACTGCCACGCGGTCGGCAGCACGTCGGAGAGGAACAGGAACCGCTCGTCCGGCGGCCCCTCGGGCACCTTGATCGGCATGAACTGCGCCTGGGGCACCCGCAGGTACTCCGCCTGCGCGCCGGGCACCTCGCCGTACAGCTTGCTGAAGCCGAAGAGCGCCGCGCCGGTGCCCTGGTCGCGGACCTGGGTGGTCTCGCACTGCGTGTGCAGGCCCTGCTCGCACATCCAGCAGTGGCCGCAGCAGATCTGGAAGGGCATCACGACCCGGTCTCCTGCGCGGAGGTCGCCCACCTCCGGGCCGACCTCCTGGACGATGCCCATCGGCTCGTGCCCGAGGACGTCGCCCTCGCCCATGAACGGACCCAGGGTCTCGTAGAGGTGCAGGTCGGACCCGCACAGGCCGCTCGAGGTGATCTTGACGATCGCGTCGTTCGGCTCCGAGATGACCGGGTCGGGGACCTCCTCGACGCGCACGTCGCGCCGTCCGTGCCAGGTGACTGCCTTCATGCTCGCTCCTTCGTCGTGCGGACGTCGGTTCGCGAGTCCCGTACCCGAGGCACGGGCGGCCATGTGCGCCGCGGGGAGCGGCAGGTCAGTCCGGGCGGCCGGTCGGGTAGACGGTGAAGCGGCCGAGCAGGACGGCCAGCGCGGCCAGCGCGACCCCGGCGATGTCGTCGACGACGAAGTGCCAGCCGAAGTAGACGGTGGCCACCATCACCGCGAGGAGGTACGCCGTCATCGCCAGCGCCAGCCGACGCCGGCGGTAGTAGAGCAGCATGAAGAGCACCATGCAGGTGAAGCCCACGTGCAGGCTGGCGAAGGCGGAGATGCTGACGAAGGAGTCCGGCGCGGCCGGGTCGGCCAGCATCTGCGCCCGCTCCGCCATGTACTCCGCCTGGGTGCTGGTGATCCCGGTGTGCGGCAGCGCCGCGAACACGTGCGGCGCCGAGGCGAACGGCCCGAGCGTCGGGATCAGGTAGTAGGAGCCGACCCCCAGCACCCACACCCACATGGCCGAGGCGAGGAAGACGTAGCCCTCACGGATCCGCGGCGTGAACACCAGGGCGGCGACCACCGAGAGCGGCACGAGGTAGGTGAAGGACTTGTAGACCACCATCAGGACGTACGCCGCGGTGTCCTGCCCGAACACGTCGTGCAGCAGCGCCGCCGGGTCGTGACCGAGGAACATCCAGCGGTCGAAGCGCAGCATCTGCTCGTCGCGCACCGTGTTGAAGGCGTCCCAGCTCTTCAGGTTGCGGTAGCAGATGTAGACGGCGTGGTAGGCGACCAGGCCGGTCACGGCCAGCGCCAGCCGCCGGACCGTCCAGCGGGACCGCAGCGTGGCGACGAACCGGCGCCAGGGCTGCCGCTCCCGGACCGTGCGGACCACCGCCTCGAGGAGGACCAGGCCGGCGAAGAGGACCAGGGCGCTGGTCAGCCGGCCCCGGAACATCTTGCCGTCGGGGTCGCGCAGGGGGACGCCGACGTGGTGGGACCAGACGGCCGTCACGACGGCGAAGACCGCGACCAGCACCCAGATCCCGGCGGCCCAGCGCACCTGGCGCAGGTCGTCACGGGTGGGTTCGGGGGCCGGCTGGGGGCGGGTCCGGCTGATGGAGGAGGACGAGGCCACGATCGACTCTAGCAAGCGGAGGACCCCGGATCCGCCACCCCGGCGTGACACGATGGGCTGCGAAGGTGCGTTCGAACGGGGAGGGTGCGATGTCGGCGGGGAGCCAGGTGCTCGCTCGCGAGCCGGTGGTCCCGAGCCCCGCCGGCCGCTTGGCCGTGCTGGCGCGCCACCCGGTGCTCGTCACCGCGGCCGCGGCCGCGGTGCTGCACGTGCTCTGGTGGTGGTTGCTCGCGACCAGCGGCGGCGACCTGGCCGCGCAGGACGCGTGGGCGGAGTTCGCGCGCACCCATCCCGGGAGCGCCTACAACCTGGCGTGGTACGGCGGCATGCACCCGGTGTCCTACAGCGCCCTGTCCCCCTACGTGATGGCCACGCTCGGCGTGCGCACCACGATGATGCTGGCCGGCACCGCCTCCGCGGCGCTGCTGGCGCTGCTGCTGGTGCGCAGCAAGGCGCTGACCCGCCCGCTGTGGCCGGCGCTCTTCGGTGCCGTCGCGTTCGCCGGCAACGCCGTGTCCGGCCGGGTCACGTTCGGCCTCGGGCTGATGTTCGGGCTGGCGGCCCTCGCCACCGTCTTCGCGTGGCCGACCAGGTGGCGCACCCACGAGCCGCGGCACCGGTGGCCCCGGGCCGCGCTGGCCTGCGCCCTGTCCGGCGCCGCGACCGCGGCCAGCCCGGTCGCCGGGCTGTTCCTGGGTCTCACCGCCGCAGCACTCTGGCTCGGCCGCCGCCGCCCGGCCGCCTACGCCCTCGGTCTGCCACCGGTGGCCGTGGTCGCGCTGTCCTCGTGGCTGTTCCCGTTCTCCGGCCAGCAGCCGATGCCGTGGGCCTCGATGATCCTGCCGGTCGCGTTCGCCGCCGGGCTCTTCGTCCTCGCGCCGCCGTCCTGGCGGACCGTGCGCATCGGGGCGGTCCTGTACGGCGTCGGGGTGGTCGCGGTGTGGCTGGTGCCGTCCCAGATCGGCACCAACATCACCCGGCTGGGCCTGGTCTTCGGCGGCGTGCTGGTGGTGGCCGTGGGGGTGCGGAAGCCGTCGGCTCCGGTCCCGGGGCGCCGACCCGCGCTGCTGCACGCGCACCCCCAGCGGTTCACGGCCCTCCTCGTGGTCGGGGTCCTCACCTCCTCGATCTGGCAGGTCGCGACCGCGGCCCGGGACTCGATCGACACCCGCCCCGACGCCGCCTGGACCGTCGACGTCCGGCCGCTGGTGAACCAGCTCCAGTCGCTCCAGGCCGGCCAGGCGCGGGTCGAGGTGGTCCCGGCCGCCAGCCACCGGGAGGCGTCCGCGCTCGCGCCGTACGTCAACCTGGCCCGCGGGTGGAACCGGCAGGCCGACGCCGAGCGCAACCCGATCTTCTACACCGAGGGGCTGCTGACCAAGCGCAGCTACCGCGCCTGGCTCGACCGCTGGGCGGTTCACTACGTGGTGCTCTCGACCGGCGAGCCGGACCAGGCGGGGGTGGCGGAGGCGGCGCTCGTCTCCGGCGGCCTGCGCTACCTGCACGAGGTGTGGGCCGACGACAGCTGGCGCCTGTACGCCGTGCAGGAGCCCACGCCGCTGGCCGATCCCCCCGCCGTCGTCACCTCGTTCACCGCCGCCCAGGTCGTGATCCGGATGCCGCGGGCCGGCGAGGTCCTGGTGCGCATCCCCGACTCGCCGTGGCTGAGCCTGGTCGACGAGGAGGGCCAGCCCCTGCCCGGCCCGGTGTCCCCGGGGGCCGGGCTGCCCGCGGTCAACGTGAACGGCTGCCTCAGCGAGGCCGAGCAGCCGCACCTGCCGGGCGAGGCGGTCGACAAGTGGACGGTGCTGCACGCCCCCCGGGCGGGCACCTACCGGATCGCGGCTCCCTACAAGCTCCCCCGCGGCACCTCCTGCCCGGACGAGGGCGGGGGCGAGGACGCCCCGTAGCGCCTCACACCCGCGGTGCGGCCCAGGTGGTGGGCACGTCGGCACCGCCCTCGACGGTCACCCGCTCCCCCATCCGGACGTACGTCGCGTAGGGCACGACCTTGCCCGCGACCAGGGCCTCCCCCTTGGTGAACGCCGTCGCCCCGGCCAGCAGGCCCGACGGCACGAACGACAGCAGCCGCCCGAGGTCGATCAGGTCGGCCTGGCTGTTCATCCGCATCAGCAGCAGGTTGTCGCACTGCGACACGACGTTCTCGTGGACCTTGTGCGGGCGCTGGGTCGAGGTCAGCAGGTAGAGGCCGAACTTGCGGCCCTCGGCCGCGATCTGCACCGCCCGCTCGGCCGAGAGCGCGGTGACCTCGTCGGTGGCGAGGGCCGGGCAGATGTTGTGGGCCTCGTCGACGACGACCAGGCACGGCCGGCGCGACATCCGGTGCCCCCACAGCGTGGCCAGGACCGCGTCGGCCACCAGCCGCTGCTCCTGGGGCGTGTCCAGCGAGCCGAGGTCGACCACTGTGCAACGGGAGGTCGGGGCGCGCAGCTCGTCGACCAGGGACCGCTGGTCCGGACCCCACACCTGCCAGTCGAGGACGCCGAGGTTGAGCGCGCGGGTGCCGAGCATCCGGGCGCCGGGGTCCTCGGAGCCGAGCAGGTCGTCGGGGCCGGTCACCAGCGGCCGGCCGCTCTCCTGCCGTTGCAGGAGGTAGAGCAGCGCGGCGTACTCGTCGCGGTCGCGCACCGGGTCCAGGCCCAGCACCGCGGCCTGCGCGGGCTGGTCGAGGTCGCGGAACCGGAGTCGCAGGGGGTGGTCGGCGGTCTCCGCGTTGTTGCCCCAGACGGCGACGCCGGAGGCGGCCGGCGCGTAGCGCTGCAGCAGCGCCGGGTCCGCGCCGTCCCGCACCCGGCCGAGGCCGACGTAGTCGGAGTTGGGGTCGAGCACGACGACCCGGAGCGTGGTCTCCATCAGCACCCGCTCGAGCAGGACTCCCAGCGAGTAGGTCTTGCCCGAGCCGGACTGGCCGCACATGAAGGTGTGCCGGTCGAAGCCGCCTCCGTCCAGGGTGGCGGGTACGCCGGGGGCGAACCGGACCTCGCCGATGGTCAGGCCGGCCCGGTCCGGACGGCTCCGCTCGAACCAGTCGCCCACCTCGGCGGCCGTCGCGAGCCGGACCGAGGCGTCGTGGAACGGCTGGCCGTCGCCGTCGAGCACGACCCCGGTCCCCCGGGCGAGGCGGACCAGCACACCGCCCTCGCCGCCCGCCACGCCCTGGGCGGCCGCGGACGCCGCGTCGGTCGACAGGTCGACCACCATGCCCAGCCGCGCACCGCTCTCGCCCTCGAGCACGACGTACCCGCCGCGCCGCAGGTCGAGGCGGTGCAGCGAGGCCTGCCACTCGAACGACGCTCCGTCGACCGAGGTGGCCAGCGGCAGCACCGCCCGCTCCAGCAGCTCCCGGGTCTGCCGGTAGTCGGAGAGACGATCGTCGATGGCGCCCACCGCGGGTCACACCGTGGCGCGGGAGCGGACCGGGGTGAACGGCTGCAGGTCGTCGGCGCCGTTGCGCACCACGCCCCACGACGACTCGGGCACCTCGTGCCATGCGCCCGGGAGGTCTCGCAACGGCTCGGAGACCACGAGCCGGGCGTCGTCGCCGAGCTCGCGCAGCACCTCGAGCTCGGGGTGCAGGGCCCGCAGCTGGTCGAGCCGGGTGGAGTAGAACAGGGTCCGGGTCTGCCCGATGCTGGAGTAGCGGAAGGCCCAGATCGACTCGCCGTCGGTCGTGGCCGCCGACATCTGCACGGGGTGCTCGATGCCGTGCCTCTCCGCGACGTCCTCGACCAGGCCGACCGCCCGCTCGACCGCCGGCACGGGGTCGTCACGCAGCCCGAAGGTGAGGGCGAGGAAGAACAGCGTCTCGGAGTCGGTCGAGCCCTCGATGTCGGCGTACAGCGCCGGGTCGACCTCGAGCATCAGGTCCCGCTTGATGTCGTGGAAGCCCGCGATCGAGCCGTTGTGCATCCACAGCCACCGGTCGTACCGGAACGGGTGGCAGTTGCTGCGCTGGATCGGCGTGCCCGTCGACGCCCGGATGTGGGCGAACATCAGCCGGGTCCGGACCTGTGAGGCCAGCTCACGCAGGTTGCGGTCGTTCCACGCCGGGTCGACGCTCTTGAAGACCGCGGGCACCGGCCCCTCGCCGTACCACCCGATGCCGAAGCCGTCCCCGTTGGTGGTGGTCGCCCCCATGCGCGAGTGCAGGCTCTGGTCGATCAGGGAGTGCTGGGGCCGGAACAGCAGCTCCTCGGCCAGGAGGGGATCACCGGAGTACGCCATCCATCTGCACATGGCTCCACGGAACCAGCAGCCCCGCGAGGACAGCATCATCCGTCGGGGATGAGGCCCCGGGACGACGCATCGCGCACTGTCGAAAGAGATCCCGTCGAACCCACCCCGACCACCACCGGACCACCCAGGAGCGACCGTGTCCACCACCACCGACGCCGAAGTCCACGGCCCCGTCGACTTCGTCCTCCTCGAGTTCCCCCGCGACCACCTCACCGGCGAAGCCGCCCAGGCGCTCGTGGACCTCGTCGAGGCCGGCACCATCCGCCTCTACGACCTGCTCGTCATCAGCAAGGACGCCGACGGCGGCATCGAGGTGCTCGAGCTGACCGACCCGGGCGGCCCGGCCGCCGG
Organism: Nocardioides sp. GCM10023255; assembly: GCF_042653125.1. Taxonomy (NCBI): domain Bacteria; kingdom Bacillati; phylum Actinomycetota; class Actinomycetes; order Propionibacteriales; family Nocardioidaceae; genus Nocardioides; species Nocardioides sp. GCM10023255. The sequence goes on from NZ_JBHSHU010000003.1 coordinate 276,922, forward strand.
CTTCTCCTACTTCGCCGGCGCCCGCTCCGGGCTGCTCGCCGACGAGGACGTGCAGGAGGCCTCGTCGGCCATGGAGCCGGACACCCTGGCCGCGCTGATCGTCTACGAGAACACCTGGGCGGCGCCGTTCGTCGCGGCCGCCCGGCGCAACGGCGGGGAGCTGATCGCCAGCGCCCGCATCCCGGCGACGGACATCATGGCCGCGGTCGATTCGCTCGAGGCCGCGAGCTGAGGAGGAGGACATCATGCCCGGACTGCTTCGAGGAGTGGCACGCACCGCCGTGGTCGCCGGAACGGCCACCGCCGTCAGCGGTCGTGTCCAGCGGCGTCAGGCCGAGAAGTTCGCCGGCCGCGACGCCCAGATCGCCGCCGACCGCGAACAGGCCTACTACGACCAGCAACCGCCGCCCCCTCCCCCGCCGGCCGCGCCGGCGGCACCCGCCGCCGACCCGATCCAGCAGCTCAGGGAGCTGGGCGAGCTCAAGGCGCAGGGGATCCTCACCGAGGAGGAGTTCGCGGCCCAGAAGGCCAAGATCCTGTCCTCGACCTGACCACAGGACCGCACGCGACCGAAGGGGGACGCCGTGCGCAGGAACCGACACGCGAGCGCCGTACCCGCGCCGATGGTCGACGACGATGTCATCGTGCGCGCATCGGGGGTCCGCAAGACCTACGACACCGGACAGGTCAAGGTGGACGCCCTCAAGGGCGTCGACCTGTCGCTGACCCGCGGCGAGATGGTCGCGGTGATGGGCCCGAGCGGCTGCGGCAAGACCACGCTGCTCAACTGCCTCTCGGGCATCGACGACATCGACGACGGGCAGATCCTCATCGAGGGCGTCAGCCTGGCCGAGCTGTCGGACCGGGCCCGGACGAGGTACCGCGCCGAGCGGATGGGCTTCGTCTTCCAGTTCTACAACCTGATGCCGGTGCTGTCGGCGGTCGAGAACGTCGAGATGGCGCTGCTGCTCGCAGGAGAGCGGCCGCGAGAGGCGCGGCAGCGCGCCCTGGAGGCGCTGGACCTGGTGGGTCTCGTCGAGAGGGCCGGCCACGTCCCCGAGGAGATGTCCGGCGGGGAGCGCCAGCGCGTCACGATCGCGCGGTCGCTGGTCAACGAGCCGGCGATCGTGTGGGCCGACGAGCCGACCGGAGACCTCGACAGCGAGACCGCGGAGGACGTGACCACGCTGATGCGGCGGCTCAACGTGGAGCGCGGCCTGACGTTCCTGATCGTCACGCACGACATCGCGGTCGGTCGCCGGACCGACCGGATCCTGCGGATGCTCGACGGTGCCGTCGTCGACGAACAACGGATGGAGCAGTCGGATGTACGCACGCGTCACCCAGCTTGAGATCGACATCCTGCGCATCGACACCGACTCGGCGGTCCAGGTCTACGTGTCCGAGGTGGTCCCCGACCTGCACCGCCAGCCCGGCTACGCCGGTGTTCTCGTCCTGGCCAACCCGGAGGGCACCGGCACGATCATCACGTTCTGGGACACCCTCGAGGCGGCGGAGGACTCGTCGCCGACGGGCTTCTACGCCGAGGTGATCGACAAGTTCGCGACGATCTTCAAGTCGCCCCCCGGGCGCGGCCGCTACGAGGTCCGCTTCGCCGAGCTCCCCACCACCGCGAGCCCGTAGGGGGTCACCGTGCGCGAGCTGTTCGGGGCCCCGGTCGACACGCTCGCGGTCGTGCTCGTCGCGTCGGCGTTGCTGACCTTCGCCCTGGTGGCGGCGCTCGCCGTACGCCGCACCGTGCTGCTCAAGCTCGGGGTGCGCAACCTGACCCGGCGCCGCGGCCGCAGCGCGATCATCGTGGGCGGGCTGATGCTGGGCACGATGATCATCGGCTCCGCCCTCGGGTTCGGCGACATCATGGCCAACACGGTCCGCACGTCGGTGATCACCTCCCTGGGCCAGACCGACGAGATCGTGTCGGCCAGGTCGGGCGAGGCCCCCGACATCGCCACCCTCGGGGAGGCGGGCGCCGTCCGCTACCTGAGCGCCGAGGAGGCGGACACGGTCATCACCGCCGCCCGCCGGCTGCCCTCGGTGGACGGGGTCGCCCCGGGGATCAGCGAGCCGGTCGCCGTCCGGGACACGACCAGCCGGACCAACGAGCCCCGGCTGACCCTCTTCGCCACCGACCCCGCGGCGATGTCGGGGTTCGGCGACGTCACCGGCCAGGACGGCGGGGTCGTGGACCTGGCCGACCTGCCGGACGGCGAGGTCTACCTCGACGCCGAGGCGGCCGACGCGCTGGACGCCGCACGTGGTGACGGGATCGTGGTCTTCCTGCGCACCCGGCAGGTGCCGCTCACGGTCCGCGGCGTGGTCCGGTACGACGGCACCGGCACCGACCAGGGCGCCCTGCTCATGCCGATCTCGCAGGCGCAGCGACTGCTGGGCGTCGGCGACGGGGTGCAGCACGTCCTGGTGTCCAACGACGGCGACGCGACCAGCGGCGCGGACCTCACCGGGGAGGTCACCTCGCAGCTGGAGCCGACGACCGCGGAGCTCGGCCTGCGGGTGGAGGAGGCCAAGGCCGACGGGCTCGAGCAGGCCGACAAGCAGGGCGCGACGTTCCTCTCGCTGTTCTCGACGTTCGGCACCTTCACGATCACCGCGGGGATCCTGCTGATCTTCCTCGTCTTCGTGATGCTCGCCGCCGAGCGGCGTGGCGAGATGGGTACCGCGCGCGCCATCGGCACGCAGCGGCGGCACCTGGTGCAGATGTTCCTCTTCGAGGGGGCGGCGTACGACGTGCTGGCGGCTGCGGTCGGCGCGGTGCTCGGGCTCGGGCTGTCGGTGGTGATGGTGCGCCTGATCGCGGGCGCGCTGTCGGAGTCGGGGCTGGTCACCATCCGCTACCGGCTCACGTGGACGAGCCTGCTCGTGGCGTTCTCGCTGGGGGCCCTGCTCACGCTGGCGGTGGTGACGATCGCGGCCTGGCGGGTCAGCCGCCTCAACATCGTGGCTGCCGTCCGCAACCTGCCGCAGCCGCCCCGGCGCCGGCGTCGCCGGTACGGCTGGCTGCTGGCCGCGGGCTGCGTCGCCCTCGGGGCGCTGCTGGTGGCCTCGGCGTACTCCTCGAAGAGCGCGGTCGCCCTGCTCGTCGGCGGCTCCCTCGTGCTGGTGGCGCTGGTCCCCGCGATCCGGTCGCTGGGCGGGAGCGAGCGGCTCGCGTACACCGTGGCGGGCGTGGGCGTCCTGGCGTGGAACCTGCTCCCGTTCAGCGTCTACAAGGACCTCGTGCCCGACCTGCAGATGGGCTTCGACGTGTTCGTGATCGTGGGGCTGCTCCTGGTCGCGGGCGCCACCTGGGTCCTCGTCTACAACCTGCGCCCCATGCTCAACGCCGTGATGTGGGTCTTCGGCCGCTCGCGGCGCGCGGTGCCGGTCCTGAAGACCGCGATCGCCAGCCCGTTGCGCAACCGGTTCCGCACCGGCGCGACCGCCGGCCTGTTCACGCTCGTGGTCTTCACGCTGGTCACGGGGGCGGCGACCTCCGGCTCCTTCCTGGCCGCCCTCGACGACGAGGAGACCTTCGGCGGCGGCTACGACATCACCGCGCAGACCTCCCCGCTGAGCCCGATCCCCGACATGGGCGCCGCGCTCGCCGCCGCGCCCGGCATCGACCCCCGCGACATCACGACCTGGGCCGGCCAGTCCTACGTGCCGATGGACGCACGCCAGGCCGGGGACCGGTCCTACGTCGGGTACGTCGTCCGCGGCCTCGACGACAGCTTCCTGCACACGACCACCTACGGGTTCGCCACCCGGGCAGCCGGATACTCCTCGGACCGCGCGGTCTGGGACGCCCTCGCGAAGCACCCCGGGCTCGCGGTCGTGGACGCCTTCTCCGTCCCGCGCCGGGCCAACTGGGGCGCCGGCACGGTCTCGGACTTCCAGCTGCACGGCTTCTTCTTCGAGGACCAGTCCTTCGCGCCGGTCCCGGTCGAGGTGCGCGACACGCAGAGCGGCAGGACGATGCGGCTCAAGGTCATCGGCGTCCTCGCCGACAACGTGCCGTACGCCATGCTCGGGATCTCGACCTCGCAGCGCACCCTGGCGCCGCTGGGAGCCGCAGCGGCCCCGACCGTGTGGTACTTCGGCGTCCGCGACGGCGTCGACCCGGTGACCGAGGCCGACCGCCTGGAGGCGTCCTTCCTCGACAGCGGCATGCAGGCGACCGCCCAGAGCGAGGCCCTGCACGACGCGGTCTCCGCGTCGCTCACGTTCCAGTACCTCATCCTCGGTTTCCTCGCCCTGGGCCTGGTGATCGGCGTCGCCGCGCTGGGCGTGATCAGCGCCCGCTCGGTGGTCGAGCGCCGCCAGCAGATCGGCGTGCTGCGGGCGATCGGCTTCCAGGCGCGGATGGTGCAGATGAGCTTCCTGGTGGAGTCGCTGCTCGTCACGCTCGTCAGCGTCGTGGTCGGCAGCGTGCTCGGGCTGTGGGTGGCGTTCAACGTCATCCAGGACAGTGCCGGTCAGCCCGGCTACGAGAACCTCACGCTCCGGCCCCCGTGGGCGGCCCTCGCGGTCATCCTCGTCACCGTCGTCGTCTGCTCGGTCCTGGCCACCTGGCTGCCCAGCGTCCGGGCCTCGCGGGTCTACCCGGCCACCGCGCTGCGCTACGAGTGAGCGCCGACGGGGCCTCACCCCCTGTGTGGGACGCGCGAGCGGGAACCCGGACGGAGAGTCGTAGGAGTCCGGCTCTGCACACCCTCGTGAAAGGCCCGAGCCCGTGTCCGACTACCCCCTGATCGCCGACCACGGCCTGATCGGTGACCTGCAGACCTCCGCCCTGGTCGCCACCGACGGCTCCATCGACTGGTTCTGCGCGCCCCGCTTCGACTCCCCGAGCATCTTCGGCGCCCTGCTCGACCACCGCAAGGGTGGTCACTTCCGCGTCCGGCCGACCGTCGACGTCTTCACCACCAAGCAGCTCTACTTCCCCGACACCGCCGTGCTGGTCACCCGCTTCCTCACCGAGCAGGGGGTGGGCGAGGTCGTCGACTTCATGCCCGTCGAGGACCCGACGACCGCCACCGACCGGCACCGGATCGTCCGGATGATCCGGTGCGTGCGCGGCCGGATGACGTTCGCCGTCGACCTGGTTCCGCGCTTCGACTACGGCCGCGAGGGGCACGAGACCCACCTGACCGAGGACGGTGCCGTCTTCGAGAGCGCACACACGTCCGTCACCGTCAACCTGGTCCGGGAGCCCGACGACGCGCGGCTGGCCCACATCCAGGTCGACGGCGAGGGCGACGTGCATGCCCAGGTGGAGCTGACGGCCGGCCAGATGCGGGGCGTGGTGCTGGAGACCGGCGCGGCCGGCCCGGTGCGACAGGTCCGCCCCGCAGAGGTCCGGGCGATGTTCGACGAGACCGTCCGCTTCTGGGAGTCCTGGCTCGCGCAGTCGACGTACGACGGCCGGTGGCGCGAGACCATCAACCGCTCCGCGATCACGCTGAAGCTGATGACCTACGCCCCCACGGGCGCACTCGTCGCGGCACCCACGGCGGGGCTGCCCGAGCAGGTGGGGGGCGAGCGGAACTGGGACTACCGCTTCACCTGGGTCCGCGACGCGTCCTTCTCCGTCTACGCGCTGCTCGGGCTGGGCTTCACCGAGGAGGCGCAGGCCCTCGGCCGCTGGCTGGGCGCCCGGGTCGACGAGCAGGTCGGCGGCAACGGGTCGGGCCCCCTGAAGATCATGTACCGCGTGGACGGCTCCAGCGACCTGACCGAGGAGGTCCTCGACCACTGGGAGGGCTACCGCGGCTCGAGCCCGGTGCGCATCGGCAACGCGGCCTCCGACCAGCTGCAGCTCGACATCTACGGCGAGGCCATCGACAGCATCTACTTCGCCGACCAGCACGGCCTGGAGGCCGGCCACCAGGGCTGGCGGCGGGTCTGCGAGCTGCTGGACTGGGTCACCGACAACTGGGACCAGCCCGAGGAGGGGATCTGGGAGACCCGCGGAGGACGCCAGGACTTCACCTACGGCCGGCTGATGAACTGGGTCGCGCTGGACCGCGGGATCCGGCTGGCGGCGAGCCACGGACGGCCGGCCCCGGTGGACCAGTGGCGGACCCAGCGGGACGCGATCTACGACCAGATCATGGAGAAGGGCTGGAGCCCGGAGCGGCAGGCCTTCGTCCAGCACTACCGGACCGACGTCCTCGACGCCTCGCTGCTGCGGATGTCGACGGTCGGGTTCGTGACCCCGACCGACCCGATGTGGACGTCGACGCTCGAGGCGATGGACGGCGAGCTCGTCACCGACAGCCTCGTCTACCGCTACGACCCGGCCGCCTCGCCCGACGGCCTGCGCGGCTCGGAGGGCACGTTCTCGCTGTGCACGTTCGCCTACGTCGAGTCGCTGGCCCGGGCCGGTCAGGTCGACAAGGCCCGGATCACCTTCGAGAAGATGCTGACCTACGCCAACCACGTCGGGCTGTACTCCGAGGAGATCGCGTTGACCGGCGAGCAGATCGGCAACTTCCCGCAGGCGTTCACCCACCTGTCGCTCATCGACGCCGCGATCACGCTCGACCACGCCCTGGACCAGCAGCGGGTGCTGGTCTGAAACCGTGAACCCGGGGCCGGTGGGACACGTACCACCGGACATGAAGACACGCATCCTGACCGCGATCGCCGTGCTGGTCTCGGCGTACGTCCACCTGAAGCTGTGGTTCGACGGGTTCCGCGACCTGCACGTCGTCGGCCCCGCCTTCCTGCTCAACGCCGTCGCCGGCCTGGTCATCGCCGCCGGCCTCGTCCTGTGGCGCCACTGGCTGCCGCCGCTGCTCGCGGTCGGCTTCGGCCTGTCCACCCTCGGCGCCTTCGTCATCTCGGCCACGGTCGGGCTCTACGGGGTCCACGAGGTCTGGTCGGGCTCCTACGTCCTGGCCGCCGCGGCCTCCGAGGTCGTGGCGATCGTCGGGGGCGCCGCCGTGCTCGTCCTGGAGCGCCCGGCCGCGACCGGCCCGACCTCAGCTCGTCAGCCGGAGCACCGGTTCGCCCTGCGCCGTGCGCACCTCCACTGAGGCGATCTCCGCCTGCGCGGCGGACGTCGCGGCGGTGAGCCGCATCGTCCGCCCGGGCAGGGAGCGCCACGTCGCGACCTGCTCGGTGCGGCCGTCCCGGGTGCGCACCACCAGCGCGTACGTCGCGTCCCCGGCCGGCTCGTCGTGGTAGCCGGCGGCGGGGCCGACCGCGTAGCTGCAGGTCAGGTCCAGCCGGGTGCCCCACGGCACCGGGGCCAGCGCCACGTCCGCCTGCATGCCGGAGTCGGAGCCCACCGGCGTCATCGGTCGACCGGCCGCGACGCGGGTCGGGGCCGAGGCGGAGGGGCCCCGGTCCGGACCGCCGTCCCCGGGGATCCCGAGGGCGAACCCCGCGCCCACCGTAACCACGACCGCCGCGGCCGCGGCCAGGCCGGCCGTGAGCGCCGTACGCCGCCGGTCCACCCGCCGCACCTCGCCGAGCAGCCGCGGGAGCAGCGTGTCCGGCAGCGGGGGCTCGTCGGGGTCCTCCTCGAGGACACCCGGCCCGACCCGGGCCAGCAGCCCCGGCAGCCCGGCGATCTCCTGCACGGCGCGGGAGCAGGACGGGCAGCCCGCCAGGTGCTCCTCGAACGCGCGGCGCTCGGCCGTCGACAGGGCGCCCAGCACGTAGGCGCCGTCCAGCCGGGAGAACTCGCAGCTCATGCCCCCACCCCCATCTCCTCGAGGACCAGCCGCAACGCGCGCAGGGCGTAGTGCGTGCGGGACTTCACCGTGCCCTCCGGGATGCCGAGCCGGCGCGCGGCCTCGGCCACCGGGAGCCCGCGGTAGTAGCACTCCAGCAGCACCGCCCGGTGCTCGGGCGAGAGCCGGGTCAACGCCTCGGCGACCATCCAGGACAGCAGCAGCTGGTCGGTGTGGTCGACCGGGTCGACGGCCTCGGGCACGTCGGCGACCGCGAGCTCGGAGCGGGACCTCTTGGTCCGCCACTCGTCGATCACGATGTTGCGGGCGACGGTGAACAGCCAGGCCCGCACCGAGCCGTGGCTCTCGTCCAGGTTCGGGAAGTGCCGCCAGGCCCGCAGCAGCGTCTCCTGCACGACGTCCTCGGCCCGGGCCCGGTCCTGGCCGGTCAGGCGCACGCAGTAGCTCCACAGCGCGGCTGCGTGCTCGTCGTGCAGCTGCTGCATCAGCGCGGCCTGGTTGCCGACCATCGGACCTCCTGCACCTGACACGGCGTACGCGCCCGGCAGGTTCAGTCTGCTCCCGGTCGGGCTCCAGATGGCTCGGATCGACGCCTCAGGTCGGCCTCAAGTGAGGGGCAAGCCGCCTCCAAGCGACCCGGCGCAGGCTCTGGACCAAGAGCCGGAGACCCGGTCAGAACCCCCACAGGAGACATCCCCATGAACACCAGCAGCACCTCCCTCGCCCGTCGCGCCGCCGTCGCCGCCGCTGCCCTTGCCGCGGTCGCCACCGCCTCGGTGGGCGTGGCCGGTCCGGCCCTCGCCGACGGCCCCTCCACCCCGGGCACCGCGACGCCGTCGACCGACACCCCCACCCAGGTCGCGCCGCTGGTGCAGCCGTCGGTCGTCTACGAGACGGTGACGTGGTCCGGCTACGTCTACGACCGCTACAACCGGCAGTACCTCCAGGACAAACCGTTCACGGTCACCATGCAGTGCACCGGCTTCGTGGTGAACCCCGACGGGTACGTCGCCACCGCCGGCCACTGCGTCGACCCCGACGGCGGCAAGGACGCCATCCGCCGTCAGGCCGCGCAGTGGGCGCTCCAGAACTACTACGACTACGGCTCGGCGCTCACCGTCGACTCCGTGATCGGCGACTACCGCGTCGACATCCTCGGCGACGGCAACCAGGTGCTGCACAACCAGGTCGAGCGCGAGGTCGGCGTCTCCTGGGGCGCCTCCGTCTCGGGCGTGAAGGTGCAGAAGCAGAAGCCCGCCCGGGTGCTGGCCTTCCAGCAGTTCGACGAGGGTGACGGCGCGCTGCTGAAGGTCGACGAGACCGACCTGAACGCCATCGAGCTGGCCGACACCTCCGACGTCGAGATCAACTCGGGCGTCGTGGCGATCGGCTACCCCGCCGTCATCGACTCCTTCACCGACCCCGACCTGACCCCGACCTTCGACTCCGGCAACGTCAGCTCGATCAAGACCGTGGCCCACGGCCTGCTCTCGGTCTTCCAGCTCTCCGCCGAGCTGTCGGGCGGCATGTCCGGCGGCCCCACCGTCGACTCGGAGGGCCGCGTGATCGGCGTGAACAGCTCGCACTTCGTCGGTGAGCCGTTCAACTACGCCGTCCCGGCGGAGCGGATCGAGGAGCTGCTCGACAGCGCCGGTGTCGACAACACGGTCTCGGAGACCACGCAGACCTACCGCGACGGGATCCGCGCCTACTTCCAGGGTGACCGCGACACCGCGGTGGCCGACCTCGAGCAGGTGCTGGAGGACCAGCCGGCCAACGGCCTGGCCGAGTCCTACCTCGCCAAGGCCAAGGACCTGCCCGCCCCGGCGGAGGACTCCTCCGGCTCGACCGGCTGGGCGCTCTGGGCCGGGGTCGCCGCCGCCGTGGTCGCGGCGATCGCCGGCGGGCTCGCCGCTCTGGTGCTCCTGGTGCGACGTCTGCGCCGCCGGGCCGCCGTCGCCGTGGCCGGTCCGCCGACCGCCCCCGTCGCTCCGGCTCCCGCCGCCGCGCAGGCGGCCGCCCCGGTCGCGACCGAGGCCCCGACGTGGGTCCCGGAGGCCGCGCCCCGCCCGGTCCCGGCCGGGTTCGCCCCCGCTCCGGCACCCGCCTCGGCACCGGCCGGCGCACCCGCCCCCGGCGGCGTCGCCACCGCGACGGTCAGCCCTGCGGCGTACTGCTCGGCGTGCGGGCACCCCGTGGACGCCGGTGACCACTTCTGCGGGTCGTGCGGGGCGCGCCACGCGTGACGTCCCCGCCACCACCCTCGAGGGCCTGCTGATTGGACCGATCAGCAGGCCCTCGATTGGCTCTTCAAGGGGCCAATCGAGGGCCCTAGTGTTCCCCCGTGACGATCGACCAGGGCTCCCCCGGCACGTCGGAGACGCCCGCCCTCCCCCTCAGCGACGCGGACGTCCCGGCCGGCGGCCTCACCGTGGCGCAGGGCGCCGCGCTCACCGTCGGCGCCGTCCTCGGGACCGGTGTGATCTCGCTGCCGGCCCTGGCCGCGCAGGCCGCCGGCCCCGCCTCGCTGCTCGCCTGGCTGGCCCTCGTCCTGCTCTCGATCCCGCTGGCGGCGACGTTCGCCGCGCTCGGCGCCCGCCACCCCGACGGTGGCGGGGTGTCGACGTACGCCCGCCGTGCCTTCGGGCCGCGGGCCGCGACGGTCGTCGGCTGGTGCTTCTACTTCGCGGTCCCGATCGGGGCGCCGCCCGCCGCGGGGTTCGCGGGGGCGTACGTCGCCGACTCGCTCGGGGCCGGGCGGCAGGCCCAGCTCCTCACCACCGGTGCGCTGATCGTGCTGGTGGCGACCCTGAACTGGTTCGGGGTGCGGGTCTCCGGGCGGGTCCAGCTCGGCATCGCGGCCGTGCTCGCCGCGCTGCTGCTGGTGGCGACGGTGGTGTCGCTCCCCCACGCCCGGATGGCCAACCTGACACCGTTCGCCCCGCACGGCTGGCTGGCCGTCGGGTCGGCCGCAGCGCTGCTGGTCTGGGCGTTCGCCGGGTGGGAGGCGGTGACGTCGCTGTCGTCGGACTACCGGCACCCCGCCCACGACATCACCCGCGCGACCGCCGTGGCCGTCGGGGTGGTCGCGGTGATGTACCTCGGCGTGGCCTTCGCGACCGTCGCGGTGCTCGGGGACGACGCCTCGAAGGCCCCGCTGTCCGACCTGCTGGTGCTGGGACTCGGCGAAGCCGCCCGGCCGGTCACGACCGTGGTGGCCGTGCTGCTGTCCGTCGGGGCGATGAACGCCTACTTCGCGGGAGGCGCTCGACTCGGTGCCGCGCTCGGCCGCGACGGCTCCCTGCCGGCGTGGTTCGCGCACGGGTCCCGGGCCGGCGAGGTGCCGCGCCGCTCCCTGCTCGTGGTCACCGGCTCCGCGCTCACCTGCCTGGGAGTCATCACCCTCGCCCGCCTGCCGCTGGAGTCGCCGCTGCTGCTGGTGACCGGGGCGTTCACGCTGGTCTACGTGGTCGGGACGGCCGCCGCGGTGAGGCTGCTGCCCCGTGGCACGTGGGTCCGGCGGGGGGCGATGCTCTCCCTCGTCGCCACACTGGCCCTGCTGGCGCTGACCGGTGCGCACCTGCTGGCGACCCTGGTGATCACCGCCGGCGCACTGTTGTGGACGCTCCGCCCGGCCGCCGCTCCAGCAACCGGGCCAGCCGGCGCAGACCCGGCGTGATCGAGTCGGTGCGCGCGGCGCCGTAGCCGAGCACCAGGCCGCTGGGCCCGCGCCCGTCCAGGGAGTACGTCGACAGCGCGTCCACCGCCACGCCCTGGTCCGCCGCGTCCCGGGCGAGCCCGACGTCGTCGAGGCACGGTTCGGTCGCCAGGGCGGTCACGTGCAGGCCGGCCGCCGAGTCGACCAGCTCCAGCCGGTCCCCCACCAGCGTCGCCAGTCCCTCGACGAGCAGCGCCCGGCGCTCGGCGTACACCTGGCGGGCCCGGCGCAGGTGGCGGGCGAGCTGGCCGTCGGAGACGAACCGTGCCAGCGCGGCCTGCTCCGGCAGCGCACCGAAGCCGTCGGCCAGCTGCCGGGCCCCGCGCAGCGCCTGGCGCAACGTCGGCGGGGCGACGACGTAGCCGGCGCGCAGGCCGGGCACCAGCGACTTGGAGAAGGTGCCGACGTAGACGACCAGCCCGGACCGGTCGAGCGCGTGCAGGGTCTCCATCGGTCGCTCGGTGAAGCGGAACTCGCTGTCGTAGTCGTCCTCGACCACCGCTGCGCGCCGGGGCGTGGCCCACGCGAGCAGGGCACGGCGCCGGTCCGCGGAGAGCGGTGGCCCCAGGGGGAACTGGTGGGACGGCGTCGTGAACACCAGCCGGGCCCGGTCCGGCAGCGCGTCCACCACCAGGCCCTCGCGGTCGACCGGCACCGGCACGACCCGCGCACCGTGCGCGGAGAACACGGCGTGCGCGGACGGGTAGCCGGGATCCTCGACCGCCACCACGTCGCCCGGCTCGAGGAGCACGCGGGTGACCAGGTCCAGCGCCTGCTGCGTGCCGTGGGTGACCAGCACGTCCTCGGGGTCGGCGCCCACCCCGCGCGAGAGGGCCAGGTAGCGGGCGATCGCGGCCCTCAACGGCGGATGGCCGCCGGGGTCGGCGTACGTCCCCGGGCTGTGCGCCCCTGCCCGCACCTCCGCGGCGAGCAGGGCCCGCCAGGTTTCGAACGGGAACAGGCCCGCCTCGGGGATCCCGACCCGGAAGTCGTGGGCCGGTGTCGTCGCCTGCCCGCTGACCGGCGCGGACAGGTGCGTCCAGCCCCGCCGTGGCCGGAGCTCGGCTCCCTTGGGGCTGGCGGGAACGGCCGCCGCGAGGTCGGTGACGAAGGTCCCCGACCCCACCCGGGAGGCGAGGAACCCCTCGGCGACCAGGGACTCGTACGCCGTGGCGACGGTACTGCGGGCCACGCCCAGGTCGGCCGCGAGCGCCCGGGTCGGCGGCACCCGGTCACCGGGAGCCAACCGACCCGAGCGGATCGCGTCGAGCAGGGCGCGGTAGACCGCCGTGGCGCGGTCGCCCCGCCGGGACAGGTCGACCGCGAGATCCATGCGGCCAGCGTGCCACGTGGTCGGCCTGCCCGGAGGCCGGCGATGCGGTCGGTCGTGCCGTGAGTCAGGGCGTGATGGCGTCCACCAGCACCTGGTGCAGCTCGGTGTTGTCGAGGTAGCGGCCGCGCACCGGGTCCTGCTGGTCGGCGTACCCGCGGAGCAGCCGGGCCGCGTCGCCCTTGGCGAACACCGGCACGAGGCTGTTGGTGTGCGCCACGAGGTTGAACTGCATGCCCGGCACGGCGCCCGCACCGTTGTCGACGAGCGGCGTCCAGACCGGGCCTTCCGGGGTCGGGCCGGAGCCCGGACCGGTCAGGTAGCCGGTCTCGTGGTCCGACGCGACGACGACCGCCGTCTCGCCCCAGTTGCTGTGCTGGTCCACCCACGCGAGCGCCGCGTCGACGGTCCGGTCGAAGGAGATCTCCTCCTCGATCATCCGGCCCTTCAGGTTGTTGTGCGACGCGAGGTCGGTCGCGCCGCCCTCGATCATCACGAAGAACCCGTCCGGGTCCTCGTCGAGGACGTTGAGCGCGCCGGTCGCCATCTCGGGCAGGGTCGGGACCATGTCCAGCGCGGGGACGACGTAGGGGTCGGCCTGCAGGTCCCCACCCCGGTCGACCTGCAGGCTCCGGCGGACCTGCGCCATGCCGAAGACCCGCGTCGGCGTCTCCCCGGTCGTCAGGGCCCGGAACTCCGCGGGCGTCTGCACCAGTGTCCAGGGGTCGGGGACCTGGTCGCCGTCGGCGTCCCCGCCGGCCGTGCCGGCCACCAGCGCCTCCCAGTCCGGCTGGGCGATGAACTCGTAGCCGCGGTTCTGCGCGGGCGCCCCCTTCCGGGTGTACAGCGGGTGCCCCGCCCCCATGACGACGTCGGTCGCCGCCTCCTGGACCATCTGGTGGCCGATGCCGGCGAAGTCGTCACGCGCGGTGTCGTGCACCACGAAGCCCGCTGGGGTGGCGTGGCTGAACGGCACGCTGGTCACCACGCCGGTGGCCTTGCCGAGCTCCTCGGCGACCTCCGACACGTTCTGCTGCCGCGTGCCCTGGCAGTCGACCCCGATCGCCGAGTCGTAGGTCTTCACCCCCGTCGCCATGGCGGTCGCGGCCGCCGCGGAGTCCGTGGGGTCGTGCTCGACGTAGGTGAAGTCGGACCAGGCCTGCCGGGGGTCGTAGCCGACCGGCTGCTCGGGACACTGGCCCACCTCGACGTCCCCGTAGGAGTACGTCGACATCGCGAACCGGAACGGGAAGTCGTCGTACGTCTCGCCGTGCCGCAGGCCGGTGTCGAAGAGGCTGCCCGCCTCGTGGTGGTTGTAACCCGCACCGTCGTCGATGAGCACGATCAGGTTGCGTGCCAGTGGCTTGCGGGCTTCGGCGGACCGGGCGCCCGCGGCGTGCGGGGCGGCCACGGACGCGGTGGCCAGGAGCCCTGCGGTGGTCGCGACCGCGATGGTCAGGGTTGCTCGTCTCATCGTTCTCACACCGTTCGTGACCGGTGCCGCTGCGCGTGCGCCGGTCCGTCAGGGGGAACGAGCTGCGGAGCCCACCGGCCCGACGGCCGGGCGCATGCTCCCCGAGTGGTGCGCCACCGCGGTGAGACCGGCGCGAGCCCCGTGCTCCCATGCTCGGACGCACGGTCACCGGCCGGCAGGGCCGAAGGTCGCGGCGAGCCCGGCCGAGGTCCCGACGCCCGCTCGCGACCGCCCGCCGCAACCAACGGCACTCCCACGGTGACGAACGGCCCTAGGCCGCCCCGGGCGCCCACCCGAGGCTGGAGCCATGGTGGAGAGCCCGGCCCCCTCGACGGCGGCATCCGTGACGGACCTGCCCACGACGGACCTGGTCGCCTGGTTCGGCGAGATCGGCAGGGCCGACGTGCCGCGGGTGGGCGGCAAGGGCGCCAACCTCGGCGAGCTGGCCGGCGCCGGGCTTCCGGTCCCGCCCGGCTTCGTGGTGACCGCCGACGCCTACCTGCAGGCCATGCAGCTCGGTGGCGTCCGGGACGCGCTACGCGAACGGGTGGCGGAGGCGGACGTGGACTCCCCCGAGGACCTGGAGCGGGCGACGGCCGACCTGCGGGCGCTCGTGCACGCGGCCGGGGTGCCCGACGACCTGCGCCGGTCCGTGCTGGAGGCCTATGCGCGGCTCGGTGACGAGCCCCGGGTGGCGGTCCGGTCCTCGGCGACCGCCGAGGACTCCGCCTCGACCTCCTTCGCGGGCATGAACGAGACCTTCACCAACGTGCGCGGCGGCGAGGAGCTGCTGGTCCGGATCGTCGACTGCTGGGCCTCGCTGTGGAGCCCCCGCGTGGTCGCCTACCGGGCCGCCCAGGCACTGGCCGAGGAGCCGGCGATCGCGGTGGTCGTCCAGGCGATGGTCGACTCCGACAGCTCCGGCGTGATGTTCACCGTCGACCCCTCGACCGGCGACCGCGACAGCATCATGGTCGAGGCGGCGTACGGCCTCGGCGAGGTCGTGGTCGGCGGGCAGGTCGAGCCCGACACCTACGTGCTCTCCAAGAGCACCGGCGCCGTGGTGCGGGCCCATCTCGGCACCAAGGCGGTCCGCATCGTGCGCGGGCCCGACGGCCACGACCGGCGGCTCGAGGTGCCCGCCGAGGACCGGTCCCGGTGGGTGCTCGACGAGGACGTGCTGCACGACCTGGCCGGGCTGGCCCTCGACATCGAGCGGCACTACGGGAGCCCCCAGGACGTCGAGTTCGCCCGCCAGGGAGATCGGACCTGGATCGTCCAGTCGCGCCCGATCACGACGCTCTCGGACGTCGCCGCCGCGGGGACGGAGCCGGAGGCGGAGACCGGCGACGTGCTGCTGAACGGGCTGGCCGCCGCTCCGGGCCTGGTGTCCGGGCCGGTGCGGATCCTTCGCAGCACCGCGGACGGCGACCGGCTGCAGGCCGGGGACGTGCTCGTCGCCAGCATGACCAGCCCCGACTGGGTGCCGATGATGCGCCGCGCCTGCGCGCTGGTGACCGACGGCGGCGGGGTCACCTGCCACGCCGCCATCGTCGGGCGCGAGCTGCACCTGCCGACGGTGGTCGCGACGCGGACGGCGACGACCGTGCTGCGCGACGGCGAGATCGTGACCGTCGACGGCTCCCGCGGCGTCGTGCGCGCCGGCGCCGTGGCCGCTGCGCCCGCGAGCACGACGCAGGCCGCCGCCGTGGGTGCGACCGCCCCGGGCGCACCCGTCCGGGCAGCCGAGACGACCGGGACCCTGCTCTACGCCAACCTCGCGATCGCCGAGCACGCCGAGGAGGTCGCCGCCCTGCCGGTCGACGGGGTGGGCCTGCTGCGCGCGGAGTTCATGATCACCGACGCGCTGGCCGGCGAGCACCCCAAGCACCTGCTGGCGACCGGCCGGCGCGAGGAGTTCGTGCAGCGGATGGCCGACTCGGTGCTGCGGATCACCCGGGCCTTCGCGCCCCGGCCGGTCGTCTACCGGGCGGTGGACTTCCGCACCAACGAGTTCCGCGGGCTGATGGGTGGCGAGGAGTTCGAGCCGCTCGAGGCGAACCCGATGATCGGCTACCGCGGCTGCTACCGCTACATCCGTGACCCCGAGATCTTCGCCCTCGACCTCGACGTGCTGGCGCGGGTGCGCGAGGAGACGCCGAACCTGCACCTGATGATCCCGTTCGTGCGCACCCGCTGGGAGCTCGAGGCCTGCCTCGAGGCCGTCGACGCACACCCGCTGGGCCGCCAGCGGGGGATGCACCGGTGGGTGATGGCCGAGGTGCCGTCGGTCGCCCACCGGATCCCGGAGTACGCCGCGATGGGCATCGACGGTGTCTCGATCGGCTCCAACGACCTGACCCAGCTGATGCTCGGCGTGGACCGGGACTCCGAGATCTGCGCCGAGCTGTTCGACGAGTCCGACGCGGCGGTGCTGGACGCGATCTCCCGGATCATCCGGGCGGCCGCCGATGCCGGCATCACCTCGTCGCTGTGCGGGCAGGCGCCGTCGAACCGGCCGGAGTTCGCCGAGTTCCTGGTCCGCCAGGGCATCACGTCGGTGTCGGTGAACCCGGATGCCGTGGACCGGACCCGTACGGTCATCGCGCGCGCGGAGCGCCGGATGCTGCTCGACCACGCGCGCCGATGAGCGCGCCGATGGATGTGGAATCAACCCAGGAGGTGTGGTGCCGTGGCACAGACGAACGAGACGAGCTCCTCAGGCGTGGTCTGCCCCGACTGCCACGCGCTGGTGGCTGACCTGGCCGCGCACGCGCACTGGCACTCACGGCTGGTCGCCGACCTCGCCAAGGCCGTCGAGGTGGAGATCGGCCGACGCGCCTAGGCGCCCGCCGGTCCTGGCCTGGGTGCCGGGCTACCGGAGGGAGATGCTGCGCGGCGACGTCGTCGCCGGCGTGACCGTCACGGCGTACCTCGTCCCCCAGGTGATGGCGTACGCCGAGGTCGCGGGCCTCCCGGCCGCCGTGGGCCTCTCCGCTGCGGTCGGCTCGCTGCTGGCCTACCTGCTGCTCGGCAGCTCGCCGCAGCTGTCGGTCGGGCCCGAGTCGACGACCGCGCTGATGACCGCGGCCGCCCTCGGCTCGGTGGCGGGCCTGACCGGCGACCGGTACGCCGAGTTCGCCGCCGCGCTCGCCCTGGTCGTGGCCGGTGTCTGCGTCGTGGGCTGGCTCGGGGGTCTGTCCTTCCTCTCCGAGCTGCTGTCCCGACCGGTGCTGGTCGGCTACATGGCCGGCATCGCGGCGATCATGGTCGTCTCCCAGCTCGGCAACTTCACCGGCATCTCGGTCGACGCCCAGGGCTTCCTGCCCGAGCTGGCCTACGTGGCCCACCACCTCGACGAGGTCGAGGGCGCCACGCTCGCCGTCGGACTGGTGACCCTGGCCGGCATGCTCCTGCTCGGCGCGGTCCGGCCGCACGCCCCGGTCGCCCTGCTCGGGATGCTGGCCGCGTCGGCCGCGGTGGCCCTGCTCGACCTGGAGGCCCGCGGCGTCGAGGTGATCGGCAGCGTCCCGGCCGGCCTGCCGGCCCCGGGTCTCCCCCAGGTGTCGCTCGACTCCGTGCTCTCGCTGGTGCCGGCGGCCCTCGGCGTCGCGTTCGTCGGCTACACCGACAACATCCTCACCGCACGGGCCTTCGCCCACCGCCGCGAGCAGCGGATCGACGCGCGCCGGGAGCTGCTCGCGCTCGGTGCCGCCAACGTCGGCGCCGGCCTGATGCACGGGTTCCCGGTCAGCAGCAGCGGCAGCCGGACCGCGATCATCGACTCCGCGGGCGGACGCACCCAGCTCACCGGGCTGGTCGCGGTGGCGGCCACCTTGCTGGCCGTGCTCACCCTCCGGCCGGTGCTGGAGGCGTTCCCGACCGCCGCACTCGGCGCGGTCGTCGTGTACGCCGCGGTCCGGCTGGTCGACCGTGCGGAGTTCGGCCGGCTGGGCCACTTCCGCAGGAGCGAGCTGCTGCTCGCGCTCGGGACCACGGCCGCCGTCCTCGTGGTCGGGGTGCTCACCGGCATCCTCGTGGCGGTCGGGCTCTCGGTCCTCGACCTGATGCGACGGGTGGCCCGGCCCCACGACGCCGTCGAGGGGTTCGTCCCCGGCATCCCCGGCATGCACGACATCGCGGACTACGCCGAGGCGCGACCAGTGCCCGGGCTGATGATCTACCGCTACGACTCCCCGCTGTTCTTCGCCAACGCCGAGGACTTCCACACCCGCGCGCGGGCCGCGGTCGCCGGCTCCCCCGAACCGGTGCGCTGGTTCGTGCTCAACACCGAGGCCATCGTGGAGGTGGACGTGACCGCCGCCGACGCGCTGGAGAAGCTACGGCGCGAGCTCACCGAGCGCGGCGTGGTCTTCGGGCTGGTGCGGCTGAAGATGGACCTGCGCGACGAGCTCGCGCCCACCGGCATCCTCGAGCGGATCGGCGAGGACCGGCTCTTCCCCACGTTGCCGACCGCCGTCGCGGCGTACGCGGCGTGGTGCCGGGACCACCCGGACTCCGGGCCGTCATGAGGTCGCGGGTGCCGACGGCGCTGGCCGTCGTGGTGCTCCTGCTCGCCGGGGCGTGCTCGACCTCGCCCCGGGCCAGGCATCCGGGCACCCCCTCCCCACGCGCGTCCGGGTCGACGAGCGCCGCTCCGGCGCGGCCGCCGTACGCCGCGACCGTGCACCGCATCGGCCCGCGGCTGCGGGCCAGGATGCGCTCCAGCCACGGCGACGGGTGCCCGGTGCGACCGGCCGACCTGCGCCACCTGCGGCTGCGCTACGTCGACTTCCGCGGCCAGACGCACGTCGGGGAGCTGGTGGTCCACGAGGACCAGGCGCAGCAGGTGGCGGACGTGTTCGGCGTCCTGTACGACGCCGGGTGGCCGATCCGCCGGATGCGGCTGGTGGACGCGTACGGCGGCGACGACGACCGGTCCATGGCTGCCGACAACACCTCGGCGTTCAACTGCCGGCGGGTCACCGGCGGCGGTGCGTGGTCCCAGCACGCCTACGGCACCGCCATCGACATCGACCCCGTCGAGAACCCCTACGTCAGCGGCTCCGAGGTCGCCCCACCCGCGGGCCGGCGGTTCGCCACGATCGACCGCGGGGCCGCCTCGCCGGTCCCCGCCGGCGTGATCCGCGCGGACGACGTGGTGGTGCGGGCCTTCGCCCGGATCGGCTGGGCGTGGGGCGGGAGCTGGACCGGCAGCAAGGACTACCAGCACTTCTCCGCGACGGGCCGCTGACCTGCGGCCCCGGCTGTGGGCCGGCCTGCCCGGCCGGTCACTCCGCGGCGGCCTCCAGCGCCTCCGTCAGCAGCGCGACCAGCGCCTCGAGCTGGACGTCGACCGAGGACGCGACGTCCTCGCCGGCGCCGTCGAGGGCGCGCGCCGCGAGCCCGGCCTTGCTGTCGATGAGCTCGGCGATCTTGGTGTCGATGGTCTGCGCGGCGATGATGCGCCAGGCCGTGACCGGCTGGTCCTGGCCGATGCGGTGCACCCGGTCGATGGCCTGGGTCTGCTCCGCGTCGGTCCAGGAGAGCTCGGCGAGCACCAGGTCGGAGGCGACCTGCAGGTTGAGCCCGACACCGGCGGCGGTCAGCGAGCAGACCACGACGCTGACCTCGGGGTCGTTGACGAACGCGTCGATGCTCTTCTGCCGGACCTTGGGGGTCTGGTCGCCGCGGATCGAGGAGTAGCGGATCCCCCGCTTGGCGAAGAGCTCCTCGGCAGCGTCCATGACGTCGACGTGCTTGGCGAAGAAGACGACCTTGCCGACGCTGCGGGCGAGCTGGGCGGCGTAGTCCGCGGCCAGCCCGGCCTTGGCCTGGCCGATCCGGCGCATCATCCCGAAGACGTTCTCGCCGGTCTCGGAGGTCGTGTCCTCGCGCTCCCACGTGGCGACCCTGCGCACCAGCTCGTGGTCGATGCCGTCCACGACACGGCCGGAGGTCCGGGTCTCGAGCGCGGTCTCGTAGCGCTGGACGAGGCGGCGGGCCAGCTCCTTCTCGGCCTCCCGGATCGAGCGGCCCATCTCGTCGTCGAGCTCCACCGGGAGGTCGGCGACCCGGCGGGCGGGGATGTCGGCGGCCACGTCGACCTTGCGACGTCGCACGATGCCCATGTCGACCACGCAGTTGCGGGCGACGGGGTAGAACGCCGGGTCGGCCGGGGTCAGGCCGGTGTCCTCGAGCTTGTCCATCAGCTCGCCGAGCGGCTTCTTCTCGTCGATCCAGCCGAGGAACTGCCAGATCGCGCGGAAGTCCTCGATGTCGTTGATGAGCGGGGTGCCGGTGAGGGCCATCAGCAGCGGCCGGACGGTCCGCGACCGGATCCGCTCGGAGAGCTGGAGGACGTGCTGCGAGCGCTGCGACGACTTGTTCTTGATGAAGTGCGCCTCGTCGACCACCATCCCGCGGAACCCGTGGGTGGCGATCCAGCCGACGTGCCGGTCGAGCACCTCGTAGTTGACCACCACGATGTCGGCGAAGCCGTCGATCGTCTCGCCGTCCCCGTGGATCACGGTGGCGGTGCGGTTCGGGGTCCAGATGCCGACCTCGCGCGCCCAGTTGGTCTTGACGACGTTCGGGACCACGACGAGCAGCGGGTAGGCGTCCGCCGCCTGGGCGGCCAGCAGGGCCTGGGCGGTCTTGCCGAGGCCGGGCTCGTCGGCGAGCAGGAAGGTGCGGTGGCCGGTGGCCGCGGCGGCCACGACCTGCGCCTGGTGCGGCATCAGCTCGAGGTCACCGGGCAGCCGGACCGACGACGGCTCGGGCAGCGTCATGCAGGACGAGGCGCCCTTGCCGGCGTACTCGAAGGACCGGAACAGGGGGCCGAGCAGCTCCCAGGTGGCCAGCCGACGCGGGCGGCCCGAGCTCTGCTGCGCGGCGGAGAAGTCGGGGACGAGGAACGGGTTGGCGAGCTGGCGCGCGATCACCGACTGGGGCACGACGCGGCGCTCGGTGCCGGGGGCGGGGGCCGCGGGCTCCTCGGGGGCCGCCTCCTCGGCGGGCGTCTCGAGCCCGGCCGCCTCCAGCATCTCGCGGCGCAGGTCCTTGGCGGAGTCGGACATGACCGCGTCCTCGGCGAGCAGCGTGAAGAGCGAGGGCTCCCGGGCCGCGGTCTTGGCGAGGATGGTGGCGACCCCGTCGAGCCGCTTGAGCTGCCCGGCGCGCTGGGTGTCGTTGACGGTCTGGTCGGTCTTGACCCGGGCGCGCTCCTCGCGCACCAGCATGGCCACGACCTGGAACTTCGTGCGCACCGAGGGCCGGATCTGCCCGCGCTCGACGGCCGTCTCGACCTCGCGCACGGCGCGCGCGAGGACGGGGATGATGCCGTCGTTGTCGACGTTGCGCCCACGACGCTGGGTGGACGTGGTGCCACGGCGAGCACCCGACTGGCGCTGGCCTCGTCGAGCCAAGAACCCTCCTCTGGAGAGCCCCGCACGGTCGTCCGCGAGCACCTGCTCGCGACCGCCCCGCCGGGGCGAACAACGGTGCGTCGAGCTGAACCCGGCCTGGCCGGCCACTGCGCGACGCGACTCGGACCCCGAGTCTGCGAGAGACGTGTGCCGGGCCGACGGCCCGCCACGGAGTGGGGTCCACGACCGTCAGACGACGGCCGGTCACGACCATGGTAGCGCGTCGCCTCAGAGGAGCCGTGAGGTGAGCCGGCTCAGCGAGTTGCGCAGCCGCGCCCACCGGCTCAGCGCGGCCAGGTCGGCGAGGGTGAACTCGGAGCAGTGGGTGAGGTCCTGCTCGTACTGCGCGGCGCAGGTCCGGGCGATGTCGTCGTCGTAGATCACCGCGACCACCTCGTCGTGGAGGATCAGGCTGCGGATGTCCCAGTTGCAGGTGCCGATGATCGTCACCTCCTCGTCGACGGTGACGGTCTTGGAGTGCAGGAACCCGGCGTCGTACATGAACACGCGCACGCCCGCCGCGAGCACCGTCGGGAAGTAGGCGTGCGCCGCGTTGAACGGCAGCTTCTTGTCCGGGTGCCCGGTCATCATCAGCCGGACGTCCACGCCGCTGGACGCGGCGACGCACATCGCGGTCAGGAGCGGCTCGTCGGGGACGAAGTACGGCGACTGGATCCACACCCGGTTGCGCGCGGCCGTCAGCCCGACCATGAACACGTCGCGGATCGTGGAGAACGGCGTGGAGACGCTCGAGTGGAGCACCTGGACGGGCACGCCGCTGCCGACGACGTGGGGGCCGGCCGGTTCCGGGAAGCCGGCGTACAGGTCCTCCTCGCGCCCGTTGAGCTGCCAGGTCGCGGCGAAGAGCTGGAGGTACGGCGCCACCACCGGCCCGCTCATCCGGAAGTGCGTGTCCCGCCAGACGGCGAAGCGGGGCCCGCCGTCGATGTACTCCTGGCCCATGTTCATCCCGCCGGAGTAGACGACCGCGAGGTCGATGATCGCCATCTTCATGTGGTTGCGGTAGTTCAGCTGCCGGGGCTTCTTGTAGCAGGGCACGACCGCGGCGCCGGCCTCGGCGAGCGCCTTCAGCTCGCTCTTCTTGTAGGGCAGCGAGCTCAGCCAGTCGTAGAGGATGTGCACCTGCACGCCGGCCGCGAGCCGGTCCATCAGGATCGCGGTCACCTCGGCGGTGAGCTCGTCGCGCTCCCAGATCAGGTACATCAGGTCGATGCGCTCCCGTGCCGTGCGCAGGTCGGCCAGCAGGTCACGGAACTTGTCCGCGCCGGCGAAGTAGAGCCGCACATCGTCGGCCGGCAGCGGGACGGTGCCGCCCTCGCGGCGGCCGGCGGACTCCAGGCGCTGCCCGGGCGCACCCTCGAGGGAGCGCACCGTCGCGTCGGAGAAGCCGCTCGCGGCCGCGAGCACGGGAGCCAGCTCGCGGTCGACGACGGCGTGCGCGCCGCGGTCGTGCTCGGCGCGCACGCGGGTCTCGCGCCGGAGGTTGCGCCCGACGAAGAAGTAGGCGACCACGCCGAGGATAGGCACCAGCAGGATCACGAACAGCCAGGCCAGCACGACGGTCGGGTCGCGGTCGTCGGTCAGCAGTGCGAACACCACACCGAGGATCGCGACCAGCACCACCACCGAGGCCAGGGTGGTGAGGACGGCGGTGATCACGTGTCGAAGACTCCCCCGGCGGGTCCACCCGCCGCATCACCCGTCGCGGGTGAGGGAGCCGGTCCGAGACCACCCGCGAGGTGGGGCTTTCGCCTCTGTCGGCCGGCGTGCGGCGGTGCTCCGCTGGCAGCAATCGGGGGCGTCCACAGGAGGAGCACATGACCACGACCACCGCCCGCAGCATCGACACCCCGGACGAGACCCGTCCCTTCAAGGACCACGGACACATGGACGTGGTGACGCTGGGTGACTTCACCCTCGGCCGCGGCGTCTTCGAGCCGGGCTGGCGCTGGTCGGAGGACGTCAAGCCGATCGCCGGCACCGAGAGCTGCCGGACCCGGCACACCGGGATCTGCGTCTCCGGGCGGATGACGGTGCGGTACGACGACGGCACCGAGATGTCGGTCGGCCCCGGCGACGTCGTGGTCATCGAGCCCGGCCATGACGCCTGGACCACCAGCGACGAGGCGTGCGTCATGTACGACACCGGCGTCGCGGCCTACGCCCGGCCCAGCTGACCCGGCAGCACCCCCAGCAGCTCGTAGGCCACGTGGGCGGCGGCGATGCCCGTGATCTCGGCGTGGTCGTAGGCCGGTGCGACCTCGACGATGTCGGCGCCCACGACGTGCAGCCCGGTCAGCCCGCGCAGCATCTCGAGCAGCTGGGCGCTGCTCAGGCCGCCCGCCTCGGGCGTCCCGGTGCCGGGGGCGAACGCCGGGTCGAGCACGTCGATGTCGAGGGAGACGTAGACCGGCCGGTCCCCGAGCCGGTCGCGCATCCTGTCGACCAGGTCGTCGATCGGGTGCCGGACGAAGTCGCGGCAGGCGATCGCGGCGAACCCGTGCTCCTCGCTCTCGTCGAGGTCCAGCCGACCGTAGAGCGGCCCCCGGATCCCGACGTGCAGCGAGTGGTCGAAGTCGACCAGGCCCTCCTCGGCCGCGCGGCGGAACGGCGTGCCGTGGGTGTACGGCGCCCCGAAATAGGTGTCCCACGTGTCGAGGTGCGCGTCGAAGTGCAGCACCGCGACCGGGCCGTGCCGCTCGTGCTGCACGCGCAGCAGGGGCAGCGCGATCGTGTGGTCACCGCCGAGCGTGAGCAGCGAGCGGGAGGTGCCCGAGAGCTCGCGGGCGGCGGCCTCGACGGTGGCGATCGCCTCGTCGATCGAGAACGGGTTGACGCCCACGTCCCCACCGTCCGCGACCTGGGCGCGGGCGAACGGCTCGAGATCCTGGGCAGGGTTGTAGGGACGCAGCAGCCGCGAGCTCTGCCGGACGTGCTGGGGGCCGAAACGGGCGCCCGGGCGGTAGCTCACGCCGCTGTCGAACGGGACGCCCCACACCACGGTGTCGGCGTCGTGCACGTCGCTGAGCCGCGGCAGCCGGGCGAAGGTGCCCTCGCCGGCGTACCGGGGCACCCGGGTCGCGTCGACCGGGCCGACCGGGCCGCTCACGAGACCCGGTCCCAGCCGCGCCGCGGGCGGTGGCTGCCCAGCTGGACGTCGCGGCTGCGGTAGACGATGTAGGGACGCGTGACGTAGCCGACCGGGGCGCTGAAGACGTGCACCAGCCGGGTGAACGGCCACAGCGCGAACAGCCCGAAGGCGACCAGCGCGTGCAGCTGGAAGCCCACCGGGGCGTCCGCCATCAACCCGGCGTCGGGCTGGAAGGCCAGGAACGAGCGGTACCAGACCGAGACGCCCTCGCGGTAGTTGTACTCACCCCCGATGGTCATGATCGAGCCCGCGACGGTGTTCCACATGCCCAGGACGATGACCACCGCGAGGAAGGCGTACATCACCTTGTCCATCACCGTCGTCGCGGAGAAGACCGGGCCGACCGTGCGGCGCCGGTAGATCAGGATGGCCAGGCCCACCACGGCCATCACCCCGGCCAGGAGGCCGCCCGCGACCGCGACCACGTGGTAGGCCTCGTGGCTGATGCCCACCGCGTCGGTCCACGACTGCGGCACCAGGAGGCCGATGACGTGGCCGCCCACGACGCCCAGCATCCCGAAGTGGAACAACGGCGAGCCGAGCCGGAGCAGCCGGTCCTCGTAGAGCTGCGAGGAACGCGTGGTCCAGCCGAACTTGTCGTAGCGGTAGCGCCAGACGTGGCCGACCACGAACGTCGTCAGGCACAGGTAGGGCACGATCACCCACAGGAAGGTGTCCATCAGCGAGCTCCTGGGAACGACGGCATCGGCAGGGGCGTGGGGCCGGCCGGCACGGCCGGGCCCGGGTCGAAGCCGGGGGTGGCGTACGGCGTGAGGCCGACCTCCTCCTCGGGCGGCCCCTCGGCCGCGAGCCGTCGGATCGCCGTGACCTCGTCGCCCCCCAGCGCGGGCAGGGTGGCGGTGACTGCCGCGACGGCGCCGGCCCAGCGCGATCCCGAGTCGGTCAGCGCCATCCGCAGCAGCTCCAACCCCGCGCGGTGGTCGAGCAGCAGCCGCCGGCCCTGCTCGCGGTCGACGGTGGCGGCGTACTCCAGGACCACGCACAGGTGGTCGGGCAGCTCTCCCCCGGCCTCGTCGAGGACGGCCCCGGACGCGAGGTAGGCCTGCTTGAAACGCAGCAGCGCCATCCCTCGCTTGCGGGTGTCGCCGTGGGCGAAGTAGGTCAGGAACAGGCTGTGCCGCCGGCGGCTGTCGAAGGTCTCGACGTAGTCGGCCTCCAGGGTCTCCAGCGGCGCCTCACCCAGGCGTACGACGCACGCCCGGAGCGGCTCGCCCACGTGACCGGGGAGCTCGCGGGAGGCCCGTTCCACCAGCTCGAGCCGCTCGGCCAGCGCCGGGTCGGGGTAGTCGAGCAACAGGGATGCGGACTGCCAGGCGATCGTGAGCTGCTCGGGTGAGAGCCCGGGGCGGCGGCTCACCGCCCTCCCTCCCCGTGCGTCGGCTCGTGGTCCGGCTCCTGCTTCGGCGGGAAGAGGCCCGGTGGGGAGCCCTTGCCGTCCCAGTTGAGCAGGTTCACCCGCGCGGCCTTGTCGTCGGGCGCCGCCAGGGTGTCGGCGGTCTGCCGGTCCTGGAGCATCCGGAAGTTCTCGACCGCGAGCGGGGTCAGCCCGCCCGAGCCCTCCCCGAAGATCTCTGGGTTCCCGCCGCCGTACTCGCTGACCGAGCACTCGGTCGCCAGCTCCTCCAGCGCGTGCGCCTGCTCGGAGTGGGCCGGCGGGATGACGTAGCGCTCGTCGTACTTCGCGAGCGCGAGGAGCCGGTACATGTCGTACATGTGCTCCTCGCTCATGCCGACCGCGGCCGGGATCGAGGCGTCCGGCTCGCGGCCCATGTTGATGTCGCGCATGTAGGACCGCATCGCCGCGAGCTTCTTCAGCACCCCCTCGACGGGGGCGACGTCGCCGGCGGTGAACAGCTCGGCGAGGTACTCCACCGGGATCCGCAGCGCGTCGATGGCGGCGAACAGGTTGCCCCGGTCCTCGGCGTCGTGGCCGGTCTCCTTGACCACGTCGACGACCGGCGAGAGCGGCGGGATGTACCAGACCATCGGCATGGTGCGGTACTCCGGGTGCAGCGGCAGCGCCACCTTGTAGGTGTTGATCAAGGCGTGGATCGGCGAGCGCTGGGCGGCCAGCACCCAGTCGCGCGGGATGCCCGCCTGCTCCGCGGCCCGGACCACCGCGGGGTCGTTCGGGTCGAGGAACACCTCGCGCTGGGCCTCGTAGAGACCGTGCTCGTCGGAGGTGGACGCGGCGGCGAGCACCTTGTCGGCGTCGTACAGCACCAGGCCGATGTAGCGCAGCCGCCCGACGCAGGTCTCCGAGCAGACCGTCGGCAGCCCGACCTCGATGCGCGGGAAGCAGAACGTGCACTTCTCGGCCTTGCCGGTGCGGTGGTTGAAGTAGACCTTCTTGTAGGGGCAGCCAGAGACGCACATCCGCCAGCCCCGGCAGCGGTCCTGGTCGACCAGCACGATGCCGTCCTCGGAGCGCTTGTAGATCGCCCCGCTGGGGCAGGAGGCCGCGCACGACGGGTTGAGGCAGTGCTCGCAGATGCGGGGCAGGTAGAACATGAAGGTCTGCTCGAACTCGAACTTCACCTTGTCCGCGATGTTCTTCAGCATCGGGTCGTGCTGCTGCGTGGCCGCCGAGCCGCCGAGGTCGTCGTCCCAGTTGGAGGACCAGGAGATCTTCATGTCCTTGCCGGTGATCAACGACTTCGGGCGCGCCACCGGCGTGTGCTCCTGCGCGGGGGCGTCGGTGAGCGTGGCGTAGTCGTAGGTCCAGGGCTCGTAGTAGTCCTGGATGGAGGGCAGCTTCGGGTTCGAGAAGATCGTCGCCAGCTTCTTCAGCCGGCCCCCCGCCTTGAGCTTGAGCCGGCCGCGCTGGTTCAGCTCCCAGCCGCCCTTCCACGCCTCCTGGTCCTCGTACCTGCGCGGGTAGCCCTGGCCGGGCCGGGTCTCGACGTTGTTGAACCAGACGTACTCCGTGCCGGTCCGGTTGGTCCACGCCTGCTTGCAGGTGACCGAGCAGGTGTGGCAGCCGATGCACTTGTCGAGGTTCATCACCATCGCCATCTGGGCCATCACGCGCATGTCAGTACTCCACGTCCTGCGAGCGGCGACGGATGACCGTCACCTCGTCGCGCTGGTTGCCGGTCGGTCCGAGGTAGTTGAACGCGAAGGAGAGCTGGGCGTAGCCGCCGATGACGTGACTGGGCTTGACCAGGATCCGGGTGAGCGAGTTGTGGATGCCGCCGCGCTTGCCGGACGTCTCGGCGAGGGGTACGTCGATCAGCCGGTCCTGGGCGTGGTGCATGTAGACCGTGCCCTCGGGCATCCGGTGCGACACGATCGCCCGGGCCACGACCACGCCGTTGCGGTTGACCGCCTCGATCCAGTCGTTGTCCTCGACCCCGACCTTGGCGGCGTCCTTGTCGCTCATCCAGATCGTCTGCCCGCCCCGGGAGAGCGAGAGCATGAACAGGTTGTCCTGGTACTCCGAGTGGATCGACCACTTGTTGTGCGGCGTCAGGTAACGCACCGTCACGGTCCGCTCTCCCCCGGCCTCGCCCATCGAGCCGATCGCGGGCTCGCTGAACAGCGCGCCCATGTTCAGGGGCGGCCGGTAGACGGGGAGCCCCTCCCCGAGCTCGCTCATCCAGTCGTGGTCGAGGTAGAAGTGCTGCCGGCCGGTGAGCGTGTGCCAGGGCTTGAGCCGCTCGACGTTGATCGTGAAGGGCGAGTAGCGCCGGCCCCCGGTCTCCGAGCCCGACCATTCCGGCGAGGTGATCACCGGGACCGGCGCCGCGACGGTGTCGGCGAACGTGATCTGCTTGCCCTCGTGCTCGGCCGCGAGGTCGTGCAGCAGATGGCCGGTCCGCTTCTCCAGGGTCTTGAACCCCTGGGTGGCGAGGTGCCCGTTGGTGGTCCCGGAGAGCGCGAGGATGGCCTCGCAGGCGTGCACGTCACGCACCAGCGACGGACGCCCGTCGGCGGGGCCACCGCGGACCGCGCCGTTCTTGTGCAGGAGGTACTCCACCGAGGCGGTGACGTCGTAGGTGATGCCCTTGGTGGTGGTGCCGAGCTTCTCCATCAGCGGGCCGAGCGCCTGCATCTGGGCGCCGATGGCCGTGTAGTCGCGCTCGACCTCGACGATCTTCGGCATGGTCACGCCCGGGACCGGCTCGCACTCTCCGTGCTTCCAGTCCCGCACGACGCCGTGCGGGTTGGCCATCGCGTCGGGAGTGTCGTGCAGCAGCGGCACCGCGACCACGTCCCTGCGGGTGTCCAGGCGTCCGGCTGCGAGCTCGGAGAACTTCGCGGCGATGGTCTGGAAGGCGTCCCAGTCGGTGCGCGTCTGCCAGGGCGGGGAGATCGCGGGGTTGAAGGAGTGCACGAACGGGTGCATGTCGGTGGTGTTGAGGTCGTGCTTCTCGTACCAGGTCGCGGCCGGGAGCACGACGTCGGAGAAGATCGTGGTGCTGGTCTGGCGGAAGTCCAGCGTGAGCAGCAGGTCGAGCTTCCCCTCGGGCGCGTCGTCGCGCCACTCGACCTCCTGCGGCCGCTGCCCCTCGCCGACCTCGGTGGCGCGCAGCGAGTGGTCGGTCCCCAGCAGGTGCTTGAGGAAGTACTCGTTGCCCTTGCCCGAGGAGCCGATCAGGTTCGCGCGCCAGATCGCCAGCACCCGCGGGAAGTTCTCGGGTGCGTCCGGGTCCTCCGCGGCGAACCGCAGGTCGCCCGACCGCAGCTGGTCAACGACGTGCTCCGCGACGGGGGTGCCCGCCGCCGCTGCCTCGTCGGCGAGGTCGAGCGGGTTGCGGTTGAACGTCGGGTACGACGGCATCCAGCCCATCCGTGCGCTCTTCGCGATGACGTCGGCGGTGCTCATGCCGGCCAGCCGGCCGGTGCCGGTCTTCGCGGCGACGACGTCGGCGCCGAAGCTGTCGTAGCGGAACTGGTCGGTGTGGAGGTACCAGTACGCCGTGTGGATCATCTGCCGTGGCGGTCGCTTCCAGTCCAGCCCGAAGGCGAGCTGCGCCCAGCCGGTGACGGGTCGGCACTTCTCCTGGCCGACGTAGTGCGCCCAGCCGCCGCCATTCACGCCCTGGCAGCCGGTGAGGGTGGTCAGCGCGAGGAAGCCCCGGTAGATCGTGTCGGAGTGGAACCAGTGGTTGGTGCCGGCGCCCATCAGGATCATCGAGCGGCCGCGGGACTCCTCGGCGTTCTGCGCGAACTCGCGCGCGATCCGGGCCGCGGCGGCCGCAGGCACGCCGGTGATCCGCTCCTGCCAGGCAGGCGTGTACGGCGCGTCCGCGTCGTCGTACGACGTGGGCCAGTCGCCGGGCAATCCGGGCCGGCCGACGCCGTACTGCGCGAGCATCAGGTCGAAGACCGTGGTGACCAGGTGACCGCCGACCCGGCGGACCGGGACGCCCCGGACCAGCGAACCGGGTGCGCCGTCGGGGCTGTCGAAGCGCGGCAGCTCGACGCGCACGCTGTCCGCCGAGGTGTCGCCGAGCGTGAGCTTCGGTCGCACGCCCTCGAGGTCGAGGTTCCACCGGCCGGCGCCGGTCTCGCCGAAGCGGTGGCCGAGCGAGCCGTTGGGCACCGTCGGCTCGTCGCTCCGCTCGTCCATCACGACGGTCTTGAAGTGGGCGTTCTCGAGGTACTCGTGTCCCGGCAGGTCCGCGGCCGTGAGGAACTTCCCCGGCCGGTAGGTCTGCCCGGCGACCTCGTCGAGCACCACGAGGTGGGGCAGGTCGGTGTACCTGCGGGTGTAGTCGGCGAAGTACGCCGTCTCCCGGTCGACGAAGAACTCCTTGAGCACGACGTGGCCCATCGCCATCGCG
This sequence comes from Nocardioides sp. GCM10023255, assembly GCF_042653125.1. Taxonomy (NCBI): domain Bacteria; kingdom Bacillati; phylum Actinomycetota; class Actinomycetes; order Propionibacteriales; family Nocardioidaceae; genus Nocardioides; species Nocardioides sp. GCM10023255. The sequence continues at coordinate 307,574 of NZ_JBHSHU010000003.1, forward strand.
AGCGCCCCGTCGGTGCCGGGCGCGACCGCCAGCCACTCGTCGGCGAACTTCACGTTGTCGGCGTAGTCGGGCGAGACCACCACGACCTTCTGGCCGCGGTAGCGCGCCTCGGTCATCCAGTGCGCGTCGGGGGTGCGCGTGACCGGCACGTTCGACCCCCACATGACCAGGTAGCCGGCGTCCCACCAGTCGCCCGACTCGGGCACGTCGGTCTGGTCGCCGAACACCTGCGGGGACGCGACCGGCAGGTCGGCGTACCAGTCGTAGAAGGAGAGCATCGAGCCGCCGAGCATCGAGGTGAACCGGGCACCCGACGCGTGGGAGACCATCGACATCGCGGGGATGGGCGAGAAGCCCGCGACCCGGTCCGGGCCCCACGTCGCGATCGTGTGCACGTAGGCGGCGGCCACCATCTCGGTGGCCTCCTCCCAGCTGGCGCGGACCAGCCCGCCCTTGCCGCGGGCGGACTTGTAGCGCTTCGCCCGGGCCGGGTTGTCGACGACGTGGGCCCAGGCCTTGACCGGGTCGCCGTCGTGCTGGGCCTTTCCCTCGCGGTACATCTGCAGCAGCACGCCCCGCACGTAGGGGTAGCGCACCCGCGTGGGCGAGTAGGTGTACCAGGAGAAGGCGGCGCCCCGCGGGCAGCCGCGCGGTTCGTACTCGGGCCTGTCCGGCCCGACCGACGGGTAGTCGGTCTGCTGGGTCTCCCAGGTGATGATCCCGTCCTTGACGTAGACCTTCCACGAGCAGGACCCGGTGCAGTTCACGCCGTGGGTGGAGCGCACCACCTTGTCGTGGCTCCACCGGTCCCGGTAGAAGTCGTCGGCCTGGCGGCCGCCCGCCTTGGTCAGGGTGCGGAGGTCGTCCGAGACGGTGCCCCTCGTGAAGTACCGCCGGCTGCGAACCAGAGCATCGCTCAGTCCCCCGTCCATCCCTGGCTCGTTGCTCACGCGGTGGTCCTCTCCTCGGCGGATGCCCGGGCGGTGTGCCGGACGACGGTGACGGTCAGCAGCAGGGTCAGCGCGGCGGTGATCGAGAGCATCCACAGCCCGATCGCGTAGGAGTCGGTGCGGCCGTAGACGTAGCCCATGACCAGCGGCGGCACGAACCCGCCGAGGCCGCCGGCCGCGCCGACCAGGCCGGTCACGCCACCGACCCGCGAGGGCTCGGTGACCCGGGCGATGAGGGCGAAGGTCGCGCCGCTCCCGGCACCCAGCGCCGCGGCCATCGCCAGGAAGGCGACGGTGCCGACGTGCTCGAGGATCGGGTTCGTGGCCGCCACGCCGGCCCCGACGACCACGATCGAGTACGCCGTCGCGAGCACCGGGATCGGGCCGAACCGGTCGGAGAGCCAGCCGCCGACCGGCCGCATCACCACGGCGACCACCACGAAGCCGGCCATCCGGTTGGCCGCGTCGGCGGGGGTCAGGCCGTAGTCGGTCTTGAGGTACGCCGGCAGATAGACCGAGAACGCGACGTACCCGCCGAAGGCGACGGCGTAGAGCAGGCAGGCCTGCCAGGTGATCGGCAGCCGGGCGTTGCTGACCAGGCGGCTCGCCAGCGAGGTGGTGGGGGCGACCCGGCCGGGTGCGTCGCGCAGGACCAGCCAGGCGGCGACGGCGTAGACCGCCAGCACGCCCGCGGTGATGAGGAACGGCGCCTTGGGGCCGACGTCGGTGTAGAGCTTCACAGTGGTCAGCGCACTGATGGCGGTGCCACCCATGCCGGCACCGAAGATGCCGATCGCCAGGCCCCGTCGCTCGGGCGGGAACCACGCGTTGACGAAGGGCACGCCGACCGCGAACGCCGTACCGGCGATGCCGAGGAAGAAGCCGCCGACCAGGATCAGCGCGTAGGAGTCCAGCGCGAAGAACGCGAGGAACAGGATCGGCAGGATCGTCACGCCGGACACGACCGGGAACATCACCCGGCCGCCGAGCTTGTCGGTGAGCGCACCGACCACGATCCGGCCCAGCGACCCCACGATCACGGGGACGGCCACCATCAGGGCGACGTCGGACTCGCTGAGCGTGCCGAGCGTGCCCTTGTCGCGGAACAGCGGGCCGAGCGGGCTGATCAGCGCCCAGGCCCAGAAGTTGACCGCGAAGCCGATCGTCGCCATCACGAGCATCACCCAGGGCGAGCCTCCGGCCGCCTCGCCGCGTCGCGCGTGCTGGTCCGGGGCCGTCACCACTGACCGCTCCCGAGCCGCGTCACGGTGTCCACCTTCACGCACGGAGGACTCCTTGCCAATGGGCACACGCTGCTCAGTCATGGCTTCCCACCAGCTCGTGCAGGCTGCCGAGCAGCTCGGCGACGGAGACATCGGGGTCCGCGACCAGCAACGGCAGGACCTGGTCGTTCTCCTTGGCGAGGTGGACCTCGAAGACCGCGCGCAGCGCACCGGCGGCCACCGCGGCGTCGACCGCGCAGTCCGCGGCGGCGAGGCCGTCGACGTGGCGCAGGATCGCCTCGTGCTCGGCCAGCATCGCCTCGACCAGCAGCCGGCCCTCGGCGCGTCCGGCGGCGACCCGGTAGAGGGTGTCCTCCTCGGCGACCGCGTGCGGCACCAGGTCGGTGCGGCACCAGCGGGCCAGGTCGTCGCGCGCGTCGGCGGCGGCCCGCTCGCGGCCGGCCCGTGCCCGCGCGGTCAGCGTCTCCGCCCTCAGCGCGAGCGCGCCGGCCATCCGGTGGTGGTGGTGCGTCACGGCCCTGGCCGCGCGCGCATCCGCCTCGCTGGAGGCGATCTCCTCGAAGTCCATCTGGTTCTCCTCGGGTTGCAGGTCGTCCACCTGACGACCCGAGCCCAGATTTACTACAGTGAACTCCGTGGAAAATAGAGGCCGTTCGGCCCCCGTGCGCGGTCCGAGGCCGGGCCTGCGCGGCCGCCGGATGTCCGCGTCCCGCGCCGCGCTGCTCAACACGCTGCGCGACCAGCCCGAGCCGGTGACCCTCGCGGCGCTGGTGGCGGCCACCTCCCTGCACGAGAACACGCTGCGCGAGCACCTCGACGCCCTCGTCCGGGACGGCCTCGCCAGCAGGCGACGCGCGCAGCCGACGGGACGCGGGCGCCCCGCGTGGCTCTACGAGGCCACCGACAGCGACGTCGCCGAGTACGCCGGCCTCGCCGCCGCGCTCGCCGCCAGCATCGCGCGCACCAGCGCCGACCCCGAGCAGGTCGCCGCCGCGGCGGGCGAGGAGTGGGGCCACCAGCTCGCCCGCGGCCGCGGCGCGGCACGCACGTCTCCCGAGGAGGCGCGATCGCAGGTCGTGGCGCTCTTCGACGATCTGGGGTTCGAGCCCGAGACCGGCCCGGACTCCCTCGCCGACGTACGACTCACCCGCTGCCCACTGCTCGAGGCCGCCCACCGGCACCCCGGCGTGGTGTGCTCGGTGCACCTCGGGATCGTGCGCGGGGTGCTCGAGGAGCACGGCGCGGATCCGAGCGGCACGCAGTTGCTGCCGTTCGCGGAGCCGGGGGCTTGTCGGCTCGTGGTGCCTCCGGTCGGGTCGGCCTGACCTTCCGGCGGTGGCCTTCTATCCGGCAGTTGCCCTTTTCCGGCGGTGGCCGGGCTTCTCTCGGGCTGTGGCTCGCGGCTGGCTCGTGCGGGCCCACCGCCGCGGACCCGTCTGGCCCGCTCCCTCGTCCTTCACCCTTCTCTGCTGAGGGTTGTTGTCGATCCCTGACCGGGCTCGACGGTCCTCATCGGGTCCTGGCACCCGACGGTCTGACGGGACTCCGTCGATTGGTCAGAGACCGCATCGAAATCAGCGAAAGTGTTGCGGTTGGTGACCAAACCGCACCCCAAACCCGGGAGCCGGCCCCAAGCGAAGCCCTCCTCCCCCGGTAGCCAGCCAGGACCGCAACCGCAGACGGCCCGAGAGCCGGAAGCAAGCCGAAGCCGAGGCGAAACGGACCGGTCCGTCAAGAGGCCAGGACCGCAACCGAAAGCAACCGAACAGCCGCGAGCCCGGGCCCAACTCCGGGGCAGCGCCCGCGACTCGGCCCCGACGACAAGCCTCAGGACTAAGTCGAGACCCCAGCCCGGTCCGCGTCGGTGATCGGGAAGATCGACGACAGGTGCGTCTCGGTGTGCTTGGTGATGACCAGCAGCTCGTCCATGTGCGGCTCGAGCCCGGTCACCTTGTCCAGCGGCACGCCGATCACGAGCTGGAAGCCCAGCCCCTTCCAGGCACGCACGGCGCGGCCCGCGAACTCCGAGTCGGCCTTCACGAAGCCCTCGTCGAGGAAGACCGGGGCGAAGCGCGGGCGGGAGCGCATCTCGTCCCCGAGCCGGAAGCGCAGCGCCGAGCCGACGATGAAGGCGACGAGCTCCTGGCTCTCGCCACCGCTCTTCTCCCCGAGCGTGCGGTAGGTCGCCTTCAGCTCGCCGGTGAGGCGGTCGTAGCGCTCGGCGCTGATCTCCACGTGGCGGCGTACGTCGAGCAGCCGGTCGCGGTCGCCCTCGGTCGGGCCGCCGTGGGGGCTGTCCGGACGGCGCAGCTGGCCCATGAAGCGCCGAAGCTGCGCGAAGCGCGCCTCCATCTGCTCCTCGTCGAGCTCGCGCGTCGAGCCGCGGGACAGCTCGCGCAGGTCCCGCACGAACGCCTGCACGTGCGCCGGGGCGAGCCGCCGCAGCCGGATCCGCAGCCGGTCCTTCTCCGCGCCGAACTCGAGCCGGCGCAGGATCGCGTTGATCGGCTCGAGCCGGTCCTCGATCTCCTCGACCGACGCCGACATCGCGCCGGCCAGCGGCACCAGGTCCTGACCGCTCCACTCGGTCAGCCGGCGGCGCCACTCCGAGCGGCGCTGCGCCAGGCCGGTGGCCTCGATGTCGGCGAGGATCCGGGCGAAGTCGGGGTAGGACTCGGAGGTCGTCCCGAGGTTCGGGTCCTCCCACTGCAGCTGGTAGCCGCGGAAGATCGCCGCCAGCTCGCGGTCGACGTGCTCAACCTCGACCTGGGCCGAGGCGACCGCCTCGTTGAGGCGGGTCTGCAGGCGGCCGGCGTTCTCGTGGAACCGGCTCAGGTCCTCGGGGTCGTCGGGTGCGGCGGCCGCGGCGAACTCCGCGTCGAGCCGCGCCACCTGCTCCTCGGAGAGCAGCGACCCGCCGGAGCGCTCGATCCGCTCGAGCTCGTCGTTGACCTGGTCCTCGGCCTCGACCAGGTCGCCGTGCTCGGCGTCGAGGCGGGCCCTCTGCTCCTCGAGCTGGAAACGGTGCCGCCGTGCCTCCTCGAGCTGGGTCTCGAGGTCCGTGATGTGCCGCTCGAGGGTGTCGAGCCGGTCGTCGGTGCCGAGGATCTCCTCGCGGCGCCGCTCGAGCCGGGCGATCCGCTCGTCGCAGGACGCGACGTCGAGGTCGTCGAAGCCGTGGTTGCGGACGGCGTCGTACGCCGTGCGCCGCAGCTCGAGCACCCGGGTCGCGCTCTCCACCTGCTGGAGCCGGCCGTCGAGGCCCGCGAGCGACTCCTCGATCGCCGCGAGCTCCTCCTCGATCTCGGCGACGGCGTCGGCGTTGCTGAAGCCGATGATGTTGCGCCGGTCGCCGCGGCCGTGCGACCCGCGTCGACCCGAGCGCGTCTGGCCGGCGAGGCTGACGCGGTAGCCGCCACCACCGAGCTCGGCCGCGGACTCCACGCAGCGCGCGTTGCGCCCGGGCTCGGCGACGTGCCGCTGGACCCAGCCTCGGAACGGCGAGTCCTGGAAGACGAGCTTGCCGGCGACCGTGTCCGGTGCCGCGGGGGCAGGCGCGTCGAGGTCGACCTCGGCGCCCTCGAAGGTCAGCCGCCCGCGCAGCCGCACCGAGTCGATCGCCGCCGAGAACTCCTCGAGCCGGTCGGCCGGCACCAGCATGACCCGGGCGGTGCCGGCGAGCACGGTCTCGATCGCCAGCCGCCAGCGGGACTCCTCGGGCGCCACGTCGATCAGCTCCGCGACGAACGGCAGCTGCGCCAGGGACAGCCCGCTGGCGCGGGCGACCTCGCTGCGCAGCGCGTGCAGGTGCTCGGGGACCCGGCCGGCGCGACCCGCGAGGGACGTGCGCTCGGCCACGAGCTCGGTGCGGCGGGCCAGCAGCGGGTAGCGCGCTCCCATCACCTCGTCGCGCTCGGCGACCAGCCCGGCGGCCTCCTGCGGGTGCTCGGCCAGCCAGCGCTCCGCGCGGGCCACGAGGTCGGCGAACGTCTCGCGCGACGCCAGCGCCGCCGCGGCGCCCCCGGTGCCCGGCTCGAGCAGCGGGCCCATCCGGTCCAGCAGCAGCTGGCGCCGTCCGAGCCGGTCCTCGCGCACCGCGCGCTCGCGCTCGATGTCGGCGGCGAGCCGCTCCAGGCTCGCTCCCCCGGCCGCCCGGTGCTCCTCCTTGGCGGCCTCGAGGTCGGTGTCGAGCACGCCGACCGTCCGGCCGCCGGCCTGCAGCTGGTCGGCCACGCGGGCCCGCGCCTGCCGGTTGGTCTCGACCGCCGTGCCGAGCAGCCGCGCGTGCGTGCGCAGCAGCCAGAGCCGGACGGGGGTGTCGCCCTTGGCGGTGACGCCGTACGCGTCGAGCTCCTCGGTGCGCGCGAGCGCCGCGGTCTTGCGGGCGTGCAGGTCGGTGATCGGCGCCAGCAGCTCCTGCTTCTGCTCCTCGGTGCGCATCGCGGTGTACGCCGACTCGAGGTCGTCGAAGTGCTCGACGGCCCGGTCGGCGGCGGCGAACGTCGTCGGTCGCTCGAGCACCATCTCCTTGTAGAGCTCGTCGACGCTGCGGACCTGGTTGCCGGCCTGGATCCGGGCGAGCAGCCGCAGCGCCTTCGCGCCGTCGCCGTTGGCCCCGATCCCCAGGCGGGCGTAGAGGATCGCGGCGTACTCGGCGTAGGTGCGGTGGACCCGGACCCCCGGGTAGAGCTTCTTGAGCGTGTTGGCGTGGAAGCGGTCGGGCACTGCCGCCTCGAGAGCGGCCAGGTCGACGGGCGCGTCGAGCGTGGCCAGCTGCATCTGCACCTCGCTGGAGCGGGCAGCCCGGCGCGGGACGTAGTAGGTGCGCAGCGCGGTGAAGCGGCGCTGCTGGTCGTTGACGAACGTCATCGCCACCGCGCCCCACGTGTCGCTGCCGCGTCCACGGAGCAGCTGCTCGACCGGGCGACCGGTGCGCGGGTCGTCGACCACGTCGACCGCGCCGCGCAGGTAGGACAGCAGGTTGCGCTGCCCGGCCCCGCGGGCGCGCCCGGCCACGGCGTCGTTCGAGGCGCCGTTGAACTTCGTGTCCGAGGGCATCATCAGCGCGGTGTAGGCGTCGAGCACGGTGCTCTTCCCGACGCCGGAGGCCCCCGAGATCATGGTCGCGTCGCCGTGCAGGTCGACGGTGACCCGACCCGAGAAGCCGCCCCAGTTGACCAGCTGGAGCACCTCGGCGCGCCACTGCAGGGTGTCGTCGGACGGCGTCGCCACGACGCCCTGCTCGAAGAGTCCCTCCCCCTCGAGCGTGACGTCCGGGACGTTCTCGACGTCGGTGGTCATGCGTGCTCCTCGTCGTCGTCCGCGGGCTCGTCGGCCGGCTCCGGCTCGGGCCCGGCGAAGAGGGCGTCGTCGGCCTCGTCACCGGCGGGGTCGTTGGTCTGCTGCAGGCTCACCAGCAGCTCCTTGAGCAGCTCCAGCGGGAGCAGCGACTCGATCGCCTCGCTGATCTCGAAGCGGTCGTCGGTGGGCGACCCGATCAGCAGCCCGGCCTTGTTGACGCTGCTCACCGCGTTGCGGGCCCGCTTCTCGTCGCCGGCCACATCGGTGGCGTGCGCGGGGCGGAAGCCGGCGACGTACTCCACGACGTCCTCGCGGTCGACGTAGACCCGGCCCTCCCCCGCCGCGCTGGCGGCCCGGAACCGGTCGCGCAGGTGCACCAGGACGACGGTCTCCTCGCGGCTCCAGGCGGCGTCGTAGAGCAGCGTCGGGAACTTCGGCCCGGTCTCGGGGACGGCCTGGCGCTTCCAGGCGACCTCCCGGACGGGGTCGATCTGCAGCTCGAGGAACAGGTCGTTGAGGCGCGACCGGATGACCCGCTCGTTCTCGGTGAGCGCGCGCCAGTCCCTGGGGTGGGTGCGGGCACTGATGAAGCGCTGCTTGAGCAGCGCGACCAGGGCGCGCCGCTCGGCGTACTCCAGGCCGCCCTCGTCGCCCTCGAACAGCGAGACCGACGTGGTGGCCTCACGCTCGGGGTCCTCGGCGTCGACCGCCACGAAGTCCGGCTCGCCGTCGACGAGGGCGGCGACGTCCTCGTGCTCGTCCGCGGTGGTCGTCATGGTGCGTGCTCCTTCGGCCTCGGCGGCAGGTCGGGGTCGTCCAGGGGTACGCGCGGCACCGCGAAGGTCCGCGCCGTCCCGTCGGGGCGCACGGCGCGGTAGGGCTCGAGCGCCGTCTCCGCGGGCAGCTGCTGGTCGGCCGCCAGGTGCAGCAGGCCGAAGATCTCCACCGGCCGGCGCAGCGCCGGCTCGAGGGAGTCGAAGACCTCACCGAGGGACGAGGCCGGGTCGAGCGAGCGCAGCGCCTCCTCGAGCCGTTCGCGCAGGACGGTCACCGACGGGCCGCCCTGCGCCATCAGGGCGGCGTACGACGGCGGCGCGGCCTCCTCGCCCCGGCTGTCGGCGAGCCGGGTGGGGGCGATGTCGTCGGCGGGGTCGTAGAAGCGCTCGCGGAAGTGCTCGACGTCCGCGCGGGCGGGCAGGAGGGGTACGTCGACGGTGGCGCGCGGGCCCGACTCCGCCATCCAGGTCATCAGCTCGGACTCGATCTGGCGCAGTGTCTGCTCCAGCTCGCGGTCCCGGGCGCCGTCGTGGGAGACGATGTAGTCCTTCAGCGTCGACGTCACCCGGGAGCGCTGCGAGAGGACCCGGTCCAGGCCGTCGCGGACCAGCCGGACCGTGCCGCGCAGCTCGGCCCGGTCGGCGTCACCGAGGATGCCGTCGGCCAGCGGGTGGTCGAGCAGCGCGCCGAGGTCGTCGCGGAGCTGGGCGACCAGCGCGTCGTCGCGCAGCAGGGCGAAGGCCCCCTCGAAGGCGCGGCCCTCGGGGGTCGCCGTCACCAGCGCGTCGGCACGGGCTAGGTAGTCGTCGATGACCTCGCCGGCGGGCCGGTCCTCGGCACGGAACGACGCCAGGATCTGGGCGCGGATCTGGGCGAACCGCTCCTCCACCCGCGCGAAGTCGCTGGGCAGGGCGGAGATCAGCAGCTGGAGCTCGGTGAACCCCTCGAGCATGTAGTCCTGCGACGGCGGCTCCATCTCCACGCCGTCGACGAGCCGGTCCCGCTCCGCGGTCAGCCGCGCGATCTCGGCGTTGAGGATGTCGACGCGGGCGGTGCGGTCCGGGTTCGCCTCGCTGTTGAAGCGGCGCACGGTGGTGAGGATCGTGGCGATCCGGTGCTCGCTGAGGGTGGCGCGGTCCCGCGAGAGGGTCTTGACGAGCTCGAGGGCCTGCTGGGCGTGGGAGGTCAGGGTGTAGACCTCCTGCCCGCTGTCGTCCAGCGACCGCACCAGCCACTGGCCGCGCATCCACCGCTGGCACAGATCCCGTCCGCTGCCCGTGGGGAGGTCCGCCTCGCCGGTGCGCCGCAGCTCGGCGAGGTGGTCCTCGACCTGGGTGTGGAGGCGGGCCGTGGGGATCGGTCGGTTGTCGCGGCCGAAGGCGGACCTGAACACCGCGATCACCACGGGCGCCTGGCGCTGGTGCAGCAGGGTGAGCATGGGCTGCGCGAACGCGCCACGCACGCGCCCGAGCTCAGCGGCCACCTCGCTCATCGAACCTCCCAGACTGCACCGCACCCGGCCGGGCGCGGCGAGACAGCATGCCACCGCCGTCCGCCGTTCTCCCAGACGGGGGTGGACCCCGCCGGTCCCCGGGCCCGCCGGGTCCGGCCGCGGGCTAGGGTCGCCGCGTGAGCGAGCCGCCCGAGGTCACCCCCTGCGGGAGGTACGTCGTCATCGACGGCCGGCGCTGGCGGGCCACCGATCCCGACATCCCCGAGGGCCGGCGCGACGAGCTCACCCGGCTGCTGATGGCCTGGCGGCGCGAGGTGCGGCGCACGAAGGGCACCGACGGCGAGGCCGCCGCCCGCGCCGGGGTGCAGGCCGCCAAGGTCGCGCTGGGTGAGCGCGGCACGCCGTGGTGGGAGCAGTCCGACGAGCAACGGCGGGAGCGGTGGACCGCCGAGGTGCCTGCCCCGCCGGGGTGACCTGCGCCCGACTGTCGCCGCCGGGTGCCATGGTGTCCCCCGTGGCACGTGTCTCGCTCTCACGACTCCCCGGTGAGCGAGTCCTGGTCGTCGACGGCGAGGTCGAGCGCGAGGTCGCGACGGCCGACCTGCCGACGTTCGTGCGCGCCCGCGAGGCGGACGAGCAGGGCGGAGCGCGCTGGGTGTGGGACGACACCGCCCGCTGGTACCCACCCCTGCTCGCCGCCGGGGTGCGGGTCGAGCGCTGCCACGACCTGCGCCTGGGCCACCAGCTGCTCCTGCGCGCGCCGGCGGTGGACGTCTCGCTGCTCGCCGGGGAGCAGTCGGAGCACTGGGACACGCTGGGGCCCAGCACCCCGTCGGACCCGACGCTGTTCGCCGTCGACGACGTGAGCGAGCACCTGCGCGCCGACCTCGAGGACGCCCGGCAGCTGTCCGCGGTGGCCGCGTCGCAGGAGCCGGCACGGCTCGGGCTGCTGCTCGCGGCCGAGTCCGCCGGCGCCCTCGTCGCCGCCGAGATGACGTACGCCGGCGTGCCCTGGCGGGTCGACGTCCACGAACGGCTGCTGACCGACCAGCTCGGGCCGCGGCCGCCCCGCGGCGTCCGGCCGGTCAAGCTCGAGGCGCTGGCCGACGAGGTACGCGCCGCGCTCGGTGCGCCGGGCCTCAACCCCGACTCCCGGCCCGAGCTGCTGGCAGCGTTGCGTCGGGCGGGGCTCGAGGTGACCGACACCCGCGCCTGGACCCTGCGCACGCTCGACCACCCGGCCATCGCGCCGCTGCTGCGCTACAAGCAGCTCGCCCACCTGTTCTCCACCAACGGCTGGGCCTGGATCGACCAGTGGGTCAGCGACGGCCGGTTCCGGCCGTCGTACCAGCCCGCCGGCTCGGCGACCGGCCGCTGGTCGTCGAACGGCGGCGGCGCCCTGTCGTTCCCTGCCCAGGTCCGCCCGGCGGCCGTGGCCGACGACGGCTGGGCGCTCGTCGTGGCCGACGTCGCGCAGCTGGAGCCCCGGGTGCTGGCCGGCATGAGCGCCGACCCCGCGCTGGCGAGGTCGGCCCGCGGCACCGACCTCTACCAGGGCATGGTCGACGACGGTGCCGTCGCGAGCCGCAGCGAGGCCAAGCTCGGCCTGCTCGGAGCCATGTACGGCGCCACCAGCGGGCAGAGCGGTCGGATGGTGGCCGACCTGACCCGGCGCTACCCGCGCGCGTTCGGCCTCGTCGAGCACGCCGCCCGCGCCGGCGAGCGCGGTCAGGTGGTGCGCACGTTGCTGGGCCGTGGGTCCCCCAGCCTGGCCGAGGCGTGGGACCACGACCCCGAGAGCCCCCAGCCGAGCCCCGACACCCAGGCGCTGCTCGACCGTCGACGGCGCGCGTACGGCCGGTTCACCCGCAACTTCGTGGTGCAGGGCACCGGCGCCGAGTGGGCGCTCTGCTGGATCGCCGACCTGCGCAACCGGCTGTGGCGGATGCGGGACGCCGGCCCGCTCACGTCCGGGCCGCACCTGGTCTTCTTCCTGCACGACGAGGTCGTCGTGCACACCCCCGCCGAGCTCGCCGACGACGTCGCCGAGCAGGCCCGCGAGGCGGCTGCGAGCGCGGGCGCGCTGCTGTTCCGGGACCTGCCCGTCGACTTCCCGCTGAACGTCTCGGTGGTGCGCTCCTACGCGGACGCCGGCAAGCCGGGTGCGTCAGTCGAACCGTCCGGCGGCCTCCTCGGCTGAGTAGATGTCCTCGGCTGCGTACTGGCTGGGGTCGAGCACCGACAGGCTGTCCAGGACCTCGCCCGCCCAGTCGGTCGGGTCCGCGACGAGCTCCCCGACAGCAGCAGGATCCTTCTCGTAGTGCCCGGCGTTGAGGACCCGGCCGTCCTCGGGCAGGGTCGTGGCCAGGTCCGCCATGGCGTCGCCGTCGTCCAGGTAGACGACCACCCGCACCCGCGCCGGGTGGCCGGGAACGTCGAGGCACACGGTGCGGATCCTCACCCTGTCCCCGCTCAGCGCCTTGAAGGACGAGTCCGTGCCCGACGGCCCGGTCGGCTTGCACAGTGTCTGCGGGGTGGCCGACACGTCCTTGTCGGCGGCGGTGAGGGCATCGGCGTCGAACTGCGAGACGATCAGCCACTTCCCGTCGAGGTACCCGGACGACGTGACCCCGCCCTCGGGCGCCGTGGTCGTGAACCCGGGATAGGTCGTCAGGTCCGTCACCCACGGCTCCGGCGTGTACAGGGTGTGGCCCGCGGCGGCGCGGGTGACGTAGTCGATGTCCTCCTGGATCCGGTCGAGCTGCTCCCGGTCGGGGGCCTGCGCAGCGTGGACGTAGAGCACGGCACCGACCCCGGCGGCCACCACCACGGACGCGAGCGACAGCGTCGCGGCCCTCCGCCGTCGGGTGCTGCTGCGCCTGCGGACGGTGGGCTCGCCCCCGTGCCCGGGGGCTTCCCCGGGGAGGGATTCGTGGAGCTGCGACACTGAGGGTCCTTCGCGCGGTGCACGAACGCGCATGGGAGGTGGGTTGGCGGTCTGGGGTGTGTATCGTCCCCGGGCCGCCCGTCCTTGAGGGGTGGCTGCATCGACGGGCCGACCTCAGCCGGCCGTGGCTCGTCGCAGTGCGAGGACGGCGATGTCGTCCTCGGCGTCCTCGGACCGGAGTGTCCTCACGGCGTGGGTGACGAGGTCGGCAACGGGAAGGTGCGTCGACTCGGCGACGGTGTCGGCGAGCCGGCGCATCCCGGTGTCGATGTCTTCGGTGCGGCGTTCGATGAGGCCGTCGGTGAAGCACGTCAACGTCGACCCCGGGGGCATGGTGAAGGTGGTGGATGGGTAGTCAGTGACTCCGGTGCCCAGAGGCGGCCCGGTGGCGACATCGACGTACTGGGTGCTGTCAGCGGTGAGGAGCAGGGGCGGGAAGTGCCCGGCGTTGGCGACGGTCACTTCGCCGGTACGCCAGTTGCCGATGCCGACGATGGCGGTGGCGATGTGGCCGTCTGCGGAGCTGTCGAACTGGCGTGAGCACTCGCCCAGGGCGGTGGCGGCGGTGTCGCCCCTGAGCAGGTAGGCCCGCAGCGTGAAGCGGGCCGCTGCCATCACCGCGACTGCGTCGACACCTCTCCCGGAGACATCTCCGACGATGAACGCGAAGTGGCTCTGGTCGAGGTCGATGAGGCCGTACCAGTCACCGCCGATGTCGACTCCGCGGGTGCCCGCGATGTAGTCGACCGCGACCTCGAGCTGGGGGATGTCGGGGAGCGCCGGCGGCAGGAGGGCGCGTTGGAGACGCTCGGAGAGCTCTCGCTGCTGGCCGTACAGCGCCTCGACCTGGTCGTAGAGACCGGAGACTGTCGCTGCGTCGTTCTCGGCCCTCTGGCGGCGTCGGACGAGCTGTTGGGCGGTGAAGGCGGCAACCACGGTGAGGAGCGTCCCGCCGATCAGGAGCAGGACCGGGAGGCGCTGGCTCAGCGAGGAACCGAGGCCGTGCCGCGGTGAGGTGACCACGGTGAGGACGTTGTCGCCGAAGGGCACGACAGTGGTGGCGGTCCGGCCCTCCAACGGCAGGGTCGATGGGGCGACGTTGGTCGTCGTCATCGCCGCGAGCCTGGTCTGCGGGCCGAGGTAGATCGCGTAGTGCAGGTCAGCGAACGCGGGGTTGCTGTCGACCGGCGAGCGACGGTTGACGGGGATGGCGCGTTCGGCGTGGACGACGTACGCGGAGTCGGGGTCGGCCAGTGCGTAGGCGATGCGTCGTCGGGTGCCGACGTTCACCGCTTTCACGGTGGAGGTCGGCTCGTGAAAGGCGGCGCGCAGGTAGGCCTGCGCGGTCGCATCATCGGGCCCGGCCGCGGCAGGTGAGCCGACGGAGGCGATCTGGACCAGTCGACCAGCCCGTCGCTGCCAGATGGAGGCGGACACGAACACCTTGTCGGGTCCGACCGAGGCAGCCATCGCCTTCTCGAATGCCTTCGGATCCGCGGCCCCGGCAACCGACTGCACCGTCAGTGCCGTCCTCAGCGGGGCCTGGATCCCGTCGATGGTGCCCGAGAGCACCGCACCGACCTGTCTGGTCTGCATCTCCAGGAGCCGCTGCTCGGTGTTGCGGTCCACCCGGAACGCCGCCCAGGCAGACGAACAGGTCAACACCATCCCGACGGCACCGATGAGTGCGGGGACCCGCCACGGACGGCGTTCCCGTGCGTGCTCGTCGTCCGCACCTCCGACGTCCGCCGCACGGCGCTCAGCCATCACGCGCCTGGAGAGCCGAGGAGATGACTGCATCCCGGGCCGCAGTGAGGTCACGGAGCCCGGCCTGATCGGTGTCGACCAGGCGAGGCACCACCAAGGTGCGCACCACGCGGGTGGGCTCCGGCTGCTCGAGCACGTGCCCCTCCTCGGCCTCATCTAGGTCAGGACCTCAGCATCTCCGCGCCGTGGCGCAGCACAGACTAGCGATGCGCAGCCGCGCTCACTCGGTGTTCGTCGAATGACGACAATCGCCTCCGCGCCGGGCATCGCGCCCATCCGCTGCGGTGGCGCGGAGGGTCGGTTCTGTCAGCCGACGAGTCCAGGCGCGAGAGCGACCGCCGTGGGGACCGAGTGGTCATCTGAGTTGGGGACTGAGCGCGCGGTTGCCGGCCGCGGCTTCCCTCGCTCGTCGACGATGTCGGCGACGTCGACGACGGCGTCACCAGAGGGCCGAAGGCGTGGCTGGCGGAGGTGGACGGGTGACGAAGAGCCTCGAGCACGGACGATCACTGCTGGCGGATGCGGGGGTAGGGCGCCTGGTGGCATCCGACGCCGACGTGGGCGTTGCCCGCGAGCGGCGCAGGCAGATCGCGCTCCGCCGACTCGCGCTCGTCCTGACCCTGCTGATGGCGTGGCTGTGGTGGCGCCTGCTCCGTGGCGACCCGATGGACATCCGCTCGTGGCGGCTCCCGACGTTCGACCCGTTCCTGGTCATGGCCTCGTTGCTCCTGCTCACGATGGTGGGCGTCCTGCTGGGCGCGACGATCGGTGCAGGCCGCTCGCCCCACATCATGTTCAGGCCGGAACAGATCGAGGTCACCCTTGACGACGTCAAGGGGGTCGACGCCGTCAAGGAGGACGTCGTCCGCTCCCTCAACCTGTTCCTCGCCTATCGCGCCTTCACCGAGGAGATGGGAGGAACGCCGCGGCGAGGACTGCTCTTCGAAGGGCTGCCAGGAACCGGGAAGACACACATGGCCAAGGCGATGGCCCGCGAGGCCGGCGTCCCGTTCCTCTTCGTGTCCGCGACCTCGTTCCAGTCGATGTACTACGGCGCTACAGCACGCAAGATCCGCTCCTACTTCCGCGCGCTGCGCAAGGCCGCCCGACGCGACGGCGGTGCCATCGGCTTCATCGAGGAGATCGACGCCATCGCGATGACCCGTGGAGGCATGGCCGCCGTGCCCGCTCCGAGTCACGCCAGTCCTCGGCTGCCGTTCGGCTCGTCCCTCCTCGGACACACCTCATGCGGCTGGAACGCGCCGTCCACAGCGCTCACCGTCAACCGGACCGCAGCGACCAACCGTTCGACCATCAGCGAGGGCACCGGCGGCGTGGTCAACGAGCTCCTCGTCCAGATGCAGTCGTTCGACGAGCCGAGCGGTCCCCAGCGGATCCACGCCTGGCTGGCCGAGCAGCTCAACGCGCTGCTGCCGGCCCACCGACAGCTGCCCCGGCCCCTGCCCACGCCGACGAACGTGCTGGTCATCGCGGCGACGAACCGGGCCGACAACCTCGACCCGGCACTGCTCCGTCCGGGCCGCTTCGACCGCCGGCTGACCTTCGACCCACCCGGGCGGGTGGCCCGCCGCGAGCTCGTCGACCACTTCCTGGCCCGCAAGGCACACGTACCCGAGCTGGACGACGACGACGTCCGGGAACACCTGGCCGCCCTGACCCAGGCCTACACCCCCGTCATGATCGAGCACCTGTTCGACGAGGCTCTGGTCAACGCGCTGCGGCGCGGGGCCCGCGCGATGACCATCCGGGACATCGAACGCGCCCGGCTGACCGAGGAGATCGGTCTCGGCCAGCCGGTGCAGTACACCGACCAGGAGCGGACCCTGATCGCCACCCACGAGGCCGGGCACGCCACCACGGCCTGGCTGGTCGCACCCGAGCGACGCCTGGAGGTCCTCACCATCATCAAGCGCCGTGACGCGCTGGGGCTGCTGGCGCACGGCGACCGGGACGAGGTCTTCACCCGGTCACGGACCGAGATGCTCAACCTGATCCGGATCGCACTGGGTGGCATGGTCGCCGAAGAGCTGTTCGTGTCTGACGTCTCGACCGGTCCCGGCGGCGACCTGGTCACCGCCACCACGGTGGCGGCACAGATGGTCGGGGTGTGCGGCATGGAGGACAGCCTGGTCTCCTTCCAGGCGGTCCAGGGCGCGGCCCTGTCGGACACCAACATCGTCGGGCGGGTCCTCGGTGACCCCCAGGGTCGGGCGGCCGTGGAACGTCTGCTGCACGAGCAGAAGCAGCATGTTCACGACCTGCTGACCGAGAACAGGCACCTGGTCGCGGCCCTGCGGGATGCGCTGGTGAGCCGCCACGAGCTGATCGGCGCCGAGATCACCACCGTGCTCGAGGCCGCAGCCGCCCGACCTGAGCACCTGAGTGATCGCCCCTGAGTGCTCGGGGTCCCTGAACCACCAGGCCGGCAACCACGCGAAGCAGGCTCACGGCCGGACCGCCAGGCCGCACCCCGGGTCCCGGCACACCATCGAGACCACCCCACCCACCGGCCGCTGCTCCTGCGGGCCGCCTGAGCTGGGCACCACTCAGCCGGGCCACGCCGCGCCGTCGGGCCAGGCGCAGATGCACACCCGGTTGCCGGCGCGGTCGCTGAGGATCCAGTGCCCCGGGGCACCGGACTCGTCCACGACCCGTCCACCCGCGGCGAGCGCCGCCTGCACGCGCTCGTCGACGTGGTCCCGGGAGACGGACACGTCGACGTGCATCGCGTGCCGCAAGGCCTTGGTCTCGTCCAGGTCCTGCAGCCAGACCGTGGACCCGTGACCGAGCGGGTCGACGGCGTTGTCCTCGGCCAGCGGCGCGTACCCGAGGGCGGCGCGCCAGAAGCCGACGTCCACGTCGTCCGGCCTGGCCGCCACCGCGAGCGAGACCTCCTGGGCACTCGCGCGGTCCGCGACGGCACCATGACCTCGCGCGACCGCAGAGACGTCGCGGGCCAGGTCGACGTGCCGCTGCTCCAGCCGGAAGACGCCGCGGGTCAGCCGCACGGTGAGGCGATCCTGCGCGATCGTCATCAGAGCCCCCGAGCCCTCGAGGCCCGGGACCCGCGCGACCGCCGCCGCGAGCCGTGCCGCGTCGCCGAACGACGGGACGCGGAAGACCACCGTCGCGCCGCCGTGCAGCACGACCCAGTCGTCGAGGCCTTCCGCGGCGAGGAACGCCCGCCATCCCTGCTCGCTCATCTCCGCCTCCCCTGCAGGCCACCAAGGTAGCCCCGACGACCGTCGGGCCCGGGCTCAGCGCTCGGTGGCAGCCCGCGTGCAGGTGAGGAAGCAGGCACCGCCGGGCAGGACGGTGTGGTCGGCGAGGCCCCCTCCGCCGACGAGCCAGATCCCCGACCCCTGCTGGGACCTGAGGTCCCGCACGGCGTCCACCGGGTCGCCGCTGACGAGCTCGACCGAAGGGTCGGGGCTGCTGGTCAGCGTCGTCGGGCAGACCAGGTGACGCAGGTGCGGGTAGGCGTTGGTGATGCCGGCCGCCAGCCCCAGCTCGTAGGAACGGCGCCCCTCGATGACGGTGTCGAAGCGGGTGCCCGCGGCGGTGACGCCGAGCGCGTCGCGCGCCATGAACGGCAGGGTCTCGGGCAGCTCCGCGACCAGGTGGCCGACGTAGTCCTCCGTGATCGGCCAGAACCCTCCCGGCGCGGTCGGGCAGGATCGGCGACCCCGCTTTCGGCAGAGGAGAGGTGGACCCTGGCGACCCTGCTCACGCATCGGCCAGCCGATCGACGACGACACCCGCCGTGTCCCGCGCGGAGCGACCGACCCCGATCAGGGTCGCCGAGGCCGGGCCGGTCCAGTCGCCGTACCCCACGAGGAACAGGCGCGGCTCGTCCACGGCCTGGGTGCCGGCGGGCCCACCGACCGCGACGCGGCCACCGTCGTGGCGGAGCCGGAGCGGGGCGAGGTGGCGCAGCGCCGGCCGGAAGCCCGTGCACCAGATGACCACGTCGGCCGGGCACTCCCTGCCGTCGGGCCAGGCCACACCGGTGCGGGTGAGCCGCGAGAACATCGGCACCGCCTCGAGCACGCCACGCTCCCGGGCGTCGCGCACGGAGGCGACCATGACGATGTCGCCCAGCCCGCCGACGCCCGGGTGCTCGCGGCCCTCGCGCAGCGCCTGGATGCGCGCCGTGGCGGCCGCGAACAGGGCGCGGCCGTCGACGTCGTCGGGCAGGAACCGCGGTGGCCGCTGGGCGACCCAGAGCGTCTCGGCGACGGTCGAGACCTCCGCCAGGACCTGCGCCGCCGAGTTGCCGCCGCCGACGACCACGACCCGCTGCCCGGCGAGGTCCTCCGGCCGGCGGTAGTCCGCCACGTGCAGCTGGCGACCCGCGAAGACGTCCATGCCCGGGTAGACCGGCCAGAACGGCTGCTCCCACGTGCCGGTCGCCGAGACCACCGCCCGGGCGGACACCGCCAGACCGCCGGCGTCGACGAGGAGCCGCCCCTCGGGGTCGTCGTCCGCGCGCACGACCCGCGCCACCCGGTGCGGGCGCAGCACCGACAGCCCGTACCGCTCCTCGTAGCGGGTGAGGTAGTCGACGACGTGGGCGCGCGGCGGGAAGCCGCGCTCGGCGTCGTCCCAGGCCGGCATCATCCAGCCCGGCAGCGAGGAGTACGACGACGGCGAGAAGAGCCGGAGACCCTCCCACATGCGGGACCAGGCGCCCCCGGGCTGCGCGGCGGCGTCGATGACGACGAAGTCCTGCCCGGGGACCAGGCCGGCCCGGCGCAGGTGGAAGGCGGTCGCGAGGCCGGCCTGTCCGCCGCCGACGACGGCGACCTCCACATCGGTCATGGACCCCATCATGTCCGGCCCCCTGGCGTCCTCAGAGTCGGGTAGGCCCTGCCCGGACCTCTGGCATCCGGAGTCCGGGAGTCGTAGATTTCGGGACAACCAGAGCACGGAAGCCGACCACTCAGCAACGACTGCCTCGTCGGCCCGGCGGACCCGAACGGGGAGGGTTCCCGCCCACCGGACCACCCGACAGCCGCGCGCACAGGATGCGACGAGCCGATGACGGGAACGACCGGACGCACGCCACGCCGGCGGCGGCGCGTGAGCGTGCGCGGGGTCGTGCAGGGAGTGGGGTTCCGGCCGCACGTCTACGCGCTCGCCCGCTCCCTCGACCTGGCCGGCGCGGTGTGGAACACCGCGGACGGGGTGGTCGTCGAGGTCGAGGGGGCCGGCCCGGACGTGAGCGCCTTCTGCGAGCGGGTGGCGCGGGAGGCGCCCCCGTTGGCGCTGGTCACCGGGGTCGAGGTCGACGAGCTGCCGCCGCTCGGCGGCACGTCCTTCACGATCAGGGACTCCGAGACCACCGCAGGGCGCACCTTCGTCTCCCCCGACGTCACCATCTGCGACGACTGCCTCGACGACCTGCTCGATGCCGGGAACCGCCGCCACCGGCACCCCTTCGTGACGTGCACCAGCTGCGGGCCACGCTTCACCATCACCACCGGGCTCCCCTACGACCGCCCCACCACGACGATGGCCGGCTTCCCGCTCTGCACGGCCTGCGCGAGGGAGTACGCCGACCCGGCCGACCGTCGCTTCCACGCCCAGACGGTGTGCTGCCCCGACTGCGGACCCCGACTCTTCCTCACCCGTCCCGGGAGGGGCACGACGTACGACGAGGCAGCGCTGGCGGAGGCCCGACGTCTCATCGCCGACGGAGCCGTGGTCGCCGTCAAGGGCGTCGGCGGCTACCACCTGGTGTGCGACGCCACCAGCGAGCAGGCCACCTCCACCCTCCGCAAGCGCAAGCAGCGTGGCGACAAGGCGTTCGCGCTCCTGGTGCGCACCCTCGAGGACGCCGAGCGGCTGGTCCACCTCGACGACGCGGAGCGCGCCCTGCTCGCCAGCCGGGCGCGACCCGTCGTGCTCGCCGGCCGCCGCTCCGGCGCGCCGGTGGCCGATGCCGTCGCCCCCGGCAGCGCCGACCTCGGGGTGATGCTGCCGGCCACGCCCCTGCACCACCTGCTGCTGGGCCTGCCCGGGGACCCGGGCGGGCCGGTGGCGCTGGTGATGACCAGCGGCAACCTGTCCGGCGAGCCCATCGTGACCGGCGACGAGGAGGCCCGGACCCGGCTGGCGGCCGTCGCGGACGCCTGGCTCGGCCACGACCGCCCGATCCACGTGCCGTGCGACGACTCCGTCAGCCGCGTCGTCGACGGCGAGGAGTCACCGGTCCGGCGCTCGCGCGGGCACGCCCCGCTCCCCCTCGACCTGCCCTTCGACGCGCCGGCCACGCTGGCCGTGGGCGGTGACCTGAAGAACACCTTTTGCCTCGCCGAGGGCCGGCTCGCCTGGCTCTCGGGCCACGTCGGCGACATGGACGACATCTCCACCCTCGACTCCTTCGACCGGGCGGTCAGCCACCTCGGCACGATCACCGGGGTGGTTCCGGTCGCGCTGGCGGTCGACCGGCACCCGGCGTACCGGTCGCGGCAGTGGGCGGCGAGGCACGCCGACGGCCGGCCGGTGCTCGAGGTGCAGCACCACCACGCGCACGTCGCCTCGACGATGGCGGAGCACGGTGTCCCCCCGGGTGTGCGGGTGCTCGGCGTCGCCTTCGACGGCACCGGGTACGGCGACGACGGTGCGGCGTGGGGCGGCGAGTTCCTGGTGGCCGACTACACATCGTCCGCACGCGCCGCCCACCTCTCCTACGTGCCCCTCCCCGGCGGCGACGCCGGTGTCCGCAACCCGTGCCGGATGGCCCTGTCCCACCTGCGCAGCGCCGGCCTCGACTGGGACGACCGGCTCCCCTCCGTCCGGGTCTGCGGCGACGACGAGCTCGCGCTCCTGGACCGGCAGCTGACCACGGGCCTGCGGTGCGTGCCGACCTCGAGCATGGGGAGGCTCTTCGACGCCGTCGCCTCGATCGCCGGCATCCGGCACCGGGTCGGGTACGACGCCCAGGCCGCGATGGAGCTCGAGGCGGTCGCGCGGGGGGCGAGCGGTTCCCCCGGCTACCAGTTCGGGCTGGTCGGGACCGGCCCCGACGGGCACCGGATCGACGCCGCCCCCGTCGTCACCGCCGCCGCGGCCGACGTGCTCGCCAGGGTCCCGGCCAGCGTGGTCGCCGCCCGGTTCCAGCAGGGCGTGGTCGACCTGGTGGTCGCCGTGCTCACCCGGCTGCGTGACGAGACCGGGCTGACCCGGGCGACGCTCAGCGGCGGGGTCTTCCTCAACGCCACCCTCACCGGGGGGTGCGCCCGCGCGCTCGCGACGGAGGGCTTCGAGGTGCTGCGGCACCGACGTGTCCCGGCCAGCGACGCGGGCCTCGCGCTGGGGCAGGTCGCGGTGCTCGCGCACCGCGGACGACCGTCCGACCCATCCATGTCGAGCAAGGGGCGGCGAGGAGAGCCGCCGGAGGAGGAGACGCCATGTGCCTAGCGGTGCCGGGCCAGGTCCTGGAGATCACCGAGCGCGACGGCACGAGGATCGCGCAGGTCGACTTCGGCGGGGTCACCAAGGAGGTCTGCCTGGAGTACGTGCCGGACCTCCAGGTGGGCGAGTACACGATCGTGCACGTCGGGTTCGCGCTGCAGCGGCTCGACGAGCAGTCGGCGCTGGAGACGTTGGAGGTCTTCCGGCAGATGGGCGAGCTGGACGCGGAGTTCGGGGACCACTGGGGGCGAGCGGCCGAGCAGGCAGGACTGCCCCGTCCGGACCTCGACAGGGGCGGCGAAGGAGGGCTGTCGTGAAGTACCTCGACGAGTTCCAGGACCCGGCGCTGGCCGGCCGGCTGCTGGACGACATCCGGGCGACCGTCACGCGGCCCTGGGCCATGATGGAGGTCTGCGGAGGCCAGACCCACTCGATCATCCGGCACGGGCTGGACCAGCTGCTGCCCGACGGCATCGAGCTCATCCACGGGCCGGGCTGCCCGGTCTGCGTCACCCCCTTGGAGGTGATCGACAAGGCGCTGGAGATCGCGGCCCGGCCCGACGTCATCTTCTGCTCGTTCGGCGACATGCTGCGGGTCCCCGGCAGCGACCGGGACCTGTTCCGGGTCAAGAGCGCCGGTGGCGACGTCCGCGTCGTCTACTCCCCGCTCGACGCCCTGCACATCGCCCGCGAGAACCCCGACCGACAGGTCGTCTTCTTCGGCATCGGCTTCGAGACGACCGCGCCGCCGAACGCGATGACGGTCTACCAGGCGAAGAAGCTGGGGATCGGGAACTTCAGCCTCCTGGTCAGCCACGTCCGCGTGCCACCGGCGATCGAGGCGATCATGACCTCACCCGTGTGCCGGGTGCAGGCCTTCCTCGCCGCCGGCCACGTGTGCACGGTCATGGGGACCGGCGAGTACCCCCCGCTCGCCGAGCGGTTCGGCGTACCCATCGTCGTGACGGGGTTCGAACCCCTCGACATCCTCGAGGGGATCCGGCGCACCGTGCACCAGCTCGAGGAGGGGCGGCACGAGGTGGAGAACGCCTACCCCCGCGTCGTGGCCTCCGAGGGGAACCCGGTCGCGATCCGGATGCTCGAGGACGTCTTCGAGGTCGTCGACCGTTCCTGGCGCGGCATCGGGATGATCCCGCAGAGCGGCTGGCGGCTGTCGGAGCGCTACCGCGAGTACGACGCCGAGGAGCGCTTCCGGGTGGGCGACATCCACACGCAGGAGTCGTCGGTGTGCCGCAGCGGCGAGGTGCTGCAGGGGTTGATCAAGCCCCACGAGTGCTCGGCGTTCGGCACGCTGTGCACGCCGCGCAACCCGCTGGGAGCCACGATGGTGTCCAGCGAGGGCGCCTGCGCGGCGTACTACCTCTACCGGCGGCTGCAGGTGCCGGGGGGCACCGGAACCGGTGCGGACCCGCGGGAGGTGAGCTCCGTTGGCTGAGCTGACCATCGAGGGCTGGACCTGCCCGCTGCCGCTGCGCGACAGCCCGACCATCGTGATGGGCCACGGAGGCGGGGGGGCGATGTCCGGGGAGCTGGTCGAGCACGTCTTCCTGCCGAGCTTCGCCGACGCCTCGCTCCAGCAGCTCGGCGACTCCGCGGTGCTCGAGGTGCTCGGCGGCCGGATCGCGTTCTCGACCGACTCGTTCGTGGTGCGCCCGCTCTTCTTCCCCGGGGGCTGCATCGGCGACCTGGCCGTCAACGGCACCGTCAACGACCTCGCCATGAGCGGCGCGCAGGCGCTCTTCGTGTCGGCGGCGTTCATCCTCGAGGAGGGCACGGACGTCAGCCGGGTGGGCGCGGTCGCCCAGCGGATGGGCGCGGCCGCCGCCCGTGCAGGTGTCCGCGTGGTCACCGGCGACACCAAGGTGGTCGAGTCCGGCCACGGCGACGGGATCTACATCAACACCGCCGGGATCGGTGTCGTCCCCGAGGGTGTCGACATCCGCCCCGACCGGGCCCGGCCGGGCGACGTCGTGATCGTCAGCGGCGACATCGGTGTCCACGGCATCGCGATCATGAGCGTCCGCGAGGGGATCGAGTTCGGGACCGAGGTGTGCAGCGACAGCCAGCCGCTCGGCGACCTGGTCGCGACGATGCTGGCGGTCACCACGGACCTGCACGTGCTCCGCGACCCGACCCGTGGCGGGGTGGCCACCTCGCTCAACGAGATCGCCCGCTCGTCGGGGGTCGGCATCTCTCTCGACGAGCGCAGCCTGCCCGTGCCCGAGGTGGTCGCCAACGCCTGCGCCTTCCTGGGGCTGGACCCGCTGCAGGTGGCCAACGAGGGGAAGCTGCTCGCCTTCGTGCCGCAGGACCGGGCCGAGGAGGTGCTGGCGGCGATGCGCGCCCACCCGGCGGGCGCCGGTGCCGCGGTCATCGGCGAGTGCGTCGAGAGCCACCCGGGCATGGTCTCGGCACGGACGGGCTTCGGGGCCGAGCGGGTCGTGGACCTGCCGATCGGCGAGCAGCTGCCACGGATCTGCTGAGATGAAGTTCCTGGTCCTGTGGCAGCTCGAGCAGACCCTGCTCTCGGACGCGATGGTGCGCTCCATCGCGCGGATGCCGGAGTACGGCGCGCAGCTCGAGCAGCAGGGGAAGGTCCTGATGCGCTACCACGTCGTCGGCGCGCACGGCGGCGCCTGGATCTACGACGTCGACTCGCACGAGGAGTTCGAGCGGCTGCTGGCGGTGGCGCCGGTGTTCAACTTCGCGAGGTACACCGTGCATCCGCTCGCCGACATGGGCGGTGGTGGCGATGACGACTGAGCTGGGCCGCAGGCTCACCTCCTACGACGAGCTGGGTGCCCACCGGCACCTGGTGGTCAGCGAGCGGCTGCGGCTGCGTCGGCGGGAGCTGGGCCTGACGCAGAAGGAGGTGGTCAGCAGGCTGCGCCGGATCGGGGTCGTCACGACCAACAAGGCGCTGTCCAGCCTCGAGCACGGCGCCGGTCTCGACGTCGGCAAGCTCCCGGAGATCGCGCGCGCCCTCGAGTGCTCGCTGACCTACCTGGTGGGCCTGACCGCCGACCCGACCAGCTGGGAGCCGGACTTCGAGCACTGGCCCGGGCGGCGCCGGGGCGCTCCAGCTCCGACCGCGCCGTCACCCACCCGGGCCGCTCCCGCACAGCCGGCACCGAACGGCCTGCCGCCGATCCTGGGCCCCCTCGCCTGACGTCGTCACCCGTCGGGCTGGCCCTACATCCGCCGGATGTCGAGGTAGCGCTTGATGTCGGGCATCGACACGACGACGGCCGCGGCCGCACCACCCAGGACCAGCAGCCAGAACAGCTTCTTCACGACTTCCTCCTCATCTCCGCCTCGAGCACCCGGCAGACGAGGTCCGCCGCGGGCTCCACGGCGTTCCGCACCTCGTCGGTGAGGCCGATGCCCTCCTCCAGCGACCCCGGCTGGCAGCCCACGACGACGATCCGGTCCACCGATCCGCCCAGGGTGGGCACCAGCGTCATCACCCCGCCCGGCGACAGGTCGTGCGGGTCCAGCATCACCTCGGGCGGCGGGTCCGCCCCGGTCCCGCGGGGCGGGAGGTCGGGCTCGATGACGTAGAGGGTCCCGGACGGGCCGTCCTGGTGCGCCACGGTGTCGACGAGGACCAGCACGTCGTACCCGGTCAGCAGCTCGTAGACCAGGTGCACCGAGCGGATCCCGAAGTCCTCGACGCGGACCTCGTCGAGCGGCTCGCCGCCGGGCAGGACCCGGCTCCTCAGGGCGGCCGCGACCTCAGTCCCGAAGCCGTCGTCACCGAGGAAGATGTTGCCGACACAGGCGACCAGCACGCGCGTCATCGGACCTCCAGCGGCTCGACCTCGTCGGGAGCGAAGTAGAGGAACCTCCCGTGCGCCAGCTTCAGGTCGGCTCCCGGGTCGTCGTCGACGGTGACCGCGAGGTGCTGCTTGCCGTCGACGTCGTGGAGCACCGCGGCGACCGTGGCCGAGCGACCGGCCAGGAACAGGTCGTGCACGTCGGCACCCCGCGCGCCCGGCCGCAGCAGCACGCGGCTGCCGCGGCGTACGTCGACCGAGCCGATCCGGACCGCGCCGGTCCCGGGGTCGACCGAGCGGTCCGCCCCCGGGTCCCACCAGGGCACCAGCTCGTCCGGGGACGGCGTGGCGGACCCGGTCATGGCGTCCACGTAGCGCACCGTCCCGTGCAGCCGCTCCCACAGCTCGGGCGGCATGTCGTCGACCTCGCGCAGCAGCGCCGCGACCCGCGGGTCGGTGCCACGCACCTCGCGCCTCTCGGCCTCCGACAGCGTCATGGTGCGCAGGCTCAGCAGCTCGTCGATCTCGAGGGCGTCGAAGAACGAGCTCTCGCTCTGCGGCGCCAGCTCCGGGTGGTCGTAGAGGATGATGGGCGAGCTCAGCACGACGCGCCCCTGGCCCGGCGGGCCGGCGAGCACCGGGAAGACGCCCTCGTTGACGCAGGCCCCCACGAAGCCCGACGCCCACTCCGGCGGGTCGAGCAGGGAGACGAACGACGCGTCCGCGGTCTCGAGCAGCAGGTGGCAGGCGACCAGCGCGCGACGCAGCCACGCCGGCCGCCGGGACTCGGCGACCCTCGGTGGACCGGTGGCGTTGGTGACCCGGGCGGTCACGAGGGTCACGGGGTACGGCGAGGACGGACGCTCGGCCGTCACCTCGACCCGGACGCGCAGCGGCTCGCGGACCCGCACCAGGCGTCCCACTCCTGCGGGGAGCTCCTCGGTGGTGGTGCCGCCGGGCACGTCGAGCGTCGTGGTGAGGCCGTCGGGCAGGGGCACCTCGAGCGTCGCCTCCGTCTCCCGTGCCTCGTCCCAGGGCACGTACGCCACGTCTCCCGCCTCGAGCCGTTCGACCCGCTCGCCGTCCGGTCCCTCGACGTACCGCCGCTGGACCTGCAGGAACCGGACCGTCAGCCGCAGCGTCGGGTCCCGCCCGTCGAGCACGACACCGGTGCAGCAGGTGGCACGCTCCGAGGGGTCGGCGGCCACGGCGTCCGCGGGCATCAGCACGCCCCACTGCCACCGCACCTGGTTCTTCGACGAGGACGCCCGGTAGGGGTAGAGCACGTACCCCTCGAACAGCACGGCGTCGGCCACCGCCCGTGCGGACTCGAGAGCCGACCCGGGGGCGGTCACGTCCGGTCCTCGTCGAGCAGCCGGCCGAGCACGTCGTCCCAGCCGAGCAGGCCGTGTCGGCCCCGGTACGCCGAGAGCCGGTCGTGCGTGTCCCGCGAGACGCGCAGCCAGGCCTGGTCGGGGAAGTGGGCGTCCATCGCCTCGCGCCAGACCGCGACCGGCAGTCGTGCCGTCGTCTCCTTGTGCCACGGCACCGGTTCGACGGCGATCGACCCGGGCCGCCCGGTGAAGACCTGGCCGCTGAAGAGCAGCAGCAAGGGGGCCGCGCCCTCGTCGAGCCCGGCGAGCAGCTTGTGGGCCGCGACGTCGACGTCGTAGCTGACCGGCAGGGCGAGGTCAAACGCGCACTCACCGGTGAACCCGGGCAGGACGTGGGAGAGGAAGGCCAGCTGCAGCGGCTGCATGGTGGCTCCCCAGCGGGGCCGTTCGCCGAACAGGTCGACGACGCGGGCCGCCTCGCGGTCGTTGTAGTGCCGGCGCAGCGGCTCGATGCGGACCTGGCAGCGCAGCGCGAGCGCGTGCACCCGCACGCCGGACCGCTCCTCGGCACGCATCCGGAGCACCACCGTGGGGCCGGCGGCGAAGCGGTCCGCGACGACGTCCGTGCAGGTGAAGTCGACGTCGGCCACCGGCCTCGGTGCGCTCTCCGGCGCGGTGCCCGGGCCCGGGCCGGTCACGGGGTGCCGTCCCTGTGCACCGGGACGCTGCGCCGGTCGAGCACCGAGAAGTACGCGTCGATCTCCCGCCAGACCTCCGGGCCGCCCCCGAGGCCGGTCCAGGAGCGCCGCACGATGCCGACCAGCTCGTAGCAGAGGTCGATGGGCGCGAGGTGGCAGCTGAACCCGCCGTCGTGCCGGCGCAGCAGGACCGCCTCGACGTCGGGCTGCACCGACCCGAGCACCGGGTTCTCGGCCACCACGTCGGTCCACGCCGCCAGGTCGAGCAGCGACTCGGTGGCGCCGGCCGGCCCCGGGTAGAAGGCGAGGACCTGCTCGGCGTCGGTCTGCTCGAAGAAGAACGCGACGTCCACCGGGATCCGCAGCGCGTCCCACCGACCCTCGTCCAGGGCGAGATCGCTCACCCGGCGCACCTGCTCGCCGACGCCGCGGTAGCGACCGCCGCCGGCACCGTCGGGGGCGAAGAGGAGGTAGCAGGGCCGGCACACGCACAGCAACCGGTGCTGGGCCACGTCGGCGACGTGCCCGTGCCGCTCCCCGATGCCGACGGTGCAGAGCTCGCACACCTCCTCCGGCGCCGGAGGGGCGGGCTTCGGGGCGCTGATCCGCCGCAGGGCACCGAGCCCGCTCACCGCTGGACCATCCCTGCCGGTGCCTGCGCCGGGAGCGACAGCTTCCACGCACCGCGCTCGGGGAGCAACGGCAGCGGCGTGAGGTGCTCGACGCCCGGCGCACCGGCGGCCCGACCGGCGAGCCGGGCGTCGTACGCGTGGCCGGCCGGGCAGGACAGCCGGTCGCCCTCGAGCGAGCCGCCGGACAGCGGAGCCGAGCAAGCCGGGCAGCGGTCGAGGTAGGCGACCAGGGTGCCGTCGAGGTTGGCGACGACCACGTCCTGCCCGGCGACGTCGTGCGCGGCCATGGTGCGCGGGGGGACGTCGAGGTCGAGGTGCTGCCACCCTTCCCCACGATCGGTGGCCTCGGGACCGGCGGGCCGGAACGGCTGGATCTGGAGCAGGGCCGGCCCGTCCTCGACCATGCCCTCCGCCTCCACGGCGACCACGTCGGGCGCGGCCAGCAGGATGGCGTCCTCGATCGCGCTCCTGACGGTCAGGGTGGACGACGGGCACCCGTCGCAGCTGCCCTCGAGCCGCAGGTGCACGACGCCCTGCTCGTCCACACCCGACAGCGACACGCCACCTGCGTGCGATCCCAGGTAGGGCCGGACCCGCTCGAGCGCCGCCTGGACCCGGGTGTCCACGTCGTCGGGGTGCAGGTCGTGCAGGACCAGCAGGTTGCCCACGACCTCGTCGCCGGCCAGGTCGCGCACGGCGGTCTCCGGCATGGACCCCACGATGCGGCGGAGCCCCTCGCCGTAGAGCGCCATCACGCACTGCACCAGCTCCTCCGCGCGCCCGGTCACCGCTGGGGGCGCCCCCTGCCCGAGCTCGTCCAGCAGCTCGTCGATGCGCTCGCTGACCTCACGGACCGACAGTGGCTCCACGGTGGTCTCCTTCTGCACGGCGGTGGGCTTCCCCGGTGGCTGCGGTGAGCGCGTCGAGCCAGCCGTACCAGTCCTCGACGCCCTCCCCCGTCCGGACCGACAGCGGCAGGACGACGACGTCCCTCGTGAGGGCGCGGGCCTGCTCGCGCAGCCGGCGCAGGTCGAAGTCGACGTGCGGCAGGAGGTCGGTCTTGTTGACCACGACGAGGTCGGCGGCCGCGAACATCGTGGGGTACTTCAGCGGCTTGTCGTCGCCCTCGGTGACCGAGATGACGACCACCCGGGCGTGCTCGCCGACGTCGAAGAGCGCCGGGCAGACGAGGTTCCCGACGTTCTCGACGAAGAGCAGCGAGCCGGGGTCCGGGTCGAGCGCGTGCAGGGCGCGGTCGACCATGGCGGCATCGAGGTGGCAGCCCGAGCCGGTGTTGACCTGGATCGCCCGGGCCCCGGCGCGGATGATGCGGTCGGCGTCGAAGGCCGTCTCCTGGTCGCCCTCGACCACGTGGATCCGGCCGCCGCGCTCGGCGATGGTGCGCTCCAGCAGCGAGGTCTTGCCCGAGCCCGGCGAGCTCATCAGGTTGACGGCCGTGATCCCCCGCGCCGCGAGGAAGGCCCGGACGTGCCCTGCGAGGTGGTCGTTCTTCGCCAGCAGCCGCTCCTCGAGGACGAGCTGCTCGTGCTCCGGGTGCTCGTGGTGGTGGTCGTGCCGCTCGGGGAGGGAGAGCCGCGCCTCGTCGGCGCCACAGCCACAGGTCAGGCACATGGCGCCTCCCGGACCAGCTCCACGTGCGAGAGGTCCAGCTCGTCCCCGACCGTCCGCTCCACCACCAGGGTGGCGCCCTCGAGAGGTCCGCCGGCGGCGACGACCTCGAAGCAGAACTCCATCGCCTCGGGCACCACCCCGGACAGCTCCCCCACCCGCAGGTGGACCGCGGCGACCGTGCGGCCGACCGTGCGGTCCACGACCAGGTCGACGAGGCTCTGGGTGAGGGCGAGCTCGTGCACGTGCGGCCTCAGTACGGCTTGACCGGCATCGTGGGCGTGTGCAGCTGCTGGACCACGCGTCCGCCACCGGTGTACATGTGCACGCCGCACGGCAGGCACGGGTCGAAGCTGCGCACCGCGCGCATGATGTCGATGCCCTTGAAGGTGTCGGGCGGGTTCTCCTCGAAGATCGGCGTGTTCTGCACGGCGTCCTCGTAGGGCCCGGGGGTGCCGTAGGTGTCCCGGACGCTGCCGTTCCACGGCGTGGGCGGGTAGGGGTGGTAGTTGGCGATCTTGCCGTCGCGGATCACCATGTGGTGGCTGAGCACGCCGCGGACCGCCTCGGTGAAGCCCACCGACACGGCGGTGTCGGGCACCTCGAACGACGTCCAGGTGTCGGTGCGGCCGGCGCGGATCTCGGCCAGGGCCATGTCGGTGAAGTGCAGCGCGAGCGCGGCGGCGTACGCCTGGAAGTAGGTGCGCGCCCGGTTGCGCTCGATCGCGTTGCTCCACCTCGGCACCTTCCACTCGAAGGTGACCTCGGGCTTGAGCGCGGTGCGCGGCAGGTTGATGACCACGCTGTTCCCGGTGGCCTTCACGTAGCCGCAGTCGACCAGCCCGCTCAGCGCCGTGGACCACAGCCGGGCGAGCGGACCGCCGCCGGTGTCGAGCGCGAGGTGGTCGGTGCCGTCGAACCAGCGCGGCGACATGGTCCACGAGTACTGGTTGTCGAAGTCGCGCTTGGCCGGCTTGGGGATCGTGTGCTGGTTCCACGGGTGCCGCACGTCGACGGGGTTGCCGAGCGGGTCGTTGTCGACGAAGACCTCGCGCCCGCTCTTCACCCAGTCCTCGTAGTAGGAGCTGCCGAGCAGGATGCGGATGCCGAGGTTGATGTCGACGAGGTCGTTGGTGACCAGTCGGCCGTCCACCACCACCCCGGGCGTCACGAACATCTTCTTCCCCCAGTCCGACATGGTCTGGTAGCGGAAGTCGCAGTACGCCGGGTCGTTGAGGCTGCCCCAGCACCCCAGCAGGATCCGCCTCTCCCCCACGTGCTCGTAGCCGGGCAGCGCCTCGTAGAAGAAGTCGAAGAGGTCGTCGTGCAGGGGCACGACCTTCTTCATGAACTCGACGTAACGCATCAGCCGGGTCAGGTAGTCGGTGAAGAGCTGGATGGTCGCCGTCGTGCCCACGCCGCCCGGGTAGAGCGTCGAGGGGTGCACGTGCCGACCCTCCATCAGGCAGAACATCTCGCGGGTGTAGCGGCTGACGTGCAGCGCCTCGCGGTAGAACTCGCCCTCGAGGGGGTTGAGGGCGCGCATGATGTCGCCGATGGTGCGGTAGCCGTGGATGTCGGCGTGCGGGGCCTCGGTCGTGTCAGCCCGCTCCAGCACGCCGGGGTTGGTCTCCTTGACCATCCGCTCGCAGTAGTCCACCCCGACCAGGTTCTCCTGGAAGATGTTGTGGTCGAACATGTACTCCGCGGCCTCGCCGAGGTTGATGATCCACTCCCCCAGGGGCGGCGGCGCGATGCCGTAGGCCATGTTCTGGTTGTAGACCGAGCAGGTCGCGTGGTTGTCGCCGCAGATGCCACAGATCCGGCTGGTGATGAAGTGGGCATCACGCGGGTCCTTGCCCTGCATGAAGAGGCTGTAGCCGCGGAAGAT
The DNA here is from genome assembly GCF_042653125.1 of Nocardioides sp. GCM10023255. Classification (NCBI taxonomy): domain Bacteria; kingdom Bacillati; phylum Actinomycetota; class Actinomycetes; order Propionibacteriales; family Nocardioidaceae; genus Nocardioides; species Nocardioides sp. GCM10023255. Next base: position 339,434 of record NZ_JBHSHU010000003.1, read on the forward strand.
CGACGAGGTGCTGTGGCACTCGCGGACCTCCTTCTGCTTGAAGTCGATCGAGGCGTAGATCCCCAGGCTGCCCACGATGCGGGTCACGGGGTCCCACGACATCTCGACGACGTCGGTGTCCTGCGAGCTGGTCCGGCGGGGCTCGGTCATGGTCATCGCGGTGCACTCCTCACCAGGTCTTCTGGAAGCCGGTCTTGAGCTCGCGGCCCTTGGTGCGCCAGCGCGGCTCCTTGTCGAGGGTCGCCTTGGTCAGGCCACGCAGCCGCTTGACCGCGATCCCGTAGACGGCGCTGCCCTTGGAGGAGAGCTTGGCGCCGGGTGGCTCGTCCATGAACGGCATGAACTTGTCGGGGAAGCCGGGCATGGTGCAGCCGATGCAGATGCCGCCGACGTTGGGGCAGCCGCCGACCCCGTTGATCCAGCCGCGCTTGGGGACGTTGCACTTGACCACCGGTCCCCAGCAGCCGAGCTTGACGATGCACTTCTCCGAGCCGTACTCGGTGGCGAAGTCGCCCTGCTCGTAGTAGCCGGCCCGGTCGCAGCCCTCGTGGACGGTCGCCCCGAAGAGCCACCGCGGCCGCAGGGCCTCGTCCAGCGGGATCATCGGGGCCTGGCCCGCGACCTGGTAGAGCAGGTAGGTGATCGTCTCGGAGAGGTTGTCCGGGTGGATCGGGCAGCCCGGCACGCAGACGATCGGCAGGCCTGCCTTGGACTTCCAGTCCCAGCCGAGGTAGTCGGGCACTCCCATGGCACCGGTCGGGTTGCCGGACATCGCGTGGATGCCGCCGTACGTCGCGCAGGTGCCGACCGCGATCACGGCCGTGGCCTTCGGAGCCAGTCGGTCGAGCCACTCGGACGTGGTCATCGGCTGCCCGGTCATCGGGTTGTTGCCGAACCCGCACCAGTACCCCTCGTCCTTGATCGCCTCGTTCGGGATCGACCCCTCGACGACCAGGACGAAAGGCTCGAGCTCGCCGCGGTCGGCCCGGTGCCACCACTCGATGAAGTTGTCCGCCCCCTGCTCGGGCCCGCACTCGAAGTCGATCAGCGGCCAGTGCACCGCGATCTTCGGCAGGCCCGGCAGCGCGCCGAGCACGATCTCCTCGATGCTCGGCTGGGTGGCCGCGGTGAGGGCGACCGAGTCGCCGTCACAGCTGAGGCCCCCGTTCATCCAGAGGATGTGCACGACACCCTCGTCCGCCTGCGTGTCGGGCTCTGCGACGCTCGTCATCTGCCCACCGCCTTCGCGCGTGTCCCCGGATCTGCGGCCTTGTGGCCCCACCGTTCATCCTGCGCGCACCGGGTCCCGCGGGTCAGCCGCTGTGAGTGCCTCGGTTTCGACGCAATCCGGGAGTCTGCGATCCGGCGACCTCGCGACCCCGTCGGGGGGCGCCGGGCGCGGCTCGTCAGTCCACGTGCCCCAGCTGGGTGCTGAGCGCCCAGACCACGAGCACGTCGAGGGCGATGAGGGTGATGGCCCAGAACGGGTAGTGCGGGATGAACGCGAAGTTCGTCAGCATCGAGAGGCCGGCCACCAGCATCCCGGAGACGAGGGCCCACGACTTGCGCATCAGGATCCCGACGGCGACCAGGATGCCGATGGCGCCGAGGACGAGGTGCACCCACCCCCACGCCGTCATGTCGAACTGGTACAGGTAGTCGCTGCCCTGGGAGTAGAGGTCGTCGTTGGCGACCGCGGACGCGCCCTGGATCATCCCGAAGCCGCCCGCGACCAGCAGCATCACGCCGGCGAACGTGCCGACCACGTCCGCCCAGGCGCCCCTGGTCGAGTACTCGTACGCGTCGTCCGTGCCCATGCCGACCTCCTCGACGCCCGCCCTCGCGGCGGGGCACCAGCAGTCCCACACTCCGCGACGGAGCGCGGCCCCGTCATCACCCGCCGGGGGTGAGCGAGGCCGCGCCGATGAGCGTCTCCGGGGTCAGCCCTCGCCGCGCACGTGCTTCTCGATGACGGCGATGATCTCCGGGCGCAGCCGCGCGGCGGGGATCACCGCGTCGACCGAGCCGACCTCGACCGCGCGGTGGATGTTGTGGATCCCGTCGAACTCCGCGGCCACCTCGCTGATCTTCTCCGCGCGGGTCGCGGCGCGCAGCTCGGCCTGCTCGACGACCAGCGCGCTGCGCTCGGCGCCGGTGGCCTCGCTGATCCGGGCCTGGAGCTCGACCATGGCCGGGCTCGCGGCGGTGCGCTTCTCGACCTCGCCGGTGAAGACGACCGCCGCCGCGGGCGCGCCGCCGATGACCGAGGCGTAGGAGCCCTCGAGCGCCAGCACCGTCATGTTCGGGTTGAGTGCCTTGGAGAACACGACGAACGCGCCGCCGTGGTAGCGCGAGATCACGCAGAACACGATCGGGCCGCGGAAGTTGACGATGGCCCGGCCGATCTCGGCGCCGTACTCCAGCTGCAGGTTGCGCATGGAGTCAGGCGACCCGTCGAAGCCCGAGAGGTTCGCCAGCACGACGAGCGGCCGGTTGCCGCTCGCGGCGTTGATCGCACGCGCCGCCTTCTTCGACGACCGCGGGAACAGGGTGCCGGCGGTGTAGGTGTCGGGTCCGTCGGTGGGCGGGAAGCCGCGCCGACGCACCGGCCGCGACTCGATGCCGAGCAGGCAGACCGGGTAGCCGCCGAGGTGGGCGTCCTGGACCACGGCCGTGTCGGCATCGGCCATGCCGGCCCAGCGCTCGAGCGTCGGGTGGTCCTGGTCGGCGACGGCCCGCATCACCGTGCGGATGTCGAACGCCTTCTTCCGGTCCGGGTTGGTGACCGAGGAGAAGATCTCGCCGACCGTCCGGAAGTCGCTGCCCTCGGCGTCGTGCGGGTACGACGAGATGTCGCGCTCGGTGTCGTCGGTGGTGGGCGCGCGCCGCGGGGACGTCTCGCCGGGCACGACGTACGTGTGCTCGTAGTGCGACATCAGCACGTCGAACGCACCCGCCAGGTTCGGCGCCCAGTACTGCGCCTGGCCGTTGGGGCCCATCACCCGGTCGTAGCCGCCGATGCCGAAGTTGTCCTCGGCGGAGACACCGCCGGAGAAGTCCAGCGACTGCTTGCCGGTGAGCACCATCGCGCTGTCCGGCGTCATCACCAGGATGCCCTTGGTGTGCATGAGCATCGTGGCCTCGGCGTTCCAGTACGGCTGCGCGCCGACGTTGATGCCGGCCACCACGACGTTGATCTCGCCGCCGGCCTGGGTGAACTCCACGATCCGGCGCAGGGCCGCCGCGACCCAGTCCATGTTCTCGGTGCCGGAGTCCATCGAGATGCGGGCGCCGGCCGAGAGCGCGAACCACTCCACCGGGACCTGCATCCGCTCGGCGAGGTCGAGCGCGGCGATCACCCGCAGGCACTCCGGCTCGGAGACCGAGCCGAGCGACTTGGTCGGGTCGCCGCAGAGCACCACGCGGGTGACGCCCTCGGGGTGCAGGGGCGTGGGCGTGGTGACGACCGCGACCAGGATCCCGGCCTTGTTGAGGCCACGGGGACGGTCGACCGGGACCAGCGCGCCGGTGTCGTCGAGGTCGTGCTCGACCGAGCTGCCGCCCGGGCCGCTGAGCACGGCCTCCAGCTCGTAGGGGTAGACCAGGCCGCGTCGGCGGGCCCGCAGCACCTTGGCGGCGTAGTCGTCGAGCGGGCGCAGCAGCTCGGTGGGCGGCTCCTCGATCGAGGAGACGACCCCGGCGCCGGGCTGGGCACCGAAGCGCACGACCACCGGGACCGGCGGGCCGTCCGGGGTGGCGACGCGCCCCTGGGCGAGCACCTCCTCGATGCCGGCGCCGTCGGTGAGCGGGCGGATCTTGTTGCCGAGCGCCTTGAGGCCGCTCTCGTCGATGTCGACGACCGGCCAGACGTGGACCCACACGTGGTTCATGTCGAGCTTGGCGCCGGCCGTGCCGCGAGCCACCCGCGCCCGGCGGATGGCCTCGAGGCAGTTCTCCACCGCGCGCTCGGCGTGCGGGAGGCCGGTGACCACGCCGTTCTCGTCACGGACCACGGCGAGCTGGCGCACCTGGGCCAGCGCCACCAGCCGCCGGTCCGCGGGGTTCTCGCGGGCGACGCACTCGTAGAGCAGCACGTCCTCGGGCGCCTCGATGCGGGTCACGTGGAAGTTGCGGAGCCGCCACAGGTTCAGCCGGCGGCCCACCATCGGGTGCACCCCGCGGATCAGGTCGTCCTCGGCGACGGAGCCGTCCTCGGTGGGCCGGAACGCGTAGTAGCCGACCGGCCGGCTCCCGCCCGCGCACACGGCTACGGAGACGCGGCGTACGTCGCGGGCGAAGGGCAGCGCCTCGACCAGCGGCCGCAGCTGCTCGCTCGCCGCGTCGGCCGACTCCGGCGCGTCGGGCCAGTGCAGGTAGAGGTCGACGACGGCCTCGTCACCGGTACGCCGCTCCGCGAGGTGGGTCGCGACCGCAGTGGCCAGGCCACCGGCGGCGTCGCCCAGCTCGGCGATCGTGCCCACCGTCGAGACGACGCGGGTCGGACGGTCGTCGAGCGTGTAGTCGGCGACCACGAAGGGCCGGCCGTTCTCGATCGTGCGCAGGTCGTGCAGGTCGAAGTCGCGGTAGTGCCGGCGCACCAGCACCTCGAGCATCGGCTCCCGGGCTGGGACGCCGCCCTCGAGCCGCTCGGCCAGGAAGCGGACGATCTGCTCGGGGATGGCCGCGAGCGCCTCGATCCGGTCCGCGCGGTCGGTGAGGCCGCCGTCGGCCACCAGCGCGGCGAGCTCGTCGCGCACGCCGGCGAGCACGTCGGCCCGCTCGGCGTCCACCGACGGCTGGTCGAACCAGCGGAACCGGACGCTGCGAGCGAGGTCGCCGACCACCGGGAAGCGCAGCTGGGTCGCGCGGCCGAGGCGCTCGAGCAGCAGCCGGGCGCGCGGGGCCTCGTCACCGGAGGGCGGCGGCTCCTCGATCCAGCGACCGAGCACCGCGGACGCCAGCGCCACCTCGGGGGCGGACCGCTGCTGGGCCAGGAAGATGCGGAACACCGCCTCCTCGAGCGCGGGCGTCCGCTCGAGGTCCTCCACCCCGTAGTGCCGCAGCACCCGCAGCAGCCGGTCGCGGAACTCGTCGGGCAGGCCGCCGCGCTCCACGTCGAGGCTCTGCAGGAACGTGTGGAAGTGCTCGCGCGAGCTGTGCACGCGCAGCTCGGTGTGGCGCTCCTCGTCGAGCGGCCGGTTGCGGCTCAGCTCCGCGAGGTCGGCGAAGGTGCCGAGCAGCTCCATCTCGTCGGCGACCACCGCGACGCCCTGGGCGCGCAGCTCCTCACGGGCGGCGAGGTAGTCGCGCAGCACGCCGTCCTGGTCCTGCGGCGGCAGGTCGTAGCCGAGCAGCACGGCGCTCAGCCCCTCGAGCGCACGCGCCGCACGCACCTGCGCCGACTGGCCGTCCTCGGGGCCGGGCAGGTCCAGCGCCGGCCCGTCCTGGGCGACCACGGCCTCTTCGGCGCCGTCCCCGACCGGCTCGAGCTTGACCAGCGCGGCACCCGTCTCGACCTGGCTGCCGGTGATGACCAGCAGCTCCTTGACCCGGGCGGCGAACGGCGCGTGCAGCACCGTCTCCATCTTCATCGACTCCAGCACGAGGACCGGGGCACCGGCCTCGACCTCCTCGCCGACCGCGGCGGGCGTGGCGACCACCAGGGCGGGCGCCGGCGAGCGCAGCACACCACCCTCGTCGCGGCTCACCCGGTGGGCGACACCGTCGACCTCGACCAGGGTGCTGGGACCGTGGGTGGCCGTGACGACGTGGTGGCGACGACCGCCGACCACGAGCCGGCGGTGGAACCGGTCGATCCGCTCCAGCTCGACGTCGACGGTCTGCGCGCTGGTGCCCGCGGCGACCGTGACGCGGTAGCGCGACGGACCGGTGTTGACCGTGGAGACCTGGTACGTCGTGCCGCGCAGCTTGAGCTCGACGGGCCGGCCGGCCTGGTGCTGGGCCTGGGGGCGGCCGCCGTGGGCGGTCTCCAGCAGCCGGGCGACCTCGAGCTCGAGGCCGTCGACGTACGCCTCGATCGCGGCCGCGACCACGGCGACCCCGGCGTGCTCCTGGGCGACCAGCCGGCCCTCGCCGCGGACCCGGTCGATCCAGCTGGTGTCGGCCCAGCCGCCGGTGCCGTCGACCACCTCGGGCTGGGCGAGCAGGTCGAGCACGAAGCTCTTGTTGCAGGCACCGCCCTCGATCACGACGGTGGTCTCGGTCATGGCCCGACGCAGCCGGGCGAGCGCCTCGTCGCGGGTGCGGCCGTAGGCGATGATCTTGGCGATCATCGAGTCGAAGTCGGGCGGGATCGTGTCGCCCTCGGCGACCCCCGTGTCGACCCGGACGCCCGGGCCCGACGGCAGGTCGAGGCGGACGATGCGGCCGGGGGCCGGCGCGAAGTCGCGGTCCGGGTCCTCGGCGTTGAGCCGCGCCTCCACGGCATGCCCCGCCTCGCCCGGCTTCTCGGCGTACAGGTCGGTGAGCCGGCCGCCGGCCGCGACGTGGATCTGCGCCTTGACCAGGTCGACGTCGGTGGTGGCCTCGGTGATCGAGTGCTCGACCTGCAGGCGGGTGTTGACCTCGAGGAACGCGAAGGTCCGCTCCCCCGGGTGGTAGAGGAACTCGACGGTGCCGGCGCCGACGTACCCGACCGCGACGGCGAGCCGCTCGGCGGCGGCCTTGAGCTCGTCGGCCTGCTCGCTGCTCAGCAGCGGAGATGACGACTCCTCGATGACCTTCTGGTTGCGGCGCTGGATCGAGCAGTCACGCACCCCGATCGCCCACGCCGTGCCGTGGCCGTCGGCGATCAGCTGCACCTCGACGTGACGGGCGCCGGTCACCAGCCGCTCCAGGAAGACGGTGCCGTTGCCGAAGGCGCGCAGCGCCTCGTCGCTGGTGCGCTGGTAGGCGTCCTCGAGGTCGGCGGCCGAGGCCACCATCCGGATGCCGCGGCCGCCACCGCCGGCGGTCGCCTTCAGCATCAGCGGGTAGCCGATCTCCTTGGCTGCGGCCAGCGCCCCCTCGAGCGTCTCGACCGCTCCGCGGCTCCAGGGCGCCACCGGCACCCCGACCTCCTCGGCGATCAGCTTGGAGCCGATCTTGTCACCGAGCTTGCGCATCGCCTCTGCACTCGGGCCGATGAAGGTGATCCCGAGCCGGTCGCACAGGTCGACGAACGCCGGGTCCTCGGCCACGAAGCCCCAGCCGGGCCAGACCGCGTCCGCACCCGACTCCACCAGCGCCCGCTCGAGCACGGCGAGGTCGATGTACGGCCGGGCAGATGCCGGCCCGAGGTCGTGGGTGAGGTCGGCCTCGCGCGCGAACATCGCGCCGCTCTCGCCCTCGGTGTGCAGCGCCACCGTCTGGATCGGGCCGTCGCCGGACGCGTTGATCTCCCTCACTGCGTGGATCAGCCGCATGGCGGCCTCGCCACGGTTCACGATCGCAATGCGAGAGAACGACATGCACACCTCCGGTCGGACCGACGGGACCGCCTGCGTGTCCCACACGCAACCTGTCACGACTCGAGGGTTACGAGCCAGTCACATCGCTGGCGGGTCGCGTCGGTCCGGCTACCGGACACCCCCAGCGCCCGGGCCACGGGCGCTCTCAGCCGTCGGCCAGCTCCCCCACGGCGTCGGCCAGCTGCCCGAGCCCCCAGACCAGGTCCTCCTCGTCGATGGTGAGCGGCGGGGAGATCCGCATCGTCGAGCCGTGGGTGTCCTTGGCCAGCACGCCGCGCCGGGCCAGCGCCTCGCAGAGGTCGCGGCCGGTGCCGAGCGAGGGGTCGAGGTCGACACCCGCCCACAGGCCGTGCACGCGCACGGCGAGCAGCCCGCGGCCCACCAGCGGGGCGAGGCCGTCACGCAGCACGGGCTCGAGGGCGGCGGCCCGGCGCTGCGGCTCCCCGCTCTCGAGCAGCCGCAGCACCGCGCGGCCGACAGCGGTCGCGAGCGGGTTGCCGCCGAAGGTGCTGCCGTGGCTCCCGGGCGTGAACACCCCCATCACGTCGCGGTCCGCAGCCACCGCGGACAGCGGCACGATGCCGCCGCCGAGCGCCTTGCCGAGGACGTAGACGTCCGGCACGACGGACTCGTGGTCGCAGGCGAAGGTGCGACCGGTGCGCCCGAGCCCGGACTGGATCTCGTCGGCCACCATCAGCACGTCGTTGGCCACGCACAGACGGCGTACGTCGGTGAGGTAGCCGCGGGGCGGCACGACCACGCCCGCCTCGCCCTGGACCGGCTCGACGAGCACGGCGGCCGTGGTGTCGTCGATCGCGGCGGCGAGCGCGTCGGCGTCGCCGTACGGCACCGCGCGGAAGCCGGGCGTGTAGGGGCCGTAGTGCGCCCGGGCCACGTGGTCGTCGGAGAAGCTGACGATGCTGATGGTGCGTCCGTGGAAGTTGCCGTGCATGACGATGACGGTCGCCGTCCCGTCCGGGATCCCCTTCACCTCGTGCCCCCAGCGCCGCGCCAGCTTGAGGGCGGTCTCGACGCCCTCGGCCCCGGAGTTCATCGGCAGCACCACGTCCTTGCCGGTCAGCGCGGACAGCTCGTCGCAGAAGGGACCGAGCTGGTCGTGGTGGAAGGCCCTGCTGGTGAGGGTGAGCCGGTCGAGCTGCGCGCGGGCGGCCGCGACGAGCTCGGGGTTCCGGTGCCCGAAGTTGAGCGCGGAGTAGGCCGCGAGGAAGTCGAGGTAGCGGTTGCCCTCGTCGTCGGTGAGCCAGGCGCCCTCGCCATGGGTCACCATCACCGGCAACGGGTGGTAGTTGTGCGCGCCGTGCACGTCCTCGAGCTGGATCGGGGTGGCATTCAACGGGTCGGCCCCTTCCGTGCGTCGCGGCGCGTCCGGGTCGTCGGACCCCGCGTCGCCGACTCTACGAGGGATGGCCGGGTCGGACTCCGGACACCGGGCCGGACGGCTGCGGGATACCCCAAATCGCTGATGCCCGGCCCCCGGTGCCTGCGCGTACAACGGTGTACGTGCTTCCCTGCCGGTGGAGGGGTGATGGGACGAGTGCTGGGGGGCATCGTGGGATCGGCGGCAGCGCTGGTGCTGCTGCTGGCTCAGCCCTGCGCGGCTTCGGTCGTCGGCGACTGGCAGATGGACGAGCCACCCGGCGCGACCGCGATGGTCGACTCCTCGGGGCACGGCCTCACCGGCGACGTCGGCAGCCTGGTGCAGACGGGGATCCCCACCCCCACCGGGCTCGGCTACCGGTTCAGCGGCGAAAGCACCGAACGCGACCCGGAACGGCTCGTCGTGGTGCCCGACGACCCCCTGCTCGACCCCCACTCGCGGGCGTACTCCGTCACGCTGAGGTTCAAGACGCACCTGGGCTCGCGCAACCTGGTCCAGAAGGGCCAGTCCGGTGAGCCGGGCGGGTACTGGAAGGTGGAGCTGCACCGGGGATGGCCCACCTGCCTCTTCCGGGACGAGACCGGGCTGACCAGGGCCGTCGGGTTGGTGAACGGGCCCAAGTCGTGGCGCGCCGACGACCGACGGTGGCACACGGTCCGCTGCGAGCGACGGCCGAGGAGCGTGCGGATCAAGCTCGACGCCGGCACACCTCACGCGGTCACCAAGAAGGTCCACGGGCGCCTCGGCCGGATCGCCAACCAGCGACCGCTCATGATCGGCGGCAAGCTCGACTGCTCCGGAGAGGCCGTCGGGTGCGACTACCTCACCGGGAAGATGGACTGGTTGCGGATCCGGAAGCGGTGAGGCTTCGGCTCGGCCCGGGCTCGGGCTCGGGCTCGGGCTCGGCTACAGCTTCGGCCTCGGTTCAGGTCGGCTCCTGTCGAGGCTTGCTGCCGGCTCTCGGGCTGCTTCGGGTTGCGGTCCTGGCTGGCTACAGGGAAGGTCGGCTGGGGTTGGGGTCGGCTCCCGGGCCTCGGCTGGCTTGGGGTGCGGTTTGGTCCCCAACCGCATCACTTTCCGCAATTTCGATGCGGTCTCTGACCAAACGACGCGGTCCCGTCCAGCCCCGGCGCCGGCCGAGTCACCCGAGGTACAGCTTGCGCAACGGCTCCTCGACCGCCCACGTGGTCGCATCACCGGCCACCAGCCGGACGAGCACACCCGGGCGCAGGTCCAGTCGGGAGCCGTCGGCGAAGGTGACGGTGCCGGACCCGGCCAGCACCAGGAAGACCTCGTCGTCCTCGATGTCGGTGTCGGTGCCGGTCGCCATGTCCCACAGGCCGACCTCGGACTCCCCCAGCACCGTGAGCGGTGTGGTCACCGTCGTGGGTCGCTCCCCCGGCGCCGACACGCCGGCCGACAGCACCCCGGAGAGCACGTCCTGGTGCACCAGCCTCTCCTCGGCGGTGCTCACGAGTCGAACCCCAGCCCGAGCCGGTCGAGCACCCGCAGCCAGAGGTTGCGGCGGCCGGTGGCGTCCTCGCGGGCCAGCGACCAGCGGGTGAGCTGGATCCCCAACCAGGCCAGGGGTTCGGGCGGGAACGGCAGCGGGCGCGTGCGCACCATCCGGAGCCGGGTCCGCCCGGTGTCGGCCCCGGCGAGCAGGTCCAGCATCACGTCGGCGCCGAAGCGGGAGGCACCGACGCCCAGCCCGGTGAAGCCGGTCGCGTAGGCGATCCGCCGGCCGCGCGTGACGCCGAAGAACGCACAGAAGCGTGTGCAGGTGTCGATGGCCCCTGCCCAGCGGTGGGTGAAACGGACACCGGTGAGCTGGGGGAAGGTCTCGACGAAGTGCCGGGCCAGTGTCTCGAAGCTCGCGGTCCGGTCCTCGTGGGCGGCGTCGACCGAGCGCCCGTAGTGGTAGATCGCGTCGTAGCCGCCCCAGAGGATCCGGTCGTCCGGCGTCAGGCGGTAGTAGTGGAACTGGTTGCCGCTGTCGGAGATGCCGACCCGGTCCGTCCAGCCGATCTTCTCGAGCTGCGCGGCCGTCAGCGGCTCGGTGGCGAGCACGTAGTCGTAGACCGGAACGATCGAGAGCCGCAGCCGGCGCAGCAGGGGCTTGAACACGTTGGTGGCCAGCACGACCTGCTGCGCGCGCACCTGCGCGTGCGGGGTGGCCACGACCACCCGGCCGCGTTCGGTACGGACGTCCTCGACGGGGGTCTGCTCGGCGATCCGCACGCCCAGCTCCTCGGCGACGCGGGCCAGCCCCCAGGCCAGCCGGGCCGGGTCGAGGGTGGCGCAGTCGTCGCGGGAGACACGGCCGGCGAGGTACGTCGGGGAGTCGACGACGCGGCGCACCTCCTCGGCACCGAGGAAACCCGGCACGTCGGGCTCGAGCGCCGCGACCTCGTGCGGCCGGGTGGCGACCGCGAGGGTGCCGGAGCGGTCGAACCCGCAGTCGATGGCGTACCGCTCGAGGGTGGCCGCGATCTCGTCGAGGTTCTGCAGGCCGAGGCGCTCGAGCTCGTCGTACTCCTCGGGCCAGCGCTGCCGTCCGTTGGCCTCGCCGTGGGTGAGGCTGGCCTCGCAGAAGCCGCCGTTGCGGCCGGTGGCGTGCTCGGCGATCCGGTCGGCCTCGAGCAGCAGCACCCCGCGAGAGGGATCGCGCTCCTTGGCGCGCACCGCCGCCCAGAGCCCGGTGAAGCCACCGCCGACGACGACCAGCGGGACCGTGAGGCCCTCGTCGGCCGCGGTCAGGGCGGGCCGCGGCGCGGGCCGCTCCGGGGAGTCCAGCCAGAGCGGGCGGAGCACGGACGACGCGAGCATCGCCCGCGCGCCGCCCGGATCAGCCATCCGAGCGCGCGCGGGTCAGCGCGCGGTCGAGCATGTCCAGCCCGCTGCGGGCCTCCTCCGCGGAGATGGTGAGCGGCGGGACCACGTGGATGCGGTTGAAGTTGGCGAAGGGCAGCAGCCCCTCCTCGCGGCACGCCTTCAGGACCGCGGCCATCTGCGGGCTGCTGCCGCCGTACGGCGCGAGCGGCTCGCGGGTCGCCCGGTCGGACACCAGCTCCAGGGCCCAGAAGACGCCGGTGCCCCGCACCTCGCCGATCCAGTCGTGCCGGCCGGCGAGCTCGTGCAGGCAGGGCCCGAAGACCTCCTCGCCGAGGGCGGCGGCGTGCTCGACGACCCGCTCCTCCTCCATCACCTCGATGGTGGCGACCGCCGCCGCGCAGGCGAGCGGATGGCCGGAGTAGGTGAGGCCGCCGGGGTACGGGCGGTGCGCGAAGGTCTGGTGGATCGGCTCGCTGATCGCGACCCCGCCGAGCGGGACGTAGCCGGAGTTCACGCCCTTGGCGAAGGTCAGCAGGTCGGGGACGACCTGGTCGTGCTCGACGGCGAACCACCGGCCGGACCGGCCGAAGCCCGACATCACCTCGTCGGCGATGAGCATGATCCCGTGCCGGTCGCAGATCTCCCGGACCCCGCGCAGGTAGCCCGGCGGCGGCACCATGATGCCGGCCGTGCCCGGGATCGACTCCAGCACGATCGCGGCGATCGTGCTCGGCCCCTCGAGGGCGACGACCTGCTCGAGGTGGGCCAGCGCGCGCTCGCACTCCTCCGCCTCGGTGGTGGCCGAGAACGCGCTGCGGTAGAGGAACGGCCCGAAGAAGTGCACCGTCCCGGTCGAGGCGGTGTCGTTGGCCCACCGTCGCGGGTCACCGGTCACGTTGATGGCCAGCTGGGTGCCGCCGTGGTAGCTGCGGTAGCGCGAGAGCACCTTCTGCCGGCCGGTGTGCAGCCGCGCCATCCGGATCGCGTGCTCGTTGGCGTCGGCTCCCCCGTTGGTGAAGAAGATCCGGTCGAGGCCCTCCGGCGTGTGCGAAGCGATCAGCCGGGCCGCCTCCGAGCGAGCGCTGTTGACCGTGGACGGCGCGATGGTGCACAGCGTCGCCGCCTGCTCCTGGATCGCCCGCACGACCCGCGGGTGCTGGTGGCCGAGGTTGGTGAAGACCAGCTGCGAGGTGAAGTCCAGCAGCCGGTTGCAGTCGCCGTCCCAGAGCCAGGAGCCCTCGGCCTTGGTGACGACCATCGGGTCGAGTTCGGCCTGGGCGGACCAGGAGTGGAAGACGTGGCGGCGGTCGAGCTCGTAGGCGCGGGTCACGTCGTCGTGGGCGGTCTGCGTGTCAGTCATTCTGCGGGAACCCCAGCTCGAGGCCACCCTCGGGACGGGCAGCCGGGTTGATCCAGCGCGAGGTCACGACCTTGCCGCGCGTGAAGAAGTGGACGCCCTCGGTGCCGTGCGCGTGGGTGTCCCCGAAGAGCGAGCGCTTCCAGCCGCCGAAGGAGTAGTAGGCGACCGGCACCGGGATCGGCACGTTGACGCCGATCATGCCGACCTCGACCTCGTTCTCGAAGCGCCGGGCGGCCCCGCCGTCGTTGGTGAAGATCGCCGTGCCGTTGCCGTACTGGTTGCTGTTGACCAGCGCGACGGCGTCGTCGTACGACGCCACCCGGACCACGGAGAGGACCGGGCCGAAGATCTCCTCGGTGTAGATCTCCATGTCGGGGGTGACGTGGTCGAAGAGCGTCGGGCCGAGCCAGAAGCCGTCCTGCTCGCCACGGGCCTCGACCTCGCGGCCGTCGACGACGAGCTTGGCGCCGGCCTTCTGGCCGGACTCCACGAAGCCCGCGACGCGGTCGCGGTGCGCGCGGCTGACGAGCGGGCCCATGTCGGACTCCCCCCCGTCGCCGGCAGCCCCCTGGCGACCGTCGCCGATCACGAGGGTGCGGGTGCGGTCGGCGATCCGGGCGACGAGCTCGTCGGCGACGGGCTCCACCGCCACCAGCACGCTGATCGCCATGCAGCGCTCACCGGCGCTGCCGTAGCCGGCGTTGACGGCCGCGTCGGCGGCCAGGTCGAGGTCGGCGTCCGGCAGGACCACCATGTGGTTCTTCGCACCGCCGAGGGCCTGCACGCGCTTGCCGTGCCTGCTGGCCTGCTCGTAGACGTACTCCGCGATCGGCGTGGAGCCGACGAAGCTGATCGCCGCCACGTCGGGGCTCTGCAGCAGCGCGTCGACCGCGACCTTGTCACCCTGCAGGACGTTGAAGACGCCGTCCGGGAGGCCGGCCTCCTTCCACAGCGCCGCGAGCCACAGGGCCGCCGACGGGTCCTTCTCGCTGGGCTTGAGAACGACGGTGTTACCGGCTGCGATCGCGACGGGGAAGAACCACATCGGCACCATCGCGGGGAAGTTGAACGGGCTGATGATGCCCACGACACCCAGGGGCTGGCGGGTCGAGTGGACGTCGACACCGGTGGAGGCGCCGGCCGAGTGGCCGCCCTTGAGCAGGTGCGAGATGCCGCACGCGAACTCGACGACCTCCTGGCCGCGGGCGATCTCGCCGAGGGCGTCGGAGTGGACCTTGCCGTGCTCCGCGGTGATGATCGCGGCCAGCTCCTCCTTGCGGGAGTTCAACAGCTCGCGGAACGCGAACATCACCTGGGTACGCCGCGCCAGCGACGTCTCGCGCCAGCTGCGGGCGGCCGTGGCCGCGGTCGCGATGACGTGCCGGGCGTCCTCCTCGTCGGCCAGCGCGACCCGGCCGGTGACCCGTCCGGTCGCAGGGTTGGTGACGTCGGCGGCGCGCTCCGAGGCGCCGGCGAACGGGGCGCCGTCGGCCCAGTGCCCGATGGGGGTCACGGTCGTGCTCGTCATGGGTCCTCCTCCTCGATCGTGCGTCCATCCTTGCTCACCGCCCGGTCCGCCCGGGCCGACAGAATGTACGATCCCAGCAGAGTTCCCGACGATCTGTCGGGCAGACCTTCGGAGCCGCCCGATGCCCGACGTGACCGTCCGCGACGTGCTGGCCATGCCGGTCATCCGGGGCGCCGGACCGACCGTGCTGGCCGGCGAGGACGAGCTGGACCGGCGCGTGCGCTGGGTGCACGCCACCGAGCTCGCCGACATCGCGCCGCTGCTCCGTGAGGGCGACCTCGTGCTGACCACCGGCATCGCGCTGCCCGAGAGCGAGCGTGGGCTCACGGCGTTCGCGGAGAGCCTCGCCGAGGTGGGCGCCGCGGGCCTGATGGTGGAGCTGGGCCGGCGCTGGCAGCACGACCTCCCGGAGGCGCTGGTCGGCGCCTGCCGGCACTCCTCCCTGCCGCTGGTGGTGCTGGCGCGGGTCTCCCGGTTCGCCTCGATCACCCAGGCCGTGGGCGAGCGGGTCGTGGACGAGCAGCTCGCCGAGCTGCGGGACGCCGAGCGGGTGCACGAGACGTTCACCGCGCTGAGCCTCGCCGAGGCGGATCCCACCGAGATCCTGGCCGCGGTGCAGCGGCTGGCCGGCGCGGCCGTCGTCCTCGAGAGCGAGCAGCACCAGGTCCTCGACTACCTCGCCGGTCCCGACGACGTGGCCGGGTTCCTCGACGACTGGCAGGCCCGGTCCAGGCGGGTCCCGCTGCCGGGCCGGACCGTGTGGGACGAGCAGCAGGGCTGGCTGGTCACCCGCCTCGGGCCGCGGGAGCGCGGGTGGGGCCGACTGGTGCTCCAGGCCCCGACCCCGCCGTCGCAGCGCCAGGTCGCGGTCGTCGAGCGGGGCGCCGCCGCCCTGGCCCTGCACCGGCTGCACGACCGCGACCGCGACAACCTGGTCCGACGGACCCACCACGAGCTGCTGCTCGGCCTCCAGTCCGACCCCACCGCCGCGGACGTCGTACGCCGCTGCGAGCTCGCGGGCTTCCCCACGGCCGGGCGCAGCTACGTCGGGCTGACGATCCGCCCCCGACCGACGATGGACGGCAGCGGGGCCGCCAGCCGCCGCACGTCGGGCGGGGAGGTCCTCGCGGCCGTGGTGCGCGCCGCGCACGAGCTCGGGACCCCGGCGCTGATCAGCGAGATGGACCACGACGTGCGCGTCCTCCTCGCGCTCCGGCCCTCCGCCTCGGACACGAGGACGGTCGAGAGGCTGGCGGCCGACCTGGCACGGCGGCACGCGGTCGTCGTCGCCGCAGGCCGCGGCACGCCCTCGCTGCGCACGGTCGACCGCGAGCTGCGCGAGTCGCGCCAGGTCGCCGACGCGGTCCGTCCCGACGGCGCCGACCGACTGGTGCACCGGCTGGAGGACGTGCACCTGCGGGGGCTGCTCGCCCTCCTCGGCGACGACGACCGGCTCCGCCTGTTCGTGGCCCGCGAGCTCGACCCGCTGCGCCGGCACGACGAGGAGCACGGCACCGCCCTGCTGGAGGCGCTGCGGGCCCTCGTCCAGCACCCGGCCAGCAAGTCCGACGCGGCCGCGAGCCTGCACCTGTCCCGGCCGGCGTTCTACGCCCGGCTGGCCAGGATCGAGTCCCTGCTCGGCGCCCGCCTCGACGACCCGGAGATCCGGGTGTCCCTGCACGCCGCGCTCCTCGCCGACGAGCTGGCCGACCGGGCCTGACCCCTCCCGGGCCCCCGGCACATCTCCCCCTCGGCAGACGATCCGTGCGACGCCGGGTCCCGATAGCGTTCCGGCACGGTGGTCGGACAGGGTGGACCGGATGAGCGACGGCACGCAGGCACTCTCGGACCAGCGCTGGCGCCGGATGCCGATCGCCGCCTGGCTGCCGCGCTACCGGACCGCCTGGCTGCGCGGGGACCTGGTGGCCGGGGCAGTCGTGGCGGCCCTGGCCGTGCCGCAGGCGCTCGGCTACGCCTCGATCGCCGGCGCTCCCGTCGAGGTGGGCCTCTACGCGGTCCCGGTGGCGCTCGTGGCCTACGCGGTCTTCGGCTCGTCCCGCCAGCTCGTCGTGGGGCCGGTGTCGACCGTGTCCGTCCTCTCCGGTTCGTTCCTCGCCAGCTTCGGGGTGGCCGGCACGGCACAGGCGGCGTCCTACACGGCGGCCCTGGCCCTGGGATCCGGTCTGGTGCTCGTGGCGGCCGGCTTCCTCCGGATCGGGTGGATGGCCGAGTTCCTGTCCAAGCCGATCGTCACCGGGTTCGTCCTCGGCCTGACCATCCTGGTCATCCTCAACGAGGTGCCACACCTCCTCGGGGTCCCGACGCCCGTCGGCCAGGTGGTCGAGCGGGTCGGCGCCCTCGGGTCGAGCCTCGGCCACGGCGACGCCGACCTGACGACCGTCGCCGTGTCGACGGTGTCGCTGGTGGTCCTCTTCGGTGGTTCGCTGGTGGCGCCGAAGCTGCCCTGGGGCCTGCTGGTCCTGCTCGCCGGTCTGGCCACCTCGCAGGCCCTGGACCTGCAGGCGCGCGGCGTCGAGGTGGTCGGCCACGTCCCCCGGGGGCTGCCGACACCGGGCGTGCCGACGGTCGAAGCCGGCGACCTGGTCAGCCTCGTCACGGCGGGCGCGGCGCTGGCTCTCGTGGGCCTCGCGGAGGGCCTGAGCGCTGCCAGGCTCTTCGCCGGCCGCGGGGACTACCGCATCGACGCCGACCAGGAGCTGGTCGCCTCCGGCGCGGCCAACGTCGCGTGCGGGCTCTTCGGCGGACTCGGGGTCGCCGGGAGCCTGTCCAAGACGGCGACGGCCAGCGACGCCCGCGGACGCACGCAGGTGACCGGGCTGGCCGCGGCCGCGTTGTCCGTCGTCGTGATCGTCGCCATCGCGCCGGCCCTGTCGGTGCTCCCCCGGGCGGTGCTGAGCGCGATCGTCGTCAACGCGGTGTGGAAGCTGTTGGACCTTCCGGCCCTGGGCCGTTACGCACGGGTGCGCCGCAACGACATCGTCGCCGCTTCCGTGGCCGCCGTGGGCGTGGTGGTCCTCGGCCCGTTGAACGGGCTGCTGCTGGCCGTCGCCGTCTCGGTGCTGGGCCTGGTCTTCCGGTCCAGCCGCGTCGACGTCGAGGTGATGGGCAAGGTTCCCGATGAGAAGGCCGCCTGGGGAAGCGTGCGTGACCACGCCGAGCGACCGACGTATCCAGGGGTGGTGGTCCTCCGCATCGACGTGCCGATCTTCTGGGTCACCGCGGCTCCCGTCCACGACCGCGTGCTCGCCCTGGTGGCATCCGCACCGGACATCCGCGCCCTCGTGCTCGACCTGGAGGCCACCAACCAGATGGACACGACCAGCGCCGACGCGCTGGCCGATCTGTTGGCGGCCCTGCGCAAGCGGGACGTCGACCTCTACCTCGTGCGCGTGATGTGGCCGGTCCGCAAGGCGCTCCGGCGCTCGGGGCTGCTCGCTGACCTCGGCGACGACCACCTGTGGCACAGCATCTCCCAGGGGGTGCGGGAGGCGCGCCGGGCGCACGGCCTGCTCGACCTGTCGGCGCGCGGAGCGGGCCTCGACGAGGGTCCGCTCGACGTCGACCACGAGGAGCACATCGTGGCCCACCACCCCGGTCCCGCTCCCCCGGAGGTCTCGTCCTGAGCGGGGCCCTGGGGCGGTGAGGACCCGGTTGCCGTCCAACTTCGCTGCTCGCCCGATGCGTCCTTAGGGGTAGAGGATGAAGTGACCGGCCTGAGGAGCGGCCATGGCGACACGGAGCGAGCAGCACGTCTCGGCCTTCGCGGACCTCGTCGAGGCCCGGTCGACGTCGCTGCTGCGCCTGGCGTACGCCGTGGTCGGCGACCACCAGCTGGCCCAGGACCTGCTGCAGGAGGCGCTCGTGAAGGTCTACGTGGCGTGGCCGCGGCTGCGGGACTCGGCGGCGGCCGAGGCGTACGTGCGCCGCACGATCGTGACGACGGCGATCTCGTGGCGGCGCCGGCGGTCCTTCCACGAGCCTCCCGTCGCCGTGGTCCCCGACCGTGACGACGGCGACGAGACCGACCGGCTCACCACCCACGGCGTGCTCTGGGAGCAGGTGCGCGAGCTGCCGTCGCGGCAACGCGCCGCGCTGGTGCTGCGCTACTACGAGGACCTGTCCGAGGCGGAGACCGCCGAGCTGATGGGCTGCTCGGTGGGCACGGTGAAGAGCCAGGTCGCCACCGCGCTGCTCAAGCTTCGCGACCGCGTCGGTCCCGGCTCCGGCGTGCTGTTCCCCGAGGACGAGGCGGTGACCCGATGACCACCACCCTGCGTGAGGCGCTGGCACGGCGGATCGACGAGATCGGCCCGGCCGTCCTGGACGTCGACGCGCTGGTCGGCCTCGGCGAGCGGCGGCTGCGCCGGCGCAGGATCACCGCGGTCCTGGCCGCCGGCGCTGCCGTCGTGGTCGCGATCGCACTCGCGGTCGGCCTCGCCCTGACCGGCCCGACCACGCGGGACCAGGGACCGGTGGACCGACCTGCCCCCGACACCGACCACCGCCGGACCGACGACCCCGCACCCCTGGGGCAGCCCCGTGAGGTCGTGTACCGCGACGTCGGGCGGCGGAGCGGCACCGTCCACGTCGGCGGCCACGCCCTCGAGACCGGCAGGCAGTTCGAGCACATCGACGTGACCGACGACGGCCTGGTGTACACGACGACGGACGGTCGGCTGTGGTTCAGCGACGGTGGCCCACCGGTGCAGGTGGCCGCGCAGCTCTGCGGCCGGAGCTGGGACGTCGACCCGAACAGCCACTACCAGGGCCTCGCCGAGGAGGGCATGGTCATGTCGGGCAACACCGGCTCCCTGGTCGCGTGGTTCGAGTGCTCCCCGGGCGCGGTGGGCACCCTCGTCGGGCTCGACACGGACACCGGCCGGGAGGTCGTCCGCGACCAGATCCCCGCCTGCGCCGTGCACCGCCGCCCCGCCTGCAGCCTGACCGCGGTCGTGGGTGAACACGTCTACGTCACCGTGGCCGTCGAGCGACGCCCCGGCCGCTGGCACGAGCGCCTGGTCGTGGTCGACGCGGCGAGCGGCCGCCACGACGCAGCGACGCCGGCGGCGTACGCCGCGGACCTCAGGAGCCAGCCACGAGGCCTGGTGGTCGGCGGCTCCTGGCGCACCGGGACCGCGACGGACGGGATCGGCCAGCAGCTCGGCCTGGTGGGAAGGCGGCTGGTCCCCGTGACGGGCGAGGGCGGGACACCGACGCGTGCGTTCGACACCGTCACCGGACGGCCCGTCTGGTTCCGGCTGCCCGCCGGCTACCACCCCGAGCCCTCCGACGAGTGCCGGTGGGGTTCGTGCTTCACGACCTTCGAGTGGCTCGACGACGACGCCGTCGCCCTCTTCGGGGCGTCCTCGCGGCCCGAGGGCGACGTCCTCACCTGTCGGCTCTCCGACCGGAGCTGTCGCCTCGCCGCGCAGGCTCCGCCTGCCGCCAGCTGGCGCAGCCTGCCCGACCTCCCGCTCCCGGGGTGACGACTCACCTCGCGTGCTCGGCGGGCGGGTGGTCGGGCCACGCGACGGCGTACGCCGGGTCCCGGCCCTCGAGGACCCGGGCGTGCCGCAGCAGCTCGCGCACGATGCCGGCGTTGCCCATCGCCCAGCCGTGCCGCGGTGCCAGCTCCGGCGGGTCGGCGCGGTGCTCGTGGTTGGACCAGCGCGCGCCGTCGGCGTCGACCGTCGCCCGGGCCTCCAGGTCGACCACCAGGAGGTCGGCGAGGTCACGCCCGTCGCCCCGCTCCACCGCGCGGTCGAGCGCGAGGGCGAGGACGCCGGCCGTGCCGCAGCAGCGCCCGTTGTTGTCCCAGAAGCCCGGACGCAGCCGCTGCGGCAGACCGGACCCGAGGACGGTGTGCCAGCAACGGTCCTCCAGCGTCGACCAGCGGTCGTCGCGGGTCAGCCGGCGCAGCAGCCGGAAAACCTGGGCGTCACCGGCCGGACCGTGGCACCAGCCGAAGCTGAACCGCTCGATCCCCTGGTGCTGCTGCTGCGGGTCGGAGTGCGGGACCAGGAACCCCGCCTCCCCCGTCTCGTCGCGCGCCACCACGTCGGCCACACCGGCCAGCGCGAGGTCCATCAGGTCGGCGCGTCCGGTCGCGTCGGCGGTGGCGGCGAGCGCGTACGCGACACCCAGCGTGCCGTGCGAGAGGTGGTGCCGACGGGCGGCCAGCCCGACCCGGTTCTCCCAGGTGACCCCGTGCGGCGTGGCCTCCGCGGTCCGCAGGTACGGCACCACCGCCGTCTCGGCGAGCCCGACGTCACCGAGGCGCAACGCACCGAGCGCGATCCCGGCGTTGCCGCCCATCAGCTCGAACATCGGCCCCCAGCGCTCGCCGTCGAACGAGGCCCGCACCCGGTCGAGCGCCCGGCGGGCCGCCGCCTCGGCGTCCCGCTCCCCCAGCTGCCCGGCCACCGCGTGCAGGGCGACCGCCATCCCGGTGGCACCGAAGTAGAGCGAGGCGTGGTCCCAGTGCTCGACCTGCCTCGCGAGCGTGCGCGCTCCGCGCACCGCGACGTCGCCCCACCGGTCGTCGCCGAAGTGCCGGTGCGCCTCGAGGAAGGCCAGCACGATCCCGGCGCCTCCGGCGTACAGGTCCGGGTCGGCCGCGTCCCGATCCGGCGTGCCGGTCCACGCGGTCCCGTCCCCCTCCGGGCGGCCCGACGCGGCGAGCCACTCGAGCGCTGCGAGCGCCAGTCCCTCGGTCGGCATGGCCACATTGTGGCGGTCGCCCGGCGGAGGCTAGTCCGGAGTGACGACGGCGAAGTCTGGGTCGGGGGCCTCCAGCACCGAGAAGAGGCGGGTGAGCACCGAGGGGTCACCCGTCAGCTCGACTCCGGCGGCACCCAGCGTCGCCGCGTCGACGGCGCCCGAGGCGAGGACGCCCAGCGCCGCACCCGGCAGCCGCAGCGTCGCGTCGGCGGCGCCGGGCTGCCGCGCGGCGCTGTGGGTGAGGACGCCGTTCGCCAGCCGCAGGCGGAACCGCTGCCCGCTGTCGGTCAGGACGACGTCGATCGTGAGCCGCTCGTCCCAGGCGCGCGGTCCGTCGACCCTGATCGCCAGGGCGTCGAAGAGCATCTGCGGGGTGAGCGCCGCGAGCAGGTCCGCCGAGCTCGCCTGCGCCGGGGTGCCGAACCCGCCCTCGCGCAGCTCGGTCGCGCCGGACAGGTAGACGCAGCGCCAGGTGCCGTTCTCCGCGCCGTAGCCGAGCTGCTCGTAGGTGTCGGCCAGCAGCTCCCGCGCGGCGGCGTGGTCGGGCTCGGCGAACACGACGTGGTCGAGCACCTCGGCGACCCAGCGCAGGTCGCCGGCGTCGTACGACGCCCGCGCCTTCGCCACGACCGCGTCGGCGCCGCCCATGAACTCGACGTACCTCCGGGCCGCCTCCACGGGCGGGTGCTGCCACAGGTGCGCCGGGTTGCCGTCGTACCAGCCCAGGTAGCGCTGGTAGATCGCCTTCACGTTGTGGCTGACCGATCCGTAGTAGCCGTGCGTGTGCCAGGCGGCTTCCAGGGCCGGCGGCAGCTGCATCCGCTCGGCGATCTCGGCGCCGACCAGTCCCTGGTTCAGCATCCGCAGGGTCTGGTCGTGCAGGTAGGCGTAGAGGTCGCGCTGCAGCGAGATGAACTCGATGATCCGGTCGCTCCCCCAGGTCGGCCAGTGGTGGGAGGCGAACGCCACCTCCGCCTCGCTGCCGAACAGGTCGATCACCTCGGTCAGGTAGCCCGCCCAGGCGTGCGGGTCGCGGACCAGCGCCCCGCGCAGCGTCAGCAGGTTGTGCAGGGTGTGCGTGGCGTTCTCGGCGAGGCACAGCGCCCTGCGGTCGGGGAACCAGAAGTGCATCTCCGCCGGGGCCTCGGTGCCGGGTGCCATCTGGAACACGATGCGCACCCCGTCGACGACCTCCTCCTGCCCGGTGGTGGTGATCTCGAGGGTCGGCGCGATCAGGGTGACCGAGCCCGTCGAGGTGGTCTGTCCCAGGCCGGCGCCGATCTGGCCGGCGGGGCCGCGCTGCAGGGCCGCGCCATACATGTAGCCGGCACGACGTGCCATCGCGGTGCCGGCGTAGACGTTCTCGGACACGGCGTGCTCGACCAACCCGGCCGGCGCCACCACGACCACCCGCCCGGCATCGACGTCCTCCTGGCTGGTGACGCCCTTGACGCCGCCGAAGTGGTCGACGTGGGAGTGGGTGTAGATCACGCCGGTGACCGGCCGCTCGCCCCGGTGCTCGCGGTAGAGCGCCAGCGCCGCCGCGGCGGTCTCGGTCGAGATGAGCGGGTCGATCACGACCACCCCCTGCTCCCCCTCGACGAAGGTGACGTTCGACAGGTCGAGCCCCCTCACCTGGTAGATGCCCTCGGTGACCTCGAACAGGCCCTGCATCGCCACCAGGCCGGACTGGCGCCACAGGCTCGGGTTCGCGGTCGTGGGTGCCGGGCCGCCCAGGAAGGCGTAGGAGTCGTTGTCCCACACCACCCGCCCGTCCGCGGCGCGGACGACGCCCGGCTCGAGCCGGGCCACGAACCCGCGCGCGGCGTCCTCGAGGTCGCGGGTGTCGGCGAACGGCAACGAGCGGCTGAGCGCGTCGTGCTGCGCGACGATCTGCGGGACGGGCGCTCCGGGGGCGGTCGGCATGCGCGTGAGTCTGGCGTCGGCGTGGGGCCGCCACATCCTCCTGAGCGGGTGAGCCACCCCGCGACCGCCACCCGCCGTCCGTCGCGCGCGGCGCCGCGGACCGTTACGGTGAGGCAGGAGTCAGGCGTTCACCGGAGGTCGTGATGCGGGTGCTCTTTGCCGACTCGGTCGGCGGTACGACGGTCGACGAGCTCGAGGCGCGCGGCCACACCTGCGTCGTCGAGCCCGGCCTCCAGGCGGCCGAGCTGGCGGACCGGGTCGGGGGCTTCGACGTGCTCGTGGTGCGCAGCACCAAGGTGCCGGGCGAGGTCTTCGAGACCGCCGACCGGCTGGCGCTGGTGATCCGCGCCGGCGCCGGGACGAACACCATCGACACCGAGGCGGCCGCGGCCCGCGGGGTGCTGGTCGCCAACCTGCCGGGGCGCAACGCCGCGGCGGTCGCCGAGCTCACGATGGGCCTGCTGCTCGCCATCGACCGGCGGATCGTGGACGCCGCCGCCGACCTGCGCGCCGGTCGCTGGGACAAGAAGACCTACAGCGCGGCCCGGGGGCTGCTCGGCTCGACGATGGGGATCATCGGGCTCGGCTCGATCGGTCTCGAGGTGGCCCAGCGGGCCACGGCGTTCGGCATCGACCTCCGGGCGCTCGCGCGGCCCGGCCGCAGCGCGGAGGTCGAGACCCGCGCGGCCGACCTGCGCATCGGGCTGGCCGACTCGCTCGAGGAGCTGCTGCCCACCTGCGACGTGGTGACCCTGCACCTGCCGTCGAACGCCGACACCGCCGGGCTGGTCGACGAGGCGTTCCTGTCCCGGATGAAGCGCGGGGCGATCCTGCTCAACACCTCGCGGGGCGACCTCGTCGACGAGGGCGCGCTGCTGCGGGCCCTCGACGAGCACGACCTCCGCGCCGGCCTGGACGTGTACGCCGACGAGCCGGGCGCCGGGCGGGCCGAGTGGAGCTCCCCCCTGGCCAGGCACCCGCGCGTGGTCGGGACGCACCACATCGGCGCCTCGACGCAGCAGGCCCAGGACGCCGTCGCCGCGGGCGTGGTCGAGCTCGTCGACGCGTTCGTGCAGGGCGAGGCCCGCAACTGCGTCAACCTGACCCCGAGCCGGATCGGCTCGGCGACTCTCACGGTGCGCCATCTCGACCGGGTCGGGGTGCTCGCCCACGTGCTCGACCGGCTCAGCCGGGCCCGGCTCAACGTCGAGCACATGGAGAACCGGGTGTTCCGCGGCGGCGGGGCGGCGGTGGCGACAATCGACGTGGCCGGCCCGGTCTCCGAGGACCTGCTCGCGGACCTCGACGCCCTCCCCGAGGTGCTCGGGGTCTCCGCGACCAGCATCGACGCTGCGGACTGACGGCTCACCTCCCGTCGAGCCCCTCGAGCCCGTCGAGCCCGGCGAGTAGGCGGGGCAGGTCGGCGATCGAGTCGATGACGGCGTCGGGCTCCACGTCGCCCTCGAGGTCGGCCGGCGAGAACTTGCCGGTGCGCACGAGCACGCCGGCGAGCCCGGCCCGCTGCGGACCCTCGACGTCGGTGCGCACGTCGTCACCGACCATCACCACCTGTGCCGGGTCGAGACCGAGGGCGTCGACCGCGGTCGCGTAGAACGCCGGGTCCGGCTTGCCGAGGACGACGGCGGCGCGGCCGCAGGCGTGCTCCAGGGCGCGCACGAACGGGCCCGCGTCCAGGCGGAGCCCGTCCTCGGCGCGCCAGTAGCGGGTCATCCCGAGCGCGACGAGGGGCACCCCGGCGTCGCCCGCGAGCAGCCGGAAGGCCCGGTTGAGCGTCGCGAAGTCCCAGCCCTCGCCGAGATCGCCGACGACCACCGCCCCCGCGCCCTCCTCGACGCCGTCCGGGAGCGGCTCCAGCCCGGCGAGCTCGGCAGCGGTGGCGGGCGGCACGAACAGCGCCGGGCGGCGCACGTCGTGGTGGCGCAGCCACGCCTCCGCGGCGACGGCCGGGGTGAGGACCTGGTCGGCCGTCGCCGGGATCCCCATCCCGGTCAGCTGGTCCACGATGGCCTGCCGCGGCCGGGACGTGGTGTTGGTCAGGAAGCGGTACGCGACACCCGCCCGGCCCAGCCGGGCGACGGCCTCGGCGGCGCCCGGCACCGGCTGGTCGCCCACGTAGACGAGGCCGTCGAGATCCAGCAGGACACCGGTCACGTCTCCATCATGCGTCCGGACCGCCCGGGGCTGACAACGGTGGCGATCGGGCGCACCATGGAGGTGGAGCGGCGGGTGCCGGCACCACGTCGGCGCGGGAGGACCGTTCCGGAGGTGGCCATGGGCACCTCGCTGCAGGAGTGGCCCGCACTCGTCATCACCAGCGGCCCGCAGGCCGGGCGCAGCTTCACGATCGGTCCCGGCCGGGTCACGCTCGGTCGTGCCACGGACGCCGGGATCGTCCTCGACGACGTCTCGGTCAGCCGGCACCACGCGGCGCTCTGCCGCACCGGCGCCGCCGTCACCCTCGAGGACCTCGGCTCGACCAACGGGACCCGGGTGAACGGTGCGCGGCTGACCCGGGCCGCGGACCTGCGGCCCGGGGACCTGATCCGCCTGGGGGAGGTCGACCTGCAGTTCGGCGTCATCGGCATGCCCGCGCAGCACGGGGGCGAGGGGCCTGCGACGTCGTACGACTTCGGCGACGTGGCCGGGCCGGTGAACGCCGGCAGCGGGGCCATGAACGTGGGGAGCGGGACGCAGTACGTCGCGGGCGGCGACATCCACCACGGCGACACCTACGACGTCGAGGTCACCAACGACTACGACTCCTCCGACGAGATCTTCCAGGGCACCGGGCCGGGACGGGTGCTCGCGGTGCTGGGGACGATCGTCGCCCTGGCCGGGTTCGGCATCTGGATGACGCTGATCTTCTCCGGGTTCGGCGTCGACGACCCGACCGACACCACGCCGTTCGACCGGACCTTCGCCGGCATCCCGCTGCTGGCCATCGGGTTCGCCCTGTTCGCGGGTGGCGGCGTCCTGGCCGGCATCGGCACGGGGATGTCGAAGGCGGCCCGGAAGCGGGAGAAGCAGAGGACCCAGAGGAGACAGCCATGAGCGACACCTTCCGGTTCGGCAACGTGTCGGGCCCGGTCAACGCAGGTTCGGGGAACATGAACGTCGGCAGCGGCAGCCAGCAGGTGGCCGGGCGCGACGTGGCCGTCGGCAGCCGGATCGGGGCGGACCCCGACATGGCCGCCGAGATCGAGGCGCTCCGGGCAGCCGTCGCGGAGCTGCGGCTCACCGCCGGCGAGCGCGAGGCGGCCGAGGTCGAGCTCGGTGCGCTGGCCGAGGCCGGCGACAAGCAGGAGGCGGCGGGGCACCTCGAGTCGTTCGTGAAGGGGCTGGACCGGGCGGGCGCCCTCGCGACGGCGGGCTCGTCGTTCCTCGAGTCGCTCACCCGGCTCGCCACGTGGATCGGCCCGCTGGCGGCAGGTGCACTCGCCCTCCTCTGAGCCGCCGGGCAGGGCCGGGAGTCCCTCCCGCCGAGGGCGCGGGCACGCGACAATCGTTCCGGGGCAGGTCGACCCGCCCCGGAAGGAGCGACCCATGCCGGTGGCCTGCCGCTGCACCGAGACCCACCACCGGCACCGGGTCGTGCTGACCGGCGGCCCGGGCGCCGGCAAGACGGCGCTGCTCGAGCTGATCCGGCAGTCGCTCTGCCCCCACGTGCACCCGCTGGCCGAGTCGGCGGGCATCGTCTTCGGAGGCGGGTTCCCGCGCGCGGACGAGCCGGAGTGGCGGCGGGCGGCGCAGCGCGCCATCTTCCACGTCCAGCGCGAGCTGGAGGTCATCGGCGACACCCACAACGCCGCCCTGGTGCTGTGCGACCGCGGCACCGTGGACGGGCTGGCCTACTGGCCGGGCAGCCCCGATGAGTTCTGGTCCTCGGTCGACACCTCGCAGGCAGACGAGCTGGCGAGGTACGGCGCCGTGATCCACCTGCGCACGCCTCCTGCCGGGCACGGCTACAACCACGCCAACCCGCTGCGCACCGAGACCGCCCGGGCCGCGGCCCGGATCGACGAGCGGCTGCTCGAGGCGTGGGCGGACCACCCGCGACGGATCGTGATCCCCTCCGAGAGCAGCTTCCTGACCAAGGCGACCCACGCCCTCGAGGCGCTGCGGGGCGAGCTGCCCTCCTGCTGCGCCAGCAGCGGCATCCCGCTCCCCACCACGGCGTGAGGTCGCACCCTCACCGCGTCGTCGTGGGCAGCGCCGCCACGACCGCGCGTACCGCGTCGTCGACCCGGTCCCGGACCTGTGGCGACATCGGGCTCCCCACGTCCACGGCGCCGGCCTCCACCCCGACCAGCGTGAGCCGCTCCGGCAGCCGCCCCAGGGCCCGGGCCAGCTCGACCGCGTCGACCACCCCGAGCCCGTGCGAGCTCGAGACCCGGGAGCGCCCGGCCACGGGGGCGGACCCGACCCGGACGACGTGCAGCTCGCCCGGCTCCCCACCCGGGCTCCGCGCTGCGTCCACGACCACCACGTCCTCGTGACCACCGAGGAGCTCGACCAGGGCGAGCGGCTCGTCGTGCACGACCACCTCGACACCGGCCAGCCGGAGCCCTGCCACCCGGTCGGCCACCAGGGGCCCGACCCCGTCGTCGCCGCACGACGCGTTGCCGATGCCGACGACCAGTGGGCTCACCGTCCCTCCAGGGTCAGGTCGAGGAAGTGCGTGGCGCACGAGATGCACGGGTCGTAGTTGCGGATCGCCTGCTCGCACTGCCGGGTCAGCTCCTCGGTGTCGAGGTGGAGCCGGTCCTGCACGAAGCCACGCAGGTCGGCCTCGATGCTCACCTGGTTCTGCGACGTGGGCGGCACGATCTGCGCGTCGAGCACCGTGCCGTCGCCGGCCAGCTCGTAGCGGTGGTAGAGCGTGCCGCGGGGTGCCTCCGTCGCGCCGTGGCCCACCCCGGCACGCGCCGGCACCGGGACCGAGGGGTCGCCACGCACCCCGTCGGCCCAGCCGTCGATGATCCGCAGCGCCTCCTCGCACGCCACCACGATCTCCACTGCCCGCACCACGATCGACCGGAACGGGTTGCGGCAGGTCGGCCCGAGGCCCGCCTCGTCGGCCGCCCGGCGGGCCACCGGTGGGAGGCGGTCGTGGTTGAGGGAGTAGCGCGCCAGCGGCCCGACGACGTACGGACCGCTGCCGCGCAGGTGCGCGTGCAGGGCGTTGGAGTGCGGCACGTGCTCCTCGCTCACCCAGTCGCCGAACTCGCTGACGGCGAACGCGTGCCCGCTGCTGGTGACGAAGGATCCGCCCTCGATCGGGTAGTCGTGGTCGGTGCGCAGGGAGACGTACTCGTGGTCCTGCTCGAAGTCCGGGAAGTCGAAGCCGGCCGCCATCGTGACCGTCGCGAGCGCGTCCTCGAGCGCTGCCTCGAGCCGGGCGCGCAGGCCCAGGAGCTCGGCGCGGGCGGGGAACCGGTAGAAGCCGCCGACCCGCACGTTGACCGGGTGCACGGCGCGGCCGCCGACCAGCGTCATCAGCGCGTTGCCGGCCTTCTTCAGCCGCAGGCCGCGCTCGACGACGTCGCGGTGGTCGGCGGCCATCTCGATGGCGCCCGGGTAGCCCAGGAAGTCCGGGGCGTGCAGCAGGTAGACGTGCAGCGTGTGGCTCTCGATCCACTCGCCGCAGTAGAGCAGCCGCCGCATCAGCGCGACGTCCTCGGTGACGGCGACACCGCAGGCGTCCTCGATCGCCAGGCACGCGCTCATCTCGTAGGCGACCGGGCAGATGCCGCAGATCCGCGACGTGATGTCCGGCGGCTCGGTGTGCCCCCGCCCGCGCAGCATCGCCTCGAAGAACCGCGGCGGCTCGTAGATCCGGAGCTGGACGTCGGTGACCCGGCCCTGGTGCACGACCACGTGCATGGCGCCCTCGCCCTCGACGCGCGCCAGCGTCTCCGCGGTGATCTCGCCGTCCTCGTTCATCCCCTTGTGCGTCACGGTGCCGCTCCTTCCTCGGTCCCCGCGTCGCCGTGCCGTTGGCTCTCCTCGGCGAAGGCGGGCGCGGCGGCGTTGAAGGTGCGGAAGACCCGGTGCAGGTCCCGGCCGGGCATCCCGAGCTCCACCAGCCGCGCGCTGAGGGAGCCGGTGTTGGTGGTGTCCGCCGGACCGAAGCAGCCGTAGCAGCCGCGGTCGTACGACGGGCACAGGGCGCCGCACCCGGCATGCGTGACCGGCCCCAGGCACGGGGTCCCGTGGGCGACCGTGACGCACACGTTGCCCCGGCGCTTGCACTCGACGCAGACGCTCTCCGCGGTGACCCGCGGCCGGCGGTGCTGGAGGAACGCGGTCACCACCTCGAGCAGCTGGCTGCGGTCGATCGGGCAGCCGCGCAGCTCGAGGTCGACGGGGACGTGGGCGGCGATCGGGGTGGAGGTGGCCAGGGTCTCGACGTACTCCGGCCGGGCGTAGACCGCAGCGCGGAACTCCGCCACGTCGGCGAAGTTGCGCAGCGCCTGGATGCCGCCGGCGGTGGCGCACGCCCCGATGGTCACGAGCGTCCGTGAGGCCCGCCGCACCTGCTGGATCCGCTCCGCGTCACCGGGCGTGGTGACCGACCCCTCCACCAGGGAGAGGTCGTAGGGCCCCTCGACCACCGCGCGCGTCGCCTCGGGGAAGTAGGCGACCTCGACCGCACCGGCCAGGTCGAGCAGCTCGTCCTCGCAGTTGAGCACGGTGAGCTGGCAGCCGTCGCAGCTGGCGAACTTCCAGACCGCCAGCGTCGGGCGGGGCGTGGCCATCACAGCTCCCGCACCGTGAGGTGGGGCAGGACGCGGTCGAGGGAGAGCACCGGACCGTCCACGCAGAGCAGGTGCTCGCGCAGCTGGCAGTGGCCGCACAGGCCCACGCCGCAGCGCATGTTGCGCTCCAGGGAGAGCCGGACCCGGTCGGCGGGCACGCCGCGCGCGACGAGGTCCGCGGCGACGTACCGCATCATCACCTCCGGGCCGCACACCAGCGCCAGCGTCCGGGCAGCGTCGAAGGAGGCGGCTCGGACCAGCTCGGTGACCAGGCCGACGCGCCCGGTCCAGGAGGTCGCCGCCCGGTCGACGATCACCGCCACGTCGACGTCGACCGCGGCCCCCCACGCCTCGAGGTCCCCGGGGAACAGCACGTCCTCCTCGGTCCGCGCGCCGAGGAGGATGCGGATCCTGCCGAACCGGTGGCGACCGGCGAGCGCCGCCAGCACCGCCGGCCGCAACGGCGCCAGCCCGATGCCGCCGGCGACGACCACCAGGTCGCCGCCGGCGCCGTCCGCCACGCCCCAGCCCCGGCCGAAGGGGCCGCGCACGCCCAGGACGTCGCCCTCGCGCGCCTCGCAGAGCGCCCGCGTGACCCCGCCGACGTCGCGGATCGTGTGCACCAGCCGTTCCGGCCGGCCCGGGTCGCCGCTGATCGAGATCGGCACCTCCCCCGAGCCGAAGGTCTGCAGCATCGTGAACTGGCCGGCGGCGAAGGGCAGGCCCGGCCCCTCGGGCGACTCGAGCTCGAGCGTCACCGTGTCCCTGGTGTCGCGCCGGGTCGCGGCGACGCGGAACGGCCGCGGGAGCAGGGCCTCCGACGCGGGGGCGACGGCGGCCTCAACCGGCACGGCCGGCCCCGTAGAGGTCGAGCAGCCGCACCCGAGCCGACTGGAGCCGGTGGTACATCACGCCGGCGACCCGCTGCATCAGCGCGTAGCCGACGGCCGGGTCCTCCTCGCACTTCGCGCGCAGGCACGCGGCGTCCATCGCCACCGCGGAGACCTCCTGCACCGCCCGGGCGTCGAAGAACCACCGGTACGGCGGCACCAGCCACGACCAGCCGACCACGCCACCCTCGTCGACGGTGTCGACCACGCGCTCGCGCTGCCCGGGCGCGTGGACGTCGAGCGCCACCCGGCCGCGGCGTACGACGAACAGGCGGTCGGCCGGCTCGCCCTCGTGGAACAGGTAGTCCCCGGCGCGGTAGTGGACGTTGGTGGCGCACCCGACCAGCAGGGTCAGCGTGTCGTCGTCGAGCCCCTCGAAGAAGGGGTGCTCGGACAGGAGGTCCTGGATCGATCGCACGTCAGCCGCTCCCGCCGGGATCGGTGGTCTGGGGGTCGGCGCGGATCGCGGCCACCTCCTCGGTGATGTCGATGCCGACCGGGCACCAGGTCAGGCAGCGGCCGCAGCCGACGCAGCCGGAGGTGCCGAACTGGTCGATCCACGAGGCGAGCTTGTGGGTCATCCACTGCCGGTAGCGCGACCTCGGGCTGGTGCGGACGCTGCCGCCGTGGAGGTAGGAGAAGTCGGAGGTGAAGCAGGAGTCCCAGATCCGCCAGTGCTCGGTGGTGTCGCCCGCCAACGAGGTGTGCTCCTCGACCGAGGTGCAGAAGCAGGTGGGGCAGACCATCGTGCAGTTGCCGCACGACAGGCACCGGGCGGCCACGTCGTCCCACCGCGGGTGCTCGGCGTTGTCGTACAGCAGCGTCTTGATGTCGGTGGTGTCCATCGTCCGGCCCATCCGCTGCACCGCCTGCTCGACGACCTGGTCGGCGGCCCGCACCTCGGCCTCGTCGGCGGCCCGCGACCGGAGCCGGGCCAGGACGGCGGCGCCGCGGTCGGTGCCGGCGCGGGCGAGGAACGTGTGCTGGTCCCCCAGCAGCTCGGTCAGGGAGAGGTCGAAGCCCGCGTCGGCGCGCGGCCCGGTGCCCATGGAGACGCAGAAGCAGGTCCCGCTGGGGTCACCGCACGCGACCGTGACCAGGAAGGCGCCCGCGCGGCGTGACTCGTAGCGGGGGTCGGCGTGGTCGCGCTCGCGCAGCACCCGGTCGTGGACGGCGATCGCGTGCAGGTCGCAGGCCCGGACGCCGAGGATGGCGTACGGCGGCTCACCGAGCCGCCCGGGTCCGTCGCCGGGCGCGATGGAGAATCCGTCCGCGGTGCGGCTGCCCGACCACATCAGCTCGCGGGCGGGGAAGAGCACCGACTTCCAGCTGACCGCGTCCGCGGCGTACCCGAAGAGCGCGTCGTCGTCGCGCGCCCGCAGCCGGTAGCGGCCGGGCTCCTGGGCGTCGCCCCAGCCGCGGGGCAGGTCGTCGAGGGACGCGACCCGCCCGGGGACCACCGCTCCGTCACGGACGGTGGGCCCGAGGACCGTCCAGCCCTCCTCGCCCAGCAGGTCGACGAGGCCCTGGAGGGCGCCCAGGTCGAGGGTGACGGCGGGCTCCGTGTCGACCATGCTCCGCTCCCCTCTCGCGCCTCCTCGCCAGTCTCGGGACGCGCCGGGGCGCTGACAAGGGACCTCCGGCCGTGCGTCAGCGGAAGCGGCTCGCCGACAACGTCTCCACGACGACGTCGGCGAGCCACTGGCGGGCCGGTCCCGGCCCGCGGCGGGTGTACGCCGCCACCTCGATCGGCTCCACCTCCCACGGGAGCTCGGCCGCGGTGACCGCGTGCCGTGCGGCGTAGATCTCGGCGATGTGGCGCGGCACGATCGCGACCAGGGAGGTCGCGGCCACGACGTAGGGGACGGCCGCGAAGTTGCGCAGCTCCAGCTCGACCCGGCCCTGCAGCCCGAGCCGCTCGAGCAGCCGGACCGGCCCCTGGTGGCCGGTGGTTCCGCGGACGCTCACGTAGCGCTCGGCGGCGAACTCGCGCGCGCTCACCAGCTCGCCGCGCAGCCGGGGGTGGTGGGCGGCGGCCAGCGCGACGTAGTCGACGGACATGAAGGGGCGACGGACCAGCAGCTCCTCCGGCAACCGGGCGCTGCTGACCACGAGGTCGAGCTGGCCGCGCGTGAGCAGCGCGGGCGCCTCGTCGACCACGAGGGGTCGCACACTGAGCCGGGCCCTCGGCGCCAGCTCGGCGATCCTCCCCAGCAGCAGCGGGAGGAAGGAGAGCTCGCCGAACTCCGAGAGCATCATCGAGAACTCCCGCGCGCTCTCCGCCGGCTCGAACCGCTCGGTGGGGTCGGCAGCCCGGTCTATCGTGTCCAGCGCCGAGCGGAACGGCTCGTAGAGCCCCGTCGCGGCCGCGGTGGGCTCCAGCCCGTGCGAGGTGCGCACGAACAGCTCCTCGGCGAACCGCCGGCGCAGCTTGCCGAGCTGGTAGCTGACCGAGGGCTGCGCCACGTGCATCAGCTCGGCGGTCGCGGTCACCGACCGCGTCTCGTAGAGGTGCACGAACGTGCGCACCTGCACCAGGTCGATGGGTCGGTTCACGGTCGACCACCCTGCTCGCTGCTCACGCTGCCCATAGAAGACGTCTATGACGCCCGCTGGCAAGTTCTATTGGCGTGATGGCCCCCGCGCTTCCTAGGTTGCTCGTGACGGCCGTCACCCCGACCCGTCCCCCCAATTCCTCAGGAGCCGCCCCGTGCCGAGCACCGTCCGAGACATCACGCACCGCCTGCTCCAGCGGGCGGGCGTCGAGGTGCTGTTCGGCAACCCCGGCTCCAACGAGCTGCCGTTCCTGGCCGGGCTGCCCGAGGACATCACCTACGTCCTCGGGCTGCACGAGGGCGTGGTGGTGGGCATGGCCGACGGCTACGCCCAGGCCTCGGCACGACTCGGCGTCGTGAACCTGCACGCCGCGTCGGGCACCGGCAACGCGATGGGCGCGCTGACCAACGCGGCGGTCTCCCGCACTCCCCTGCTGGTCATCGCGGGCCAGCAGGTGCGCGACACGGTGGGGCAGGAGGTGATGCTCGCCAGCGCCGACGCGGGGGCGTTGACCCGGCCGCTCACCGGCTTCAGCGCGGAGCCGCTGAGCGCGGGCGACGTCCCGCGCACGGTGGCCCAGGCGATGCACGAGGCCGGGCCGGCCCGCGGCGGGCCGTCGTACGTCTCGGTGCCGTACGACGACTGGGGCCGCACCGCACCCGAGGGAGCCGCGCTGCTGCTCGAGCGCTCGGTGCGCGACGCCACCCACGTCGCGCCCGAGGTGGTCGACGAGATCGCCGACCGCCTGCGGCGCGCCACGCGCCCGCTGCTGGTCCTCGGCCCCGACCTCGACGGCCGGGTCCCGATGGACCGGCTGGTCGCCCTGGCCGAGCGCCTCGACGCCCGCGTCCACGTCGCGCCGTCGCCGCACCGCTTGCCGTTCCCCAACCGGCACCGGCTGTTCGGGGGCGTGCTCCCAGCCGGGGTGCGCTCGGTGAGCCGGGCGTTCGCAGGCCACGACCTGGTGCTGGTCGTCGGCGCGCCAGTCTTCCGCTACCACCAGCACGAGCCCGGCGACCTGCTGCCCGAGGGCACGGCGCTCGTGCAGGTCACCGACGACGTCGGGGCCGCGACCCGCGCGCCCATGGGCGAGGCGGTGCTGGCCGACCCGGCGGCGCTGGTCTCCGGCCTGGTCCGGCGGCTCGGCACGGGTGCCCCGACGACCGGGGCGGCCGCGGACCGCTGGACGGCCTGCCCGGAGCCGGCGCGGGCCGAGGACGGGCTGCACCCCGCCGAGGTCTTCGCCACCCTGCGCGAGACCCAGCCCGCGGACACCGCCTACGTCGTGGAGTCGACGTCCACGAACGCCGACTTCTGGGCGCAGATGGACCTGCGCCACCCCGGCAGCTACTACTTCCCCGCCTCCGGCGGCCTCGGCTTCGGCCTGCCCGCCGCGATCGGCGTGGCCCTGGCGCAGCCCGGCCGGCGCGTGGTCGCCGTGGTCGGTGACGGGTCGGCCAACTACGGGATCACCGCACTGTGGACCGCCGCGCAGCTGGGGGTCCCGGTGACGTTCGTGATCCTGCGCAACGGCAGCTACGGCGCGCTGCGCTGGTTCGCCGACCTGCTCGGCACCCCCGACGTCCCCGGCCTCGACGTGCCGGGCATCGAGTTCGTACCCCTCGCCGAGGGGTACGGAGTCCCTGCGGTCCACGTCAAGGACCGGGACGCCCTCGCCCACGAGCTGAGCCGCGTCCCGGACGGTCCGCGGCTGATCCAGGTGGACACCGCCGTCACCACGCCGGAGCCACCCCGAGAAGGAGTCACCCGATGACAGCGAACACCAGCGCCCCGACGTACGGGGCCACCGCGCACGGCTGGACGCGCGCCCTGTGCTGGGCGACCGTGACGCTCGAAGGCTTCGACATCGTGGCCCTGAGTG
Source organism: Nocardioides sp. GCM10023255 (assembly GCF_042653125.1). NCBI lineage: Bacteria > Bacillati > Actinomycetota > Actinomycetes > Propionibacteriales > Nocardioidaceae > Nocardioides > Nocardioides sp. GCM10023255. The sequence goes on from NZ_JBHSHU010000003.1 coordinate 374,799, forward strand.
CGTCGCTGCCGACCATCCTCGACACCGGTCACGCCGGTATCGGGAAGGCCGAGGCCACGTTCATCACCACGATCTCGCTGGTGGGCATCCTGGTCGGGGCAGTGCTGGTCGGGCCGATCTCGGACCGGGTCGGTCGCAAGGTCTCGCTGATGGGGTCGATCGCGCTGTTCTCCGTGCTCACCCTCGCGGTGCCGTGGGCTCCCGACGCCACGGCGTTCGCGGCCCTGCGGTTCTTCGCGGGCATCGGTCTGGGTGCCTGCATGCCGGCCGCACTGACGATGATGAGCGAGACCGTCCGCCCCTCCCAGCGGGCCCGGGGCACGACCCTGGCGATGACCGGCTACCACACGGGCGCGATGCTCACCGCGCTCGTGGGCCTGGCCGTGATGCCCGACTGGGAGTGGCTCTTCGGCATCGGCGGCGTCGTCGGCCTCGCCGTGCTGCCCGTCATGTGGGCCAAGCTCCCCGAGACCAGCGAGCGGGTGCTGGCCCGGCGCTCCGGCGAGCGGCAGGCCGAGCGCGTCCCGCTGTCCGCCGTGCTCCGGCAGCCCTTCCTGGTGGCCAGCGTCGCGACGTGGGTGGCCTCGTTCATGGGCCTGCTGCTCGTCTACGGCCTGATCTCCTGGCTGCCCACGATCATGAGCGAGGCGGGCTACAAGCTGTCCACGTCGCTGGTGATGCTGTTCCTGCTCAACCTCGGCGGGGTGGCCGGGCTGGTGCTGGCCGGGTTCGTCGGTGACGCCCGCGGCATCCGCCCGAGCGCGATCGGCTGGTTCCTCGCGGCGGCCGTGTTCCTGGGACTGCTGAGCGTGAAGATGCCGACCCTGCTGCTCGACGTGGCGGTCTTCGTCACCGGTGTCTTCGTGTTCAGCGCCCAGGTGCTCGTCTACGCGTGGATCACGCGGAGCTACCCCGCGGACGTCCGCGGCACTGCGCTCGGTCTCTCCTCCGGGATCGGTCGCGTGGGCTCGATCGTCGGCCCGACCATCACCGGAGCCCTGGTGACGGCCGGCATCGCCTACCCGTGGGGCTTCTACTTCTTCTCCGCCGTGGCACTGCTGGCGGTGGCGGCGATGGTCGCGGTCCCCCGCGGCCTCGAGCGCTCCGAGGCCCAGCACGAGGCCGCACCGTCCCGCAGCCGCAACGCCGAGGAGGCCCTCTCATGACCACGACCAGCACCGAGCCCTGGACCGACCGCATCTTCTCCGGCGGCTTCGTCACCGGAGCCGGCTCACCGACCGTCGTGGTCGAGAAGGCGACCGGAGCACCGCTCGGCTCGGTGGGGTCCGCCACGGCCGCGGACCTCGACGCCGCGCTGGCGACCGCACGCACGGCGCAGCGGGCCTGGGCCGAGGCGCCGTACCAGCAGCGCGCCGAGGTGCTGCTGCGCGCGGCCGCCCTGCTCGAGGCCGAGCCCGACCGGCTGCTGCCCTGGCTGGTCCGCGAGGCAGGGTCGGCTCCCGGCAAGGCCGGCTTCGAGCTGGGACTGGTCGTCTCCGAGCTGCGCGAGTCGGCCGCGGCCGCCTCCGCGCCGTACGGCCACGTGCTCCGGTCCGGCAGGCCCCGGCTGTCGTTGGCGCGCTACGTGCCGGTGGGCGTGGTCGGCGTGATCTCGCCGTTCAACTTCCCGGGCATCCTGTCGATGCGCTCGGTCGCCCCGGCGCTGGCGCTCGGCAACGCGGTTGTGCTCAAGCCGGACCCGCGCACGACCGTCTCGGGCGGGATGGCGCTGGCCCGGCTGCTCGCGGACGCAGGGCTGCCGGACGGGCTGCTGCACGTGCTGCCCGGCGGTCGCGAGCTCGGCGAGCAGCTGGTCGCGCACCCGGACCTGCCGTGCCTCTCCTTCACCGGCTCCACCGCGGCCGGCCGTGCGATCGCGGCGGTGGCCGCGCCGATGTTCAAGAAGCTGCACCTCGAGCTCGGCGGCAACAACGCCCTGCTGGTGCTCCCGGACGCCGACCTCGAGGCCGCGGCGTCGGCCGGAGCGTGGGGGTCGTTCCTGCACCAGGGCCAGATCTGCATGACCACCGGCCGCCACCTGGTCCCGCGCGGGATGGCCGACGAGTACGCCGCCATGCTGGCCGCCAAGGCCGACGCGCTCCCGGTCGGCGACCCGTGGGCCGGCGAGGTCGCGCTCGGGCCGCTGATCGACGACGTACAGCGCGACCGGGTGCACGACCTGGTCACCGGCGCGGTCGCCGAGGGCGCCCGCCTGGCCGCCGGCGGGACGTACGACGGGCTGCTCTACCGGCCGACGGTGCTGGCCGACGTCTCCTCCGGCCAGCGGGTGGCGCGCGAGGAGATCTTCGGCCCGGTCGCGCCGGTCATCGCCTACGACTCGGTCGAGGAGGCGGTCGCGCTCGTCAACGACGACCCGTACGGCCTCTCGGTGGGCGTGCTGACCGGCGACGCGATGGCGGCGTACGAGCTCAGCAGCCGGCTCGAGGTCGGCATGGTGCACGTGAACGACCAGACGGTCGACGACGAGGCGGTGATCCCGTTCGGCGGGATCAAGGCGTCGGGCTCGGGCGGCCACTTCGGCGGGGCGACGGCCAACCTGGAGACCTTCGGGCACCTGCAGTGGGTGACCATGCAGTCGGAGATCGAGCGCTACCCGTTCTGAGCGCCGGTCAGCGCGCGCGGCTCTCCTCGACGGTGAGCTCTGCCGCGGGGTCGGCCTCCAGCCGCTCGTCGGGGATGGGCTGGCCGCTGCGGACCGAGCGACCGTAGGTGCCCTCCTCGATGCGGCGCTCGGCCCGGTCGAGCGCCTCGAGCCGCGCCTGCAGGGACGCCGTCACGGCGTTCTCCACGCCCTCGGCAGCGAGCGGCTCGGCCACGTCGGCGTTGTCGCCGACCTCGCGCTCGGCCGCGCGGTCCTGCCGACCGGCCGAGAGGCTCTCCGCCAGGAGGCTCTGCACCCTCTCGCGCTCGGCCCGGACGAGGGTTCTCGCGCGTTCTTCATCCATGGTCTCTCCCGTGCTCGCCGGCACCCGAGGTCTCTCCCACGTCCGAGTATGCGCCTCAGGGGGCCGCGCGGCCCTGTCAGAGACCGCTGAAGAGGTCGGCGTCGTCGTACACCGGGGCGGCGGGCCGCTCCTCGGGGTGGCTGGTCACCGCGCCGGCGAAGCCGGGTCCGGGCTCCGGCGCGACGCGTCCCTTCCACGACGCGGCCGCGCCGTTGGCCAGCCGGTCCGCCGCCTCGTTGAGCGGGTGCCCGGAGTGCCCCTTGACCCACGCGAACCGGACCTCGCGGCCGGCCATCGCCTCGTCGAGCGCCTGCATGATCTCGACGTTGAGGACGGGCTTGCCGTCGCCCTTCTTCCACCCGCGACGCTTCCAGCCGGCCATCCACTTGGTGACCGAGTTGATGACGTAGGTGCTGTCGCAGTAGACCAGCAGGTCCTCGGCGAGGTGGGCGGTCTGCTGCAACAGGTCGAGGACCGCGGTCAGCTCGGCCTTGTTGTTGGTCCCGTGCGCCCAGCCGCCGGCCGCCCAGCAGGAGTCGTCGACGTACCACGCCCAGCCCGCCGGTCCGGGGTTGCCGAGTGCTGAACCGTCCGCTGCCGCAATGATCGTCACGCCGCGAATCCTGCCACCAGGAGGTCGCCGAGCGGACGCCGCCACGGGTCAGGGACTGAGCAGCGCGAGCCTGCGGAACGCGTCGGCGAAGCCGTCGACGACCTGGTGGTGGTCGGGCACCAGCCCGACGTCGGCGGCGATGCCGACGAACACCTTGCCGTCGTAGCTGAAGATCGTGACGCTCATGACCTGGTCGGCGGTGAGCGGGGCCCAGCCCATCATCCCCTCGACCTTCCGCCCGGCGACGTACAACGGCACCTGGGGCCCGGGAACGTTGGTCAGCACGCCCACCGCGCGGTTGGCGAGCAGGTCGATCGTGACCCGGTACAACCGCTTGCTCATCCGCGAGATGGCCGCCTGCACCCCGAAGTCCACCACCGCCTCGTGGCCGTTCTTGATCCGGTCCATCCGGTGCCGCACCACCTGGAGGGTGCGCACCGGGTCGTCGATGTGGGTCGGGAGCTCGAGCTGCACGAGCGCGAAGGCGTTGCCGAGCACCACGGGCAGGTCGGGGTCGAACGGCTTGAGGTTGACCGGCACGTCCCAGGTGACGCTGTGGCAGACCGCGTCGTGCGCCTGCAGGTAGGCCCGCAGCGACTCGGCCACGCAGGTCACCAGCACGTCGTTGACGGTGGCGTCGTGGGCGTGTGCCACGGCTTTGACGTCCTCGAGGGGCAACGGCGGCGACCACGCGACCGCCTTGTGGTCGCCGACCTTGCCGGTCCAGCGAGTGGTGTCGTTGCGGGTGCCGAGGACGAGCTTGCGGACGGTGTCGACGTCGCCGGGAACGGCGGACAGGAAGGACGGCACACCGAGCACGCCCTGCCCGCCGGAGCTCACCACCGACCGGGCCCGGGACGCCGCCGAGCCGACCAGCGACTGCGACAGCGTGAGGGCGCTGCTGGCGGCGCCGACGGGGTTCGTCACCGTGCTCCGGGCCAGCCGCAGCGACGTGCCGACCGTGCTCGAGGCGAGCGACCGCGCCTGGGTGGGCAGCGCGACGCGACCGTCCACCGGGTCCGCGTCGACCCTCGCCGCCGACCTCCGCGACGCCGCGTGCCGACGCACCGTGCGGACGGGCACGACCGCACCGTCCGGGCTGACGTCGAAGATGCTCAGGGCCAGCTGGACCATCCGGATCCCGTCGGCGATCGCGTGGTGCCCCCGGAACAGCACGGCGCTGCCACCCTGGTAGCCGTCCACGAGGACGGCGCGCCACAGCGGCTCGCTGCGGTCCAGCGGCACGGTGCGCTGCGAGGCGATGAGGTCGGCCAGCTCGGCGTCCCCCCCGGGCGCGGGGAGCTCCACCTGCTCGTAGCGGGCCTCGAAGTCGGCGTCCGGTCGGTCCTCCCACCACCAGGCACCGTCCTCGCCGCGGACCACAACGCTGCGGAAGACCGGGAAGCGGTCCCAGAGCCGGTGCCTGAGGGCGGCGCGGTAGCGGTCCCAGTCGACGGGCGTCGCCGTCCAGAACAGGCTGTCGACCACCATCAGGTTGCCCGGCTTGTCCATCTCCAGCCAGAGGGCGTCCTGCACGCCCAACCGCTGCCGCTCACCCATGCTCAGCCCGCCCAGTCGCTCGATGTCCGCCCCCCGGTACGACGGCCATCGTCGACCGGCGGCCGGTGCCCCGACAGGGGCGAACGTCACGCGGCGGGCGTCGTCAGTCCGCCGCGAGCTCGTCGAGCGCCTTCGTGACCCGGCGGTGGGCCTCCCAGATCTCGTCGGGCAGGCCCGCGAACTGCTCGAGGTGCTCCTCGCGGTTGGCCATCTCCTGGCGCCAGCGCGGGACGTCGATGGTCAGCACCCGCTCGAGGTCCTCGGGGGTGATGTCGACGCCACGGAGGTCGAGCTCCTCCTCGGTGGGGACGATCCCGACCGGCGTCTGGCGGCCGGTGACCTCGCCGTTCCTCAGCTGCAGCAGCCACAGCAGCGGGCGGAGGTTCTCGCGGTAGCCCGGCCACAGGAAGTGCCCGTCCTCGGGGTCACGCTGGAACCAGTTGACGTGGGCGAAGATCGGCTGGTCCACGGCCGCGCCCACGACCTTCAGGTAGTGGGCGGCGTAGGGCCCCTCGGCGTACGCCATGAACGGGCGGTTGGACATGGGGTCGTACCGCAGCTGCCCGTCAACGCCCTCGGCGGCGAAGGTCGCCTCGGCCCCGAGGGTGAGGCCGTCGTACACGCCCTCGGCGAGATCGTGGATCGCCCGGACCAGCGGTTCCCGGTCGCGGGTGCGGCCGCCGAAGATGATCGCGTCGATCGGCACCCCCGCCGCCGCGTCGTAGTCGGCCGCGATGTTGGGGACGTTGTCCAGCGTCGTGGTGAACCGGCTGTTGGGGTGCGCCCACGGCTCGGTGCTGCCCGGCTCCCGCTCTGCGATCGGGTCACCCTTCCAGTCCAGCCAGCCGGCGAGCTCGGTCGGCGGCTCGGGGGTGCGCCCCTCCCACCAGACCTCCTGGGTGAGCTCGTTGTAGGCGACGTTGGTGAAGATCACGCCCGTCCCCTCCCCGACCGAGGCCAGGGCGGTCGGGTTGGTCCGCTCGTTGGTGTCCTTGGCGACGCCGAAGACGCCGTACTCCGGGTTCATCCCGTAGAGCCGGCCGTCCTCCTCGTTCACCCACAGCCAGGCGATGTCGTCGCCGTAGAACGAGACGTGGTAGCGGTCGCCCAGCGCGTCGGGCGGCAGCATCATCGCGAGGTTGGTCTTGCCGGAGGCACTCGGGAAGCCGCCGCAGATGTGGAAGTCCTTGCCGGTCTGCTTGTCGTGGATGCCGATCAGCATGTACTGCTCGGCGAGGAACAGGCGCGACGCCCAGCCGTCGTACGCCGCCTGCCGCAGGCCGTGCGCGATCTTGCCGAGCAGCGCGTTGCCGCCGTACGACGAGCCGAAGTGCAGGATGGTGCGCTCGTCGGCGACGGTCACGAAGTAGCGCTGGTCCTCGGGGGTGCCGTGGCCGAGGTTCTCGAGGTCGCCGGTCACGTGCACGGCGCGGACGAAGCTGTTCGGGTCCTCGAGGTCCTCGACGTGCTCCACGCCCACCCGCGACATCCGGATCATGTGCAGCACCACGGTGCGGGTGTCGGTCAGCTGCACGCCGGTGGCCCAGGGGGCGAGCGCGTTGCCGGGCGGCGCCATCAGGTAGGGGATGACGTACATCGTCCTCCCGGCCGAGGCGCCCCGCATCCGGTCCTCGAGCAGGGGCTTCATCTCCTCGGCGGGCCGCCAGTTGTTGTAGACGCCCTTGTCGCCGGGGTTGCTGGTGGCCACGACGGTGCGCTCCTCGGAGCGCGCGGTGTCCTTGGCGTAGCTGCGCGAGTAGTAGCGCCCCTCCCCCGCGGGCAGCAGCTCGCCGGCCTCGAGCGCCTCGCGGACCAGGCGCGCGTCGTCGGCCGCGCTCACGACCTCGATGCGCGCGGCGCCGGTCAGCTCCGCCCAGTACTCCACGTACTCGCGCACCCGCGGGTTGGTCAGCCCCGCCTCGTCCAGCACCGCGGCCACGTCCACCATCGTTCGCTCTTCTCTGTCGAGGGTCCGTCTGCTGCGAGGCTACCCGACTTGAAGACTTTTGCAACTGATGGATCAGCCGTGCAAGACTGGCGGAGCCCGGTCGCACCGGGCACGACGAGGGGGCACGACGAGCGCGGATGGTGGTGACCCGGTGAGCGTTCCGCTCTACCAAGCGAAGGCCGAGTTCTTCAAGACCCTCGGACACCCCGCCCGGATCCGCATCCTCGAGCTGCTGTCCGAGCGCGACCACGCCGTGCACGAGCTGCTCGAGGAGATCGCGATCGAGCCGAGCAACCTCTCCCAGCAGCTCGCCGTCCTCCGCCGCACGTCGCTCGTGGTCTCGCACCGCAACGGCGGCGAGGTCGTCTACTCGGTGAGCGTGCCGGAGGTGCGCGACCTGCTGCTGGCGGCGCGCAACATCCTCTCCCGGGTCATCGCGACCCGGGGCGAGCTCGAGGCGGAGCTGGCGCCCGAGCCGCGCGGGCACCCGACCTGAGAAACGTGCCCGGTCGGTACGCCTAGGTCGCGACGAGCCCGTGCGGATGCTGGGGCGAGCGGCCCTGGAAGGTCAGGATCGCGGGGTTCTGGACGACCCCATCGTGGATCTCGATGGCCCGGCGGATGGTGGGGTCCGCGTCCCAGGCCGCGCTTCCTCCCAGCACGGTCGGCAGGAACGGCAGCAGTGCCTCGCTGTTCTCCCAGGTCGCGGAGTTCCACAGGTACGACGGGCTGTGGTCGACGCCGTAGTGCATCACGTTGTCCCCCACCACGAACGTGGGGTCGGCGAACGACGTCGGCCGGGCCCAGCTGAACCCCATGCCCTCGTCGCAGGACACGTCGATGACCAGGCTGCCCGGCTCCAGGGCCGGGAGGTCGTCCTCGGTCATGAACACGAGCGGCCGGTCGGTGTCCTGGAGCACGCAGTTGACGATGATGTCGTGCTCCGCCAGGAACCCCGCGAGGGGGACCCTGCCGGTCTCCGTGACCGCGTGGCTCACCCCCGCGCTCGTCGGGTCGCTGTCGAAGTGGACGATCCTTGCCGAGTGGATCGGCGCCGCCACCGCCGCGGTCTCACGGTGGGTGAGCACGTCCACGTCGTGGACGCCCAGGGCCGCGAGCGCCGTCACCGCACCCCGCGCGGTGGCGCCGAACCCGATCACCACGGCGCGCAGCCGGCGCCCGTAGTCACCCGTGGATCCCGCGAGCTGCATGGCGTGCAGCACCGAGCAGTAGCCGGCGAGCTCGTTGTTCTTGTGGAACACGTGCAGGCCGAACGAGCCGTCCGGGTTCCAGTGGTTCATCGCCTCGAACGCGATCAGCGTGAGCCGCTTGTCGATGGCGAGCTGGGTCAGCGCCTCGTCCTGGACGCAGTGCGGCCACCCCCAGAGCACCTGCCCGACCCGCAGCGCAGCGACGTCGGAGAGCAGCGGCTTGGGCTGCAGGATGACGTCACACTCCTCGAGCAGCTCCTCGCGCCTCCTGAAGCCTGCGACCCAGCCGGCCAGCTCGACGTCGGACACGCCGAACTGCTCGCCGTAGCCCCGCTCGAGGTGGATGCTCCCCCGCAGGTCGTCCGGGATCCGGCCGAAGTGGTGGGGATGGATCGCCAGCCGGCGTTCGTGCTCCTTGAGCGACCGTGCCATGACGCCGAGGGTCAGCTGGCTCATGTGGCTCCCTCCGCCCGGGCCTCGTCACGTCAGCGTACGCCGGCGCGTCCGCGTCCGCGTCCACGGAAAAAGGGAGGTTTCGGCTCCGGCGTGCCGGGTAAGAGCGTCGCGGGAGAAGACGGGGGCACATGAGTTGGAGGGACTCTTTGTCAACGTTTCGTCCGTCGGTGCACGGCACCGACCACCGCACGCATCCCGGTGAGCACGACGGGTCCGGTGACGGACCACGCGCCTGTGTCGAGGGGCGGTCCGGTCGACGCGGATAGCCAGCCCCATGGATTCAGCTGCCCTGCAGAACAGCTGGGACAAGGTGACGAGGCACGGGCACGACGTTGCCCTGTACTTCTACTCGCACCTCTTCGTGTCCCACCCCGAGGTCCGCTCGATGTTCCCGCTCTCGATGTCGGGTCAGCGGGACAAGTTCGTCAGCGTGCTCGGTCGCGTCGTCAGCCACGTCGACCAGCTCGAGGACGACGCGTCTTTCCTCGAGCACCTCGGCCGTGACCACCGCAAGTACGAGGTCGTCACCGAGCACTACAACGCGGTCGGAGCGTCCCTGTTCGCCACCCTGAGGCACTTCCTCGGGGACGACTGGGACGAGGGCCTGGCCGCGGACTGGGCCGCGGCCTACCAGGTGATCGCCCGGATCATGGTCGAGGCGGCGGACACGTCCTCCGAGACCAGCCCGGACTGGTGGGACGCCGACGTGGTCTCGGTCGAGCGGAAGATGATGGACCTCTCGCTGATCCGCGTCCAGCCCCGGCACGAGCTGCCCTTCCTCCCCGGCCAGTCGCTGTCGATGGAGATCCCGCAGCGCCCGCGCACGTGGCGCTACTTCAGCCCGGCCAACGCGCCGCGCGAGGACGGCTCGATCGACCTGCACGTCCAGAAGGTCGACGGCGGCCAGGTGAGCTCGACCCTGGTCCGGTCGCTCAGGGTCGGCGACACCGTGAAGCTCGGCGCGCCGGTGGGCGACCGGCTCACCCGCAGGGCCGGCGACCCCACCGACCTGCTCATGGTCGCCGGCGGCACCGGGCTCGCGCCCCTGCGCGCGGTGCTCGAGCAGATCGACCGCGAGTGGCAGCGGTCCGGGACCGCTCCGCGGGTGCAGCTGCTGCACGGCGTACGGATGCCCTGGCACCTGTACGAACGCGCGCTGCTGCGGGACCTGGCGGACAAGCGCCCCTGGTTCGACTACACCGAGGTCGTCTCCGACGACAGGTCCTACCCCGGGACCCGCGGCAAGGTCGGCACCGTCGCCGCCCGGCAGCACCTGGCCGGCCGCACTGCCATGGTCTGCGGTGGCCCGCAGATGGTCGCGCACACCCTGGAACAGCTGACGGCGGCCGGGATGGCCCCCGAGAGCATCAAGTACGAGCACTTCTACTACGCGGCCGCGAGCGAGCACGACGCCGCGGCCACCCTGAGCACGTCGGGAGACAAGCAGTGACCAGCAACGCCGCCCAGAGCCCCACGCACCACCGGTCGTCGGAGGCGATCCGCAACGAGTCCTTCCCCCGGCGGCTGCGGGGACTGGACGAGGAGAAGGTCTACGCCTACCTCGACCGGGTGGCCGACCAGGTGCAGGCCGCCGACGACGAGCTCCGGGAGGTCAGCGCGGAGAACCAGCGCCTCCGGGCCGACCTGCAGCGGGCACGGGCCGAGCTGGCCGAGCGCGACGAGGCGGGTGACCGCGTCAACGACCAGGTCGTCGAGCTGTTCAGCCAGGCCCAGCTGGTGGCCGAGGAGATGGTGGAGGACGTCAGCCGCGACGCGCGCGAGCGGCTGGAGCAGGCCCGCGAGCGGGAGCGCCAGATCCTCCAGGAGGCCATGGAGACCGCCGAGCGCACCCGCCGGGACGCGGAGGCCCTGATCCGGTGGACGCTCCCCGGCGCCGTCCAGGACACCGGCTCCTCCTCCGTCGAGGTCGACAGGGTCCGCTCCTTCGCCCACGCCGCGGAGGCGCAGATGCAGTCGATCGTGGACTCGCTCGCCTCCGAGGTGGAGCGGCTCGGGGACGCCCCCGCCGACGACCTTCCCGCCGGGGGGTTCGGCTCCCCCGGGCGGCACCGGAACCTCGACGCCGCCCGCGAGGAAGAGGACTCGGCCTGAGGGGCGTCGGCCCTCACCGGCCGTCGATCAGCACGCACCGGGCCGACACGACGCTGCACCGCACCATCCGCTCGGCGCCGTCGCCGCTGTCCCGGACGACCGGGGAGACCAGGTGCTGCTCGTCCTCCCACGCGTACGCCATGACGTGGAAGCCCCAGCCGTCGGGGGCGTCGAGCGTCACGCGCTGCGCGCCGTCCACGGACTGCGCCTCGAGGGTGGCGACCGAGGTGACCTCACCACCCATCAGCCCGACCTGGGTGCCGGCGAGCCAGGTGCCCCCCGGGCTGCCCACGATCGCGTCGAGGACCGGCGCCGGCCCGGTCCTGGTGAGCTCGCCGGAGTCCGAGACCTCCGCCAGGTACGGCTCGCCGTTCTCGCCGTCGGTCACGACCAGGCCGGCCGGGGTGTTGGCCACGACCACCTGCCCGGGCGCCGTCGCGGTCAGGTCGACGGTGCTGTTGTCGACCAGCGGCAGCCACAGCACGGCGGTCCGGGTCCCCTGCGCGATGACGCGGCCGTCGTCGGTGACCGCCCGCACCGTCACGGTGCTGCCGTCCTGGTTGCTCCCGGGGTCGACGGGGACACCGCCGAGCCCCTCCCCGCTGAAGCCGGTGTCGAACCCGGTCAGCGTGCCCGTGCCGTCCTCGTCGACGACCTCGCCGACGTAGGTCCCGTCGGGCGAGAGCGCCGGGGGCACCTCGAGCCGGGTCTCGATGGCCATCGGCTCGGCGCCGCTGCCCCACCACCAGGTGTTGTCCGCACGGAGGGCAAGCCAGCCGGAGCCGCCTGCCTGCAGGGACCACCAGGTGCCGGGCACCTGCTCGCCGTCGACGTACAGCTCCTGGTCCAGGAGGTACGGCACGGTCGGCGCCGTCCTCGGGATCGGGTCGGCCGAGTCGGTGCGGCCCGGCGACGGGGGCTGGGGTGCCGGCTGGACGTCCCGGCCGCCGCGGGTGGTGGCCACCAGGGTGACCACGCCCGCGAGGACCAGCACGACCGCCGCAGCCACCAGCAGCGGCTGCCAGCTCCGCGGGGCGCGCGGCGGCTCCTCCGGCAACGACGGCAGTGCGGGGACCTGCAGCCCGTCGGCCACCTGCCGCAGCTCGCGGCCCAGGGTCTCCTCGACGTCGACGAACATGTCAGCTCTCCTCTCCGGTCGTGCCGTCCGAGCCGATCGCGGCTCGTAGTGACTTGAGTGCGTGGTGCGCGGTGGACTTCACGTTGCCGCGCGAGCAGCCGAGGGCGTCCGCGATCTCCTGCTCGCTGAGGTCCTCGTAGTAGCGGAGCACGATGACCGCTCGCTGGCGTGGTGGCAGCGACCTCACGTGCGGCCACAGGACCATCCGGTCCTCGGGCCCGCCGGCGGGTGCGTGCAGCTCCTCGGGCGGCGCGGTGAGCAGCTCGAGCCGACGTCCCCGCGGCCGCCGGAAGGACAGGTAGGTGTTGGTGAGCATCCGGCGCAGGTACGCCGTCGGCGAGTCCGAGGCCTGCACGCGCGACCAGGAGCGGTAGGCCTTCATCAGCGTCTGCTGCGCGATGTCCTCGGCGTCGGCGTGGTTGCCGGCCAGCAGGTAGGCGTAGCGGTACAGCGACGGCCAGGCCGACGCGGCGTACTCCTCGAACGTGGGCGCCACCGAGCTGGTCACGGTGTTCATCATCTGGCACCTCCCCCTTCTGCCCTTCTGACTCCGCGGGACGGCGGGAGGTTGCGTCGGCAGACGGACCGGTCCGCGGCCCGGCATCGCCACTGTCGTGCTCACCTGTACCGGCCCACGCAACCGCCTGTTGACCGTAGACTCACGCGTCCCGCGACCAGCGGCCAACCACGAGGAGAACCAGGTGTCGCACGTGCCTCGGCAGCCATCCGGACTCCGATCCAGAGCCTGGCGGCGAGCCGCGCTCTGGACCATGAGCGGCGTGCTGCTGGCGGGCACCGGCGCTCTCCATCCGGGGAGCTCCTCCGCCGCGGCGTCCGTGACGGTCCCCAGGACGACGGCGGTCGGAAACCTGAAGGTCACCGCCGAGCGGGTGGTCGCCGGATCAACGCGAGACCTCACCTTCACCTACACCGCCCCTCGCTCCCGCGCTGTCACCGGCAGCATGCGGGTCACGTTCCCCCACCCCTGGACCGTGCCGCAGACGCGCAAGCCACGGCAGCCGGGCTACGTCGAGGTCGTGCGCCGGGGCTGCCGATCCGCGGCCATCACCGCCCGGACCCGGCAGGTGAGCTCGTGGCGACTGCAGCTCGACGTCACCTGCCCGGCCGGGAAGTCGTTCACGATCGTCTACTCCGATGCCACGGCCCCCACCACCGCCGGCACCGCCGCGTTCGATGCCCGCGCGAAGCTCGAACAGTGGTCGCAGTACCGCCCCTTGGCGAAGCGGACCACGCTGACCGTGCACCCGGCTGCTGCCTCCCGGCTGGACTTCACCGGCCAACCAGGCAACAGCCTGGCCGGAACAACGCTCGCCCCAGCACCCACCGTCACCCTGCGGGACAAGTACGGCAACACGGCCGACAGCAGCGCGACGGTCACCCTCACGGCGACGGGAGTCCCCGCCGGGACAGCTGGAGGGACGACCAGCGTGGAGGCCCGCAAGGGTGTCGCCACCTTCGACGACGTCCACCTCGACCATGCCAGCAGCGGCTACCGCCTCCGGGCCAGCAGCGGAAGCATCCCGGCGGTCGAATCCCGCCGCTTCACCGTGGACGCCACCTGGACGATGTCCGGTCAGACCATCCAGGCACGCCAGCAGCGCCCAGGCCTGGTGAAGCTGCCCGACGGTCGGGTCCTGCTGGCTGGCGGCTACGACGGCACCTCACCCTGGGAACAGGTCGCGACCACGGCTGAGATCTACGACCCCGCCACCCGCACGTGGACATCGACCACACCTATGAACGCCGCCCATCACATGTCCTCGGCCTACGTGCTGCCCGACGGACGGGTGCTGCTGACCGGCGGCGACCAGGGCGACCCGGAGCTGTACGACCCAGAGAGCGGCGTCTGGACACCGACGTCCGCCCCGTCACGTTTCGGATCCCTGTCGACCCAGCTGACCGACGGGCGCATCCTGAGCATCCCGTCCGCCGCGTACGACGCCGACCGGATCGCCGAGGTCTACGATCCGGCGACCGGCGTGTGGAGCCCCGCCGGAGGACTCCACGCCAACCATGTCGACGGAGGCATCGTCACGCTCGGCGACGGTCGCGTCCTCGTCGTCGGTGGCGGCAACGGCAACGGCGCCTACACCGCCGTCGCCGAGGTGTGGGACCCCGCCACCGATGAGTGGACCGTGATCGGTCCGATGCACGGCGCGCGCAGCCAGTTAGCGATCGCCCTCCTCGGTGACGGACGGGTCTTCGTCGCCGACGGGGACATCACCTCGACGGACCGGAAGCCGGAGATCTGGGACCCGGCCACCGGGGCGTGGTCGGAGGTCAGCGGGTACTCGCACATGCGGACCGGATCGGTGGCGACGACCCTGGCCGACGGCCGTGTCCTCGTCGCCGCTGGTCAGCACGGGCCAGTGAAGTACCCCCTCGCCGACGAGAAGGCCCCCATGACCGCGGTCTACGACCCTGCCACCGACACATGGTCGAGCACTGAGGGACACACCGACTATCCGGTCGGTGTGGGGTTCCAGGCGGTCACGCTCGACGACGGCCACGTCCTGCACGTCGGGGGATCGTACGGGTCGCGGCTCACCCTGCTCTACGGCGACGCGGACTGAGCCGGGAGCAGACGACTAGCTCCGCGCGCTCGCGTAGCCGAGGACCGCGGCCAGGCCCAGGGCGCTGCGCGGCTCGTACGGCGCGCGCCAGAGCCCGCCGTGCACCGCGGCGTACGCCTCGTCCTGCCAGGGGTGGTCGTGGGACGGCGTGCCCTGCACGAGGTCGTGCACGAGGAGTGCGGCCATCAGGGTGTTCGACGTGGCCGGCTCGAAGATCTCGACGCCGAAGCGGTGTGCCCCGGCGAACGCCGCCGCCAGGGCGCGGTTCTTGACCACCGAGTGCGTGCGCGTCGACGGCGCGACGTGGAACGACACCTGCCGCCCGTCCCGACGGGCCGCGGCGGCCCGCCAGCGCTGGATCCGCTTGGCCAGCGCGTAGCTCGGGCCCTGCACCGGCACCAGGCTGTCGCCGATGCCCGGGTCTGCGTCCGGCGGGTAGGCGCGGTGCAGCAGGCGGCCGCGGGTCGCCCAGCGCAGGGGGCGACCGAGGGTCCGGGCGGTCGCGGAGCGGCCACGGTAGCTGCGGGTCGCCTGCTCGACGGCGTCCCGCGGCACAGCGAACACGTCCGTCGGCGTGGCGAGGAAAGCCAGCGCGGTGTCCGGCCGCGCCCGGTCCACCCGGCTCGCCAGCGCGTCGGCGGCCACCGAGACCCGCACGTGCGTGCCCCCGTCGGCGTACAGGTAGTTGCCGAGGACCAGCCGCCCGTCGAGGCCCGTCAGCCAGTCCGCCGTCTCCGGCACCTCGTCGAGCAGGTCGAGCCCGGCCGCCTCACCGGCCCGGTCCGGAGTGGCGGCGTCGGCGCGCACCGGCACCAGCAGGCGACCCGCGGAGGAACGCGCCGTGCGGAGCACGCGGTCCCACATGGCCGCGCGCGGCAGGTCCACCGCCGCGACGGTCGCTCCCCAGCCGAGCAGGGGCCGCAGCGGACCCATCTCCGACCCGGCCCCGAGCACCGCCACGGTCTGCCCGTCGAGCCGGAGCCAGCCGGGGTTCCCGGCGACCTCGGCCACCGCCTCGGCCGCCGAGGGCTCCATCACGCCGCGCCGCCTCCAGTCCGCCAGCTGCTCGCGCAGCTCGGCCCCGCGCAGCGACCGCCCGCGGTAGGGCACCACCAGCTCGTCGGCCGGCGTCCCCTCCCCCGCGACCTCGACCGTCTCGAGGGCGCGGGCCGCGGCTGCGTCGGCCAGGCTGCTCAGCGGCGCCTCCCGGTCGTCCTCGCCGACCACCACCATCCGCCGGTGCACGGAGGCCAGCCCGGCGTCCGCGATCGCCAGCCAGGCCCCGGGATCGGCCAGGCCGGCCTCGACCAGGCGACGGAAGTGCAGGGGGTAGCGGCTGCGCCAGGACGTCTCGTGCTCGACCGCTCGCGCGCCCACGGGGTCGACCGCGCGCAGCGCGTCGGCCACGACCCCCCGGCCGACCGCGGTCGTGCTCCGGCGGCCGTCCGGCTGGGCGGGGAAGGCGACTCCGTGCGTCATGCGACCCATCATCGGGCACCGGGGGCGGGTCGCGACGCTCGAGTACGCCGAGCCCTTGCCGACGCCGCCCGCCGACCACGGGTATGGCACGTACCGCAGGAACGTGCGGGATCTCCGTTAGTGCGCTTCCGCATCGGGCACGGGGCGAGAGTCGGCGGCAGCCGAGCAGCCGACAGGAGAGGGAGAACATCATGAAGCAATCACGCATTTCTCGGGGCGGGTTGGTCACCCTGCTGGCAGGTCTGCTCACGATGGCGATGGTCGCGGTCGGACCGGTGGGCCAGGCGGGCGCGGAGGCCGCGCGTACCAGCAGCAGCACGCTGGCAAAGCCGGTGCTGAGCTCGGACTACGGCAAGGCCGTCTCGCGCGTGGAAGGCACCTTCGGCAAGCACGGAACGGTGACCGGCACCTTCACGCCGAAGCGGTTCAAGGTCGGGAAGTCCGGCAACCTCCGGGCGGTCGGCAAGCTGCGGGCCACCATGACCCGCGGCAGCGGGCACGTGGTCGGGACGACGACCAAGACGGTCAGCCTCAGGGTGAAGAAGGCGGAGGGCCAGTCCCTTCGCACCGCTGCCGCGGGCAGCTGTGACGTCCTGAACCTGGTGCTCGGCCCGCTGGACCTCGACCTGCTGGGGCTCCAGGTGCACCTGGACAAGGTGGTCCTGAAGATCGTCGCGGCCTCGGGCGCCGGCAACCTGCTCGGCAACCTCCTGTGCGCGGTCGCGGGGCTGCTGGACCAGAACGGCCTGCTGACGCAGGTCTCGCAGATCCTCAACTCGATCCTCGCGATCCTGAGGCTGTGAGCGGGCTCCCGACCCGGGTCTGACCTGCTGCACCACGGCCCCTCCGCCCGATCGGGTGGAGGGGCCGTCGCGCACACCCCCCGGTTCACGGCGGCCGCCGCGGTGGCCACGCGGCTGCGGCGGCCCGGTCCGCGTCAGCAGGGGGGTGCGGAGGTCACCCGTCTCATCCGGGGCGCGTCGATGGACTGCGCGTTGGGGCGGTCCAGGTCGTAGTACCGGACCCAGTCCATCTGCATCCGCGAGGTGTTCATCAGTCGTCCGGCCCGACCCAGGATCTCGAACTCCGGGCGGAACGTCGCTCCGGCGAGGGCCGCGGTGCGCCGTTCGGTGCGCACCACCGTGGTGTCGACGAACCACGAGATGTGGTCCGGCGTGACCTCGACCGCGTAGGTGTGCCACGCCCGCGAGCGCAGGTCCAGCGGTCGGGAGTACCGGAACGCCTGGTCCGGAGCGGTCGTCACCCGCCCGCGGGCCCGGTCGTCGCCGGGCCGGTACCTCGCCAGCACGATCCGGTTCGCGTCGCAGTCGATGCCATCGGTCGGGACGAGCTCCCACACGAAGGCGAACGGGGTGTCGCCGGTGGACTCCTCGACCGCGCGGACCCGGGCCTCCCAACGGCCGTACCTGGCGGACTGGTCGGTCGCCGCCACCGTCACCCGTTCGGTGGCCGAGGTGGCGTGGATCGTCAGCATCCCCTCCCGCTGCTCGACCAGGTCCGGTTCCTCCGTCGCCCAGTCACCCTCCACCTCGCTGGTGGTGCGGTCCTCGAACTCACGGCGCCACTCCTCGACGCCCCAGCGGAAGACCTTCGCCGCGTTCGTGGGGTGCTGGCAGTACCCGATGCACCCGTCGGCGAAGCCCGGGGCGGCTCCTGTCGTCGCCGCGGTGGCCGTCCCGGCCGCCGCCGTGGTGGGCGGGGACGCGACGGCACCGGCCAGGACGGCGCCCGCGAGGAGGACGGCGCCCCGGACGAGCTTCAGGCGTCGGTCCAGCTTGTGCGTCATGTCCATAGTGTCGGTCGCGGGGACCCATGACTTGTGGGTCCGGGCGCGTCAGGTCACGAGGCCGCGGCCAGCGCCGCCCTCGCGGCCTCGAGGTCACGCCGCTCGTGCGGTGGTGCCGGACGAGCCGAGTGCTCGCGCACCCGGGTTGCCTCCTCCAGCAGCGCGGCGGCGTCGGCGAGGTCTCCCCGGGCCAGCGCCAGTCGGCACAGACCCTCGAGCGCGGTGCCGACCAGGGCGGGTTCGCCGGCTGCCCGGCCGGTCGCCAGCACCTCCTCGTAGCGGCTCTGCGCCGAGGACGTGTCCCGCGCCGCCTCGTCGCAGCGGGCCACGCCGGCCAGGGCCAGTCCCTGGGGCACCGGGGTGCCGAGCGCCCCGAAGCCGAGGTGCGCCTCGGTGAGCTCGCCGCGTGCCTCGTCCCAGTCCTCCCGGACCAGGGCGAGCAGGCCGTACCCGTACCCGGCGAGCACCGCCCCGGCGCCGTCCCCGATGTGCTCGGACGCCGCGCGGGCGCGATCGAGGAGCCGACGCGATGACTCGACGTGCCCGAGGTGGAGCTGGGTCACGGCGAGGTCGGCCAGGGCCCACTGCACGGTGTTGTACAGCCCGGCGCCGGTCGCGACGTCGATCGCCTCCTCGAGCACCCGAGCGGACTCCTCGTAGCGACCGAACTGACGCAACCCCCAGCCGAGGTGGTACAGGACCGCCGACAGGCCCCAGGGATCGTCGAGCTCCCGGAAGGCCGCCGCCGTCGTCCGGCCCGTCGGTACGGCGGTCTGCTGGTCGCCGGCCTTGAGCGCCGTCTCCATCCGGACGAAGCCGATCACCGCCTCGCCCCAGCGGTCCTCGTCGCGCACGAACTGCTCGCGCGCGCGGCGCAGCAGCGCGTCGCAGCGCTCCGCGTCGGCCCCGGTGACCCCCTCCACCGCCACCAGCACCCGGGACAGAGCCGCACGCCACTCGTCCCCGAGCCGTTCGAAGACGGCCAGGCTCTGCTCCGCCGCCTGCGCGCAGCGCGGACTGGGGTGCACCAGGCAGGCGCGGGGGCGCTCGACCAGGGAGAGCGCCTGCAGGGCCCGCGCCCTCGGTGCCGGGGTACCGGAACCCGACGCCAGCAGGCGGCCGAGCACGTCGCGACCTTCCAGGTGCCGTCCGAGGTGCCAGAAGAGGCCGAGCGACCCCGCCATCGTCAGGGCGGAGTCGAGGTCCCCGTCGGGTCCCCCGAGCCAGGCCAGCGCGGTGCGGATGTTGGGCTGCTCCTCACGGAGACGTCGCAACGCCTCGCGCTGCCCGTGGCCGCGGAGCTCCAGCTCCGCCTCCGCGCTGAGGGACCGGAAGTGGTCGGCGTGCCGGGCGCTCAGCGTCGCCGCCTCCCCGGCGTCGGCAAGCCGTTCGAGGGCGTACTGGCGCAGGGTCTCCAGCATCCGGTAGCGCGTGTGCCGGCCGCGCTCGACCACCACCATCGAGCGCTCCACCAACCGCCCGACGACGTCGAGCACCTCCCCCTGAGCACGTCCCTCGTCGCCGACCACCGCCTCGGCGGCGGTGAGCGTCCAGCCGCCCTGGAAGACGGCGAGCCGGTTGAAGACCCGGCGCTCGTCGTCGTCCAGCAGCGCATAGCTCCAGTCGACGGTCGCGCGCAACGTCTGTTGCCGGGCCTCGGCGGTGCGGGCACCGGTCGTGAGGAGGGCGAACCGTTGCTCGAGGCGCTCCGAGATCTCCACCGGAGACAGCGAGGTGACCCGGGCGGCGGCGAGCTCGAGCGCCAGGGGCATGCCGTCCAGCGCCCGGCCGATCCGGCCGACGGCCACCAGGTCGTCGTGGTCCAGCACGGCGCCCGGCCGGGCCGCGCGCATGCGCTCGACGAACAGCTGCGACGCCGGGAACTCCAGGACGCGCGGCGCCGGCGTACCTTCCGGGGGCGCGTCCAGCGGGCCCACGGTCACCTGCACCTCGTCGGGGACGGCCAGCGCCTCGCGGCTCGTGGCGAGCACGGTCACCTCCGGACAACGGCCCAGCACCTCGTCGACGAGGGAGGCCGCCGCGTCGATGACGTGCTCGCAGTTGTCGACCAGCAGCAGGACCTGCCGCCGAGCGAGGTAGGCGACCAACCGCTCCCGGACGTCCCGGTCCCCGGCCGCACCGTCGAGTGGTACGCCGAGCGCCTCGGACACGACCAACGGGACCTGGCCCGGGTCCTCGACCGATGCCAGGCGAGCGACGAAGGCCCCGTCGGCGAAGGACGGCGCGACGCGGACCGCCGTCGCGAGGGCCAGCGAGGTCTTCCCGGCGCCTCCCGGCCCGATCAGGGACAACAGCCGGACACCACCGACGAGCCCGGTCAGGGAGTCGAGCTGCGCGTCCCGGCCGATCAGGGGTCGCACCACGCGGGGCAGGTTGGTGGGTGCAATGCGCCCATCGTCAGCACGGCGCCGGTGCCCCGGCACGGCCAGCGGCGCGGGCGGCGTCAGGTCCGGCTGCGCTCCGAGGGACGGGTCCTGGCGGAGCACGCGTTCGTGCAGCGAGCGGAGGGACACCGACGGCTCGAGTCCCAACGACTCGTCGAGGACCTCACGCGTCCGGGAGTACACCTCGAGGGCGTCCGCCTGCCGACCGGAGCGGTAGAGCGCGACCATCAGCAGACCGACCAGCGACTCGAGCGTGGGGTCCTGCGCGACCTGCGGCTCGAGGTCCCCGACGACCTCGTGGTGGCGACCGAGGGAGAGCGCGATCCTGGCCCGCTCGGTCAGCGCGGCCAGCCGCAGCTCGGTGAGCCGCGTCGCCTCCACCGTCGCCCACGGGTCGGTGGCGAAGTCCGCGAGGGGCTCGCCACGCCACAACGCGAGGGCCTCGTCGTACGCCGCCAGGTGCTCGGGGCCGTGCGCATCGCCCGCCGCCGCGGCCAGCGACCGGGCCCGGCGGATCCGGTCGGCGAACTCGACGGCGTCCACGCTGGCCGGGTCGACGTCGGCGCGGTAGCCCACGCCCTCCCGGGTGACCGCGTCCGGGACGCCGATCGAGGCGAGGCCCCGCCGCAGCTTGGACACCCGGATCTGGAGGGCGTTCATCGGGTCGACGGGCAACGACGACTCCGACCAGAGCCGGTCGACGAGCACCGTCGCGGGGATCGTGCGACCGGGTGCCAGGAGCAGCTGGACGAGCAGCGCACGCTCCGCCGCGCCGGGCAGCGCGACGGGCTCCGCCCCGACGACGATCTCCATGGGTCCGAGCAGCCGGAAACGCACGTCCATCCGGACCCTCCCCTCCTCACCCCCGCCGCCGTTCATCGTGCCCGAGCGGGCGGGGGCGGGCAACGACCGGCACAGGCACGGCGGACGGCAGCGAGGGTGAGCACGACCGCGGCGACGGTCACCGGCCAGCCGAGGAGGAGCTTGCTGAGCGCCAGCAGCTCCGTCCGGCCCTGTGCGTACAGGACCCCCTGTGCCACGGTTCGCAGCGCGAAGACACCGGACCACCCGAGGGTGGCGATGGTGAAGACCCTTCGCAGCCGCGCGCTCCGCCGCCATTCCGGGCCGAGCCGGAACAGAGCCGCATGCAGGTGGCCGACCAGTGGCCGCCCCAGGAGGGCGGACCGGCGAACACGACTCCGTAGGCAGCGTCGACGTAGATCCCGGGGAGGAAGAAGTCGCGGGCCTGACCCGTGCACGCCGCGACGAGCACGGCCACCCCGAGGCCGACCAGGCCCCGCAGCGCGCCGGCCAGCGGCTCGCCCCTGGCAATGCGGACGGCCGTGGCCCCCAACCCGGCCGCCGCGGCCGCGACGACGGCGGCACGCAAGGCGGCAGGCGCGCCCACCACGAGACCGGCAGCGGCATGGGCCGCCACGAACACCACGGTTGGCAGTGCGCCGTCGACGATGTTGCGCCGACCGCCCAGGGCCGAGAGCAGGGCCGGCAGCCCGGCATCGGGACGGGTGTGCACGGGGTCGGTCATGGGATCTCCGGAGTGAGGCAGGACGTCGGCCACCGGCCAGCGTCCACGAACGCCGGCCGGTGGCCGCTGGGATGTCGCCTACGCGGCGACCGCGGTGGACTCCTCGTCGGACGCGGGGGCCTGCGCCGCGGGGGTCCTCAACCACGCGGCCGCGAGCACCGCGCCCACGGCGGCGATCGCCGCGGCGCCGAGGAGGCCGGCCGAGAAGCCGTCGGTGAGGGCCCCGAGGTCGCCCGCGCGCTCCGCGCCGAACGCCGCGGCGAGCGCCGTCATCGCGGCCAGCCCGAGCGCGGAGCCGACCTGGTAGCTGGTGTTCACGATGCCGGCGGCCAGGCCGCCCTCCTCGGGAGCCGCGGAGGACAGCGCGAGACCCAGCGACGGGATGAACGCCATCGCCATCCCGGCCGCCGTCACCAGCGTCGCCGGGAGCACGTCGACGGTGAAGCTCCCGTCCGGGCGGACGAAGGACAGCCAGACCAGACCCGCGGCGAGCGTGCTGAGGCCGGTCACCGTCATCGCCTTGGGTCCGAACCGGCCGATGAGCCTCGGCGCGGCCGCGACCATCCCGATCATGATGGTCACGGTCAGTGGGAGCAGCGCCGCCCCACTGGCGAAGGCCCCGAGCCCGAGGACCTGCTGCAGGTAGAGGTTGAGGAAGAAGAACATCGGGATCCAGGCCGCACCCAGCAGGAACTGGGCGGAGTTCGCCGCGGCCAGGTTCGGGGCCCGGAAGATGCCCAGCCGCACGAGCGGCTGCCGCAGCCGGGCCTGGAGGACGACGAAGACGGCCAGCAGGACCAGCCCGCCAGCGCCCACCAGGAGGGTCGACGCCGAGGCCCAGCCCTCCTCCGGAGCGCGGACGATGGCGAACACCAGCATCGCCAGGCCCGCCGTGACGGTGGTCGCCCCGGCAAGGTCGAGCGAGCCGCGTCGGGTCATGCCCTCGGGCATCACCCGCGGCGTCAGGGCCAGCACCGCGACCGCGAGGGGGAGGTTGATGAAGAACACCCAGGGCCAGCTGGCGTACTCCGTGAGCACGCCCCCGAGGAAGACGCCGGCGGTCCCGCCTGCGGGCGCGGCCGCGCCGTACAGCGCCAGCGCCTTGGTCAGCTCCTTCGGCGAGGCACCGAAGACGGTGAAGAGCAGGGTGAGGGCCGCGGGCGCGATCAGGGCCGCCCCTGCACCCTGGACGGCGCGTCCGGCGAGCTCGACGGGCACGTTCTCCGCGAGGCCGGCGGCCAGCGACCCGATCGCGAGCGTCAGCCACCCGAGGGAGAAGACCCGACGCGCACCGAAGAGGTCGGCCAGCCGTCCTCCCAGGAGCAGGAGTCCGCCGAACGCGACGACGTAGGCGTTGAAGACCCAGCTCAGCCCCTCGGGGGTGAACCCGAGGTCCGACTGCATCTGCGGCAGGGCGACGCCGATGATCGAGGTGTCCATGATGACCATGAACTGGGCCGCGGCGATGAGCCCGAGCGCCAGCCAGCGCCGGTTGCTGGGGCTCCCCGTGGCAGGTGGGGTGGCAGACATGGTGTGCCTTTCTCTCGTGGTGGTCAGCCGACGACGGCTGTGGGAGGAGAGCCTCACGGCCGGGGCTGTCCTCGCGCTGTCCCCGCTCTGTCGCCCGCGCCGGGAGGTCACTGCCCGTGCTCGACGACCGGCCGGTCGAGCACCCGCGCGACGTACGTCGTCCCCCTGAACGCGGCGAGCACGTCCACCACCGTCATCGTCCCGCTGAGGCGGACCTGGGACAGGCCGGCGTCGGCCATCACCGTCTGGACGCCCGGGACGTCCCGCAGCCGCCGCGTGACCTCACGGACGCAACGCCGGCAGGACATGCCGCCGACGAACAACCTCATGTGTCGCATGTGTGCCGCCCTTCTGGCGCGAGTGCTCCCTGGTTGCGACAGCGTGCGGGAACCGGCTGTCCGACCGCTGTCCGGCCGGGCCGGCCGCGCCCTGTCGAGCACCCGACG
Organism: Nocardioides sp. GCM10023255; assembly: GCF_042653125.1. Lineage (NCBI taxonomy): Bacteria > Bacillati > Actinomycetota > Actinomycetes > Propionibacteriales > Nocardioidaceae > Nocardioides > Nocardioides sp. GCM10023255. Next base: position 398,610 of record NZ_JBHSHU010000003.1, read on the forward strand.
TCAGGGACAAGGGCGGGACAGGCGGCCGCAAGCGACGCGGTCGAGGGTCGAGACATCGAACGGCTCGGGACGAACCCTCAACCACCCAGACACGAAGGACGTGGACGACATGGCGGCATCGCGGATCATCGAGCAGGAGTCGGGCACCTGGACCGGGCGCATCCACCCCCACAACGGCTACTACGCAGGTGACTTCTGGGGTCCCCGGCAGGACGATCGTGACCACGACCAGCAGCAGGGCTCGTGGCACTGAGCACCCGCCCCGCCCGACCGACAGGAGCACCCCGATGAACGACCCAGCCGAGCAGCGCCGCGTCCTGCAGATGCGCCTGGTGGTGGAGGCCCCGGACTACGACGAGGCGGTCGCGTTCTACCGCGACCTGCTGGGCGCGGGCGAGGAGCTGCAGGTGTACGGGGACGACGGCGAGAAGGTCACGATCCTCGACGTCGGCCGGGCGACGCTGGAGCTGTCCAGCCCCGCCCAGGTCGAGATGATCGACCGGGTCGAGGTCGGACGCCGCGTGAGTCCACGCCTGCGCGTGGCCTTCGAGGTAGCCGACGCGGAGGCGGTCACGGGGGAGCTGGTCGGCGGCGGCGCCGAGCTCGTCGCCCCTCCGACGCGGACGCCGTGGGACTCGCTCAACGCCAGGCTGGAGGGCCCGGCGGGGCTTCAGCTCACGATCTTCCAGGAGCTCGGGTGAGGAGCCGGGCCCGCAGCCGGTGCAGCCGGGGCATCAGCCCGTAGATCACGATCGGGACCGCCACGGTCGCGAGGACGAAGGTGCGCAGCACCGGGCCGGCGTCGGCGAGCCAGGGGCCGATCGTCAGGTTGAGGACGGTCAGGGTCGGGAACACGGCGATCCAGATCATCAGCGCCAGCTGGTGCTTCGTGGGCGGGGGGACGGGGTGAGCGGCCTGGGTCTCGGGCATGACAGGACTCCTGGAGGTGGGGCGGACGGGACGGGAGTTCGAGGAGGTGGGGAGCGTGGTGCGCGTCAGAGCGACAGCCCCCGACGGAAGCCGTCGACGGCGATCGCCGCGTCCTCCTCGACGAGGTCGTTGTTGACGGCGATGGCCGCGGCGGATCCCTCGCCGGCGGCGGTGATGACCTGGGCACGGGGGTTGACTGCGTTGCCGGCGGCCCACACGCCCGCGACGCTGGTGCGCCCGGTGCTGTCGGCTACGACCCAGCCTTGGGCGTCGACGGCGCAGCCCATCGCGGTCAGCAGGGCGTCGTTGGGCACGAAACGGGGTCGCACGAACACCGCTGCCCGGGGCACGACCTGGCCGGACTCGAGCTCGACCCCGGTGAGCCGGTCGTCCTCGACGACCAGGCGGGCGACGGGGCCGTCGACGACACCGATGGCGCGGGCGACGAGCCCCTCCCGCTCCTCGGCGGTCACGGGCAGGCCGTTGGTGAAGAGGACGACGTCGTGGGTCCACTGCCGGACGAGGTGGGCGTGGGCGAGGGACTCGGGTGCTCCGCCCAGCACGCCGAGCGGCTGGTCACGGACCTCGTAGCCGTGGCAGTAGGGGCAGTGGAGCAGGTCGCGCCCCCAGCGCTCACGGACGCCGGGAACGTCGGGCAGGTCGTCGCGCAGTCCCGTGGTGACCAGGACGCGGCGGGTGCGCAACGACAGGCCGTCGTCGAGGGCGACGTCGAACCGCCGGAGACCCTCTCTTGCTGACGAGGCGCAGGCGGTGACGCTCGCGACCGTGCCGGTGACCAGGTGGCCGCCGTAGCCCCGCACCTCCTCCCGGCCGGCTGCGAGCAGCTCGGAGGGCGGGAGGCCGTCGGAGCCGAGGAAGCCCTGCATGTGTGCGGCGGGGGCGTTGCGCGGCTGACCGGCGTCGACCACGGCGACCCGGCGCCGGGCGCGGGTCAGGACCAGGGCGGCGGACAGGCCGGCGGCGCCACCGCCGATGACCACGACGTCGTACTCGTTCATGCCGACCAGCCTCCTCGCCACCGGACCCGGCGACAACGTCTGTTGCCGTTTCCGGGAATCCCGCGGTGCAATGGCCCGGTGACGGAACAGGCGAGCCGACCCACGGCCGACCGGGCAGCGGACGGCGCGAGCGCGATCGCCGAGGCGCTGGACCTGGTCGGCCCACGGCTGCGGCGGGTGCGCGAGCAGCGAGGACTGACCCTGACGGAGGCGGCCGAGCGGACCGGCATCTCGAAGAGCACCCTCTCGCGGCTGGAGAACGGGCAGCGGCGACCCAGCCTGGAGCTGCTGTTGCCGCTGGCGCAGGTCTACCGGGTGCCGATCGACGACCTGGTCGGAGCCCCGGAGGTCGGCGACCCGCGGATCCGGCTCAAGCCACGCCGGGTCAACGGCCGCACGGTGCTGCCGCTGACCCGACCCGGCGGCGTGCAGGCGTGGAAGATCGTCATCCCGGCGTCACAGACGACGCCGAGCCCGCGCACGCACGACGGCTCCGAGTGGCTCTACGTCCTGGCGGGGAGGGTGCGGCTGGTCCTGGGCGAGCAGGACCTGGTCCTGGGCGTGGGTGAGGCGGCCGAGTTCGACACCCAGGTGCCGCACTGGTTCGGCAGCACCGGCCAGGGCCCCGCCGAGGTGCTGAGCATCTTCGGACGCCCCGGCGAGCGGATGCAGGTGCGGGCGCAGCCCCCGCACGGCTGAACGCGCCGGCGGCCCCCGGCACGGGTGCCGGGGGCCGCTGCGGCCGGTGCTCAGCGACCGACCAGTCCTTCGGTCCGGGACGCGACCGGCACCGCCTCGTACGACGGGTCGCGGCCCTCGATGCTCAGGTGCGGCAGGGCGCGGTCCAGCCATGCGGGGAGCCACCAGTTGGCCTTGCCCAGCAGCGCCATGGTCGCGGGCACCAGCACCATCCGGACGACGGTGGCGTCGATCAGGATCGCGGTGGCCAGCCCCAGCCCCAGCATCTTCAGGGACGGCACCGGGCTCGCGACGAAGCTGAGGAAGACCACGACCATGATCAGCGCCGCCGACGTGATCACGCGCCCCGTCCCGGCCAGCCCCCGGGCGACCGACTCGGCGTTGTCGCCGGTGCGGGCGAACTCCTCGCGGATCCTGGACAGCAGGAACACCTCGTAGTCCATGGAGAGCCCGAACAGGATCGGGAACATGATCACGATGATCAGCGAGGTGATCGGGGTCGGACCCTCGAGCCCGATCAGGCTGCTCCCCCAGCCCCACTGGAAGACGGCGACCAGGACGCCGTACGCGCCACCGATGGACAGCAGGTTCATGACGGCCGCCTTCAGCGGGACCACCACCGACCGGAACACCAGCATCAGGAGCAGGAACGACACGGCGATCACGGTGCCCACGAACAGCGGCAGGGTGCTGCGGAGCTGGTTGTTCAGGTCGTCGGTGACCGCGGTGATCCCGGTGACGTAGACGTTGCCGGGGATCCGGTCGCGGACCTCGTCGATGGTCGCCGAGGTCTCGGGGTCGGCCGGGCCGGTGGTCGGGACGGCACTGAAGACCGCGGTGTCACCGTCCGCGGACAGGTGCGGCTGACCGACGGAGACGATGCCGGGGGTCGCGGCGACGTCGCTGGTGAGCGAGGACAGCTCGCCGGCGTCGACCCCGGAGGCGGACAGGTCCACGACGACCGTCAGCGGTCCGTTGAAGCCGGTGCCGAAGCCCTCGGCGAGCAGGTCGTAGGCCTGCCGGTGGGTCGTCGACCTCGGGGCGTCGCCCGCGGCCGGGAAGGCGGTCTGGATCCACAGGGACGGGGTCGCGACCGCGACCAGCACGACGACCGCGCCCAGCAGGTAGGGCCACGGGCGGCCCGAGACGCGGTGGGCGAAGCGCCACCAGGCGCTGTCCTCGGTGCGCCGAGCGGCCGCCGCCGGGCGGTGGCGACGCACCAGCCGGCCGCTGTCGATCCGGTCCCCGAGGAGCCCGAGCAGTGCCGGCAGCAGGGTGACGGCCGCGGCGACCGCGAACAGCACCATCAGCGCGGTCGACAGCCCGATCGAGGTCAGGATGCCGAGCCCGGTGATGGCCAGAGCGGCGGTCGCGACGACGACGGTGCCGCCCGCGAAGACCACGGCCGCACCCGACGAGCCCATCGCACCGGCCAGGGCCAGGTCGTTGTCCTGCCCTGCGGCACGGTTCTCCCGGTAGCGGGCCACGACGAAGAGGGCGTAGTCGATGCCGACCCCCAGGCCGACTAGGCCGGCGACGGGGACGGCGGACACCGACACGTCCATCGAGCCGGCCAGCAGGGTGATGCCGCCGATGCCGGCACCCACCGCCACGATCGAGAGGCCGATCGGGACGAGGGCGGAGACGAGCGTGCCGAAGACGACGAGCAGCACCAGGAGCGCGACCAGCAGCCCGATGCCCACGTGGCCCGAGCTGTCGTCCTCGGAGTTGAGGAAGACGGCGTCGCCACCCAGCTCGACGCGGACCCCGTCGACGTGCGACCCGGACACGGCCTCGGAGAGGACGGTGAACGCCGGCTTGCCCATCTCGCGCTCGGGCACGTCGAGCGTGAGCTCGGCGTACGCGATCCGGCCGTCCTCCGAGACCGTGCCGGCGGCGAACGGGTCGGCCACCGACGCGACGTGCTCGAGCCTGCCGACGTCGGTCAGCAGCTCCTCGACGTCGGCGCGGTGACCGGCGAGGGTCCCGCCGTCCTCGGCCGCGAGGACGACCAGCGCCTTGCCCTTCGCCGCCTCGGGGAAGTTCTTGTCGAGCAGCTGCATGGCGCGGTCGCTCTGGCTGCCGGGAGTGGCGAAGTCGTCGGCGAACGTGCCGCCGCCACCGGCGGCGACGAAGCCGACGGCCACCAGGATGAGGACCCAGCTCGCGATCGTGCGCCACGGGCGCCTCGCGCTGGCCGTTGCGATGCCACGGGTGAACCTGTCCATGATCGTGCCTTTCGGGAGTACGGGGGCGCTGCTCATGGACGGAAGTTAGGAACCGATGTGGTGAGCGGGTATCACCACACGTGGTGAATCAGGTGGTGATCCTGCTGCCGCTCCTCCGGACGGACTAGCGTGTCGCCCGTGGCCCAGCCCCCGGGCCACTGTTGACGCGCCACAGGAGTCGGGGATGCCCACCCCTCTGCTCGAGACCAAGCTGTTCCTCCCCCGGCCTCGGCCAGGCCTCGTGCCCCGCCCCCGGCTGCTCGGCCGGCTGCAGCAGGGCCTCGCCTCGAGGCTCATGCTCGTCTCCGCCCCGGCCGGCTTCGGCAAGACGACCCTGCTCGTCGACTGGGTGGCGAGCGTCCCCGCGGTCGCCGGCCGCGAGACCTCCGCCGCGTGGCTGTCGCTGGACCCGGGCGACAACGACCCCGCGACGTTCTGGACCTACGTGATCGCCGCGCTGCGCACCGTCGAGCCGGACGTCGGGGCGGACGCCCTGGGCCTGCTGGAGGGACCGCGACCCCCGGCGGCGCGGCACGTGCTCACCGCGCTGCTCAACGACCTCGGCACCGCGGGGGCGGACGTGGTGCTGGTGCTCGACGACTACCACGTGATCGACTCCGCCGAGGTGCATGAGGGTGTGCAGTTCCTGCTCGAGCACCTCCCTCACCGCCTGCACCTGGTCATCGCCAGCCGCACCGACCCGGCCCTGCCGCTGCCCCGGCTGCGGGCCCGTGGCGACCTGGTCGAGGTCCGCGCCGCCGACCTGCGGTTCACCCCGGACGAGGCGGCCACCTACCTCAACGACGCGATGGGCCTGCGGCTGACGTCGTACGACGTGGACGCGCTGGAGGAGCGCACCGAGGGCTGGATCGCGGCCCTGCAGCTCGCCGCGCTCTCGATGGCCGGGCGTGACGACGTCGCCTCCTTCATCGCCGGGTTCGCGGGCGACGACCGCTACGTCGTCGACTACCTCGTCGAGGAGGTCCTGCAGCGGCTCCCGGAGGAGGTCCGCTCGTTCCTGCTGCAGACCTCCGTCCTCGACCGGATGACCGGCTCCCTGTGCGACGCGGTCACCGGACGCGACGGCGGCCGGGGCGTGCTGGAGGCGCTCGACCGCGACAACCTGTTCCTGGTCCCGCTCGACGACCGCCGTCGGTGGTACCGCTACCACCACCTGTTCGCCGACGTCCTGCGCGCGCGGCTCCTCGACGAGCACCCCGAGCGTGTCGACGCCCTGCACCGGCTGGCCGGTGACTGGTTCGAGCGGCACGGGGACCGCACCGAGGCGATCCGGCACGCGATGGCCGGCCACGACTTCGAGGGCGCCGCCACCCTGGTCGAGCTGGAGATTCCCGCGATGCGCAGGGACCGCCGCGAGGCGACCATGCGCGGCTGGCTCGAGGCGCTGCCCGACGACGTGCTCCGCGCCCGGCCGGTGCTGTGCAACAGCCTGGGCGGGGCGCGGATGTCGACCGGCTCCTTCGAGGGCGTCGAGGAGCTGCTGGACGACGCCGAGCGGTGGCTCACCGAGGACGAAGCGGGGACGCTGCCGGGCGCGGTCGTCGTGGACCGGGACGAGCTGCGCCGCCTCCCGGCCGCGATCGCCGTGCACCGGGCCGGGCTCGCCCTCGCGCGGGGAGACGTGGACGGCACCGTCGGGCACGCGCGGCGCGCCCTCGAGGCCGCGCTGGAGGACGACCACCTGGCCCGGGGTGCCGCCTCGGCACTGATCGGGCTGGCGGCCTGGTCGACCGGCGACCTGGCCGTGGCCCACGACTCCTACGCCGTCTCCCTCGGCGAGCTCGAGGCGGCCGGCCACGTCTCCGACGTGCTCGGCTGCACCATCGCGCTCGCCGACATCCAGCTCGCCCGGGGACGCCTGCGCGCCGCGCTGCGCACCTACCAGCAGGGGCTGGAGCTCGCCTCCCCCACCGAGGGCCGGGTCCTGCGCGGGACCGCGGACATGCACGTCGGACTGGCCGCCCTCCACCGCGAGCTCGGGGACCTGGCCGCCGCCCGGCGTGAGCTGACCCGCAGCCGCGAGCTGGGCGAGCAGGCGGCCCTGCCGCAGAACGCCTACCGCTGGCGCGTGGTCATGGCCCAGGTCTGCGAGGCGGAGGGCGACCCGGAGGCCGCCACCGCGCTCCTCGACGAGGCCGAGCGCGTCTACGTCGGGGACTTCTCACCCGAGGTCCGGCCCGTTCCCGCCCTCCGCGCACGCCTCTGGGCGCGTCAGGAACGTGTGGACGACGCGCGCGCCTGGGTCGAGCGCCGGGGCCTGTCCGTGACCGACGACCTCGGCTACCTGCGCGAGCTCGAGCATCTCACCCTCGCCCGGGTGCTGGTCGCCGAGCACACGCCGACGAGCGGCGGCACGGGCCTCGACCAGGCCCTCGACCTGCTCGCCCGGCTGCTGCGAGCCGCGCAGGACGGGGACCGGAACGGCTCGGTCATCGAGATCCGCGTGGTGCAGGCCCTCGCGCACCAGCGGCGCGGCGACCTGGCCAGGGCGACGGCGTCCCTCGAGGCGGCCCTGGCCCTGGCCGGGCCCGAGGGCTACGCCCGGACGTTCCTCGACGAGGGCGAACCGATGGCCGGCCTGCTGGCCGCGGCCGCCGACCGAGGGGTCGCCGCGGCGTACGTCGGCCGGTTGCGCGCAGCGCTGGGGGCAGCGCCCGACGTGGCCCCGGACCGCGCCGCCCCGGCCCCGGGGCTGGTCGAGCCGCTCAGCAGCCGCGAGCGCGAGGTGCTGAGGCTCCTCGGCACCGACCTCAACGGCCCCGAGATCGCGCGGGAGCTCGTGGTCTCGCTCAACACGGTGCGGACCCACACGCGGAACGTCTACCAGAAGCTCGGTGTCAACAACCGCCGGGCCGCGCTCCGCCGGGCCCGCGAGCTCGACCTGCTGTGACGCCCCGGCCTCCGGTCTCACCACCTCGTTCACCACCTGTGGTGACGCCCGCTCACCACATCGGCTCCTAGCGTGCGGAGCATGAGCAGAAACCACGCGACTCCCCCGGACGGCGACTGGTACCGGATCCGGGTCCAGGGCCGCCTCGAGTCCCGCTGGAGCTCGTGGTTCGACGGTCTGGCACTCAGCAGCGACGAGGACGGCACCACCCTGATCCAGGGGCCGGTGGCCGACCAGGCCGCGCTGCACGGGTTGCTGACGAGGATCCGCGACACCGGCCTGCCGCTGGTCTCGGTCACCCGCGGGGCGCGAGGATCGTCCCGATGACCACGACCTTCTTCGAGACCCCGCGGCTGCGCGCCCGTCCGTTCTCCCCCGTGGACGTCGAGGCGTTCGTGGCCTACCGGACGGATCCCGACGTCGCCCGCTACCAGAGCTGGAGCGACTACACGCGCGAGCGCGGCGAGGCCTTCGTCGAGTCCCTGCAGGGAGCCGAGCCGGGCGTGCCCGGCGAGTGGTTCCAGTTCGCCCTCGAGGCCCGGTCGGACGGCGTGCTGGTCGGTGACCTCGCCCTCAAGGTGGACGCGGACGAGCCACGCCAGGCGGAGGTGGGGTTCACGCTCGCGCCGGCCCGACAGGGCAAGGGATACGCCACCGAGGCTCTCGAGGCGTTCCTCGGCTACGCGTTCGAGACGTTCGACCTGCACCGGGTCGTCGCGGTCACCGACGCGCTGAACGCGCCCGCCGCCGCCCTGCTCGAGCGGGTCGGCATGCGCCGCGAGGCACACTTCGTCGAGAACGTCTTCTTCAAGGGCGCGTGGGGCAGTGAGCTGCTCTTCGCGGTCCTCGAGCGGGAGTGGTCCGGCCGCGCCTCGTAGGTGCGTGCGCACATTCTTGTACCCTCCACCCATGTCCGACCTCGACCGCATCAGCGCGTGGGCCGCGCTGCTGCGCACGCACGCGGCCGTCCTGCCGAAGGTCGAGCGAGCGCTGGCGCCCACGGGCCTGCCGCTCACCTGGTACGACGTCCTCCTCGTCATCAACGCCGCCCCCGAGCGACGGCTCCGCATGACCGACCTCGGGCACCAGGCCGTCGTGAGCCGCGAGCGGGTGAGCCGGGTGGTGACGGAGCTGGAGCGCGCGGGACTCGTCGTCCGGGAGGCGAACCCCGACGACAAGCGCTCCTCGTTCGCCGCCATCACTCCCGAGGGGCGCCAGCGCCTGCGGGCCAGCGCCCCCACCTACCTGCGCGCGGTCGACGAGCACTTCCTGTCCAGGTTGACCGACCACGAGATCCGGGTCCTCGCCCAGGCGCTCGGCCGCGTCGTCGAGGCCGAGGAAGCCCCTCCGGCGACGTAGTGCCGCCGGAGGCGGCGACCTCGAATCAACGTGCGGACGCACGCACCTTGTTCGCCGCGTCGCTTTGACATATTGTGTGCGTGCGCACGCATCTATCAATCCGAGGAGAACGATCATGACCGAGACCTTCGCAACCAGCGCCACCCGCACCGTCGGGGGGAACGTCCTCCCCGCCGCCGGCCGGTGGGACATCGACCCCGGCCACACCGACCTCGCCTTCGTGGGCCGTCACTTCATGGTGACCAGGGTTCGCGGCCGCTTCACCGACGTCACGGGCAGCGTCGTGATCGCTCCCGACCTCGCTGACTCGTCCGTGCAGGTCACGATCGCGATGGCCAGCGTCGAGTCGGGGAGCACGGTCCGCGACGACCACCTGCGCTCGGCCGATCTGTTCGACGTCGAGCAGTTCCCGACCGCGACGTTCGTCAGCACGTCGGTGGACTGGCGCGGGAGCGCCGGCGTCGTCACCGGCGACCTGACCATCCACGGTGTGACCCGCGAGGTCCCGCTGCAGGTGAGCTTCGAGGGGCACGTCCGCGACCCGTGGGGTGGCGATCGAGCCGTGTTCTCGGCGCGCACGAGGATCAACCGTGAGGACTTCGGCATCACGTGGAACGTCGCCCTCGAGGCCGGCGGAATGCTGGTGTCGAAGGAGGTCCAGATCGAGATCGACCTGGAGACCGTGCTGCACCGTGGCTGACCGCCCTGCGGCCCCTGCCCTGTTGCCGGGGACCCCGGCCGGCGCGCCGGCCCGGGTCCCCGGGCCGGGCCGGCTCGCCTCAGGCGAGCGTCGGCAGCTTGGCGAGCGCCTCGGCCACCGCGGCCTGGATGTCGGAGTCCTCCCACGCGTGGTCGACGACCCTGCCCGACAGGTAGGCGTCGTAGGCAGGCAGGTCGAGGTGTCCGTGCCCGCACAGCGCGGTCAGGATCACCTTCTCCTCGCCGGTCTCCCGGCAGCGCACGGCCTCCTCGACGGCGGCGGCGAGCGCGTGCGTCGGCTCGGGCGCGGGCACGATGCCCTCGGTCCGCGCGAACAGCACCCCGGCCGAGAAGCACTCGGTCTGCGGCTTGGCCACCGCCTCGATCTCACCGGTCTCGTAGAGGTGGCTGATCAGCGGGCTCATGCCGTGGTAGCGGAGCCCGCCGGCGTGGATCGGGTCCGGCACGAAGTCGTGCCCGAGGGTGTGCATCTTCATCAGGGGCGTCATCCCCGCGGTGTCGCCGAAGTCGTAGGCGTAGGTGCCCTGGGTCAGCGAGGGGCACGCAGCCGGCTCCACGGCCCGCACCGTCGGGTTCATCCGGCCGGCCCACTTCTCGCGCAGGAACGGGAACGCGAGGCCGCCGAAGTTCGACCCGCCGCCGGTGCAACCCACGAGGAGGTCAGCAGTCTCCCCCGCCCGGGCGAGCTGGAGGAGCGCCTCCTCACCGATGATCGTCTGGTGCATCAGCACGTGGTTGAGCACGCTGCCGAGCGCGTAGTTGGACGTCGGGTCCTGCGCGGCGACCTCGACCGCCTCGCTGATCGCGATGCCCAGCGACCCGGTCGAGTCCGGGTGCTCGGCCAGGATCCGGCGGCCGGCCTCGGTGAGGTCCGACGGGCTGGGGTGCACGGTGCCGCCGAAGGTCTCGATCATCATCCGCCGGTAGGGCTTCTGGTCGTACGACGCCCGCACCTGCCAGACCTCGCAGGCGAGGCCGTACTGCGCGCACGCGAACGCCAGCGCCGTGCCCCACTGGCCGGCCCCGGTCTCGGTGGTGAGCCGCCGGACCCCCGCCTTCGCGTTGTAGTACGCCTGCGGCACCGCCGTGTTCGGCTTGTGCGAGCCGGCCGGCGAGACCCCTTCGTACTTGTAGTAGATCCGCGCCGGCGTGCCGAGCGCCTTCTCCAGCCGGTGCGCCCGGTGGAGCGGGCTGGGCCGCCACAGCCGGTAGACGTCGAGCACCTCGTCGGGGATGTCGACGTACTGCTCGGTCGACACCTCCTGCAGGATCAGGTCCATCGGGAACAGGGGCGCGAGGTCGTCGGGCCCGACCGGCTGCCCGGTGCCCGGGTGCAGCACCGGCGGCGGAGGGGTCGGCAGGTCGTGCAGCACGTTGTACCAGCGGGTCGGCATCTCGCTCTCGTCGAGCAAGAACTTGTGCTGCTGCACCTGCGACATGACGCCTCCTGGGGCTTGTGACGACGGGTCCATCACGAGACTAGTGACGTCGCTCCGACCTGCCGTTGCGGTGGCGCCGGCAGGCCGGCCTCACGGGCGCCGGCCCCAGGCGCCGACCAGGGTCGGCGGCACCAGCACGGACCCCGCCGACCGGAGCGCCTCGACGGCCCGCTCGGCCAGCGTGTCGAGGTCGAGCTCGGACTCGGTCGCGAGGCCGTGCGCGACCATCACCGGGGCCAGGGACCGGACCACCCCGCTGAGCATGGCCGGCCCGACGGGGTCGTCGCTCGCGAGGTACTGGCTGATCCCCAGCCCCGCGACGTCCTCGACGCCGGACTGCGCGAGGATGACCTGCAGCCGCGACCCGATGGTCGGGTCGGCGCCGGCGGCCCGGAACGCCGCGATGACGAGCGCGGCCATCCGCTCGGTGAGGGGCTCGCCGGGCTGGGCGCGGAGCCCACCGATGTCGTAGTCGAGCACGACCGCCCGGCCGCCGGGACGTACTGACTGCAGGTGGTGGCGCAGCGCACCGACCGGGTCCGGCAGGTGGAAGAGGATCAGCCGTCCCACCACGGCGTCGAACACCTCGTCGTGGCGCCAGCTCGTCACGTCTCCCTGGACGAAGCGCACGTGGGGCAGGTGCCGGGTCCTGCTCCGCGCGACCTCGAGCATGCGGGGGTCGACGTCGAGGCCCACCACGTGGCCGCTCGGGCCGACGATCTGCGCGACCGCCACCGCCACGTCGCCCGGCCCCGTTCCGAGGTCGAGCACCCGCATGCCGGGAGCGATGCCCGAAGCCTCCAGCAGCAGCCGCGTGGGCTCGCGGAGGAAGCGCGCCTGCACGTCCAGACGCTCGAGCTCGGCGTCGTCGGACCCGAGGGAGTACGTCACCATCGATCTGCTCCTCGTGAGTGTTTCGCCGCGGAGAGAACGCGTTCCCTCCGTGATACCTCGGATGCGGGCCCAGCGGAAGTGCCCCGTGCGCACTGACCTCCGGCCCTGTCGAGCGAACCCGGGCCGGGACGACGCTGGGACCGTGTCCAGGAATCGTCAGCCGGGTGGAGCGGGGGCGCGAGGCCGACCGGCACGACTTCCGCCGCGCTGGTTCGTGGTGGCCTTCTGGCACGGCCACCGTCTCCTGCTGCGGGTCACCCGCGGCCGATGGGGCCTGTGGCGGCCGAAGCCGGGCGGGTGGGGGACGCTGCGGCTCACCACCACGGGCCGTCGCACCGGGAAGAAGCGGGACGTGGTGGTCGGCTACTTCGAGGACGGTCGCGACCTGGTCACGATGGCGATGAACGGGTGGGGTCCGGCCGAGCCCGCGTGGTGGCTGAACCTGCAGGAGCACCCCGACACCGTCGTGCTGACCCGCGACGGCGAACGACACGTGCACGCCCGCCGTGCCCAGGGGGCCGAGCGCGAGCGACTCTGGGCGAGGTGGGCGGAGATCGACGACGACCTCGACGCCTACGCCGCCCGACGACCCACGGAGACGGCCGTGGTGGTCCTCGAGCCGCGCGGCTCCTGACCAGCGCCGGCCAGGCTAGGTCCCGAGCGGACCGCCGACGTTGAAGAGGACGGCCAGCGCGCCCGTGGCCACGACCGCGCCCACGAGCATGCCGACGCCGAACCGGTGCCACTCCGGGACCGCCCACAGCATGCACGCGACGAGGGCAGCGGTGATGCCCACCACCGCGATCCCCAGCAGCAGGTCGTTGACCCAGGCGGTGAAGACGACCGTGCCGACCAGGGCGCCGGCCAGCACGCCGACCCCCGGGCCGGCCGGCCGGCTCCCGACCGTACGCGGAGTCTCCATCACGTCTCGATCATGCCTCGGGCCCGTCCGGCTCCCAGCGGAGCAGGTCCCCCGGTTGGCACTCGAGCGCCTCGCACAGGGCGGCGAGCGTCGTGAACCTGACCGCCTTCGCGCGTCCGTTCTTCAGCACCGCGAGATTGGCCGGCGTGATCCCGACGCGCGCAGCGAGGGTCCCGACCGCCATCTTCCGCCGAGCCAGCATGACGTCGACGTCGACGACGATCGGCATCAGATCACCTCGTCCAGCTCGGACTGCAGCTGCCTGGCCTCGGCATCCAGCGCCACCGCCTGGACCAGCAGCACGCGGAGCACCAGCACCAGCACCGCCACGCCCGCCACGACCAGGGAGGCTCCACAGACGAGTCCGACGAGGCCCGGCGCCACCTGGTCACCCGGCGTCGTCCTGTTGCTGTACGCCGCGAGCACCGCCACCGCGAACGTCAGCACCGAGGCCGTCGCGACGGCCCCGATCACGGTGTCGACGTACCGGAACGCCCCGTGGGAGAACACGGTGCCGCGCCGGACCATCGTGAGCAGCCTCCAGATGCACACGCCGGTGACCTGCAGCGTCGCGACGCCCAGCACCACGATCGCGACGAAGGGCACCCTGATCCCGGGTCTGGCGTCGTCCATGTCCAGCCAGATGAGCGGCACCATCACGCACTGAACGAGCACCGACCCCACCAGGGCGATGGCGATGATGACCTTCAGTGCACGGACTGCGACGACACCCATGAGCGATCCCCCTCGATTCGTGGAACGATAGGAATCTATCGAAGAACGACAGACTTGGCGAGAGGACCAAGGTCCCGGACCCGCACTCCTGTGGGTAGGCTCGCCGCGTGAGCGATGACTGGCGGACCGCCACGGTCGAGCGGCTGCGGTCCCTGATCCTGACGGCCGAGCCCGACATGGTCGAGGAGGCCAAGTGGCGCAAGGCGTCCAATCCTGAGGGCGTCCCGACGTTCTCCTGCGCGGGCCTCGTCTGCACGATCGAGACGTACAAGGACAAGGTGAAGCTCACGTTCGCCAGGGGCGCGTCGCTCGACGACCCGGCCGGTCTCTTCAACGCCAGCCTCGACGCGGGGACGCGCCGGGCCATCGACCTGCACGAGGGCGACGTGCTCGACGAGGACGGCTTCGTCGAGCTGGTCCGGGAGGCCGTGGCCCGCAACCGGGCCTGAGCCGGGCGCGGCGTGGCTCCGCGTCGGTGCAGGGACGCGCTCCCCCTGGCGAAGCCGGCTTCGAGGCGTACCGTCGAGCATGAACACAATCAGCAGATCCTTCATCGTCTCGGTTGCTGCCGTGACTGCCCTGGCGGCCATCCCGGGTGGCGGAGCCGTGGTCGGCTCGGCGGTCGGAGACAGCCCGACGCTGACCAAGCGCCTGGTCGCTCGCTCGACCGGGGAGCACGACGTCGGCCGGACGTTCCTCGGGACCGACAAGGTGCGGTCCCGCTCCACCGGACGGGTCGTCGGCTTCGACTCCTTCACGGGGCGGCTGTTCCCAGCTCAGGAGCGGGCCGTGGTCCAGGTCGCCGTCGCCCTGAAGGGAGGGATCGTCGTGTTCCGCGCCTCGGTGACGGGATCGAGCCTGCGCTTCAACGGCCCGATCCTTCGGGGAACGGGGTCCTACCGCGGCATCGAGGGCACCGTCACCGGGCGCGCCACCGAGGGGCAACGCACCTTCTACACGCTGCACTACCACCTCTGACGGGTGCGTCCCCGTGAGCAGCGTCCTGGTCAGCGGGGCAGCCGGTCGGCCCGCTCGTCGACCAGCGCGGTCGGCGCGGTCAGCCTCCACGCCTCGAAGGTGAGCTCGGACAGCTCGTCGCGCTGCACGCCCTCGAGCCGGACCACGACCCAGCCGAAGGCGCCCGCGGTGAACTGGACCTCGAACGTCTCCGGGCGCTCGGCCACGAGCGCGAGCTGCTCGGCGAGCGTCTGCTTGAGGCCGACGGTGCGCGTCGGCTCCCACAGGTAGCCGAAGGTCTGCCCGCTGGCGGCGATCCGCCAGTAGCGGCCGTTGTCGACCCGGGTGACCTCGGGCAGCTGGTCGGCCAGCTCGAAGAAGTCGAGGATGCCACATCCGGTCACCGGGTCATCCTGACAGCAGCCGCCGACACCCGCAGGTGCCGGCGGCCGCTCCGGACGGGTCAGGCGAGCGTGGCGGCGTCGATGACGAACCGGTAGCGGACGTCGGAGGCGAGCACCCGCTCGTAGGCCTCGTTGACCTTGTCGGCGGAGATGACCTCGACCTCGGCGCCGATGTGGTGCTCGGCGCAGAAGTCCAGCATCTCCTGGGTCAGCGCGATGCCGCCGATCATCGACCCGGCGAAGGACCGGCGGGCGCCGATCAGCGAGAACACGTTGACGCTGAGCGGCTCCGCGGGAGCACCGACGTTGACCAGCGTGCCGTCGACCGCGAGCAGGCCGAGGTACGCGTCGAGGTGGATGCTGGCGCTGACCGTGTTGACGATCAGGTCGAAGCGGCCGGCGAGCTGCTCGAACGTCCCCGGGTCGGAGGTGGCGTGGTAGTGGTCGGCGCCGAGCCGCAGGCCGTCCTCCTGCTTCTTCAGCGACTGCGAGAGCACGGTGACCTCCGCGCCGAGGGCGTGCGCGATCTTGACCGCCAGGTGCCCGAGGCCGCCGAGCCCGACGACCGCGACCTTCTTGCCGGGGCCGGCGCCCCAGTGACGCAGCGGCGCGTAGGTCGTGATGCCGGCGCACAGCAGCGGCGCGGCGGCGGCCGGGTCGATGCCCTCGGGGACGGAGAGGACGTAGTCGGCGTCGACCACCACGTGGGTGGAGTAGCCGCCCTGGGTGGTGGTGCCGTCACGGTCGGTGCCGGCGTACGTCGGGACCATGCCGTCCTGGCAGTACTGCTCGTCGCCGTTGCGGCAGCTGGTGCACTCGCCGCACGAGCTCACCATGCAGCCCACGCCGACGCGGTCGCCGACCTGGTGACGGGTGACGTCGGCGCCGACCTCGGTGACGACGCCGACGATCTCGTGGCCCGGTACGACGGGGAACGGCTGCGGCCCCCAGTCGCCGTTCACGGTGTGGATGTCGGAGTGGCAGACGCCGGCGTACTGGATCTCGATCAGGACGTCGCCGGCGCCGACGTCACGACGCTCGATGGTGGTCGGGGCCAGCGGCTGGCCGGCGGCGGGTGCTGCGTATGCGTTGACGCGCATGCGGAGGTTGCTCCTTCTGGTGGTGCGGTCGGGGTCGGTGGTCAGCCGGGGTCAGCTGACGGGCGGTGCGGCGGCGTACTCCTCGTCGGTGACGGGGGTCAGCCAGTGGACGACGTCGTGCTCGGCGTCGGCCTCGTTGATGGCCACGTGGACCATGAGCCGGTTGGGCGCTGCGCCGTGCCAGTGCTCCTCGTCGGCCTCGAAGAGGACCCGGTCGCCGGGACGGATCACCTCCACGGGTCCGCCGCGGCGCTGGCAGAGGCCGACGCCCTCGGTGACGAACACGGTCTGGCTCAGCGGGTGGCGGTGCCAGTGGGTGCGGGCGCCGGGCATGAAGTGCACGAGGTTCGCGGTCAGGCGGGAGGGCGGCGGGGCGGCGGCGACGGAGTCGATGTAGACGTCGCCGGTGAACCAGTCCTCGGGTCCCTTGGCGGTGTCGATCGAGCTACGCGTGATCTGCATCGGGTTCCTTCTGCTTGTCGGGGGCGGGGGTCTCCGACGGTGCCGCCCAGGACGCGAGCAGCCGGAGTCGTTCTGCGGACGGCGAGCCGGGCTCGGCGGTGTAGACGAGGAGCACGAGCCCCGGCTCGGCGGTGATGGCCAGCTCCTCGTAGGCGAGGACGAGCTCGCCGACCACGGGGTGGTGGAAGCGCTTGGTGCCGGCGCCGTGGGTGCGGACGTCGTGGTCGGCCCACAGCCGCCGGAAGGTCTCGCTGCGGGTGGAGAGCTCGCCGACGAGGTCCTGCAGGCCGCGGTCGTGCGGGTCGCGACCCGCCTCGGCGCGCATGACGCCGACGCACATCTCGGCGAACAGGTCCCAGTCCGGGTAGAAGTCGCGGGACGCCGGGTCGAGGAACTGGAACCGCGCGAGGTTGGGGACCCGGCCCCCGTCCCCGATCACGGGCGAGTAGAACGCGCGGCCCAGCGCGTTGGTGGCGAGCAGGTTCTGGTGGGGGTCACGCACGAAGGCGACACCCTCGGTGATCGCCTCCAGTGCCCACTGCAGGCTCAGCCGGGAGGCGGCCTTGGCCGGCGCGCGACGCCGACGACGGCCCGAGGTCGGGACGCCGTCCGCGGCACGGGCGAGGTCGTAGAGGTGGGCGCGCTCGGCCTCGTCGAGCTGCAGCGCCCGGGCCAGCGCCTCCAGCACCCCGGAGGACGCGCCGGCGATCTGGCCACGCTCGAGCCGGGCGTAGTACTCCACGCTCAGGCCGGCGAGGCCAGCGACCTCGCTGCGCCGCAGTCCGGGCACGCGACGGCTGCCGGTGGTCGGCAGTCCGACCTGGTCCGGGGTGATGCGTGCGCGGCGAGTCGTGAGGAACTCGCGTACTTCCTGGCGGTTGTCCACGGCTTCGAGACTAGGTGGCCCCGAGCCCCGACCGGAGGCCTGAGGGATGCCCTGTCAGTACACCCATCGTCAGTGACTTCCAGCCGCCCGGACCGGTCGGTTCACTCGACGGCACGGGCCGCTGCCCACCTCCCCGACCGTCCCCTCGTCCGAGAGGAGCACCACCATGTCCGTGTCCGTGCGCGTGCCGACCGAGCCGCTGCACCGGCCGGCGCTCGGCATCGTCCTCTGCCTGCTGACGGTCTTCGGACCGATCTCGATGGACCTCTACCTGCCGGTCCTGCCCGCCCTCACGACGGACCTCGGCACGACCACGTCCGGCGCCCAGCTGACGGTGACGGCATGCCTGCTGGGGCTCGCGCTCGGGCAGGTCGTCGCCGGCCCCGTGTCCGACCGGTTCGGACGGCGCCGGCCCCTGCTGGTCGGCGTGGCGGCGTACGTCGTCGCCTCGGTGCTGTGCGCGCTGGCCCCGACGATCGAGACGCTGGTCGCCGCGCGTCTGCTCCAGGGGCTGGCCGGCGCGGTGGGCATCGTGATCGCCCAGGCCGCCGGTCGCGACCTGTTCACCGGTGCCCGTCTGCTGCGCTACTACGGCGGCCTCACCGTGCTGGCCGGCCTCGCCGCCATCGTCGGCCCGGTGGTCGGCGGCCAGCTCGCGAAGGTCACCGACTGGCGCGGGACGTTCGTGTTCCTCGCCGCCCTCGGCGTCGTCATCCTCGCGGCCGGCGCCGCCGTGCTGCGCGAGACGCTG
This sequence comes from Nocardioides sp. GCM10023255, assembly GCF_042653125.1. Lineage (NCBI taxonomy): Bacteria > Bacillati > Actinomycetota > Actinomycetes > Propionibacteriales > Nocardioidaceae > Nocardioides > Nocardioides sp. GCM10023255. The sequence continues at coordinate 417,026 of NZ_JBHSHU010000003.1, forward strand.
CCACCCCTGCGGCGGCGCACGGGAGGACTCACCGAGAGCATCCACGGCTTCCGCCGGCTCCTCGCCGACCCCGTCTTCCTCGGCGCCACCCTCGTCACCGGCTTCGCCAACGCGGCCGTCTTCGCCTACCTCAGCGGCGCCACGTTCGTGCTGCAGGACGGCTACGGGCTCTCCCCGCAGGGCTACTCCCTCGCGTTCGGGCTGAACTCCCTGGGGTTCATGGTCCTCGGGTACGTCGCCGGCCGGACCTCGGCAGGCCTGTCGGTCCACGGCACCCTGGTCGCCGGGCTCGCGATGGTCGTGGCGGGAGCCGCCGGCGTGCTCGTCACGGGTGTGCTCCAGCTGCCGCTGCCCGCCATCGTGATCTCGCTGCTCGTCATGGTCAGCGGAGTCGCGGTCACGACTCCCCCGTCCACGGCGCTGGCGCTGGAGCACCATGCCGACGTCGCCGGGACCGCCTCGTCCCTCCTCGGCCTCGCCCGCTTCGGGTTCGGCGCCGTGGCCGCTCCCCTGGTGGGCGTCGTCGGCTCAGCGACGGCGGCCTCGCTGGGCGCCGTCGCCCTGGTCGCAGCCGCCTGCGCGGTGGGCGGCTGCACCCTCACCCGACGTCCGGCGCGCGCCCGGGCGTGAACGTCGGTCAAGCGACGTGGCGGCGGCGGTAGTCCCGCGGCGACTCGCCGTGGATCCGCTTGAAGGCGGCGCTGAGCGCGAACGCGTTGGCGTACCCGACCCGCGACGCGATCGTGGCGAGGGTCTGGTCGGTGCCCACGAGCAGGTCGGCGGCCAGCGCCAGTCGCCACCGGGTCAGGTAGGTGAGCGGCGGCTCGCCCACGCGCAGCGCGAAGCGTCGGGCCAGCGCCGCCCGCGACAACCCGACGTGGGCGGCCAGCGACTCGACGGTCCATGGGTGCTCGGGGTGCTCCTCGATCGCGCGCAGCGCGTGCTCGACCAGCGCGTCCTGCCCGGCCGAGGACTCGGCGAGCAGGCTGCGCGCACATCGCACGACCAGCAGGTCGACGAGCCGGTCGAGGACCGCCGCCTGGCCGGGCTGCTCCCCCACGACCTCGGCCGCGAAGAGCTCGATGAACGCCGGGTCCAGGTCGTGGATCACCAGCTCGGTCGGAAGCCGCGACAGCAGCAGGGAGCCGACCGAGGTCTCCTGCTCGTAGGTGCCGATCAGCATGACGGTCGCGTCGGCCGATCGGCTGTTGCCCCAGGTCCGCACCCCCAGTTCCATCTCGTCGGCGAGGAGCCGGCCGTCCGGGTCCACGCAGACCTGGCCCGGGAGGATGCGGATGTCGGCGGCGGTCGTGGCCGAGTCGGCGAACGTGTAGGGAGCCGGACCGCGGACCACGACCACGTCGCCGGCACCGACCTCGGCCGGCCCACGACCACCGGTGAAGGTCGCCCGGCCCCGGGCCATCACCACCACCGTCAGCGGCGCCCGGTCCTCGACGGTCAGCGACCAGGTGCCGTCGAAGACGGCCTTCAGCACGAAGGCCCGCCGGGCCCGCGGCCCGTCGAGCAGGGCACCCACGACGTCCATGGTTCTAGACGGTGGCACATGTTCGCGAGCGTGACAAGCATTCTGATCGTCGCCCTACACGGCCATCGTTGACCCATGACCACTCTCATCACCGGCGGCACCGGCAAGACCGGCAGCCGCGTCGCCAACCACCTGTCCACTCTCGGCCTGCCCGTCCGTCCCGTCACCCGGCACAGCGAGCCCCGGTTCGACTGGCACGACGAGTCGACCTGGGAGGGCGCCCTCGCGGGCTGCACCTCCGCCTACCTCGCCTTCCAGCCCGACCTCGGGCTGCCGGGGGCCCACGCGATCATCGGCGCCTTCGCCCGGCGCGCCGTCGACCTCGGCTGCACCCGCCTCGTCCTCCTGTCCGGGCGTGGCGAGGACGGTGCCCGCCGCGCCGAGAGGGCCCTTGTCGAGGCCGGGGCGAGCTGGACGATCCTGCGCTCGGCGTTCTTCTTCCAGAACGTCAGCGAGTCCTTCTGGGCCGAGGAGATCGCCGCCGGCTCGCTCACGATGGTCGCGAGCGAGGTCGGCGAGCCCTTCGTCGACGCCGACGACGTCGCCGACGTCGCGGTCGCCACGCTGCTGGACCCGCGGCACGTCGGCCGCATCCACGAGCTCACCGGCCCACGGCTGATCACGCTCCCGGAGCTGGTCGAGGAGATCAGCCGCGCCACCGGCCGGCACGTCACCCTGCGACAGCTGTCGGTGCCCGACTACGTCGCCGCCCTCGTCTCCGTCGGCCTCGGCGAGGACGACGCCGTGGGGCTGGCCCACCTGTTCGACGAGGTCCTCGACGGCCGCAACGCGCACCTCGAGTCCGGAGTCGAGGACGTCCTCGGCCGGGGGCCACGGGACTTCTCGACGTTCGCCGCGACCGCGCTCGCCGGGACGGCCAGCCGTGGATAGCGTCCTGCTGACCGGCGGCCGGGCGCTGAACGGCCTCCTGGCCGGCACCTACGTCGCGTTCGTCGTCGCCGTGATGCCGACCCTGCACGGCCTGTCCGACGAGACGTTCGTGCGCGTGATGAACCGCATCAACGTCGTGATCGTCAATCCGGCGTTCCTGACCCTGCTCCTCGGCGCACCCGCCCTCGCCGTGGTCCTGGCCGTCGCGCGGCGCGACCCGGTGACGGTCACCGCGGCGGTGGCCGCCGTGATCGCGATGGTCATCACGTTCGCCGTCAACGTGCCCCTCAACGACGCCCTGGCCGAGGGCGGGTCCCGCGGCGCCTTCGAGGTGCCCTGGGTGCTGTGGCACGACGTCCGTACGGCGGCCGCGGCGACGGCGTTCGTGCTGCTGTGCCTGCCGTCGAGGTGAACCCGTCGGGTCAGTCCCCGGCACTGCTCGAGAGAGCCCAGCCGAAGAAGTCGGTCCGTCCGGGCGTGCCTGCGACCCCCGGCGAGTCCTGTGACCACTGGCGGCTGCCTGCCGAGGTCAGTCCGGAGGGGGAGCCGGCCAGCACGTGGACCGCGCCGGCGCCGAAGTCGCCGCCGACGCTCTCGCCCGGTGAGCCCACGCTGAGATCCGAGCGCCCGTCGGCGTCGAGGTCCCCCGTGCCCAGGGCGCTGCCGAAGCGGTCGGACTCCTCGGCCCGGCCAGGGACACCGGGGCTGTCCTGGGACCACAGCTGGCTGCCGGTGGCGGTCAGTCCGGCTGCGGAGCCGCGCAGCATGTGGACCGTGCCGGCATCGGGGACGAGGGTGCTCGGATCGCCGAGGGACTGGAACGGCACGCCGACCGCGAGGTCGGCGTGCCCGTCCCCGTCGAAGTCCCCGGCTGTCACCGCGGCGCCGAGCTCCTCCCTGGGCTGGCTGATGTCGGCGACCCCTGGACTGTCCTCGGTCCAGAGCTGGTCATCCGCGGCGGTCACCCCGGATGCGGTGCCGTAGAGGACGTTGACCGCGCCGGCCGCCTCGGCGACCACCGCCAAGGTCTCGCCAGCCACGCCCACGGCCAGGTCGTCCCGGCGGTCTCCGTCGAAGTTCGCGACGGTCAGGGCGCCACCGAACCAGTCCTCGGTCTCCGCCGTGCCGGCCACCCCGCGGCTGTCCTGCGTCCACCGCTGGGCGCCGGCGCTGGTCAGCCCGGCTCTCGCGCCGTACACGACGGAGACCACGCCCGCGCCGTCGGCGCCGCGGACGTCCGCCCGGGCCGAACCGATCGCCAGGTCTGCGTGTCGATCGCCGTCCAGGTCACCGGCAGCGAGTGCCCCACCGAAGCCGTCACCCCGTCGTGCCGCGCCCGGCACACCCGGACTGTCCAGGGACCACCGCTGGCTGTGCCCGGAGCTGAGGCCGCGGGGGGACCCGGTCAGCACCTGCACCACCCCACGACTTCCGTTCTCACCCGGCACGCCGACGGCCAGGTCCGTGCGCCGACCGGCGCCGAGGTCGGCCACCGCGAGAGCCGTGCCGAACGCGTCACGGGGCTCGGCCCGACCGGCGACCCCGGCACTGTCCTGCGACCACAGCTGACTGTGGGACGCCGTGAGCCCACGTGGTGAGCCGTACAGCACCTCCACCACCCCCGGCCCGTTGACCGCTGTCCCGGCGTGGCCCTCCCCCGGTACGCCGATCGCGAGGTCGGCGCGGCCGTCGCCGTCGAGGTCGCCGACGGCGAGGGACGCCCCGAACTCGTCACCCCTCTCGGGCCTGCCCGGCACTCCCCGAGAACCCTGGGACCACACCTGGTCGCCCCGGGCCGTCAACCCGGCGGCAGAGCCGTAGAGGACGTGGACCGCGCCACCAGGACGCTCGCCCGGCGCGGCGACGGCCAGGTCGCCGAAGCCGTCGCCGTCGAAGTCCGCCCGCAGCGAGGTCGCGGCAGCGTGCCTCTGGCCCCCGGGTCCGGCCCCGCCGGCCGAAGCCACCACCGGCAGGAGCAGGAGCGCCCCCGCGCCCGCCACGAGAAGAGGGCGCACCCTCACCCTGGCTCGGCTCAGACCTTCGGGCTCTTCACCTCGGCGCCGTGCACGGTGATCGCCCAGATGATGAGCACGTCGACCGCGATCATGATCGCTGACCAGACCGGGTAGGCAGGCAGGAAGGCGACGCTGGTGATCGCACTCACCATCGCCACGATGGTCGCGATGATCCGGGCCCACATCCTCCCGGCGAGCAGGCTCGAGCCGACGAGGATGGCGAGCACGCCCCACACCAGGTGCGCCCAGCCCCACGTGGTGTAGCCGGCGTCGAGGATCAGGCTGCGGCTGCCCACGACGTACACCTCGTCGCGGAAGAGCGCGACCAGGCCCTGGATGGCGTGGAAGAAGCCGACCAGCACGAGCATCAGCCCGGCGAAGTTCACCCACGCCACCCACGCGGACTGCCGCATCGTGTACTGCTGGTGCTCCCACTCGGGCGATCCCGGGGCGGCGAAGTTGCTGACCGTCTGGACGTCGGCCATGCTCCGGGGGTTCAGCTGGTTGCTGCTCATGGTGACTCCTCGATGTCGGGGCTCGTGGGTCACCGTCGAGCATGGTCGTCGCTCCCCCGGGTCGCGTCATCCGAGAGGGATGATTTCAGGCCCTGCCGGAGCTCGCCGTCCGCGCTCGCGCGCGTCACCCCAGTGTGGGGTCAGGATCGCGGGAGGACCGTGAGGACCCGCTCCACGTGGTCACGGAACTCCTGCATGAAGTCGGATAGGAAGGCTGTCGTCGACTCGTCGGTCACCTCGCCGTCGTCGGTGAACAGCCCGGGCCTGAAGGTGATGTAGGCCTCCGGCGCGGTCATCTGACGGGCATTGCAGAAGCTCAGGACCGCACGCAGGCTCTGCTGGCCCACCGCGGTGCCGATCTGGCCGGGCGAGGCCCCGATGACCGCGGCCGGCACGTGGTCGAAGGAGTTCTTCCCCCAAGGGCGTGAGGCCCAGTCGATGGCGTTCTTCAGGGCACCCGGGATCGAGCGGTTGTACTCCGGGGTGACGAACAGGACGGCGTCCGAGCGGGCGATGGCGTCCTTGAGCGCCTGCGGCTCCGCGGGGTAGCTGTCGTCGAAGTCCGGGGAGTACAGCGGCAGGTCGCCGATGGGGAGCTCGGTGAACTCCAGGTCCTTCGGCGCCAGCCGGACCAGGGCCCGACTCAGGACCCGGTTGATCGACGTCGATGACAGGCTCCCGACGAAGTAGCCGACCTTGTAGGTGCTCATGCCGTCCTCCTGGTGATGCGACAGGAGTGGTCCGGGTGGGGCCACTGCGGGAATTCGCCTCCCACGTGCAGGCTGGCACATCCCGGACGCGGCCAACACCCCGGAAGGCGACGTGGACGAGCACACGAGGCCCCGGCCCGGTGGTCCGGACCGGGACCCCGAGTGCTGCGTTCACAGGGACAGCACTCGTCCGATGGCCATCACGCCCAGCGGGTCGTAGGTGTCGATCGCCCGACGCAGCCGCGCCAAGGTCGCGTCGTCGTAGGCGTCGACGTACTCCTCCGGGGTGAAGGTGAAGTTCGGCAGCCGGGGACCGCCCGTCCAGGGGCCGAGGGCCTCCAGGATCGCCGCCGCGTGGGCTTCCACGCCCGGGGTGCCGGCGATGCCGACGGTCAGCAGCGAGTACGCCGCGCCGCGGGCACTGAAGGCGCTCTCGTGCTCGCCCGGACGGGCGGTCGCGCCGCCCATCTGGCGCAGCTCCACCAGCACCTGGGGCGACCCCGCGCCCGGCCCGGTCAGGGCCAGCAGGGCGTCGACGGCGTCCGCGGGGAAGTCGGTGAGGACGGCGGCCGCCTCGTACGCCGGCAGCGGGTCCAGCGGGTCGGTGTGCACCGAGTCGATCGCGGTGTAGGGCTTGAGCGCCACGTCGTCGAGCAGGACGGGTGCCGCCTCGCGGATCGCGGCGAACCGGCGCTCCCCCTCCGCGGCGTCCCCGGTCCAGACGTAGCGCACCGACAGCGTCATCCGGTCGACGAGCTCCGGCGGGACCCCGGGCATGGCCGGGAGCTGGAACAGGGCGACGGAGGTGGTGGCGAGCTCGGGAAGGTCCTCGGACCAGTGCAGCCACCGCTCGATGACGGTCGCCGCGTCGTCGCCGTCGAACCACAGCGAGCCGCCGTAGAACGTGGGCTGGTGGACGAGGTCGAACTCGATGGCGGTGACGATCCCCAGCATGCCCTTGCCGCCGCGCAGGGCGAAGAAGAGCTCCGGGTGCTCGGTGGGGGTCGCCCGGCGCAGGACGCCGTCGCCGGTGACCACCTCGATGGCGCGCACCTTGTCGATCGCGAGGCCGTGGGTGCGGGCCATCGGGCCGAGGCCCCCGCCGGTGGTGTAGCCGACGATCCCCACGTCGGTGATGGACCCGGACAGGGGCGCGAGGCCGTGGGGGGCCGCCGCCTCGACGACGCGGAGCCATTTGACGCCGGCGCCGACCCGGGCCCAGCCCTCGGGGTGGACGACGCACTCGTCGAGTCCCTGGGTGGTGACGAGCAGCTCGGTGACCAGCTCGGCCATCGGGCCGTGCCCGGTCGCCTGCGGGGTGACGCGCAGGCCGTGGCGTCCGGCGAAGCGGACGGCCTCGACGACGTCCTGCGCGGACCGAGCGGCCAGGACCGCCGCGGGACGCACCGGGATCGCGACGTTCCAGGGCGAGACGAGGGCGTCGTACGCCCCGTCGCCGGGGACGGCGACGAGGCCGGTCGTGCGGGCGTCCAGCTCGGCGAAGGGGGCGTGGGACGTGGTGGAAGCGGTGCGCGTGTCGGTGATGATCATGGTTTCCTCCGGGTGGTGTGTGCTGAGGTCCACCACGGTGGGTCCGGGAACTTGAGGCGGGCTTGAGGCCGACTTGGACCCGAGTGGGTCGGCGCAGACGTGCGGCCCCTCGACGGGACCGGCCCGCCGGACCCAAGCCGTCCTCAAGCGCAGGCCAAGTCCCCCGGGCCAGCGTTCGGGTCAGCCCAGCAACACCCGAACCGAGGAGATCCACCATGAACGCACGCACCACGTCCCTCGTCCTGGTCGGCGGCGCCCTGCTCGTCGCGGCCACCGCCGTCCCTGCACAGGCCGCGGCCCAGCCGCGGATCGACCTGCGCGGAGCCGGCGTCGGCTCGTTCGTCGTCGACGACGCCGGGTCCGCCCGGCTCACCGGCCAGGTCACCGGGGCACCGTTCGACGGCGCCTACGACGCCGTGCTGGCTGCGGACGACGGCGGCCTGCCCGACCCCGGCGTCTGCGAGCCGGCGACCGCCACCCTGGACGTGGCGGGTACGAAGCACCGGCACCTGCGCCTGGCCGCCACCGGCGAGGTCTGCGGCGAGTGGGCGGACGCGACGTACGTCGTGACGCACCGCTTCGTCGGCCGCTACGAGGTGACCGAGAGCTCCGTCCGCAGGGTGCGAGGAACCGACGGCTGGATCTCCCTGGTCCTGGCCACCGAGGGCCGAGCGAACGTCGAGGCCATCGACACCTGAGGCCCCGGGCGGCCACGAGGGGCCGTGCCGGGCTGGTTCCACGAACCGTGCACGGCCCCGGACGCCTGTCAGGCGACGATCTCCGCCAGGTGCGGCGGGTCGGCACCGGGACGGCTCACGGTGACGGCGGCGACCTCGGCGGCGGCGGTGCCCATGGACACCAGCTCCTCGGGCCACAGCTGCTGTCTCGCCGTGAGCTCGTCGACGATGTCGAGGAGAAGAGCCTGGTGGAGCAGCGCGCCCATGAACGAGTCCCCGGCGCCGATGGTGTCGACGACGGTGACCGGCGCGGACGGCAGCTCGATGATCGTGTCCCCGCTTGCCAGGACGCAGCCATCGGCTCCGCGCGTGATCGCGACGAGCGTAGGCCCACTGCCGAGCAGGCGCTCGATGACTCGGCCTTCGTCGAGGCCCGGATAGAGCCAGGCGGCATCCTCGTCACTGAGCTTCACGATGTGGGCGAGCGGGAGGAGACGCTCGAAGCGGGTCAGCACGATCCCGTGCCCGGGCAGCAGCGAGGGCCTGATGTTGGGGTCCAGGCTGACGAGCGCTGAGTCCTCCGCGGACTCGAGGTGGCCGTGCACCACCGCTGCTCCAGGCTCGACGAACAGCCCGAGGGAACCGGCGTGGATGGCGCGGACGGGCGGCGTCGGCGTGGTCGGCGGGGCCCAGGTGACGTCGAACTCGTAGCGCGCCGAGGCGTCGTCCCGCATCCGGGCGACGGCGGTCGACGTACGCCGCAGGCAGCGGGTGCGTCCGAGCAACGACACTCCGGACGCGTCGAGGTGGGCCTCGATGCGATCTGCGCGCTCGTCGTCGCCGAGCGCAGTCAGCAGGTTGGTCCTGACGCCGAGGCGGGCGAGGGTGACCGCGACGTTGAGCGGCGACCCCCCGGGCGCTTCGAAGACGGCACCGGTCCGGTCCTCGACGATGTCGACCAGGGACTCGCCGATCACCAGGACTCCGTCGCGCTGCTGAGCGACCATCCGGATCAGCCCTTGACCGCGCCGGCGGTGAGACCCGCGATCACGTGGCGCTGGAACAGCGCGTAGATGACCAGCTGGGGCATCAGCACCAGGGTCGCAGCCGCCATCATGCCGCCGTAGTCCACGGTGTACTGCCCCTGGAACTTCGAGACCGCCAGGGAGACGGTCGCCAGGTCCGGGTCGTTGATGAGGATCGACACGAACGGGAACTCGTTGAAGACGTAGACGATGTTGAAGATCAGGATGGTGGCCAGCACCGGTCGCATCGTCGGCAGCACGACGGACCAGCAGATCCGGAACAGTCCGGCTCCGTCCATGATCGCGGCCTCCTCCAGCTCGGCGGGGAAGTCGCGCAGGAAGCCCGTCAGCAGCAAGGTGTTGAACGGGATGGAGACCGCGATGTACGGGAGGATCAGCGCGGCGTACGTGCCGAAGATCCCGAGCGCGAGGTCGAGCCGGTAGATCGGGAAGAGCAGCACGTAGACCGGCACCGCGAGGCCGGCGAGCAGGTAGAACCGGAGCCAGGACTGCGCCCGACGCCGGCGGAACACCATGCGGGTCAGGGCGTACGACGCCATGAACGACACGACCGCCCCCACCGTCACCGAGACCACGGCGACGATGATCGTGTTCTTGTACATCTGCACCAGCGGCAGCGACGCGATGGCGTTGCGGTAGTTCTCGAACGTCAGCGTGTCCAGCGAGAACGGGTCGGAGAGGATCGTGTCGCTGGGCTGCAGGGACAGCAGCGCGATCCACAGGATCGGGAGCACGATCAGGAAGGTGACGAGGTAGGCCGCGATGCCTGCGGCGAGCAGTCCCTTCCGACGCCGCCGGCGCTGCGTCGGCGGCTGGGTGCGCCGACCGCGAGGGGACTCGACAGGGGGTGTCGACGGGCTCGTCACGCGGGCGTCGGCCGTGGTCGGGGTCATGCGATGCTCCTGCGCCGGGCCACCGCGAGGTAGGCCAGGGAGGTCAGGGCGCCGAGCACGAAGATGACCACCGCGATGGCCATGCCCGAGCCGTAGCGCTGGTTGGTGAAGGTGACGAAGTACATGTAGCTCACGAGGGTCTCCGAACGATGCACGGGACCGCCGCCGGTGAGCATGTAGACGAGCTCGAAGATCTTGAAGACGTTGGTGATCAGCAGCACGGCGACGATCGCGAAGGTCTCCTGCATCATCGGGATTGTGACGTACCGCAGCTGCTGCCAGGTCGAGGCGCCGTCCAGCGCGGACGCCTCCATGACGTCGGTGGGGAGGATCTGCAGCCCCGCGTAGAAGATCGTCATCGCAAAGCCGATGCTGCTCCAGATGAAGACCAGCGACACGGCGTACGGCGTCAGCTTGTCGCCGCCGATCCACTGGACCGGCTCGATCCCGAGCGGCGCGAGGACCCGGTTGAGGAGACCCACGCGCGGATCCAGGATGAAGACCCAGATGAGGCCGACCAGGATCGGCGCGATGATCGCCGGACCGAAGACCAGGGCCCTCAGGCCACCGCCACCCCGGATCTGGCGCCTCAGCAGGAGTGCGAGGCCGAAGGATGCAGGCACCAGCACGACCAGGCTGACGACGAGGATCACCAGGGTGTTGCGCAAGGACTGCCAGAAGAACGGGTCGTCCTGGAGTGCGGTGTAGTTGTCGAGCCCGATGAACTCGGCCGCCCCGAACCCGGCGGAGTTGGTGAAGCTGTAGGCGACCGCGTAGCCGACCGGGTAGACGAAGAACGCGGTGAACAGCACCAGCGCCGGTGCGAGCATGAGGGCGATCTTCCATCGGGAGCTGACCCAGATCATGGTGAAGCCCATTCCCATCTCGATGGATGCCGCGCGAGGCGGCCTGACTGTCGGGTGCGCCCGCCCTTCGGACGGGCGCACCCGGTGGGGGTCACTCGGCGTCGAGCGCCTTCTGGACCAGAGCGACCGCCTCTTCCGGCGAGAGCTGGTCCTGGATCACTCCGTAGATGCTGTCGTACATGGCGCTGGACACGGCAGTGGAGACCAGCAGGTCCGGCTGCGACTGCGGGCTGCTCAGGCTCGGGTCGGTGGCCACGTCGAGCGCCGACTTGAGCACGCTCTGCTCGGTGGCGTCGATCTTCGGCTCGTAGTCGGTGACGGGCGGCTGGCCGTTGTCGACCAGGAGCTGCTGCGCCTCGTCGCTGTAGTAGAACTCGAGGAACTTCTTCACCGCAGCGAGCTTGGCGTCGTTGTCGGCCACCTTGTGGTCGACCACGAGCGGCGCCGAGGCGACGTTCATGACGATGTCCTGCTCACCGACCCCGTCGTCGAACGTGGCGCCGTTCCAGAAGACGGTGTCCGCCGCGACCGACGAGTCCTGGATGGCGCTGGACGCCCACACGCCGGCATCGAGCATCGCCGCCTTCCCCTTGAGGAACTGGTCGACGGCCTGCTGATAGGTCTGCGTCGAGACGTTGGAGGCGAAGGCCCCGGCGTCGCGCAGCTCGGCGATGTGCTCGTACATCCGCACGAAATCGGGGTTGTCGTAGCTCTCGGAGCCGTCGAGGATGCCGTCGATCTTGTCCTCGAAGCCGAAGCGGTCGAGCCACACCAGGAAGGACCAGACGCTGAAGGAGGACTGGTTCGCCCCGTCGGAGATGGTGACGATGCCCTTGTCGTCCAGGGTCTTGGCGACGGCCACGAGGTCGTCGAAGGTCTGGGGCATCTCGAGCCCGTTGTCACTGAGGATCTTCGTGTTGACCCAGAGCCCGGTCAGCAGTCCCTGGTAGGGGACGCCGTAGATCTTGTCGTCGGCGGTGAAGTTGTCGACGGTGCTCTCGGGCAGCCGGTCGGTGATCCCGAGGTCGTCCAGGGTCGGCTTCAGGTCCATGACCTTGCCCGCCTCGAGCATGTCCTCGGCGGTCGCCTTGTAGACCCAGAACACGTCGGGGAGCGTGTCGCTCTGGGCCGCGATCGAGAGGCTCTGCAGGTGCTCGGCGACCGCCTGGCCACTGACCTCGACGTGGATGTCGGGGTTGGCCTTCTCGAAGGCGCTGACGATGGCCCAGGTGGCCGGGTCCGCGGACTTCACGTCCGGGTTCTGCATCGACAGCGTGATCGTGGTCTTGCCGTCCTCGCTCTCGGCATCACTCGCACTGCTGCACGCGGCGAGAGCCAGGAGCGACGACACCGTCAGCAAGACACCACCGAGGCGGCGCCGGCTCCGGCACCGACCGGCGAAGTTGCGACCAATCATGGCGTTTCCTTAAGAAAGAGGAGGGGTGGGCGGGGTCAGAACCACCGAGATCATCGAAACGTTTGCGCGAATCGTTTCGCTGAAATTACGTGTCCCCCGTCACACCTGTCAAGCACTTCTGCGGGTCCGCCCGTCATGCCCTACGGAGGACGTAGTCCTCGGTGGAGGACCGCAGCTCCAGCCGCTGCTGGAGCCGCGTGGTGCGCGGACTGGTGCGCGGCGCGGCCAGTCGCTCGATCAGCATCCCGACCGCCGTGGCACCCATCTCGAACGCCGGCTGCCGGACCGTGGTGATCGCGGGCCGGAAGAGGTCGGAGTGGCTGAACCCGTCGAAGGTCGCGAAGGCGATGTCGTCAGGGACCATCGTGCCCACGTCACGCAGGCACTCCAGCGCGGCGACGGCGAGCGGGCTGCTGGCCGCGATGACGCACGTGACCCGGTCCCCGGCGAGGGCGTCAAGCAGTCGACGCTTGAGCTCGTCGTTGTCGGCCCCCTCGAGGACGATGCTGCCCTCTGCCTCGCCACCGAGCACTGCATCCCTGAACCCGGCGAGTCGCTCGACCAGGGTGGGGACACGGGTGTCCCCCGCCACCAGGACGAACCGGCGGTGTCCCTGCGTGAGCAGGTGTGCCGCGAGGCGTCGCATGCTCTCCCTGTTGTCAGCGCCGACCTGGTCGCACGGGGCGCCGTCGAAGACCCGGTCGAGGAGCACGACGGGCGGCGACTCCGACGACATGGTGCGCACCACCTCCGAGGAGGAGGTAGGGCAACGGGCGAGGATCAGGCCGTCGACCCGCCGCGCGAGAAGCGTCCGCACCGCACGCGTCTCCCGCTCCTCGTCCTCCGCGGAGTTGGCGAGAACCAGCGTCAGGCCCTGGGCGGCCGCGGCGTGCTCGACGCCGTGGACCATCTCGGCGAACGCCGGCTCCCCCGCGTCGGAGACGACGAGGCCGATGCTGTCGGTCCGGGAGCGGCGCATCGCGCGCGCCACGGCGTCCTGGCGGTAACCGGTCTTCTCGATGGCGTCGAGGACCTTCCGCCGGGTGGCGGGCTCGACGTTGCGCGTGCCGTTCAGCACGTGGGAGACGGTCGAGGTCGACACCTGCGCCAGACGGGCGACCTCCACGATCGTGGCCATGCGGGGCTCCGTTCAAACGTTTCTCCGTTGCGGCTCCGGCGACGCCGCAGGCCCTGACGACGCTGAACATACCGCGATACGACGTGCCTTGCGTCACGTGAGCCCAGGCGCCTACGATGCGGCTCCTACGCAAACGTTTCGATGCCTTGTCGAGGCTCGTTCGCCGGGCCTCCCGCCCGCACGAAAGGACGATGATGACTGCAGACCTCGCTCCCGGTGGCCTTCTGGGCGACCTGACCCGGGCGCGCCCCGGGCGGACGGCTCGGGCCTCGAGCTACGACCAGACCGGTCGCAACCGCGACAACTGGATCGTCATGCCGGGTGAGGAGCGCACGCTGGCGGATCTCGAAGGGCCCGGCTTCATCACCCACATCTGGATGACACAGTCCTGCCGGGTCCAGCCCGGCCCCGGCCAGATCGACCCGGACGTGGTGGGTGTGCCGATGCTGGAGATCCACAACGCCCTGGGGGTGAGCTGGGAGGTCGTCGACCCGGACTACTACCGCAAGGTCCTGCTCAAGATCTACTGGGACGACCAGGAGACCCCGAGCGTCGTCGCGCCGCTCGGCGACTTCTTCGGGCTCATGAACTCGCTGTCGGGCAGCTACGACTCACTGCCGTTGTCGGTGTCGGCGAAGGAGCCCGAGCTGCACACCTTCGGGGGCAGCGCCGCGTTCAACTCCTACTTCCGGATGCCGTTCGCGAAGCGGGCCCGCGTCGTCGTGGAGAACCAGAACGACATCCCCTACCTGCAGTACTTCTACATCGACTACGAGCTCTCGCCGGCTCCGCTGCCCGAGGACACTGTCTACTTCCACGCCCACTGGAGGCGCGCCCTGCCCAACGTCGGGTGGGGCCCGGACCTGCAGGCCAACAGCATCGAGACCACCGTGGCCAACCTGGACGGGGTCGACAACTACGTCGCCCTCGAGACCGAGGGACGGGGCCACTACGTCGGCTGCACCCTCGCGGTCCGACACTTCCAGGGGTCCTGGTGGGGCGAGGGCGACGACATGATCTTCATCGACGACGACACGTGGCCGCCCAGCCTCCACGGCACCGGCATGGAGGACTACTTCGGTCACGCCTGGGGCATGCAGCGCAACGCCTACCAGTTCAACGGCACGATCGTGCACGAGGAGGACGTGCCGGGGTTCCACCACAGCTACCGCTTCCACATGGTCGACCCGATCCGGTTCGAGAAGCGCATCAAGGTGACCTTCGAGCACGGGCACGGCAACCACCTCTCGGACGACTGGTCGTCCACGGCGTACTGGTACCAGACCCTCCCGTCGCCCGTCCTCGAGGTTCCCGACGTCGACCAGCGCCTGCCGTTGCGACCGGTCGACCGGGTCATCGAGGCTCCGCTCCCGCCGCTGACGGACGAGCAGCGCACGGCGCGGGAGCGGGCTGCGGAGCGGATGCGGCGATTCGTCGAGGCGCGCGACGCTCTCCGCGAGGAGCGTCGTCAGCAGGTCGACGAGTGGGAGCGTGGCAACGTCGACCAGGCCCGCGCGATCCGTCGCGCCTACAACGCCGGACAGGAGTGAGCGGGATGCGACCCAGGATCCACTTCACCTCCGAGACCGGGTGGATCAACGATCCTCACGGCCTCACGTTCCACGCGGGCGAGTACCACCTCTTCCACCAGTACGTCCCGGACAGCCCGGTGTGGGCACCTCACTGCCACTGGGGCCACGCCACCAGTCCTGACCTGCTGACCTGGACGGCCCGGGAGGTGGCGATCGAGCCGGGTCAGGGCGACGACGGCATCTGGACCGGCAGCCTGGTCGTCGACGGTGAGCGCACGCGGATCCTCTACACCTCCGTCGCCCTGCCGGACCTCGGGCTTGGGCGGGTCCGCCTCGCGACCCCGGCCGACGACACCTGGGACGAGTGGACGAAGGGCGACATCGTCGTACGCCCACCCGAGGACCTCGACCTGATCGCGTTCCGCGACCCCTTCGTCATCCGCGAGCATTCCGGCTGGCGGATGTTCATCGGCGCAGCCACCCGTGACGGCCGGGCCCTCGCGCTCACCTACGTCTCGGACGACCTCACCACGTGGAGCTACGACGGCGTGGCGCTGTCACGTTCGAGCGACGAGAAGGCCCCGGTCTGGATGGGCGCCCTGTGGGAGTGCCCGCAGATCTTCGAGGTCGACGAGCACTGGGTCATGGTCAGCTCGGTCTGGGACGACGACGTCCTCCACTACGCCGGCTACGGCATCGGCGACGCCGACTCCTACCGCGACGGGCGCTTCTCCCCCACCGACTGGGGGCAGCTGAGCTTCGGCGGCTCCTACTACGCACCGTCGTTCTTCCGCGACCGCGACGGCCGGCCCTGCCTGATGTTCTGGATGCGCGGCGTCCAGGACACCGACCAGGGATGGGCCAGCTGCCTGAGCGTGCCCTACCTGCTCTCGGTGCAGGACGGTCGCCTGGTCGCACGACCGCACCCGGAGCTGGAGGCCCGACGGAGCGCGGAGGTCGCGGCGGGCGAGCCTGCTGTGGCGTTCGACCTCGAGTGGACACCCGCACCCGACGGCGACCAGCTCGCGCTCGGGTCGGGCAGCGGCAAGACGGCCCGCATCTCGGTGGGCGATGGCCTCGTGGCCCTCGAACGACCCGGACTGGAGACGTGGACCATGCCCTGGTCGGGCGGCCCGGTGCGCGTCCTGGTGGACGGCCCGGTCCTCGAGATCTGCACCACCGACGGCGTCCTGGGGGCAGCGATCGAGCCGAGCAACACGTGGCACGCCCCATTCGGTCATGCCGCCGCCTGGCGCATCTCCACCGCGCAGACCGTCTGAATTCCTCGTCCGCGGCCCGGCGCGCTCACGGCGGGCCGCTGACGTCGGACGAGTCAGCGACGGGGACGACCTCGTTCCTCTGCAGGAACCACGGTGTCCACGGCGGGTCGAAGCGCGCGTACCGGGAGGCGCCGGCGACCTCCAGCCCGTGCTCCTCCGCGGCCGCGAGCAGCTGCGTGCTCCGCTTCGCGAAGGAGCTGTGCGACCAGCGCCCGGAGAACCGCGGCGCGGCCGCCGTCTGGGCCGGCACCCGGCGGACGTGCACCGCAGAGTCCACCGGGTCCGGGAGGTCCTCGGCGCTGACGTCGGCGGGCATCACGAAGCCCACGACGTAGCGACGGCTGCCAGGGTGCTGCTCCTGCACGACGGGCGCGGCGTCGGAAGCGGAGGATGCTGCCGCGTTCGGCGCGACCGGCGTCCTTCCAGCACCGTTGACCGACGGGGCTTCCACGGGTCAGTGCGGATGGCCCGTGCCGCTACCGGGCCCGCGCCGGCAGGTGGTCGGTGACCGAGGTGGTGGAGATGGTCCGGTAGGAGAGGTGGTTCCCGACGTCGGGATTCCCGACGCCCTGCATGCCGACCAACGTCCCGGAATGCCGGTCGAAGATGAACTGGGTCTCCAGCGGCTCACCCCGACCGATGATCACCACCGACCGGTCGGCCATCACCGCGTCGTCGTCGACGACCTCGACGCCCTCGACGTCGCGCAATGCGGTGAACAGCGCCGCCTGAAGCTCGGGCGGTGCCGTGTCTGACGCCAGCAGCTCGCCCGCCCGCTCGTACGCGGCGTCGTCACCCTCTTGGTCGCCTAGGGGACGCCGGAGCCACGCCAACAGCTCTTCGGCCGACAGGCCCGTCCGCCCGTAGATCTTGGGCAGCGGCGAGCGGCTCCGGTAGACGAACCCTTCGAAGTCGCGGAAGACGCGCGGCTCGTAGTCGTTCCCCGGCAGCCAACGCTCCTGGACGGTGGTCTCGGGCCCGTCGTCGTACCAGCGGGTGGTGACCTCGCGCACGTGGAGGTACTCCCCCGGCCCGGGCCAGCTGAGCTTGCCGGCCTTTTCGGCCGCGCGACTCAGTACGGCGGCCGCAGCCGGGCTGCCCGTCGGCCCGCCGCCGGTCAGGGCCAGGACGCCCGCGACCACAGCCACCACGGCGGCACTCGCCAGGACCAGACGACGCCGGCGCCGGCCGGCGCCGGACACGATGAGGGCACGCCTGAGCACGCGACGTCGGGATCGGACGAGCGACGCGGGGTCGATCACCACCTCGGACCGGAATCGTTCGATCAGGGCCATCTCATCCATGTCGGGTCGTCCTCTCTGCTCGCTCGGTCTGGTCTCCGATGTGATCGCGCAGCTTTCGTCGTGCTCGGTGCAATCGGGACTTGACCGTTCCCACGGGGATCTCGAGGGCCGCCGCGATCTCGTCGTGCGACAGCTCGGTCCAGGCGACCAGCAGGAGCACGTTCCGGTCGCCGGGAGAGAGGTCCACGAGCCGGGCGGCGAGGCCGGCGGCCTGCTCGGCGGCGTCCAGTCGCGCGGCGGATGCCTCCTCGAAGATCGTGACGCCGGGGTCGACCGGGATCCGCGCCAGGGCGCGCAAGAACCGGACCTCGTCGCGGCGGCGGCGCAGGAGGAGGTTGCTGGCGATCCCGTACAACCACGGTCGAGCGCTCTGCGCCGTGGCTTGGAAGGAGCCGCGCCTCTCGAGCGCCACCAGGAAGGTCTGGCTCAGCAGGTCCTCGGCCTCCTGCGCACCGACCCGGCGGGTCAGGTAGCGCAGAATCTCGGGTGCGTGCCGGTCGAAGACCTCCCCGATCAACCGCGGCGCCGCCACCGACGCGGCGAGCAGCTCTGCGTCGCCGAGGTCCCGAGGATCAGTCATCACGTCCTTACTTTTCCGAACCGCACGACCGGGTTCACGGGCGGCGTCCACCACTGTGCACGGCAGCAGCAGTACATGAAGTACGCCCGGGTCGTGCTGCGCACCGCGACGGGTGCAGCACGAGGTGGACGGCCGGGGGCTCGTTGCTCGAGCCGAGAACCCAAGTCCGCGTACCTGTCGTAGCTCAGTCCACGTGAGTAGACGCTCACCCTTGCCGTTGGCGCGCATCACGACGAGGTAGGCGGCGGAGTTGAGCTCGTCGCCCGCCGATTGAGGGGCGCTTGCTGCCGGTGATCCACTTCCCAGCTGATGACCGACTCCGGCCGCTCCGCCATCCAGCCATGGCGCTCGCGACTCCAGGGCGGACGACTCCTGACGGTCGTCGATGGATGAATGAGGCTCGAAAGGACGGTCGGTACGAGGGAGTTCGCAGATCTGCGCTCCCGCTCTCGAACCTCGTTTCTTGACTGTTCCGCAAGACCGACACGACACGGCGATCAGACGAACGACGCCCCGCGACCGCCGGCCGTCAGCGGAAGGCGGCGATGCCGGTGAGCGCCTGTCCGAGCACCAAGGTGTGCATCTCCACGGTGCCCTCGTAGGTGAGGACCGACTCGAGGTTGTTCTGGTGTCGGATCACCGGGTACTCCAGAGAGACGCCGTTCGCGCCCAGGATGGTCCGCGCGGTCCGGCAGATCTCGATTGCCTCCCGGACGTTGTTGAGCTTGCCGATGCTCACCTGCTCGGGACGCAGCAGCCCGGCGTCCTTCCGGCGGCCGAGGTGCACGGCGAGCAGGTAGCCCTTGATGTACTCCAGCGACATGTCCGCCAGCTTCTGCTGGGTCAGCTGGAACGCGGCGATGGGCTTGCCGAACTGGACGCGGTCGATCGAGTACTGGCGCGCGGCTTCGAGGCTCGAGCGAGCGGCGCCGAGCGCTCCCCAGATGATGCCGTAGCGGGCCTCGTTGAGGCAGGAGAGCGGCCCCTTGAGCCCGCGCACCTCGGGGAGGACGGCGGACTGCGGGAGCCGGACGCCGTCGAGCACGAGCTCGCCGGTCGCGGAGGCACGCAGCGACATCTTGTGCTTGATCTCGGGAGCCGAGAAGCCGGGGGCGTCGGTCGGGACGACGAAGCCGCGGATGCCCTCGTCGGTCTGCGCCCAGACGACCGCGACGTCGGCGTACGGCGCGTTCGAGATCCACATCTTGCGGCCGTCGAGGATCCAGTCGGAACCGTCCCTGCGTGCCCGCGTCGTCAGCGCTCCGGGATCGGAGCCGTGGTCGGGCTCGGTCAGGCCGAAGCAGCCGATCGCCTCGCCTGCCGCCATGCGGGGCAGCCACTCCTGCTTCTGCTCCTCCGAGCCCCACCGCCAGATCGCGAACATGGCGAGCGAGCCCTGCACCGAGACCAGCGACCGGAGGCCGGAGTCCGTGGCCTCGATCTCCAGGCACGCCACGCCGTACTCGGTCGCGCTCATGCCGGCGCAGCCGTAGCCGTCGAGGTGCATGCCCAGCACCCCCAGGGAGCCGAGCTCCCTGGCGAGGTCGCGGAACTCGGGGATGGCACCACGCTCGAACCAGTCGGCGATGTGCGGCTCGACGGACTTGTCGAGCATGTGGCGGACGGAGGCGCGGACCGCCTTCTCGTCGTCGGTCAGCAGGTCGTCGAGGGCGGCGGGATCGGTGGGATCCACCGCGGGGAGGACCGTGGGGTCGGGGTGGCTCAACGTCTTCGTGCTCCTGGTTCCTTCAGCAGTGAGGGCGATCGGATCAGCCGGCGAGGACGATGGACTTCGCCTCGAGGTAGGCGGAGAGGCCGTCGGCTCCCATCTCCCGGCCGATCCCCGACGACTTGAAGCCGCCGAACGGCGCCGTCGGCTCGGTTGCGAATCCGTTGACGGTGATCGTCCCCGTGCGGATCCGCCGCGCGACGTCGAGTGCCCGCTCCCGGTCCGCCCCGAAGACGGCGCCGGAGAGCCCGAAGTCGGAGTCGTTGGCGATCCGGACGGCGTCGTCCTCGTCGGCGTACGGGATCAGGCACACGACGGGCCCGAAAATCTCCTCCTGCGCGATCCGCATGGAGTTGTCGACATCGCCGAAGAGGGTCGGGGCGAGGTAGCAGCCGCCCTCCAGCCCGGCCGGCACTCCCCCGCCGGTCAGCAGCGTGGCGCCCTCCTCCTGGCCGATCCGGACGTAGTCGAGGTTGCGCTCCTGCTGCCGGCGCGACACCAGGGGACCGACCTGCGTCGACGGGTCCATCGGGTCGCCGACCGGCAGTTCGGCGGCCGCGGCGCTGAGTCGTTCGGCGACCTCGGCGTACCGGCTGCGCGGTGCGAGCACACGGGTGAGCGCGATGCAGGCCTGACCGTTGTTGAGAGCCCACGAGGCCCCGGCGATGGCCGGGATCGCGGTGTCGAGGTCGGCGTCCTCGAGGAGGACCGCCGCGGACTTCCCGCCCAGCTCGAGGGTGATCCGACTCAGGTTTCCTGCCGCCACCTCCATCACGCGCTTGCCGGCGGCGACCGACCCGGTGAAGGACACCTTGTCGACGCCGGGGTGGCCGACGAGGTACTCGCTCACCTCGCGGTCGGCGGGCAGGACGCTCAGGACGCCCGCAGGCAGGCCGGCCTCGACAGCGACCTCGGCCAGCAGGTTGGCGTCCAGGGGTGTCTCGGGGGACGGCTTCAGGACGACGGTGCAGCCGGCGGCAAGTGCTGGGGCCAGCTTCAGGGCGGCGGCGAACTCCGGCACGTTCCACGGGACGACGGCGGCCACGACCCCGACCGGCTCGCGCCGGACGACGACGGGACCGCGCATGCCCTCGCGACGTTCCTCGAACGGGTAGCCGCGCGCGATGCCGGCTGTGACGGCGTAGATCGCCGCCGACACCCCTGCCTGGGCGCGGGTGCTGAAGGCGATCGGTGAACCGTTCTGGCGGGTGATGAGCGCGGCCAGCTCGGGGGTTCGCCCCGTCAGCAGCGCCCCGATCCGTTCGACGACGGCCAGCCGCTCCTCGAGGGCGAGCCGTGGCCAGGGCCCGGACTCGAACGCCGCGCGGGCGGCGGCGACCGCCGCGTCCACGTCGGTGGTCGTCGCGTGCGGCACGCGGCCGACGGGCGTGCCGTCGTGCGGGTTGACGACCTCGATCACGCCGTCCCCCGTGGACTCGACCCACCGGCCGCCGATGAACAGCTTGTCGTAGGTGCTCACATGAACCTCCCACCGGTGACCTCGGCGACGGTCCCTGTCATGTACGACGAGAGGTCGGAGGCGTAGAACAGCGCGACGTTGGCGACCTCGTCCGGCTCGCCCGGGCGTTGCATCGGGATCTCGGACAGCTTCTGCTCCCAGATCCGCTCGGGCATGACCTCGGTCATCGCGGTGCGGATCAGGCCGGGTTGGATGACGTTGACGCGGATGCCCCGGTGCGCGACCTCCTTCGCCGCCGCCTTGGAGAGGCCGACGACGCCGGCCTTGGCGGCGGAGTAGTTGGTCTGCCCGACGAAGCCGACCTTCCCGGAGATCGACGAGACGTTGACGATCGAGCCGCGGCCGGCCTCCCGCATGACCGCGACAGCAGCACGCGTGCCGATCCAGCAACCGCGGAGGTGGACGTCGACGACCTGGTCGAAGTCCTCCTCGGTCATGGTGCGCAGGGTGGCGTCTCGGGTGATCCCGGCGTTGTTCACCATGACGTCCACGCTGTCGTACGCCGAGGACGCCGCCTCGAGCAACGCGGAGGTCTCCTCGGCCGACGTGACGTCGCAGCGCACGCCGATCGCCTCAGTCCCGAGGGATGCTGCTGCGTCCTTGGCCCGCGCCTCGTCGAGGTCGCCGATCACGACCCGCGCTCCGTGCGCCGCGAAGGTCCGCGCGATCGCGAGCCCGATGCCCTGGGCCGCGCCGGTGATCACGGCCGTGCGTCCGGAGAGCATCATGCGCCACGCACCCGGGCGCCGCGGACGAGTGCGCCGCCGATGATGAGGCGCTGGATCTCGCTGGTGCCCTCGTACAGCCGCAGCAGCCGCACGTCGCGGTAGATCCGCTCGACCGGCACCTCGCGCATGTAGCCGGTGCCGCCGTGGACCTGGACCGCGAGGTCGGCTGCCTTGCCGGCCATCTCGGTGCAGTAGAGCTTGGCGACCGACGGTGCCACGCGGGTGTCGACGCCGGTGGCGTACAGGCGCGCGGCGTCACGGACCAGCGCCCGCCCGGCGTGCACGCCGGTCTGCAGGTCGGCCAGCATCGCCTGCACCAGCTGGAAGTCCCCGATCGGGGTGCCGCCCTGCGTCGCGGAGGCGGCGTAGGTGACCGACTCGTCGAGGGCACGCTGCGCACACCCGACCGCCATCGCAGCGACGACGACGCGGCCTCGGGCCAGCGAGGTCATGGCCGCCCGGTAGCCGGCCTCCACGTCACCGCCCACGAGGGCCTCGGGCCCGACCCGGGCGCCGGTGAAGGTGACCTCGGCGGTGCGTGAGCCCTCCTGCCCCATCTTGACGTCCTTCGCGCCGACCTCGACTCCGGGCGTGTCCGCCGGCACCAGGAAGACCGCGATCCCGGGGTCCTTGCCGACGGCCGGTCGCACGCGGGCGAAGACCACGAGGAGATGGGCGTCGGGGGCGTTGGTGATGAAGCACTTCGATCCGTCGATGACCCAGTCGTCGCCGTCGCGGACGGCGGTCGTGCGCATCCCGGCGGGGTTCGACCCGGCACCCGGCTCGGTCAACGCGAAGGCGGCGACCACCGCCCCCGACGCGATGTCCGGCAGCCAGCGTGCGCGCTGCTCGTCGGTGCCGTAGCCGACCAGCACCTGGCCCGCGATCCCGTTGTTCGTGCCGAACATCGAGCGCAGCGACAGACAGGTGTAGCCCAGCTGCATGGTGAGCTCCACGTCCTGGACGAGGTCGAGGCCGAGCCCTCCCCATTCCTGCGCGATGGCGTAGCCGAACAGGCCCATCTCCGCGACCTGGGCACGCAGGTCGGCCGGGATGGCGTCGGTCGTCATGATCTCGGTCTCCCGAGGGACGACACGCGTCCGCACGAAGTCGGTCACCTGCGCGAGGACGTCGGCGAACACGTCGTCGGGCACGGCGGGATTGCCGGCGTACGTCGACGGGTCGCTGGCGAGGGTGGTCATGATCGCTCCATCTCGATGGCGGAAGACACGGCGGAAGAGCTGTCGGAACGGGTAGCGGAAGGCGCCGCGGCGGGGACCGCGACGAGCGCGGCCGCGGGAGGCGCCGGGACACGTGGCACGACCACCGCCAAGCGGGATCGGATCCGTCGCAGGAACGCGACGATGCCGCCGGGCATCGCGAAGACGACGACGATCAGCACCGCGCCGTAGACCGCTGTCGAGAGCGCCGACGCGTCACTGTCGGACACCAGGGGCAGGGCGCCGGCCCAGTGCTTGCTCAGCTCGGGCAGCCAGACGACCGCCACCCCGCCGATGACCGCGCCCGAGATGGTGCCGGCGCCGCCGATCACCATTCCGGTGATCAGCGTGACGGCGACGAGGAAGCCGCCGCTGTCGGGCGTGACGATCGGCACCGCGAGCATCATCAGCGAACCGGCCAGCGAGGCGTAGGCCGCGCTGACGGCGAACGTCGACGTCTTCCAGGTCGCGGGGTGGACCCCGGAGACGGCGGCGCCGATCTGGTTGTCCCGCAGCGCCACAACCGCACGGCCGACCCGGCTGCGCATGGCGTTCGAGGCGAGCATGAAGAGCACGCCCGCGATGGCCGACAGGGTCAGGAACACCCAGGCGGCGCTCGTCACCGTGAACGGGAGCCAGGTGGGCGGGAGCCACTGGATGTACGCGAGCTTGCCGTTGGCCCCGCCGGTGAGGGTGTTCAGCTGGTCCATCTTGGCGATGGCCGGGAACGCCAGCGCCAGCGCCAGCGTGACGAGCGCCAGGTAGAGACCGCTGATCCGCAGCGCCGGTAGGCCGAGGAGGAACCCGATCGCGGCACCGGCCAGGGCCGAGATCGGGAGCGTCCCGACGAACGACACCCCGTAGTCGGCGTACAGGATGGCGGTCAGGTAGGCGCCGAAGCCGAAGAACGCACTGTGCCCGAGGGCCATTTGGCCGCCGTACCCGATGATCAGGTTCATGCCGAGCAGCGCCACCGACCAGGCCGCGACGGCGCTGAACTGGGCCATCCGGTAGTCCGGCTGGGTGAGCGCGATGCCGAGCACGACGGCGGCGATCCCGCCGTAGAGGATCACCTGCCAGACCCGGTGCTCGGTCGAGCCGTGCTGGATGGTCCTGGTCCTCATACCCTCACCACTTTCGCCTTGCCGAAGATGCCTTGTGGCCGCACGAGGAGGACGGCGACGATGACGACCAGGGCCATCACGAGGCTGAGCTCGGATCCGATGAAGCTGAAGAACGCCGGGACGAGCGCCTCGACCAGACCGACGACCGCGCCACCGACCACGGCGCCCGGGATGCTGTCGAACCCGCCCAGGGCTGCCGCAGCGAGGCCGTACAGGATGACGGCTGCCATCAGGTTGAAGTCGAGGGAGCCGGTCTTCTGGGAGAACAGGACGGCGGCGAGCGTGCCGATCCCGGCCGCCAGCGCCCAGCCCAGCATCAGCATCCGGTCCTTGGGGATCCCGACGAGGAGTGCCGACTCCGGGTTGGCGGCGACCGCCCGGTAGCCGAGCCCGAGCCGGGTGCGCTGCAGGAGCAGCCAGAGCAGCCCGACCACGACGGCGAGCGTGACCCAGATCCCGATCGTCGAGTAGCGGATCGCGAACTGCGGCGGCCCGTCCAGGATGACGAAGCGGTCGCCCGGGTCCGACGGGAACGGCGTCACGGGGGTGACCGGGTCGGCGCCCCAGATGACGGTGTCGACCGCATTGATGACCAGGAACAGGCCGAGCGTCACGAGCACCACCCCCATGCCGCCCCTCCGCTCCACCGGTTGGACGAGGGTCCGCTGCAGGACCGCGCCGACGACCATCGACAAGACGATGGCGGCCGGGATGGAGATCCAGTACGGGACGCCGCGCTCCACCGAGATCGAGAACACCAACAGGCAACCGATGGTGCCCATCTCACCCTGGGCGAAGTTCAGGTGGCCGGTGGTCCGGTAGACGATCACGACGCTGAGCGCCATCAGGGCGTAGACCGCCCCGTTGGCCAGGCCGGTCGTGATCAGCTGCAGGACGTACGACCAGTCGAAGAAGGCAGCGTTGACCCCCGGAACGGTCCAGGGAATCGCCATGAGCAGGTTCATGTGTCTCTCCTCAGAACCCGAGGTAGGCGCGACGGACCCCGTCGTCGTGCTGGAGCTCGGACGCAGGACCGGTGAGGACGATCTCCCCCGACTCGATGACGTAGGCACGCGAGGCGATCGAGAGCGCCAGGGTGGCGTTCTGCTCCACGACGAGGATCGTCGTCCCGTCGTTGCGGTTGAGGTCCGCGAAGATCTCGAACAGGCGCTGGATCACCAGCGGCGCCAGCCCGAGCGACGGCTCGTCCAGGAGCAGGAGCTGGGGGCGACTCAGGCAGGCACGAGCCACCGCGAGCATCTGCTGCTCGCCCCCGGACAGGGTGCCCGCCGACTGGTGGCGGCGGTCCGCGAGCCTCGGGAACGTGTCGTACCAGCGCTCGATGTCGTGGCGGACCTCGCGTCGGTCGCGGCGCAGGTAGGCGCCGGCGTCGAGGTTCTCCGCGACGCTGAGCTCGGGGAACGTGCCCCGCCCCTGAGGCACGTGGGCGATGCCTCGACGCACGACCTCCTCGGTGCGGCATCCGACGAGGGACCGCCCGTCGAAGCGGACCCGGCCGCCGGTGCTCAGCCCGGGCAGCTGGCACAGCGCGCGCAACGTGGTCGTCTTGCCGGCGCCGTTGGCTCCCAGGAGCACGACCACCTCACCGCGCTCGACCGTCAGGTCGATGCCGTGCAGCACCCGCACCGCGCCGTACGACGCCTCGAGCCCCTCGACCTCCAGCAGCGTCATGCGACACCGCTCCCGAGGTAGGCCTCGACCACGGCCGGGTCCTCGCGGACGACGGTTGGGGCGCCGTCGGCGATCTTCTTGCCGAAGTCGAGCACGACGACGTTGTCCGAGAGTCCCATCACCATCTGCATGTGGTGCTCGACCAGCAGGATCGTCAGGTCGAAGTCGGAGCGGATGGCGCGCAGGGTGTCCGCGAGCTCGGCGACCTCGGCGTGGGTCAGGCCGGACGCCGGTTCGTCGAGCAGCAGCAGCCGCGGTCGCGCGGCCAGCGCACGGGCGATCTCGACGCGCTTGAGCGTGCCGAACGGAAGTCCTGCACAGGGTCGGAACGCGATGTCGTCGAGGCCCAGGTAGGTCAGCAGCTCCCATGCCTCCGCCTGCAGCTGGTCGTCGTCGCGGCGCGTGCGCAGCCGCAACGCCGCTGTCAACCAGTTCTGTCGCGAGGCGGCATGGGCGCCGACCATGACGTTCTCGGCGACCGTCATCGTGGGGAACAGCGCGAGGTTCTGGAACGTGCGGGCGATCCCCCTCGCGGCCGTCCCCCACGCCGGGACCGAGAGCAGGTCCTCACCGTCGAACGTGATCGAGCCGCTGGTGGGCAGGTAGACCCTGCTGACGCAGTTGAAGAGCGTCGTCTTGCCGGCACCGTTCGGGCCGATCAGTCCGCAGATCTGGCCCGCCTCGACCGCGAACGAGAGGTCGCTGAGAGCCACGATGCCGCCGAAGCGGACCGTCACGTCGTCGACAGTGAGTAGTGCCATGTCCAAGTCCCTTGTCCGTCGAACGGGTTGCCCGGGGGCGGCCGTACCGCCCCCGGGGCCACGTCAGCCGCTGTACGCGCCGGTCTTGCCCTCGCGGTCGATCGGGTCGCCGACCGGGACGAGCTCCTGCTTGGCGGCGTCCCACGACACCATCTGGCCGGTCTCCTGGGCATAGGCGTCCTTGGTCCCGTCGGTGCGCGCCGCTCCGCCGACGGACGCGAACCACCGCGTGTCGAGGTTCCACGCCGCGTCCATGAGGTTCGCCCGGGTCAGCCCGCCGTCGAGCTTCGCGGCGGCCTTGGCCGCCTCCACGAAGATCATCGCGTAGCGGTAGCCGCTGAGCGCGTCGTCGGTCGCCTTCGCTCCCTCGCCGTACTTCGCGATGTCGTCCTTGAACTTCTGGATGTCGGGATCGCTGTCGTCGGTGATCTGCTTGTTCTCCGCCACCGCCAGGGCGCCCTGCGCAGCAGGGCCGAGCACCGGGAAGATCGCCGCCGCCGCGCAGGTGTACGCCGCGATGGTCGTCCCCTTGAAGCCACCGGCGGCCATGGCGCCCATGGCCTTGGCGCACGACGCGCCGACCGACATCAGGATGACGACGTCCGGCTTGGCGGCCAGCAGGTTCGTGACCTGGTTCTCGACGGTCGCGGCGTCGGGAGCGACCTTCTCGCTCGCCACGACGGTGAGCCCGTCCTCCTTCGCGGCGGCCTCGAATCCGTCCGAGTACGCCTTGCCGCCGTCGGTGTCGATCGCGAGGTAGGCGACCTTGGCGCCGGGCTTGGCCTCCATCAGGTAGTCAGCCCACGCCTGCGCCTCGGTGTTGTAGGCCATGGCGCCCGAGATCGTCCACGGGTGGTTCGCGGGGTCGCCGTACTGGGGCGCGCCGGTGCCGACGAACAGCTGCGGCGTGCAGGTCTGCTCGTACAGCGGCTGGACCGCGGCAACGTTGGGCGTGCCGGCCTGCGCCACCGTGGCGAAGACCTTGTCCTGCTGGATCATCTTCGTGACCACCGGCAGGGTCTTCGACGGGTCGTAGCCGTCGTCCTCGGCGTCCAGCTCGACCTGGTGGCCGTCGATGCCCCCGTCGGCGTTCACGCTGGCGAACGCCGTCTTCATGCCGGCGACGATCGGCTCGCCCAGCGCGGCGTACGGCCCCGACAGCGGCCACACGGTCCCGATCTTGATCGGGTCGCCGTCTCCGAGGGCGGTCGTGGCGTCCGGCGGGCAGCTCTTGGTGCTGACCTCGAAGGCGCCGCTCGCGCTCGTCCCTCCGGTGCCTCCTGCCGCCGAGTCCGAGGCGTTGGAGCAACCGGCTGCTGTCACGGCAAGCGCTGCGGCGATGCCGAGAGCCTGGAGCCGCCTGTAGCTGTTCATTCGTGGCATTCCCTTCGTGGAGCCCTGGGTCGCCGGACTCGGTCCGGCCGCACGGCCGACCAGTCGGGGCGTTCCCCAGGGTGAGGCAAAGTGACTATCCGTTTGGAGTCGATGTGGTCTAGTGGGATCGTTCTGCTCCGAGATCGGCTACCGCTCAGATCGGGGTATCGTCACTAAGACAGGCTTCGCCGTACTACCTGCTGTGCACTCTCAGGGTCTGAGACAACACATTATGTGAATGATCGTTAGAGTAGATAAACCCTGCAGGCGGTGTCAAGGACTTGGCGCCTGCTCCTCTGGTTCACGCAACGACGCCGCGGGCGCGGAGCGCCTCGATCGCGGCCGACTCGAGTCCGGCCTCCCTGAGAACGCCGTCCGTGTCTGCGCCCACGGTCGGGGCGGGCCGCGGCGGCGCCGGCGGCGTCGCGGAGAACCGCGGCGCGGGCGCCGGTGCGATCGAGCCGCCGGCACCGGTGAGGAACGTCCCGCGTGCGACGTTGTGGGGATGAGCCGGGGCCTCGGTCAGCGAGAGCACCGGGCTCACACAGGCGCCACGACCGGAGAGGACCTGCTCCCACTCGTCGCGCCGGCGGCGCGCGAAGATCTCGCCGAGAGCCTGGCGCATCCGGCCCCAGGCCGAGCGGTCGGCGCGGTCGCCGAAGTCCGGATGGCCGGTCAACCCGAGCGCGTCGAGCAGCACCCGGTAGGAGCGCTCGTCGCCGATGCCGAGGGCCACGTGGCGGCCGTCGGCACAGCGGTAGGCGCCGTAGCAGGGCGATGCCCCGTCGATGGAGTTGCTCGCGCGCTCGTCGCGCCACCGGCCCTGGTTGAGGAAGCCGTGGACCATCGCCAGCAGCGTCGCCGAGCCGTCCGTCATCGCGGCGTCGACCACCTGGCCCTGCCCGCTGGTCCGCGCGTTGAGCACCCCGCCGAGCACGCCCAGGGCCAGCAGCATGCCGCCCCCGCCCATGTCGGCCACCAGGTTCAACGGGACGGCGGGCTGCTCGGCGGTGCCGATCGCGTGCAGCACGCCGGTGAGCGCGAGGAAGTTGATGTCGTGTCCCGGCTCGTCCGCCAGCGGGCCGGACTGCCCCCATCCCGTCATCCGCCCGTAGGTCAGGCGCGGGTTGCGGGCGAGGAGCTGGTCGGGCCCGATCCCGAGGCGCTCGGCGACACCCGGCCGGAAGCCCTCGATCGCGACGTCGACCTGCTCGGCGAGCCGCAGCACGACCTCGACCCCGGCGGGATGCTTGAGGTCGAGAGTGATCGACCGGCGGTTGCGGAAGAGCACGGGATGGCTGCTCGCCCGTCCGGCCTCGTCCGGTCGGTCGACACGCGTCACGGTGGCGCCCAGGTCACCGAGCAGCATGCCCGCGAAGGGGCCGGGGCCGATGCCGCCGAGCTCCAGGACCCGGAGTCCGGCAAGCGGACCGCTCGCCGACGTCTCAGGACCGGGCATACCGCGGGGCCCGCTTCTCCACGAACGCCAGGCGCGCCTCCTCCACGTCGGGCGAGGCGGCGCACAGGGCGTACTGCTCCGCCTCGAGCGGGAGGTAGTCGCCCAGGGACAGGCTCATGGCCGCCTGGAGGTTGCGCCGGGCTGCCGCGACGCCGTACGTCGAGTACGACGCGAGCTCCGTGGCGACCTCGCGCACTCGCGCGGAGAGCCGGGCGTCGGGGACGACCTCGGTCACCAGTCCCCGCTCGCGCAGCTCGTGACCCCTGATCTTCGGGGAGAGCAGCATCAGCTCCTTGGCGCGCATGGGTCCGAGCAGCTTCGTCAGGTGCCAGGGCGCGGCGAGGTCGCCACCGAAGGCGACCTTGACGAACGCGGTGCTCATCACCGCGTTGTCGGAGGCGAATCGCAGGTCGCAGTTCAGCGCGAGCGACAGGCCGGCCCCCGCGCAGCCGCCTCTCACCTCGGCGATGGTCGGCGTGTTCATCTCGTAGAGGAACGTCACCAGCCTCGCGAAGTGCAGCAGCTTCGTGCGGCCCTGCAGGTGGTCCCCCGGCGGGTACGGCGGCGGGTCGGTGTCGGCGTTGTCCCGGCCGACGCAGAAGTCCTTGCCGGTGCTGGCGACGATCACCGCGCGCACGGCGGGGTCGTTCTCGGCCCGCTCCAGACCGGCGAGCAGGCCGTCGGCCATCTCGATGGTGAACGAGTTGCGGCGGTCGGGCCGGTTCATCGCGACGGTCGCGACGCCGTCCTCCTGGCGGTACACGACGGTGTCGGTCATGACGTGGTCCTCACGAGTGCGTGGTGGATGCGGTACTGCTGGACGAGCTGCTGGCGCAGGGTCCTGGCCTGACGCGGCATGTTCCAGGCCGCGACGGCCGTCAGCCGGCCGGCGTCGTCGTGCTGGACCGCTGCGAACGGCCCCTCGTCCGGGTCGCCGTCGACGACGGTGAAGTCCGTGCCGGCCGGCCGGCCGTAGACCTGGATCCGCACGTCGAACTGGTCGCTCCAGAAGTAGGGGACGGGGGCGAAGGGCACCCGCTGGCCGAGCAGGGTGCGGGCGGCCGCCATGCCCTGCTCGGTGGCGTTCATCCGGTGCTCCAGCCGGACCCGGCCGAGCACCGGGTGCGGCCACGACGCGACGTCGCCGGCGGCGACCACGCCTGACGCTGCCTGGCAGAACTCGTCGCAGACCACGCCGTCACCGACGGTCAGGCCGCTGTCGCGCAGCCAGTCGACGACGGGCTCGGCGCCGATCGCCACCAGCACCACGTCCGCGACGAGCTCCTCTCCGTCGTCGAGCACGACCGCGGCGACGCGGCCGTCGTGCCCGCGGAGTGCGGACACGCCGGTCTCGCAGCGCACCTCGACCCCGTGCTCACGATGGAGCCGGGCCACGCGCGCTCCGACGCAGGCGCCGAGCTGACGCACCATGGGTGCGGGGAGCGGGTCGACCACGCAGACCTCGCAGCCGAGCTCGCGGGCGACGGCCGCCGCCTCGGTCCCGAGGAAGCCGGCGCCGACGACGACCACACGCCGGCCCGGGAGCAACGCCGCGCGCAGCGCGTCGGCGTCCTCGACCGTGCGCAGGACGTGGACGCCGTCCAGGTCGGCTCCGAAGGGCAGCCGCCGCGGCCGCACCCCGGTCGCGACGACCAGGCCGTCGAACTCCAGCGCGCTGCCGTCGGCCAGGTGGACGCGACGGTCGGAGAGATCGAGCCGCTCGGCTCGCAGCCCGAGCCGCCACTCGGCGTCGAGACCCGCCAGCGCGTCGGCGGGCCGCAGGGCGAGGCGCTCACGGTCCCAGTCGCCGCGCAGCCACTGCTTGGACAGCGGCGGGCGGTCGTAAGGCGGGTGCGGCTCGGCGTCCACGAGGGTCAGCCGTCCGGCGTACCCCTCACGTCGCAGGGTCTCGGCCGCGGTGAGCCCGGCGGCCGACGCACCGACGACCACCACGTTCGACAGGCTCATGCCTACAACCCCATGTCCTTAGCGATGATCGTCTTCATGACCTCGCTGGACCCGCCGTAGATGCGGTTGACGCGGATGTCGGCGTACAGGCGCGCGATGGGGTACTCGCGCATGTAGCCGTAGCCGCCGTGCAGCTGGAGGCACTTGTCCACGACCTGACCGGCCATCTCGGTCGCCTGGAGCTTGATCCGCGCAGCGTCGGCGGGGGTCAGCTCACCCTCGTGCTCGAGCTCGATGCCCCGGTCGACGAGCGCCTGGGTCGCCAGCACCTGGGTGTCGCACTCGGCGAGCACGAACTTGGTGTTCTGGAAGGCGGCCACCGGCTTGCCGAAGACGTGCCGTTCGAGGACGTAGTCCTTGGCCAGCTGGACCGCGGCCGCGGCGCGGGCGACCGCGTCGACGCCGACGACGAGGCGCTCGCGGGGCAGGTTCTGGCCGAGGTAGGAGAAGGCCCGGCCCTCCTCGCCGAGGAGGTTCTCGGCCGGCACCCGGACGTCGGTGAAGGACAGCTCGTTGGTGTCGCTCGCCTTGAGCCCGATCTTGTCCAGGTTCCGACCGAACTCGAAGCCCTCGCTGTCGGTGGGCACGACCAGCAGGCTCAGGCCGGCGCGGCGGTCGTCGGGTGTGGCGGGCGCGGTCCGGGTCACCACGACGCAGAGCTCGGAGGTGCGGGCGCCGGAGATGAACGTCTTGGCGCCGTTCAGCACGTAGTGGCTGCCGTCCTCCGACAGCTTCGCCGACGTGCGGATCCCCGCCAGGTCCGAACCGGTTCCGGGCTCGGTCATGGCGATGCAGAGGACGATGTCCCCGGCGGCGATGCCGGGGAGCCAGCGCGCCTTCTGCTCGTCGGTGGCGAGCGTCAGCAGGTAGGGCAGCACCATTCCGGTGCTGAGCCCGTAGTGGCCGAGCATGATGCCGGCGCGGGCACTCTCCTCGCTGATGATGGCCGAGTACTTGTAGCTGATGTCGCCGGGACCGCCGTACTCCTCGGGGATGCCGAAGCCGGTGACGCCGAGCTCGCCGAGCTTGGTGAACAGCTCCCGCGGCGGCTGGCCCGCCTGCTCCCAGTCCGGGTAGTGCGGGACGACCTCCTTGGCGATGAAGTCCCGGATGACCAGGCGGAAGGACTCGTGGTCCTCGTCGTAGACGGTGCGCTTCATGAGGTCTGCTCCTGCGAGGTGTCGTGGGTGGCACGCAGCTCGCGCTTGAGGATCTTCCCGGTGCCCGACACGGGCATCGCGGTGACGAACTCGACGCTGCGCGGGGCCTTGTAGCCGGCGATCAGGGTCTTGGCGTGGGCGCGGATCTCCTCCGCGGTGGCGGTGAACCCGTCCCGGAGGACGATCACGGCATGGACGCGCTCGCCCCACTCGGCGTCGGGGAGGCCGATGACGGCGCTCGACTCGACGGCGGGGTGCGAGGCCAGGGCGTTCTCGACCTCCGCGGAGTACACGTTCTCGCCGCCGGTGATGATCATGTCCTTGATCCGGTCGACGATGTAGAGGTAGCCGTCCTCGTCGAGGTAGCCGCCGTCACCGGTGTGCATCCACCCGCCGCGCAGCGCGTCCGCGGTCGCCTGCTCCTTGTTCCAGTAGCCGGCCATGACGTGGTCACCACGGGTCACGACCTCGCCGACCTGGCCCGGGGGCAGCCGGTTGCCCTCGGGGTCGACCACCGCGAGGTCGACCATCGGCGTCGGCCGCCCCGCGGAGCGCAGCCGCGGGCCGCCCACGCGGTGCTCCTCGCCGCTGAGCGAGGTGAGCACGCCGGTCTCGGTCATGCCGTAGACGTGGACGAGGTTGGTCGTCGGGAAGTGCTTCATCGACGCCTCGAGCTGGCTCTGGGGCGTGCCGGCGGCGCCGTACCCGATGAACTCGAGGCTGCTGACGTCGTAGGAGTCGAAGTCGGGGTGCTCGTAGAGGCGCTGGATCATCGCCGGCACCAGCGCGCAGCTGGTGACGCGGTGCTCCTGGATCGTGCGGAGCACCTGCTCGGGCACGAACGCGGAGACGAACACGAGGCTCCCACCCAGGATCGTCTGGGCGTACCAGCTCAGGAGGGCGCCGATGTGGAAGAGCGGCGCGGTGAGCATGGTGGTGCCGCCGCGCTTCACCGACGACCCGGCGATCTGGTAGCTCAGGAGCGACGTGCTGAACGACCGGTGCGTCACCATCACACCCTTGGGTGTCCCGGTGGTGCCGCCCGTGTAGAGCAGCATCGCGAGGTCGTCGCCGTCGCGGCGGGCGTCCGGGACCGCGGAGCCGCCGCCCAGGAAGTCCTCGTAGGCCACCATGCCCGCGGGGGTCTCCCCCGACCCGCAGTGGACCAGGACGCGAAGGCCCGGGACCCGGTGCCGCAGCTCGCTTGCGAACGCGACGAAGCTGTCGTCGAGGAAGACGACCTGGCTCCCCGAGTCGTTGAGCGCGTAGGCGATCTCGGTGGCCGACCACCGGGTGTTGACCGGGTTGGCGACCGCGCCGGCCCACCAGCTGGCGAAGATCACCTCGTGGTGCCGGTCGCAGTTGGCCGCGACGATCGCGACGCGGTCGCCGTCGGC
The DNA here is from genome assembly GCF_042653125.1 of Nocardioides sp. GCM10023255. NCBI lineage: Bacteria > Bacillati > Actinomycetota > Actinomycetes > Propionibacteriales > Nocardioidaceae > Nocardioides > Nocardioides sp. GCM10023255. Next base: position 451,079 of record NZ_JBHSHU010000003.1, read on the forward strand.
GATCCCCGCGTCGCGCAACGCACCGGCCAGTCGGGCCACCCGGTCGACGACCTCGCTGGTCGTGCGCACCCGGTCGCCGTCGATGGTCATCACCTGGTCGGGCCAGAGGTTCACAGCCCGGTGCAGCGCGTGGGTGAGATTCACGAGGTCCTCCTCAGCAGCTCGGGCGTCCTCACGTCGATCGACCGGGGGAAGCCGTCGGAGCCGAGGACGGCGGCCAGCTCGCTGACCGTCCATCCCTGGTCCGTCTCAGCAACATGCCCCACCGAGTGCCCGGCGTACAACCCGACGTGACCGCCGGTGACCGAGAAGACCTGGCCGGTGAACGGACAGTCGGCGCTCGAGAGGTAGGCGACCAGCGGGGACACGTTGCGCGGGTGGAAACGGTCGAAGGCCTGCTCGTCCTCCGGTGGGGCGACGGCGGCCGCGAGCGCGGGCGCCGACGTCACCATGGCGGTGCGCGCGGCCGGCGAGATCGCGTTGGCGCGAACGCCGTACCGTCCGAGCTCGTGCGCGGCCACCGTCGCCTGCACGGCGACGCCGGCCTTGGCTGCGGCGTAGTTCCACTGACCGACGTTGCCGTGCAGGCCGGCGGCCGAGGTGGTGTTCACGATGGAGCGGTCGACGACCTCGCCCGCCTTGGCCCGGTCGCGCCAGTAGCGGGCGGCGGCCCGGGTGAGGGAGAAGGTGCCCTTGAGATGGACGTCGAGCACGAGGTCGAACTCGTCCTCGGTCATGTTCCACACCATGGCGTCGCGCACGACCCCGGCGTTGTTGACGATCGCGTGCAGATCGCCGAAGTGCTCGAGAGCCGTGCCGACCAAGAGCTCGCCGGTGGCCATGTCGGCGACGCTGGCGGCCACGGCGACCGCCTCTCCGCCGGTGGCCCGGATCTCCTCGGCGACGGTCTCGGCGCCGGCAAGGTCGTTGAGGACGACCGCGGCGCCCTCAGCCGCGAAGAGCAGGGCGTGCTCACGCCCCAGTCCCGTGCCGGCGCCGGTGATGACCGCGACGCGGCCCTCCAGGTGTCCCATGGGTGCTGCTCACCTTCCGTTCGGCGGCCCGGGGACCGCATCGTTCGAGGGGCGGGTCCGCACGTTGCGGAGCACCGATTCCTGGGCCGCCGAGGCGACCAGGACGCCGTCGCGGGTCCAGAACTCGCCGTGGTTGAGGCCGCGGCCGTCCCCGGCCGAAGGGCTGCGCTGCGCGAACAACAGCCACTCGTCGGCGCGGAACGGCCGGTGGAACCAGACCGCGTGGTCGATCGAGGCCAGTGCCAGCCGGGAGGGGTCCCGGCGCAGCGGGTAGAGCACGTCGTGCTCGAGGGTGGCGGTCTGGGCGAGGCTGATGTCGGAGAGATAGGTCAGCGCGCTCGCGTGCAGCAGGGAGCCCTCGTCGAGCGCGTGCGAGCTGCGGAGCCAGACGTGCTGGAGGATCTCGCCCTCCCGTCCGGGGACGGCGTCCTCGGCGGGGACGACGCGGAGCTCCGTCACGTGCGCGTACGGCGAGATCTCGTAGGAGACCGGATGGATCTCCGACCACACCTGCCAGGCGTCGACCAGGTCCTCCGGCGGTGTCACGTCGGGCATCGCCGGCTGCCTCTCCGGGCCCGCGTCCACGCCCTCCGGCGCCTTGAACGAGGCGGCCAGGGTGAAGATCGGCTCGCCGGCCTGCGAGGCGACCACTCGGCGGGCGTCGTAGCTGCGCCCGTCCCGCAGCCGCTCGACGGCGTACTCGACCGGGCGGCGGGTGTCACCACTGCGCAGGAAGTAGCCGTGCAGGGAGTGGACGGCGTGTCCGGGATCGACGGTGTGGCCTGCGGCCATGAGCGCCTGCGCCGCGACCAGGCCGCCCATCGCCCGCAGCGGTGCTCCCCCGTGGCACCAACCGCTGAAGCGGTCCGCGTCGACGCGGACCACGTCCAGCCAGTCGGTCAGCTCGGAGGTGGCTCCGGGGACCACCGGCTCGGCCGATGAGCTCACTGAGCGGTCTCCTCGAGGGTGATCGCGAGCGCCGGGCACAGGAGGGCGGCCTCGCGGACCTGGTGGTCCAGGTCAGTGGGCGGCTGGTCGTCCAGCAGCACGACGATGCCGTCGTCGTCCCGCTGGTCGAACACCTCCGGCGCAGCGAGCACGCACTGCCCGCCTCCGACGCACTTGTCCTCGTCGATGTGGATCTTCATGGGGTCACTCCTTCCGTCACCAGGTCACGAGCAGCTCGTGCGCGCCGTAGATCGACATGTCCGTCTTGAACGGCACGTCGGCGAGCGGTTGCGCAAGGGCGAGCGTCGGGACCCGGCGGAACAGGGTCGAGAAGACGACCTGCAGCTCGACACGGGCGAGCTGCTGGCCGAGGCACTGGTGCACCCCGAACCCGAAGGCGAGGTGGTGGCGGGCCGGTCGCGTGAGGTCGAGGCGGTCGGGGTCGGTGTGCTCCTCGTCGGCGAAGGCCGCCGCGTCACGGTTGCCGGAGCCGAGCGCGAGGATGACGCCCTCGCCGCGACGGATCGTGGTGCCCCCGACCTCGAGGTCCTCCACCGCCACCCGGCGCAGGCCGCTGTGCACGATCGTCAGGTAGCGCAGCAGCTCCTCGACCGCACCGGCGGCCACCGCGGGGTCCTCGGCGTCGCGGATCAGCGCGAGCTGGTCGGGGTTCGTCAGCAGTGCCGCCGTGCCGAGCGCGATCATGTTCGCCGAGGTCTCGTGGCCGGCGGTGAGCAGCAGGAGGCCCATCCGGGACAGCTCCTCGCGAGAGCGCAGGCCGGGCACGAGCTGCTCGGTGGCGAGCCGGCTGAGCAGGTCGTCGCCGGGCGCCTGGGCCTTCTCGTCGAGGAGGCCACCGATGAGGTCGAGCAGCTCCTCCGCCGCGGCGGTGGTGTCCGCCGGCGTCGACGAGGCGGCCACGAAGACCTTGGTCAGGTCCTGGACGCGGGCATGATCGACGTCCGGAGCGCCCAGCAGGTCGCAGATCATCACCGTGGGCACGGGCAGCGCCAGCTTCTCGACGAGGTCGGCCGGCTTGTCGCCGGCGAGCATCTCGTCGATGGCGCGATCCGTGACCTCCTGGATGACCTCGCGGAGCGACTGCATCCGCTTGGCCGTGAACTCCCGCGCGAGCACGCGGCGCGGCTCGTCGTGCTCCTCGACGCCGTCGGCGGTGAAGAAGGTCTTGGCCCGCGACCGGCGGGCGCGGATCGCCGCCGACTGGTGCGGGTAGCCCTCGTTGTCGATGTCGGCGCTGATCGCCGGATGACTGAGGACCGCACGGATGTCCGCGTGGCGGGTGACCAGCCACGGCCGGCTGCCGTCCCAGATCTGGACCCGGCGGATGCCCTCGCCGTCGCGGATCTCGGCCAGCTCCGCCGGGGGGTCGAACGGGCAGCGCGCGGCGTCGCGCGGCATCGGGTAGGAGGGTGCGTCACCGGTGTGCAGCATGAGGGGCTCCCCAGGGATCGTTCTGAGATGGGTCTGTTCAGGACTTCACTCTAACCATAATTCACTTCTTGGGTGCGATGTCAAGGCGTCCAACCGGCTGGGGTGAGCACTTCACGGCTTGAGTGCCGTCGATTCTCGCATGGAGCGGGCAACGAGGATTGCGGGCAGCAGTCGAACTGTGAATTACATGGGAAATCGTTCCCTCCCCTTGACAACCCGGCGCCATCCTGCCTATAAGTGAATCCTCGTTAGACCAAATGAAGGGTAAACATGAGTCGCAGAGTGCTCGTCGCCGGCGTTGGCATGGTCCCGTTCACGAAGCCGAGTGCTGGCCTGACCTACGACAGTCAGGGGGCCGAAGCCGCCCGCTCCGCGCTGACGGACGCCGGCGTGCAGTACGCCGACGTGCAGCAGGTGTACGCCGGTTATGTTTACGGCGACTCGACCGCAGGGCAGCGCGTGGTCTACCAGCTCGGCAAGAGCCGGGTCCCCGTGCTCAACGTGAACAACAACTGCGCCTCCGGATCGTCCGCACTCTGGCTCGCCCGTCAGGCCGTGGCCAGCGGCGCGGTCGACTGCGCGCTCGCGGTCGGCTTCGAGCAGATGCCCCCCGGCGCGCTGAGCGCGAAGTGGACCGACCGTCCCGCACCCCTGAGCGACTTCAAGGCCACGCTCGAGGACATCTACCCGGTCGACGCGGAGCTGCCGATGACGCCGCAGTACTTCGCGGCAGCCGGTGCCGAGTACGTCGAACGCTACGGCGTGGGGCCGGAGATGTTCGCCACCGTCTCGGTGAAGTCGCGCAAGCACGCGGCCAACAACCCGTTCGCCGTCTTCCGTGACGCGGTCTCCGCGGAGCAGGTCCTCTCCTCCCCCACCGTCGCCGGCCTGCTGACGCGGCTCCAGTGCTGCCCGCCCACCTGCGGCGCCGCCGCGGCCGTCGTCTGCTCCGACGACTTCGCCCGGGCGCACGGCCTTCGGCCGCAGGTCGCGATCGCCGCCCAGACCCTGCAGTCCGACGCCGACGACGTCTTCGACAGCCGCAGCGCGATGACGCTGGTCGGCCAGGACGTGACCCGCCGGGCGGCCGCGGAGATCTACGCCGCCGCCGGCGTCGAGCCGGCCGACGTCGACGTCGTCGAGCTCCACGACTGCTTCACGGTCAACGAGGTGCTCTCCTACGAGGCGCTGGGACTCTGCGACGAGGGCGGCGCCGAGAAGTTCATCGCCGACGGCCAGAACACCTACGGCGGCCAGGTCGTCACCAACCCCTCCGGAGGCCTGCTGTCCAAGGGCCACCCGCTCGGCGCCACCGGGCTCGCCCAGACCGCGGAGATCACCTGGCAGCTGCGGGGCGAGGCCGGCGACCGCCAGGTCCCCGGCGCGCGGGTCGGCCTCCAGCACAACCTCGGCCTCGGCACCGCCGGCGTCGTGACCCTGCTCGAGAGGCTCTCCTGACCATGCCCGTCGATCGCAGCATCATCGGCACCCGGACGCCCGCGTTCTCGACGGTCGCCGAGCGCGGCCGGCTGAGGTTCTTCGCCGAGGCGACCGGGCAGACCGACCCCGCCTACACGGACGTGACGGCCGCAGCACGGGCCGGGCACCCGGACCTCCCGGTCCCGCCCACCTTCCTGTTCTGCCTGGAGATGGACAACCCCGACCGCGGCCGGTTCCTGGCCGACCTCGGCATCGACGTCCGCACGATCCTCCACGGCGGCCAGTCGTTCCGCTACCACGCCCCGGCGTACGCCGGCGAGACACTGACCTTCTGGACGGAGGTGGTCGACGTGCAGTCCAAGAAGGGCGGCGCGCTGGAGCTGATCATCCGTGACACGCACGTCGAACGCGACGGCGCCGAGGTCGCGACCCTGACCGGCACGATCGTCGTGCGCGACCCGAGGGCGGCCCGATGACCCTGACCGATCTCGCGCCCGGCGCGGTTCTCACGCTCCAGTGCCCGACCATCACCCGCACCGCCCTCGCGCTCTACGCCGGCGCGTCGGGCGACCACAACCCTGTGCACCTCGACATCGATGCGTGCCGGGCGGTGGGCATCGACGACGTGTTCGCCCACGGCATGCTGTCGATGGCCTACCTCGGCCGGCTGCTCACCGACAACGTCCCGCAGCAGAGCCTGCGGTCCTTCGAGGTGCGCTTCACCGCGATCACGCCGGTGAACGTCACGCCGTGCTGCCGCGCCACCGTGACGCGGGTCGAGGACGGGTGCGCCGACCTCGAGCTCGTCGTCCAGCTCCCCGACGGGACCGTGACCCTGCAGGGCCGCGCCGTCGTCTCCCTCCCTGAAACCGATCCGAGGAAGTTGCACTCATGAGCACGTTGCAGGACAAGGTCGCGATCGTCACCGGCTCCGGACGCGGCATCGGCCGCGAGGTCGCGCTCAAGCTCGCCTCCGAGGGAGCCAGCGTTGTCGTCAACGACATCGACGAGGCGCCCGCGAAGGAGACCGTCGCCGACATCCTGGAGGCCGGCGGTCAGGCGGTCGCCTGCGTCGGGTCGGTCACCGACCACGAGTTCGCCGACCGGTTCATCGGCACCGCGACCGACACCTTCGGCGGCCTCGACATCATCGTCAACAACGCCGGCTACATCATGGACAGCGTCATCCAGCGGATGACCGACGACCAGTGGAACACCGTCCTGGACATGCACCTCACGGCTCCGTTCCGCATCCTGCGGGCGGCCCAGCCCTACATCAAGGCGAACCCCACGGACCACCACCGCAAGGTCGTCAACGTCTCCTCGGTGTCCGGCGTCTACGGCAACGTCGGCCAGGCCAACTACGCCGCGGCCAAGTCCGGTGTGATCGGTCTGACCAAGACGCTCGCCAAGGAGTGGGGGCGCTACAAGGTCAACGTCAACGCCGTCGCCTTCGGCTTCATCCTCACCCGGATGACGGAAGCCGTCGCCGGCGACGACATGTTCATCGAGATCGAGGGCCGCAAGGTCCGCGCCGGCGTCAGCCAGGCGGCGATGGACAGCATCACCCGCACCAACCCGCTCGGCAGGCCCGGCACCCCTGCGGAGGCCGCCGGCGCCGTCTACGCCTTCTGCCTGCAGGAGATGAACTACGTCTCCGGCCAGTGCATCACCGTGGACGCGGGGTCCCGATGATGCGCGACGCGGTGATCGTCGACGCCGTCCGCACGCCCGTGGGCAAGCGCAACGGCTCGCTGTCCCGGATGCACTCGGCCGACCTCTCGGCCCACGTCCTGAACGCCCTCGTCGAGCGCACCGGCCTCGACCCGGCCACGGTGGACGACGTCATCTGGGGCTGCGGCATCCCGATCGGCATGCAGAGCGGCTGCGTCGGCCGGGCCGCGGTCCTGGCCGCCGGATGGCCGGAGTCGGTGCCCGGCGTGACCGTCGACCGGCAGTGCGGGTCGTCCCAGCAGGCCGTGCACCAGGCGGCCGCCGGTGTGATCGCGGGCCAGTACGACGTCGTCGTGGCGGGCGGGGTGGAGATCATGAGCGCCGTCCCCGCGAGCGCCGCTGTCGGGGACGGGTCGCACGGGCTGCCGTTCGGCCCGACGGTCTGGGAGCGCTACGACGGGTTCCGCTTCCACCAGGGAGTCGGAGCGCAGCTGATCGCCGAGAGGTTCGGCATCTCCCGCACCGAGATGGACCAGCACGCGCTCGACTCCCACGCGCGGGCGGCCAACGCCATCGACGAGGGTCGCTTCAAGGACCAGGTCACGCCGGTCACGGTCAGCGACGACGACGGCTCTGCGCGCACCTTCGACACTGACGAGGGCGTCCGCCGCGGTTCCACCATCGACAAGCTCGCGTCGCTGCCGCCGGCGTTCGACGAGAACGGGTCGATCACGGCCGGCAACGCCTCGCAGATCTCCGACGGTTCGGCAGCCCTGCTCGTCACGACCAGCGAGCACGCCGCAGCGCAGGGATGGACCCCGATCGCCCGGGTCCACACGGCGGTCGTCACCGGCGCCGACCCGGTCACCATGCTGACCGGGCCGATCCCGGCGACCGAGAAGGCCTTGAAGCGCAGCGGCCTCGCGCTCGACGACATCGGCGTCTTCGAGATCAACGAGGCCTTCGCCTCCGTCACCCTCGCCTGGCTCCGGGAGACCGGCGCCGACTACGAGGCGATGAACCCCAACGGCGGCGCGATGGCGATCGGGCACCCGATCGGCGGCTCGGGCGCCCGGATCATGACGACCCTCGTCCACCACATGCGCGACCGGGGCATCCGCTACGGGCTGCAGTCGATGTGCGAGGGCGGCGGCATGGCCAACGCCACGATCCTCGAGCTGCTGTGACCTTCCCCCCGGTCCCTCGACCGACCACGACCCCAGGAGGTGTGCGATGACACGCACCGCACTGGTCACGGGCGCCGCCCGCGGCCTCGGCCGGCAGATCGCCGTGAGTCTCGCCAAGGAGGGCTACGCCGTCGCCGTGGTCGACACCGACTTCGACGGCTACCGCGAGTTCGACGAGGCCGACTGCTCGGTCGTCGAGGAGCTCGAGCGGTGCGGCGTACCGACGATCGCGGTCGAGGCCAGCACCACCGACGTGACGGCCATGACCGGGCTCGGGGCGCGGATCGCCGAGGAGTGGTCGGCCCTCGACGCGCTGGTGTGCAACGCGGGCGGCGGCTCGGGAGCGTTCGACGCGAACAATGCCGCCGACATCGACCTCGACGCGCTCGACGACGTGCTGCGACGCAACCTGCACGGCACCATCACGACCGTGCAGGCCGCCCTTCCGGCGCTGCGTCGTGCGACGGCCCCTGCCATCGTCACGATGGGGTCGGTCACCGGGGTCGTCGCCAACCCCCGCGGCACGTACGCCCACTACGCGGTCACCAAGGCCGCCGTCATGCACTACACCCGCTGCCTCGCCAACGACCTGGCGCCCGAGGGCATCCGCGTCAACTGCGTCGCGCCCGGGATCATCGCCACGGGACGGGCCCGGATGCGGCTCAGCGAGCAGCCCGAGCGGGAGCGGGGGGTCCTCCGCAAGATCGGCACCCCCGAGGAGGTCGCCAGCGCCGTCTGCTACCTGGTCTCCCCCGACACGGCCCACATGTCCGGCCAAGTGCTCCAGCTCTGGCGTGCCGACGCCCACCCAGCCTGATACCCCCACGACAGAGAGACTCCGCATGCCCGCGACGTACGACTACCAGCTGCTCGAGACCTCCTTCCAGGACGGCGTCCTGGAGGTCCGTCTCGACCGACCGCAGGACTTCAACGCCATCAACCACGACCTGCACTGGGAGCTGATCAGCCTGTGGCGGCAGATCCGCCGCGACCACGACGTCCGCGCGGTGGTGCTGACGGGCAACGGCAAGGCGTTCTCCGCCGGCGGGAACCTCAAGGGCCCCCGCATGCAGGCCGGCGACGAGCTCGACGCCTTCTTCAAGGACGCACGCTCGATCGTCGTCGACCTGCTCGAGATCCCCCAGCCGGTCATCGCCGCCGTCAACGGGCCGGCGATCGGTCTCGGCGCCACGATCGCGCTGCTGTGTGACGTCGTCTACGCCTCCTCGGGCGCCGTCATTGCCGACCCGCACGTGACGGTCGGCGTGGTGGCCGGCGACGGTGGTGTCATCGCCTGGCCGTGGCTGGTCGGCATGTCGCGTGCCAAGGAGTACCTCCTCACCGGGGACAAGCTGAGCGCCGCCGAGGCGGAGCGGATCGGCCTGGTCAACCACGTCGTGGAGCCCGAGGAGCTGCTCGAGTCGGCCCACGCGCTGGCGCGGCGGCTCGCCGACAGTCCGGTGAAGGCCGTCCAGGGCACCAAGGCGGTGCTCAACATGATCCTGCGCGACACGGCCACCCTCGTGCTCGACACCGCTCTCGCCACCGAGAAGGAGTGCTTCGCGTCCGGTGACCACGCCCGGGCCGTCGAGGCGTTCCTCGCGCGGCGCGAGCAGGAGAAGCAGCGCCAGGCCGAGGGGAAGTGAGCCAGGTGCCCGACATGATGTCGCTGTCCGAGGTCGTCGAGGCGCCCAGCCTCTGCGCCGTGTTCCAGGCCACGGTCGCCGCCTGCCCGAACGAGGTCGCGCTGCGGAGGTGGGAGAGCGGCGACCAGATCACCTGGGGTGAGTACGGCGACCGGGTGCGCCGGATCGCCGCGGGCCTGGCCTCCCTCGGCGTACGTCGCGGCGACACGGTCGCGATCATGCTGACCAACCGCCCCGAGTTCCACCTGGTCGACGCCGCGGTCATGCACCTGGGCGCGACGGCGTTCTCGATCTACAACACCTTCACGCCCGAGCAGGTCGCCTCGCTGTTCGACAGCGCCGGCAACCGGGTCGCCATCTGCGAGCAGCGGTTCGCCGACACCATCCGGCAGGCGGCGGTGCACCACCCGCTCACCCACGTCGTGTGCGTGGACGACAGCGCCACCGACCTCCTCTCGCTCGACGCGCTCGTCGAGTCCGCCGATCCGGCGTTCGACTTCGAGGCGACCTGGCGCGCCGTCGATCGCGAGGACCTGGTCGCGCTGATCTACACCTCGGGGACCACGGGCGATCCCAAGGGGGTCGAGCTGACGCACGCGAACCTGCTGTTCGCCGTCGCCGCCAAGGCCGAGCAGCAGCGGGAGTTCACCCAGGAGGTGGACGAGGAGCGGGTGATCTCCTACCTCCCGGACGCCAACCTCGCGAACCGGTTCGCCGCGCACTACGTGCCCATGGCCACGGCGACGACGGTCACCGACGTCGCGGACGGTCGCTCCGTCCTGCGCGCCTTCGCCGACGTCCACCCCACGACGTTCATGGGCGTGCCGATGATCTGGTACAAGCTCAAGGCCCTGCTCGAGGACGAGCTCGCATCGTCCGCCGGGCAGCACGCCCTCGAGACCGGCTTGCGGAAGGCGCGGCTGGAGCTGGCGGGCGAACCGGTGCCGGCCGACCTGGCCCAGGAGTACGCCGAGGTCGACGCGACAGTCCTGACCGCAGCCCGCACCAAGCTCGGTGTCGACGCCCTGGTGTTCGCCACCTCGGGGGGCGCGCCGATCGCTCCGGAGACGCTGGAGTTCCTCCTCGCTGTCGGCGTGCCGGTGTGCGAGGTGTACGGGCTCACGGAGAGCGCCGCCTCCGGCATCGGCAACCACCCGGACCGGATCCGGATCGGCACCGTCGGTCAGCCCCGGGCCGGGGTGGAGGCGCGACTCGCGGACGACGGCGAGCTGCTGCTGCGCAGCCGCGGCGTGATGCGGGGCTACCGCAACGACCCGGAGAAGACCGCCGCCACCATCGACGCCGACGGGTGGCTGCACACCGGGGACATCGCGACCATCGACGCCGACGGCTACGTCCGGATCGTCGACCGCAAGAAGGACATGATCATCAACTCCTCGGGCAAGAACCTGGCGCCCGCGAACATCGAGAACGCCGTCAAGCTGTCCTCTCCCCTGCTGGGCTCGGTGGTGGCTGTCGGCGACGGCCGCCCGCACGTGGTCGCCCTGCTGGTCCTTGACCGCGAACAGGTCGAGGCGTTCGCCGAGCAGCACCAGATCACGGACCGGCGACCCGAGGCCCTGGCACGCGACCCGCAGGTCCTCGCCGCGGTCGCCGAGGGCGTCGCGCGGGGCAACGAACGGCTCTCCCGCGTCGAGCAGGTGCGGGCACACACGGTGCTCCCGACGTACTGGGACGCGAACGGCGACGAGCTGACCGCCACCACCAAGGTGCGCCGCAAGCTCGTCAACGAGAAGTACGCCGCGGAGATCGAGTCGCTCTACGCCTGATCCAGGCCCACCATGGCCCGGCCGAGGGCGAGGAGGGCCCTCCCGGAGGTCCCCTGGTCGGCCGGGAGGTGCTTGCGCAGCATGTTCATCACCGACTGCGTGGTGCGCACCAGCGCCTCGGCCTCCGCGGCCGACCGATCCGTGCGGACCTGGGTGAGCAGCGCGACCCACTCGTTGACGTAGTCCTGCTGGACGCGCCGGATAGGAGCCCGCTCGTCCTCGGGGACGTTGACCACCTCGGTCGCGAGGGCACCGAGCGCGTCGCCGTGCGCCACGTTGATGCGGACGAACGACGCCAGGGTCAGCTCGAGCGCCTCCCCGGGCTCGTCCGTGCTCCCCAGGGCGGCAGCGAGGTCGAAGTAGAGCGCTTCGAGGCACCGCATGATGACCGTGACCAGGATGGCCGTCTTGCCCGGGAAGTGGTGGTAGAGCGTCGGGCCGGAGATACCCGCGGCGGCGCCGATGTCGTCCATCCCGACGGCCTGGAACCCGCGCGCGGCGAACAGCTCCACCGCCGAGACCAAGGCGGCCTCGCGGCGCGAAGCCGGAAGCAGGTGGCCGCGGCCGGACGCATCGCTCCACGTCACGTCCTCGGGCACGAGGGGTCCCGGCACGGCCGTGACGGCCGTCGCGGCCTCGGCCATCAGCACGCCGGCCCGGTCACGGTCCAGCTTGGGCCACTCGAACGCCCGACCGCTGCTGATCACGCCGTGAGTGGCCCAGGTGATGATGGTCAGGTCGCGCTCGCTCAGCTCAGGACGGGCGTCGGCGATCGCCTGGCGCAGCGGCTGGAGCGCGGCGTCGTACCGTCGGCCGAGGGCGTCGCGCTGGGGAGGCTCCAGGAACATCTGGTTGCGCTCCCACAGCGCGTCCGCCCGGTTCGGACGCAGGTTGATCCGCGCGGCGTCCGCGAGCAGCTCGACCACCCCGCGGCCGGGATCCCGGTACGACGTCTCCAGCTGCTCGATCTCCCGCTCGATCGCGGCCACCAGCAGCTCGTGCTTGCCGCGGAAGTGGCGGTAGAGCGCCGGGCCCGTGATCCCGACGTCCCCGGCGATGTCACCGATGGACGCGTCGTGGTAGCCGCGCCGCTCGAACTGCTTGGCGGCCGCGGTGACGATGAGCTGCTTTCGGTTGCGCGGCCTGCGCTGGACCTCCGTGTCCGGCATGCATCGTCCTCTCGTCCCGTCGGGCGCCTGATGCTATCGGTTCGCGCCGCCCGGGGACTCAGGCGAGGACCTCCGCGGCGGCGCGACGACCGGACCGGACGGCGCCGTCCATGTACCCGTTCCACACCTCGGCAGACTCCGCGCCGGCCCAGTGGATGCGGCCGACCGGTGCCGCGAGGGCGGGCCCGTACTGCGTCCACACGCCGGCGCCGAGACGGCCGCCGTAGCAGCCGCGGCTGTACTCCTCGGCCGACCAGTCCTTCTCGACGTACTCCAGCGGCTCCGCCGCCTCGGGGCCGAAGTACTTCACCAGGCAGTCCACGGCGAGCTTCTCGCGGTCCGCCGGTGACTTCTCGCTCAGCGGCCGGGCGTGTGCGCCCTCGAAGAACCCCAGCAGGACACCGTGGTCGGTGCCCGGCGGGGTGTTGTCGATGACGACGGCGAGCGGGTCCTGCGTGCTGAAGGCCTGGCCACTGAGGCCGGCCTCCCGCCAGAACGGCCGCTCGTAGACGACGTGCACCTTGATGACGCTGCCCATGGGCACCTGCTGGGTCAACCCGTCGCGCACCGGCGGCAGCGCCGGCTCGTAGCGCAGCCGGCCGGCCAGCGTCGGCGGCAGCGTGACGATCGCGTGCTCGGCGGTGACCTCTCCTCCGTCGTACGACACGCGCACCCCGAGGTCGTCGTGCCGGATCGTGTGAACGCGGACGCCCAGACGCACGGCGTCGCCGAGGTCCTCGGCCATCCGCTCCGAGATCCGGTGGGAGCCGCCGAGCACCCGGCTCTCCTGCGCTCCTCCCCGGATGCCCATCAGCATGCCGAGCGAACCGGCCGACTTCACGTAGAAGAGGAAGTGCAGGAGCGAGAGCTCGAACGTCTCGGCGCTGAAGATCGTGGGCACGAGCACCCGCAGGTACTGCAGCGCCTCGGCGTCCTCGACCTCGGCGGTCAGCCACGACTCGAACGTCATCGAGTCCCAGAGGTCGCCCTCGGCCGTGAGCCACGGGGACGACAGCGACACCGTCGACGCCATCTGGTCGAGCCGGTCGATGACGGCGGCGAGCGCGGCGCCTCCCGTCGCCGAGATCGTGGGGGCCTCCTGGACGCGGTGGCTCTCCGAACCCTGGACGACGGTGACCCGCTGGCCCTCGTCGTACTGGGGGAAGGTCTCCAGGCCGAGCTCCTCGATCAGCGCGAGCACCTCGGTCTGGCTGCCGCCGACCCACTGGCCGCCCATCTCGAGGACGCCGGCGCGGGTGACGGCGTGGTCGGTGCGCCCACCCACCCGGTCCCGGGCCTCGAGCACGACGACCCGCTTCCCCGCGGCCGCGAGGTCCCGCGCCGCCGCCAGACCAGCGAGGCCGGCTCCTACCACCACGACGTCGTACTCCGACATTCCTGAATCCTCCCGATCTTGACTGGCGTCGATTCCTAACCGTGACTAACATATGATGGCAGAACACGCTGTCGAAAGCGAGAGTGAGTCCATGGCAAACCAATCACGCATTCTCTTCTGCTGCTGCGTGGCGAGGGGGTGAGGTCCTTGTCCGACCTCAGCGCCGCTCACGCGTGCGCCTGCCACGCGTCAGACCTGTCGGGACCGTGGATCGTGTCCACGGCGCACCGGACCCAGGAGGTCAACGACTTCGACCTGGTCTGGGTCCCGCACGGCCTGCGGCATGCGCGACGCATCGGCTCCACGACCACCGCCTGCGGCCAGCCGGCACATCTGTGGAAGAACTTCCACGAGCTGGCCTTCACGCCCGGCGGGCCCCTGGCATGCCGGGCGTGCGCGGAGGAGATCCTCGCCGAGCGAGCCGGACGACGGCCTCGAGGCGGACCGGCGCGGTCGCGGCGGTAGCCGTCTGCGTCAACGCTGCCCGCGCCTCGTCAGGAGGCGGCCGCCCCCCGCGGTCGGCTGAGCCACGAGGAGCTCGGCCGTGTCGGGCGGGATCGGCCAGGTCCGGCCGGTGCTCGAATCGGCAAGGACCAGCACGGTCTCGGCGACGACGGCCGGCCGGGTCGTGGCGGAGGTTCGGATCTCGCTGCGCATCCGGACGGACGTCCTGCCGACGGCGATCACCTCCATCGCGACGAGGAAGGGCGCCGCCTGGTACCAGAGCTCCGCGCGATACTCCACGTCCTGCCGCCGGACGAAGTGACGCACATGCTCAGGCACGAGGTCGAGCACTCCGCCGGCGGCGCCGGGTGTCGCCGGGCGGCCGAGGAAGGTGCGCCGAGCCTCTTCGATGATCCTCACCGCGGCGACGTTGTTCACGTGTCCGGATGCACCCAGGTCGTCATACCGAACAGCCACGGCCACCGTCGTCGCCCGGGTCCCGACGGCGTCCACCTCCACCGGCGCCTCCACGGTCACTGATCCCACGTCGTCTCCCTCGATCCGTCGACGGCACAAGGCCATCTCTGCCACCTAATGACTTCGAACGCTAGTTCACTTCGCAGCCTGAACTCGTGTGCGGTTTATCACCTCCTCGATCACTTAAGACCTGGTGAACCGTGGTGGACCATGCAGCATGACCTCTGGCTTTCGTGGACAGACCGCGATCATCACCGGCGCGAGCCGCGGCATCGGCCTCGCAATCGCTGAGCGGCTCGTCGAGGGCGGCGCACGCGTCGTCCTCACGGGTCGAGACTCCGACTCCCTCGATCGGGCGACCGCCGCTCTGGGCCGCGGCGACCGGGCGATCGGGATCTGCGGGGATGCGGCGGACACCGACCACCAGGCGGTGGTGGTCGAGCGTGCGGTCGAACACTTCGGCAGCGTCGACCTGCTGGTGAACAACGCCGGAGCGAACCCGGCGTACGGCCCCCTGGTCAAGGTCCCCCTGGACAAGGCCCGCAAGGTCGTCGAGGTCAACGGCCTCGCCGCGCTGTCGTGGGTCCAGCACGCCTACGCCGCATGGATGGAGCAGCACGGAGGTGCGGTGGTCAACGTGACGTCGGTGTCCGGGATCAGGCATGCCCCCGGCCTGGGCATGTGCGGCGCGAGCAAGGCAATGCTGGCCCACCTGACCGCCCAGCTCGCGGTCGAGCTCGGCCCGGCCATCCGCGTGAACGCGGTCGCTCCAGCCGTGGTCAAGACGAAGTTCGCGACCGTGCTGTACGAAGGCCGCGAAGACCGGGTCGCCGCCGCGTACCCGCTCAAGCGCCTGGGCGTGCCCCACGACGTCGCAGGCGCCGTCGCCTTCCTCCTCGGCGAGGAGGCGGCCTGGATCACCGGCCACACTCTCGTCGTGGACGGTGGCGTCACCCTGGTGCGCACCACATCGGCCTGACCCGCTGTCGGTGCCCCGACGTACCGGTCCCGGGCCTCCGGTGAGTGCGCGCCGCTTCGAGACGTGCACTGTGGCGAATGTGGGGATGCGTCACGTTCCCGAGATCGACCGAAGGCACGGTCCCGGCCCGTACTTTCGGTCAGGACAACACTGGCCATCGAACCGATACGCGCACGATGCGATGCGGCCAGGGTTGAGCCATGATCACAGTCGAGTCCCTGACCCGGAGGTACGCCGGCTTCACCGCGGTCGACGACGTCTCCTTCACAGCCCAGCCCGGCCGCGTGACCGGTTTCCTCGGTCCGAACGGCGCCGGCAAGTCCACCACGATGCGCGTGATGGTCGGTCTGACCGCCGCGACATCCGGCTCCGCGACCATCAACGGCGAACGGTTCGCCGACCTCCCCAACCCCGGCCGCGAGGTGGGCGTCCTGCTGGACGCCTCCGCGCAGCACGCCGGCCGCACCGGACGCGAGATCCTCGCGGTCGCCGCCGCCACGATGGGCCTGCCCCGCACCCGGGTCGACGAGATGATCGAGCGGGTGAGCCTGACACCCACCGAGGCCAGGCGCCGGGTGCGCAACTACTCCCTCGGCATGCGCCAGCGGCTCGGTATCGCCACGGCACTCCTCGGAGACCCCCAGGTGCTGATCCTCGACGAGCCCGCCAACGGGCTCGACCCCGCAGGGATCCGGTGGATGCGCGACCTGCTGACGGGCTTCGCCGGCCGGGGCGGCACCGTGCTGCTGTCCTCGCACCTGCTCCACGAGATCGAGGTCATCGCCGATGACCTCGTCGTCATCGGCAACGGCAAGATCGTCGCAGCCGGCACCAAGGAAGAGCTCCTCACGACCGCCGGGACGCTCGCCCGCTCGACGTCACCGCGCGACCTCGCTCACGCACTCGAGCAGGCCGGAATCCCCAGCACGCTCACCAGCGACGGCTCGGTCCGCACCGACGCCGACCCCGCCCGAGTCGGGGCCGTGGCCCTGACCGCCGGCATCGCCCTCACCGAGCTCCGGTACGCCGAGAGCGCCGGCCTCGAGGACATGTTCCTGTCGCTCACTGCCGGCACCCAACGCGATGGAGCTGCAGCATGACCGCCGCGATCGTCCCTCCGGCGTCCACCACGGAGGCCGCACCGGTCCGCCGGACCGCCCAGCCCATCCCCATCACCCGACTCGTCAAGGTCGAGCTGCGCAAGATGTTCAACACCCGCTCCGGCTTCTGGATGCTCGTCAGCATCGGCGTCCTGTCGGTCATCGCGACCGGGGCGGTCCTCGTCTTCGCTCCCGACAGCGCCGTCACCTACGAGAGCTTCGCGACGGCGATCGGGTTCCCGATGTCGGTGATCCTGCCGATGATCGCGATCCTGGCCGTCACGAGTGAGTGGAGCCAGCGCAGCGGGCTCACCACGTTCACGCTGGTGCCGAGCCGCGGCCGCGTGATCGGCGCCAAGGCGATCGCGACCCTCCTGGTGGGCCTCGGCTCGATGGCCGTCGCCTTCGCGGTGGGCGCCCTCGGCAACGTGGCCGGTTCCGCACTCGCCGGCGTCGACACCGTGTGGGACGTGTCGTTGTCCATGGCGCCCCAGATGGTGCTCGGCGACCTGGTCGGCATGGCCGTCGGCTTCACCCTCGGTGTCGTGCTGCGCAACTCCGCGGCCGCGATCGTGGGCTACTTCGTCGTCTCCCTGGTCATGCCGGGCATCCTCGTCCTCCTGGCCCAGGTACGCCCGTGGTTCGAGGACCTGCAGCCGTGGATCGACTGGAACGACACGCAGGTGGTGCTCTTCGACGGCGCCACGAACACCGTTGAGGAGTGGGCGATGCTCGGCTCGACCACGATGATCTGGATCGTCGTCCCCCTCGTCGTCGGGCTGCTCTCCCTGCGCCGCTCCGAGGTCAAGTAGTCACCCGCACGGGCGGCGGTGTCCGGAACTCCTCGGCGCGTTCCGGACACCGCCGTTTCGTGGTGGGTCGGCTCAGCGTGCAGACCGGTCACCCTGCGGGCGCGGAGGTCCCAGCGCGGGGACGTCTGAGCGACATCACCGCGGCACGCCGTACGAGGCCGGCCCCTACTCCCGGACCCGGCCGTTCTCGTAGCCCCACATCGCGACCTCCACCCGGTTCCGGGCGCCGAGCTTGGCCATGAGGCTGCCGATGTGGGTCTTCACCGTGCTGAGGCTGATGTGCAGCTCGGCGGCGATCTCCGCGTTGGTGCGACCCCGCGCGATGGTGAGCAGCACCTGCTCCTCGCGTTCGGTGAGCGGCTCGAGGGGCTGGGCGGGAGGTGCTGCCCGGGCCGTGCCCGCGAACGTCGACAGCAGCCGGCGGGTGATGCTGGGCGAGATGAGCGAGTCACCTCGGGTGGCCGCCCGGATCGCCTCGCCGAGCAGCTCGGGTCCGGCGTCCTTCAGCAGGAAGCCGGTGGCGCCGGCCAACAGCGCACCGTGCACGTACTCGTCGAGGTCGAAGGTGGTGATCACGACGACCGCGACCGGGTCCTCGACGCTCGGTCCGGCCAGCAGACGGGTGGCTTCGACGCCGTCGAGGACGGGCATCCGGATGTCCATCAGGCACACGTCGGGACGGAGCTCGCGGGCCAGCCGCACCGCCTCCTGCCCGTCGCGCGCCTCCCCCACGACCTCGATGCCGTCCAGGGTGCCGAGGATCAGCCGCAGCCCGGTCCGCACGAGATCCTGGTCGTCGGCGACCAGCACCCGGATGCTCACGCCGACACCTGCCGCGGCAGTGTCGCGCTGACGGCCCAGCCGCGACCGGGGCAGGGACCTGCCCGGAAGGACCCACCCAGGAGCAGCGCTCGTTCCATCATCCCGGTGAGCCCGAACCCCGCTTCGGGGGCGGGGCCGGCCGGGCTCGGGTCACCGTCGTCGCGGACGACGAGGCTGACCGTCGACTGGTCGCCGGCGACGCGCACGTCGATCAGGGTGGCGCTCCGGGCATGCCGCCGGGCATTGGTGACCGCCTCCTGGGCGATCCGGAAGACAGCGGCGTCGATCGCCGCCGGGAGGGCGGACAGGTCACCCGAGACCGTCACCTCCACCCGCGGACCGGCGGGCGATGCCCCGGACAGCCGCTCGAGGTCGGCAACACCGGGCTGCGGGGCGTAGTCGACGGGCGCCTCGTTGCGCAGCACGCGGACCATCGCCCGCATCTCCGCGAGCGTGCGCGTTGCTTCCACCTCGATCACCTCCAGCGCCTCGAGCGGCGACGAGGGGCTGGTCGCCGCGAGGGCGCGGCCTGCTTGGGCCTGCACGGCGATCGCAGAGACGTGGTGGGCGACCGTGTCGTGCAGCTCGCGCGCCAGCAGGACCCGCTCCTCCGACTTCACCTGCTCCATCCGTCGCTCCCGGGCGCCGTGCTGGGAACGCACGGCCCAGCCCAGGGCGAAGGCGGACAACAGGACAGCGACGCCGCCGATCGCTTCGGCCAGCCCGGTCCAGCTGACGACGAGCGCCATGGTGGCCGGGACCAGGATGATCGCCAGGCCCGCCATCGCTTCTCGCCCGGAACCCCACCGGAAGAGTGAGTAGGGCAGCAGCAGGAAGTAGAGCATCGTGTAGCTGTCGAGCGCCGGTGCGTCGGTTGCGATCAGGCCGACGTCCACGACCGCGGTCACGCCGAAGGCGGCCGCGACCACGGCGAGCGGGTGGGTACGTCGCCACAGCAGCAGCGGCGCCAGCCCGACAGTCAACACCACCGACAGCACCGGTAGCGGCATGTCCTCACGCAGGACACCCTCCAGCACCCCGGTGACCGTCACGACCGCCAGCAGCGCCCAGTCCCGCCACACCCGGGCCGGTGGGGCCGAGGGCCGAGGTTCCTCCAGCAGGGGCCGCAGTGGATTGCTCACCCCCTCAGCGTAGGGATGGAGCGCCGCCACGGGACCGGCCGAAAGTCTGACCCGGCCCCCAGCCGTTGGCACTACCGGCTCGGAGCCTCACGGCCGATGCCTGAAGACCACGGGCGCCGTCCTACTCGTCATCGGCACCCTGCGCGCGCTCGTGGGCTTCCCGCTGCGGCACGGAGGGGCAGTGACCTGAGCGCGTCTCCCACGGACCGGGAGTTCTGGACCGCGCAGGGCAGCGGCCCTGCACCCAGGCGGGAGAGGAGTACGACAACCGGCCGGCGAGCATCCGAACCAATCCGACTACCGTTGGTGAAACGACGTGTCGATGACGAGTGCGGTCGCGATGCTGAGCAAGCGGAGCGGACCTGCCAGGTGGCCGGGGAACTCCACCACGTAGTTGTCGCCCTTGGTGAACAGCTCTTTGGCCAGTCCCGCTCGGGTCTTGATGATGCGAGCAACTACGGTCCCGCCAGTGTCTTGGACATTGAAATCGCGGTGCCGCCCACTGTCCTCCGCGTAGACAGCTCCGATCCGTTTGTTCCGGGCATCTTCGAGCTTGAAGCTGCGATCGATCTGATTCAAGTTCTTGGACGGAACTATGCGTCCGACCTTGGCCCCATCGTCAGCGGTCACCAGGACTTTGGAGCTCAGAATCGTGGCCTCGCGTCTCAGGTCGAGAAGGGAGCGCCCAGCCATGTCGACCACCTGCATGCGGCTCGACATCCGTTTTCCCCGTACAGCGGCCAGCTGAAGCCCGTTCCGGTCATAGATGGCGTACTCGGCGCGCAGCTCGACCAGTTTGCCCTTCTGGTTGATCACCAGGATCGGCTCGCTGTGGATCGCCAGGTCGGGGCTACCAGCCGTATTGGCCAAGCCGAGGTTCTGCACCTGCTCCTGGATCTGCGTCGCCTTGCTCTTCCCGGGCGCCTTCCTCCTGGCCCTCGGCTGCCCCACGGCAGGGGTCGGCGGACTCACGGGCGGTGTTGGTTGCATGGCGGCTGGTGGAGCGACACTGACGGCCGGATCGATCCACTGCTGTCCATTCGACGCCACGTGTTCGGTCCAGCGTCCGCCATCCCAGTACCGGTGCTCGGAGCGCCGGAACGGGTCAGGGTGCCAACCGGCCGGCGGCATCTGCGACATCAATATGCCTTTCCATCTTGGCGCGTGAGCGCCACGGCTACTCGAGCTCGATGAACGATGTCGACCGTCTTCGCCCGCGGTGAGCGCTCATCTCCCGATCTGACATGCAATCCATCTTCTACCACTCCGAGAGCTTCACCGACCGTCAGAACGAACATGGGGCGCGCCCTCCCAGCTCGCCGAGCGCCTCACCCAGTGACGCACAGGTGCTTCACTGCACCGCTCACCACCACGCACCTCTGCAAGCCCGATGTCGTGGACGCGCCTACTGACAGCCTGCAGGGCTTGAGGCCCGAGACATCACGTTCGGATCACCACGTCCTGCTGACAGTCCTGTCCCCCGTTTGCGGCGATTCAGGCCAGTTGAACGCCGTCGAAGTAGACGGAGTGCCCGCCGACGGTCCGCGTGACGTTGCGGTCCTTGATCCGCGGGAACTTCGAGCCGAAGCCGACGCTCCCGACTGACTTCTGTCCGAGTTCCGCGATCGCGTACACCGTGCCCAGGACCTCGTCGCGGCCAGACCAGTAGTTCCACACCACTCCGCTGACAGCAGCATCGAGTGACCGCCAGTCGCCACGGTTGCCGACCGCGGCGCCCAGCAGATGCATCGTTTCGATCTGCGGTTCGCCAGTTGCCCGCGTTCCCAACGCCTGCGCAGCGTGAACCATCACCCGCGCACCGAGACTGTGTCCGATGAGCACGTACGGCCCGTCGTCCGTCCGGGCGATGAGGTCGGCCAAGATCGCGCCGGTCATGGCGGCTCGGTTCTTCGCGACGGTCCAGGGGTTGGCGGCGATGTCGTGGGCAGCCAGTACCCAGCCGATCCCTGGTAGGGAGCTGAACGCCTTGCTTCCCTTCTTGCCGGCGCTGGCGACCACTTTCCGTGCTGCGACCTTGCCCGCGCCGACGCCGGCGAGGATGCCGAGGCTCTTGAGCTCCTTGGATCCCCAGTGCACGCGGTAGACCGTCGCGTCGGGGTAGCGGTGATCGATCAGGGGCTGCCAGGGTCCCCACCCGTCCTTTCCCTGCGTCAGGAACCCGGAGGCCAGCACCACGACGGGTCCGCGTCCGTCGCGGAGTTTCTCGATCCGGAACGACTTGTCGGAGCTGACGTAGGCGGACGTGGTGGTCGCGCCGAGGATGCCGCCGAGGGCCGAGCCTGTTGCTGTCACGACCGCGGTTCCTCCGGCCATCCCGAGTCCACCGGCAGCGACCGAGCCACCGCCGATCATGGCGAGTCCGTGCGATGTCGCCGCCGCGCCTGTGAGGCCGCCGCCCAGCGCGGACCCGCCGAGCGCCGCACCGATCACGGGTGCAGCGAAGAACGCCGCGGGCGCGATGACCACCGCCGCGCCGATCGTTCCGCCGGTGACCTTCGTGATGCGGTCGGCGTTCCTGTGGTCGAACTTGAGCCACTCACCGCTCTCCTCGAGGCTGCCCAACCTGACGGTGAGCTTCTCGAAGCTCGGGATCTCGTGGCGGTGCGGAGCGCAGTAGCTGAGCGTGACGCGGTCGTTGGCGGTGACGGCGGCGTGGTTGCGGCAACGAGGCAAGGCACAACGGACCGTCGGTGTGCCACAGTTCCCACACAGGTGCATGGCCTTCGGACGCGCGGATCCGCGGATGTGTCGATGGGCGGTGCGCTCGAAGCAGCCCGAGCACCAGGCGGTCGATTCCTCGGCGGAGAGCCGGCCGACCAGATCAGCAATCCCCGACGCGTCCTTGGCGTAGCGAAGAGCTGCCTCCCGATGGCTTGTGCGCTTCTCCGGAGAACGGGCGCGTCGGTACGCGAACTCGTTCTTGCCGTAAGCGAGCAGCGCCTCCATCAGTGCAAGGTTCGAGCGCAGCTCGACCGCGCCGGTCACCAGGGCATCCTCGGAAGCATCCGGGCATAGCACCGCAATCTCGAGCCCGTCTCGAGACCGCAGCCGCAGCTCGAAGCCCCTCTTCGCCGGCGTGTAGTCCAGCCCTGCCATCCGTGCCCCATCTTCCCCGATCCGAAGGGCCTCACGATCGCATGGGCTGATGGACCGCGGCCAGGAACCTGCGAACTGCCGCCTCAGCCTCAGGTACCTACCGTTGACGTTCGGCCTGCGCGGAGATGCCAAACCGCGGGCTTCGGCGGCCACCGAGGTGGAGCAGAGACTGCAATGCTGCCGCGACCTCGTCGAAGACAGCGCCATGCGTGCGCATCTGCGGCCCCCGCACTGTCCGTACCGCCCGGCCTGAGTCCGTTCAACCAGCCACGGCCGCGCTGAGCGTCGCGGCGCCCCCTCGAGTAGAAGGGGTTGGAGCCGCGGATACACCCTGAGCGCCGGAACCAGCTCAGTCACTCTCGCGGCTCACGTGCACGGCCAGGTTGCCTGCCTCGACCGCGGCCAACAACAACCAATCACCGAATGCGAGCTCGAGCCCGGAGAGCTCTCCGGCCTCGTTGAGGATCGGGCCCACCGATGTGACCGAGCGACCGACCAGAATGTTGAGGTCCCCGGTCGCAGTCGTGGGTTCCCAGAGACCCACCTCGTCGGCCAGCTCCTGGCGCTCGTCGGCCCCGGCCCCGGCGTAGGGGTCGGTCCACGGTTTCGAAGTCAGGTCGAGCGTCCAGTCGGCGTTGGCGTCGAGAGTGGTGAAGGTGCCGTCGCTCCACCCCAGCTCGATCGGCCCGGACTCACTCGGAATGGAGTCCGCGAACCGGTGCTGAATGAGCATTACCGACACACACCGTCTGCCGCGGAGCGTCTCAATCAATGCGGGAACACCTTCGAATTCTGAACCACCTGTCGGTGCTGCCGCCAGGAAACTCGTGACGAACTCGCCTCCTGGTCGGGTAATGAGCAGATCCTCCCCCTGTCGGAAGAAGAAGTAGTTCTCGCCCCCACCGCCTGCGGGGTTCCAACCTCCTCAGGGCACCTCGTCCGGATGCAGGTGCACGGCACAGGCGCGCTCCTTGAACCAGGTGCGCGAGGCATCGCCCACGTCGATGCCCCGCAGGACGTCGACATCGCCTGCCAGGCGTTGCTCGCCGCCCGCCCGGACTGGCACCGCTTGATGCCGTGACCGAGCGCACTCACTCCGCGATGAGATGAATGTTGCGCACATGCCAGAGGCCCTCACAGTCAGACTGTGAGGGCCTCTCGCACTTTGTAGAGGGGGGACCGCGCAGATCTGCGCTCGTCTGGTTGACCGTCGCCACTCCCCCGCGGCGCCAGGGATCTGCCCTGGCATCCGCCACCCGTTGCCCATGGCCGGATCGAACCACAGGTGCCGGAAACTGACACCCGCCCCTGTCACCGGTGGGCGGTCAGGACCTGTCGAAGTGCCAGCCGTCGGCGGTCGTGACGATCGACGGGCCGGTCGAGTCGCCGAAGACGCCGCCGCCGCCGTACTGCGTCAGTCGCAGGGCCGCGCCGGACGGCGTCCCGGACGCCACGCGCACCTGCACGGTGAGGAGCCCGTTCCCCGTGGCGGGGATCTGCTGAGTCCGGGGGGTCACCGTGATGCCGGCGCCCGAGGACCGCACGCGCACCTTGCCGCTGTCGGAGGTGGTCACGCAGACGGTCAGGTCGACCGGCTGGTCGTGGGGGTGGGTCTCGGTGGACCAGTCGGTGCCGAGCACCATGCCCGGGTCGGCGCCGACCATCGGCAGATCACTGCACTCCCCGGCGCTGGTGGGGCTGCCATGCGGACCGGGCGGCTCGCTGGTGACCGAGTCGTGACCACACGCCGTCAGCGCGAGCAGCAGGACCGACGAGGATGCGAGAAGCCGGCCGGGTAAGAAGTTCCGGATCTCCTGCACGATCCGCCCCCGTGGTGCGCTACTCGGCGCCGGCCCGATCTCGGGTCGTGTCGATGAGTCGGGGGACTTCGCCATGAGGAAATCGTGGCAGACCACCCGTCGCCGTGTGGCGGCTTCGCCCGCCCTGCCCCGACGCGGTGAACTGTTGCGACCGAGAACCGGGGCTTCCCCGCGCTCTGGCGGCTCAAGAGCGGGCGCATCCGGCGCGGATCTGCGCGCCGTCAGCGGGAATGGTTGCACGAACAAGAGCGGCCCTCACAGTCACTGTGAGGGCCGCTCCATCTTGTAGCGGGGGCAGGATTTGAACCTGCGACCTCTGGGTTATGAGCCCAGCGAGCTACCGAGCTGCTCCACCCCGCGTCGGTGAACACAACAGTACGGGACGGGTGCGGGAGCGCCAAATCGGGGTCCCCTCACCCGCGCAGGACGAAGGCGGGCTGCCCCGACGCGCCTAGCGTGGGAGGCCATGAAGGGTCTCGCCGAGTGGCGCGCGGACCCGCGCCTGCGTCACCTCGAGTCCACCCTGGAGTCCACGAGGGTGGGCCGGCTGGTGCTGGCGCTCTACCGGGGCAACCTGCGCGACCGGGCCCTGAACCTGGCGGGCCAGGCATTCGTCGCGCTGGTGCCGCTGCTGATCGTGCTGGCCACGATGGCCTCCAGCAGCGACTCGACCGCCGTGGGCACCTGGCTGATCGACCGGTTCGGGCTGGAGGGCGACGCTGCGGATGCCGTGCGCCAGCTGTTCACCCGACCGCCGGACGCCACCGGCAGCACCTCGGTCCTCGGCTTCCTGGTGCTGCTCGTGTCGCTCTCCAGCTTCGCCCGCTCGGTGCAGCGCAGTTACGAGACGGCCTGGGGCCTGCCCCCGCGGGCGCGCCTGCGCGGCCTCTTCGGCTTCGCCGGCGCCGTGCTCCTCGCCGCGACCGTGACGTCCACGGCCTGGGTCAGCAGCCTCGCGGGCAGCGTGACGCCCGGGCGGTTCGGTGCCCTGTTCGTCGAGCTGGCCATCGGCATCCTGGCGTGGTGGCTGGTCAGCTGGCTGCTGCTCAGCCGCAGGGCCCCGTGGAGCCTGCTGCTGCCGGGGGCCGCGGTGAGCGCGACCGGTCAAGCCCTGACCGGCTGGGTGGGCTCGATCTGGATCCCCCACCTGGTGCAGAGCAACACCGAGCAGTACGGCGTGATCGGTGTCGCGATCGCGATCCTGTCGTGGCTGGTCGTGCTCGCGTTCCTCATCGTCGCGAGCGCGGTCGTCGGCGCCCACGTCGGCAGCTGGCTGGCGGGCCGGCAGCCGGTGGTCCCGGCTGCCGGCGACGCCTGAGCTGCCCGAGGCCGAGGCTGCTCGACCCTCAGCCGGTGGCCTTCTGCTGGTCGGCCAGCGCGACCGCCTGGGCGATCAGCCTGCGGGCCTCCTCGACCTTCTTGGCGTAGGTGACGGTGTCGCGATTGTCCAGCGCCGTCTCCGCCTCCTTGAAGGCCTGGTCGGCGCGGTCGAGCAGCGAGCGGATCTGGGCGCTCACCGTGGCGGGCGGCTGGTTGCCGCCCTGGTTGCCCTTGCCGCCGTTGCCGCCGTTGTTCCCGCCCGAGGGGGGCGGGTTCGAGCTGCCCTCGGTGACCCCGAGGGCGTCGCCGAGCGCCTCGCCGAGGGTCCGGCCGATGCCGACCTCCCCGCCGTACGACACCAGCACGAACTGCAGGATCGGGTAGCCCGACGTCGACCCCGCGCGCACGGCGTACACCGGCTCGACGTAGATCAGCCCGTCGTCGACCGGCAGGGTCAGCAGGTTGCCGAAGATCGGCGGCGCGCCACCGAGCTGGTAGGGCTGCAGCTTCTCGCGCACGTCGTTGTTCGACGCGAAGTCGTTGGCGACCAGGCCGGGGCCCTGCGTCTGCTGGTCGGCCAGCTGCAGCACCCGCATCTGCCCGTAGGTCTTCGACGTCGCGTCCGAGTCGACCGACACGAACGCCGCCAGGTTGTTCTTGTTGTACGGCGTGAACACCGACGTCAGCGAGAACGTGCTCGAGGTGTCCCCCGACGCGGTCGGCTGGTCCACGAACAGGCGGTACGGCGGCTGCAGGTTGCCCTTGGAGTTGGGGTCCTCGGGGACCGCCCACCGGTTGTTGGCCTGGTAGAAGTCGCTGGCGTTGGTCACGTGGTAGCGCGCGAACTGGTAGCGCTGCACCTTGAACAGGTCCTCGGGGTAGCGCAGGTGGTCCATCAGGGCCGCCGGGATCTCCGACTTCGGCTTCACGGTCCCCGGGAAGGCCTTCTCCCACGCCTTCAGGATCGGGTCGCTCTCGTCCCACTCGTAGAGGGTGACGGTGCCGTCGTAGGCGTCCACGGTCGCCTTGACCGCGTTGCGCATGTAGTTGACCTCGTCGGTCGGCAGCGTCCGCAGCCCGGAGGAGTCCTGCAGCGAGTCGTCGATCATCGTCGTGAACGACTCACGCTCGGCCGACGGGTAGCGGTCGGTGGCGGTGTAGCCGTCGAGGATCCACTGGATCTTGCCGTCCACCACCGCGGGGTACGGGTCGGAGTCGATGGTCAGCCACGGGGCGACCTTCTCGACCCGCTCGCGCGGGCTGCGGTTGTAGAGCACCTGGCTGTCGGCGTTGACCCGCCCGGAGAGCAGGAAGTTCGGCTCGCTGAACTTCACGGCGTACATCAGCTGGTTGAAGAAGTTCCCGACCGGGACACCACCCTTGCCGGCGTACGTCGTGTAGCGGTCCGGGGCCTCCCCGTTCGACGTGGTCTCCCCCAGGTCGAGCTCCACGTCCTTGTCACCGGCGGGCTTGCCGACGATCGAGTAGTCCGGGCTCGACTCCCCGAAGTACACCTGCGTCTGGTAGTCACCCAGCGCGTTCTGCGCCTGCGGCTCGTCGGAGGTCGGCTGGCCCTCGGCCCACTGGATGCTCGTCGCCTCGGCGGAGTTGTCGGCCGGGCGCTGGTTGGCGTACGCCGCGATGATGCCGTTGCCGTGCGTGTAGACGGTGTGCAGGTTGGACCAGTTGCGGTCCCCGTCGGGGATGCCGTCCTGGTCGAGCTCGCGGACGCCGAGCACCAGCGCACGGTCGATGCCGTCGAGCTTGTAGCGGTCGACGTCGAGCACGTCGGCCACCGAGTAGTAGGCACGGGCCTGCTGGTTCTGCTCGAACGTCTGGCGCACCAGCTGCGGGTCCACCAGCGGCGTCGAGGAGGTCGCGCGGCTCAGCCCGGGCAGCTGGTCGGGCGACGCGGTCGGGTTGCTGGAGTAGGAGTCGACCTGGACGTCCTCGAGGTCGTAGGCCTGCCGCGTCGCGTCGATGTTCTTCTCGATGTACGGCGCTTCCTTGTCCGCCTCGGACGGCTTGACCTGGAACTGCTGGACGATCCCCGGCCAGATCAGGCCCAGCAGCACCGCGGAGAGGGCGAGCAGGGCCAGCCCGACCGAGGGCAGCAGCCAGGTCCGCCGCCACACGTTGAGGAAGAACAGCACCGCGCAGATGACCGCGATGCCCATCAGGATGTTCTTGGCCGGCAGCACCGCGTGGTCGTCGGTGTAGGTCATGCCGGTGATCAGGCCGCCGGAGCGGGTGACCAGGTCGAAGCGGTCGAGGTAGTAGTCGGCGGCCTTGGCCAGCACGAACACCCCGAGCAGCACCGACAGCTGCGCCTGCGCAGCGCCCGAGAGCCGGTCGTGGGAGGTCTGCAGCCGGATGCCGCCGTACAGGTAGTGCACGACGGCGGCGGCGAGCAGCGCCACCACCGTGACCGCCATCGTGAAGTCGACCAGGTAGTGCAGCCACGGCAGGTCGAAGACGTAGAAGCCGATGTCCTTGCCGAAGTAGGCGTCGTTGTTGCCGAACGGCACGCCGTTGCGCCAGAGCAGGTAGTTGCGCCACTGCCCGACCGCCGAGGAACCGGCGAAGCTGCCGAGGACCAGCGAGACGCCCACCAGCAGCCAGGTGCGGATCGGGGTCACCGCGTCGCGGTACCGGTCCAGGCCGGTCTGCTCCGGGGAGTTGGGCCGGAACATCGGCCGCAGCCGGTAGGCGAGGTAGACGTTGACGCCGACGACCGCCGCCATCACCGCCCCGAACACGAAGAAGAGGCCGGTCTTGGTCCAGAACAGCGTGCTGAACACCTCGGAGTAGCCGCCGTTGCGGTACCACAGCCGATCGGTGTAGACGCCGGCGAAGGTGGTCAGCCCGAAGAACGCGAGGATGACGACGACCGCGGTGATGATCAGCGCCCGCGAGCGCCGGGGGCGCTGCTTCACCGGCGGCGGGGTGTCCCGCGGGTCATCGTCGAACAGCTCGCTCATCGGGGCTCCTCCCCGTCGTCGTCGACCAGCGTGGAGCCCAGCAGCTCCAGCAGGGCGGGGACCAGGTCGGCACCGCCCACCACCGAGGCGGCGTCGTCGTGGGCGCGTAGCCGCAGGGCGCAGTACGTCGACCCGGCGCGGGTCGCACCGGCCACGATCCGGACCTCCTGGCGGTCCGGGTGCTCGCGGGCGAACTCCTCGGCGCCGGCCGGGTCCTCGGGGATCTGGGCGTCGGCGTCGGGCGGCAGCACCAGCCGCTCCACGACGGCCGCGCACCCGGCCACCCCGGCGGGCCACACGATCGACTCCAGCACCGACTCGAGCGGCCGGTCGGGGGCGAGCTGGTCCTGCTCGACCGGCGTCAGCGAGCCCTGCGCGGACGAGGCGTCCAGGCCCATCGCCGCGGCCAGCGCGGGCTCGTGCTCGACCAGCGCCGCGGTCTCGACCAGCGCGTACAGGCGGGCCGGCTGGTCCCACCCGCCCTCGGCGATGTGCGACTCGATCTCGAGGACCGCCGCGGCGAGCGCGGGGTCCACGTCGAGGTCGGCGGTCAGCTCGGGGCTCAGCTCGGGGCTGGTCTCCCCGGGGGCGCTCTCCCCCAGGTCGGCCTCCCCCAGATCAGCTTCAGGGCGGTGCTCGGGCTCGGTCACGAGTCCTCCTCGCAGGACGGCAGGTCAGCGTCGTGGTCGTCGTCCCACGCCTCGAGGGCGGTGACGGCGTCGTGCATCGTGGTCGCCTTCACCAGGCGCATGTCGCCGTTCGGCGCGCCCAGGGCGTCCTTGCAGTTGTCGGGCGGGACGAAGAAGAGCTTCGCCCCGGCGTCCCGGGCGGCGACGATCTTCTGCTGGATGCCGCCGATCGGGCCCACCTTGCCGGCCCCGTCGACGGTTCCGGTGCCGGCGATCGTCTCCCCGTCGGTCAGGGAACCCGGGGTGAGGGTGTCGTAGATGCCCAGCGAGAACATCAGCCCGGCGCTGGGACCGCCGATGGCCGGGTCGATGTTGACCGAGACCTTGAACGGGAACTCGTAGCCGGTGCCGAGCTGGATCCCGATCGTGGGCTTCCCGTCCTTCTCCTCCGGCGTCACGCCGACGTGGGTGGTCTTGCCGTCGCGGCGTACGACGACGTCCACGACCTCGCCCGGCTGCACCCCCTGGACGGCCTTGACCACGTCGTCGGGCGAGGAGATCTTCTGGCCGTCCACGGAGACGAAGATGTCGCGCACCTGCAGCTTGCCGTCGGCCGGCGACCCGTCGATCACGCTCAGCACCTCGGTGGCGGGCTTGACGTCGTACCCCAGCTCGTCGAGCGCCACCGCCACCGCGGAGTCCTGCGAAGAGACCATCTCGACAGCACCCTCGCGCTTGTTCTGCTCGGTCGTCGTGTCGGGTGCGTAGACCGCCTTATAGGGGTAGACCGCGTCGTCGGGGCTGACCCAGTCGCGCATCAGCTCGGCGAGGGTGACCTTGGCGGGGCGCGGCTGGGAGACGTAGACCGTGGTCATCCGCAGCTCACCGTCGTCGCGGTAGACCTTGTGGCCCTGGACCTGGATGATCTCCTGGCCCTGGGTCTCGGCGAGCACGTCGACGGTCAGGCCGGGCTCGTAGGTGACGAACGGCAGCGGCTCGGTCGCGGCCGCGACCCACAGCCCGATGAGCAGCGGAGCCGCGAGGATGCCGGCGAGGGTGCGCTGCGTCATGGCCGTAGCCTCTCACCCAGGGCCAACCGTGCCCGTCCCCCGGTCGGCACCGGTCAGGAGACGCGGCGCCCGCGGGGCTCGCCCGGCGCCGGCCGCGGCGCACGCGAGGGCCGCACCGCGATCCCGGTGCTGCGGTCGCGCACGGGCGTGCGGGCGGAGTACGGCGTGGGCCGCTTCGGCTCGCGCTGCATCGCCTCGGCCAGCCGGCGCACGGCCACGTCGCGGTCGACCTCACCGCGCCCCTCGCGACCGAGCCAGCTCACCCAGATCATCGCCACCACGGTGACGACGACCGGCGGCACCAGCCAGAACAGGATCTCCACCCGCTCAGGGTAGGTAACTCCCCCACCCGGATCAGGCCGACGCGCCCTAGGGGGACCCCACCCACTCCTCGCCCCCGTCGCCGAACCGCTGGTGCTTCCAGATCGGCACCTCGGCCTTGAGGGTGTCGATGAGCGCCCGCGAGGCGTCGAAGGCCTCGCCCCGGTGGGCGGCGGTGGTCGCGACGACCACCGCGATGTCGCCGATGGCCAGCGTCCCGGTGCGGTGCACCGCGGCGACGCCGTGCACGTCGTACTCCTCCGCGATCCGGTCGCACACCTCACGCAGCTTCGCCTCGGCGGTGGGATGCGCGGAGTAGTCGAGCCCGTCGACGTCCCGGCCGCCGTCGTGGTCGCGGACCCGGCCGACGAACAGCGTGAGGCCCCCGCTGCCCTCGTCGTCGAGCGCGGCCACCACCTCGGCCACGTCGAGCGGCGTCTCGCGCAGCGCGACGAGGCGGACGACGGCATCGGCAGCCGGAGAGCCCAAGGTCGAGTCGGTCACGGCCCCGACCCTAGCCCGCCCCACGGGCAGGCGGGACCGTCCTTCCGCCGCCGCGTACCGTTGCCCCATGAGCACGAACCCCGGCGAGACCCCCGACGAGCCCGAGGACAGCGGCCAGAACCCCTTCAAGGGCACGCCCTTCGAGCAGCTCTTCGGCGCAGGCCTCGGTGGCGCCCTGGGCGGCGGCGGGCAGATGCCCGACCTCTCCGCGCTGTTCGGCCAGATCCAGTCGTTGATGCAGCCGTACGACGGCCCGCTCAACTGGGACGTCGCGTTGGACACCGCCCGCAAGCTGGCCGCCCAGACCCCCGACCCGACGCCGACCCAGAAGCAGAAGGACGCCGTGGCCGACGCCCTGCGCCTGGCCGACCACTGGCTCGACGACACCACCACCTTCCCCTCCGGCGTCACCTCCACCGCGGCCTGGAGCCGCGCCGAGTGGATCGTGGGCACCACCGAGGTGTGGAAGGTCCTCGTCGAACCGATCGCCGAGGGCTCGGTCGCGGCGCTCGGCAGCGCCATCCCCGAGGAGGCGCGGGCGATGTCCGGGCCAGTTCTGGGCATCCTCGGCAAGGCCGTCGGCGCGATGCTCGCCTCGCAGATCGGCTCGGGCCTCGGCGGCCTGGCCGGGGAGGTGCTCAGCGTCTCGGACATCGGCCTGCCGCTCGCCCCGGCGGGGAAGGCGGCGCTGGTGCCCACCAACGTGGCGGCGTTCGCCGAGGGCCTCGACGTCACCGAGGACGACGTGCTGCTCTACCTGGCCCTGCGCGAGGCCGCCCACCAGCGGCTCTTCGCGCACGTGCCGTGGCTGCGTGAGCACCTCATCGGCGCCGTCGCCGACTACGCCCGCGGGATCGAGATCAACGCCGAGGGCATCCAGAGCCGGGTCGAGGAGCAGATGCGCGGCATCGACCCGACCAACCCCGAGTCGATGCAGCAGCTGCTCGAGGGCGGCCTCTTCGACCTGCCCCAGTCCCCCGCCCAGACCGCCGCCCTGCAGCGGCTCGAGGTGACCCTCGCGCTGGTCGAGGGCTGGGTCGACGAGGTCGTCGGCCAGGCCACGCACGAGCGGATGCCCAGCGCCGGCAAGCTGCAGGAGGCCTTCCGCCGGCGGCGCGCCGCCGGTGGGCCTGCCGAGCAGACGTTCGCCACGCTCGTCGGCCTCGAGCTGCGGCCCCGTCGGCTGCGCGACGCCTCCACGCTGTGGGGCTCGCTGCGGACCCGTCAGGGCATCGAGGCGCGCGACGGCGTGTGGATGCACCCCGACCTGCTGCCGACGGCCGCCGACCTCGACGACCCGCTCGGCTTCCGCGAGGACGCCACCGCCCCTGAGGCGCTCAGCGACGACGACTTCGACGCCGCGCTGCGCGACCTGCTGGACGGTGGCGACGGGTCCGGCGAGGCCCCGAAGGAGTGAGCCTCCACGCCGACGCCCTGGCCGTGCTCGAGTCCTGGGCGGCACCCTCGCCCGCCCAGGAGGCGCTGCGCGAGCGGTACGTCGCCCACCTGCGCGCCCACCCCGACGGGATGACGCGCGGCTGCCGGCCCGACCACCTCACCGCGAGCACCCTGGTGCTCGACGAGGACGCCACCCACGCGCTGCTGACGCTGCACGCCAAGGCCCGGCGCTGGTTCCAGCTCGGCGGCCACTGCGAGCCCGGTGACCTGACGCTCGCCGGCGCCGCGGCCCGAGAGGCACGCGAGGAGTCCGGGCTCCATCAGCTGGCGGTGGACCCCGTCCCGGTCCAGCTCAGCGAGCACGAGGTGCCCTTCTGCGGCCCCACCGGCGGCGTGCACCACCTCGACGTACGCTTCCTGGCCGTCGTGCCTGCCGACGGCCGGCACGCGGTGAGCGAGGAGTCCCTCGACGTGCGCTGGTGGCCGGTCGACGCGCTGCCCGACCCGGAGCCGGAGCTGGTCGAGCTCGTCGGGCTGGCCCGCGCCCGGGCTCAGTCGGCGTCGCCGCTGGGCGGCGGGTCCAGCTTCGCCGCGGCCGACCAGCCGAGCAGGTAGCCCTTGGCCCGCTCGGCCTGCGGGTAGCGGT
Organism: Nocardioides sp. GCM10023255; assembly: GCF_042653125.1. Lineage (NCBI taxonomy): Bacteria > Bacillati > Actinomycetota > Actinomycetes > Propionibacteriales > Nocardioidaceae > Nocardioides > Nocardioides sp. GCM10023255. Next base: position 484,397 of record NZ_JBHSHU010000003.1, read on the forward strand.
CCACCCACGACCAGAACCGGTCGTCGTGGCCGGACTCCAGCAGGTGGGCGAGCTCGTGCACGAGCACGTAGTCGATGACCCACGACGGCATCCCCCGCAGCCGCGCGGAGAGCCGGATCGTCCGGTCACCGGGGGTGCAGGAGCCCCACCGGGACTTCTGGTTCTCCACCCAGCGCACCGACTCCGGCGTCGCGAGCCCCCCGAGGTAGCGGTCGCTGAGCGCGAGCGCCCGGTGCATCAGGCCGTCGTCCGACGGCGAGCGGCGCTGCTCGGACCTCTCCAGCCGGGCCAGCATCGTCTGCACCCACTCCGCCTCCTCGGCGCGGCTGAGCGAGGCGGGGATCATCACGACGATGCGGTCCCCGTCGCGGTAGGCGGAGACGGTACGACGACGCCGCTTGCTGCGGCGCACCTCCACCTCCGGCTGTCCCATGGTGCGAAACCTAGCCGTTCGCCCAGGCCAGCAGGCGCTCCTGCGGCCAGGTGTTGACGATGCGATCCGGGTCGATCCCGGCCTGCTCGGCGCGCTCGCACCCGTAGCCGAGGAAGTCGAGCTGCCCGGGGGCGTGGGCGTCGCTGTCGATCGAGAACAGGCAGCCGGTGTCCCGGGCCAGCTCGAGCAGCTTCGTGGGCGGGTCGCGCCGCTCGGGCCGGGAGTTGATCTCGACCGCCACGTCGTGCTCGACGCAGGCCTCGAACACCGCCCGCGCGTCGAACTGCGACCCCGGGCGGGTGCCCCGGTTGCCGGTGACCAGGCGGCCGGTGCAGTGGCCGAGCACGTTCATCCGCGGGTTGCGGATCGCCCCCATCATCCGGCGCGTCATCGCCTCGGGGTCCATCTTCAGCTTGGAGTGCACGCTGGCGACCCGCACGTCGAGACGGCCGAGCATCTCGTCGGTCTGGTCGAGGCCGCCGTCGTCGAGGATGTCGACCTCGATGCCCTTGAGCAGGGTGAAACCGGAGCCGGCGAGGTGCTCGTTCACGGCGTCGACGACCGCCAACTGCCGGGTCAGCCGCTCGGCGCTCAGGCCGTGCGCGACGGTGAGCCGCGGCGAGTGGTCGGTCAGCACGAGGTAGTCGTGGCCCAGCTCGATCGCGGTGAACGCCATCTCCTCGATCGGGGAGCCGCCGTCGGACCAGTCCGAGTGCGAGTGCAGGTCACCGCGCAGCGCCGCCCGCAGCTCCTGCCCGCCTACGGCGACCGGGCCGGCGTGCTCCTCCTCGAGGCGGGCCAGCCGCTCCGGCAGCACCCCGTGGACCGCGTCTGCGATCACCTTCGCCGAGCTGGCGCCGACACCCGGCAGGTCGGTGAGCGTCCCCGCGGCCACGGCCGCGCGGACCTCGGCGTCGGACATCGGCAGGATCGCCGCCGCCGCGCCGCGGAACGCCTTGACCTTGTAGGTGTCCTCGCGGCCCCGCTCGAGCAGGAACGCGATCCGACGCAGCGCAGCCACCGGCCCCGCGTCGTACGACCCCCGTCGCTGCGACACGCCGTGCACCTCCGAACTTTCTTCTCTCCACAGCCGGTGGACGGACATCACCGCTGGTCAGCGCAGCGTACGACGTCCGCCCGGGCGTGTCCTCCACAGGCCGTTCCCAGGACGAAAGTCCCGTTCTCCACCGGTCGCCCCGCGTGTCCCACAGGGTTGTCCACACGTTGTCCACAGGCTGTGGTCACCGGGCGTTGACCCGGGCCCGCCCCGCCTCCTAGCGTTGCCCGCAGATGAGGCCCCCGGCCCGTCGACCGACACTCGCAAGGGGAAGGCAAGTGTCGCGAGGCGGGCAGGGGGCCCTTCTGCTTGTCGGGAGCGGGGCGGTGGTGCCGCGGCTCAGACCCCCCGGAACACCGGGGCCCGGCGCTCGCGGGCGGCGCGGATCCCCTCCTGCAGGTCCTCGGTGGCGAGGGTGACCGGCTGCGCCATCGCCTCCCACTGCAGGCAGCTCTCGATGTCGGCGTGGCCCCCGTCGGCCAGCGCGAGCTTGGTCAGCCGGCTCGCGATCGGAGCCGTCGCCGCGATGCCTTCGGCGACCCCGAGCACCTCCTCGTGGAACGTCGCCGGGTCCAGCACCCGGGAGACCAGGCCGAGCCGCAGCGCCTCCTCGGCGTCGACCACCCGGCCGGTCAGCAGCAGGTCCTTGGCGTGCGCCTCCCCCACGACGTGGGGCAGCAGCCAGGTCCCGGCCATGCCCGGGTGCATCCCGAGCTTCACGAACGGCGCACCGAGCTTGGCCCCGGCGGCGGCGTACCGCAGGTCGCAGGCCAGCGCCATGCACAGCCCGGCGCCGATGGCCGGTCCGTTGACCGCGGCGATCGTCGGCACCTCCAGCCTCCGGATGGAGAGCCATGCGCGGTAGAACGCGAGCATCCGGGTGCGCAGGTGGTCCACCGTGGCGTCGGGCTCGCCGGCGATCCACGAGGTGTCCCCGCCGGAGCAGAACGCCGACCCCTCGCCGGTCACGACCACCACCCGCACCGAGGCGTCCGCGGCGAGCTCGTCGACGGCCGCGACCCAGGAGGAGGTCATCTCCTCCGACATCGCGTTGCGCTGGTCGGGGTTGTCCAGGGTGAGCACGGCGACGCCGTCGCGGGGGCGGTCGAGACGCAGGTGGCTGAGTTCAGGCATGGGCACAAGGTAGTGAGCGTGGACCACGGGTGCCGTGACCCGGTTCACGCCCAACGGTGCGCCTGCTACGCCTGAGCGCAGGCGTGTCGTAGGGTCGAGGCGGTTCGACGGCACCCGCCGTCGGGCTCCGACGGGCTTCCCTCGTGTTACCCCGTCGCGACGACCGAAGAATACAAAGGCAAGGAGGCCGTCATGGCGGAGACCTGGAGCGGCGAGTTCTACTGCGTGAAGTGCAAGGAGAAGCGCGAGGCCGAGGGCGAGGTCAAGGTCAACGACAAGGGCACCCGCATGGCCAAGGCCGTGTGCCCCGTCTGCGGTACCAACCTCAACCGCATCCTCGGCAAGGCCTGATCCTCACCGATCAGCCCCCAGAGCTCGTACGGCGGCGTCGCCCGGTCGATGGACCGGGTCGGCGCCGCCGTCGTGTTGCGCCCTGCGGAACCCTGTGGACGAGCTGCTCGGGCCCCGACCGGCGTCGTGCCACCCTGCCGGGCATGCCCGGTGACCACCTCCACGACCCACGCACGCCGGGGCCGGCCTCGGCGCCACCCCTCCCCCGACGACCCGCGCTACGGCCCGGGCTGCACGTCGTACGCCGCGACGACCGGCACCTGCAGGTCGGGATCGACCCGCCGCACGTCCTGGTGCTGCCCGACGAGCCGCTCACCCGGCGGCTCCTCGAGGAGCTGCGCGCCGGCGTGACCCCGGACCTGGCCGCCCCCGCGGCCCGGCGCCTGGTGGCCGACCTGGCCGCGCGCGGCCTGGTGGTGGACGGTGCGGTCCGCGACGCCACCCTGGGCGCGGCCGAGGACCGGGGCGCCGCGGCGGCCGCCTTCGCGCAGTTCGGGGACGACGCCGCGCGACGCCTCGCCGACCGCGACCGGGCCCGGGTCCGGGTCGAGGCGGCGCCGGACACCGAGCAGGCGGCCACCCGGCTCCTGCGTGCCTCGGGTGTCGGCCTCGCCGCAGTCACCGACGAACCGACCGCGGTGCTGGTGGTCTGCGACGAGGCCCTGCCGCGGGCCCGGGTCGACCCGCTCGTGCGCGCCGGGCTCCCCCACCTCGTGGTCGCCCCGGCCTCCGGCGGCGTCGTGGTGGGCCCGTTCGTCGTCCCGGGCCTGACCGCCTGCCTGCGCTGCGTGGACGCGGCCCGGGCGGAGCGCGATCCCCGCCGGCCGGTGCTGCTCGAGCAGTGCCACCGCGGCACCGCCGTCGCGGGCCCGACGCCGCGCGACCCGTCGCTGCACGCAGTCGCGGTGGGCCTGGCCGTCCGCGACCTCGTCTCCTTCGTCGACGGGGACCGACCCGCGACCTGGTCGGCGACCGTGACGGTCGGCCCCGACCTCGCCCTGGCGCGCCAGGCCTGGCGTCGGCACGTGCACTGCGGGTGCGCGTGGGACGAGCTGCTGGCCGTCTAGGTCAGGCGCTCGCCCTCACCAGAACTCGCTGTCGAGCTTGCCCTCCATGGCGCGCAGGTTCGCCCGGGAACAGGTGTCGCAGAAGACCCGCTTGCGACCGTTCTCGACCGCGGTCGTCCACGTCAGCGTCTTCGCCTCGTCGGTCTCCTGGCGTCCGCAGAAGTCACAGGTGGTCACGCTCGACAGGCTACGCCCGCACCCGGCCCCGGACGCGGCAGGAGCCGGTACGACGGGCGTCGTACCGGCTCCTGCTCATCACCCGCGATCAGGTGTTCCCGGCGGAGGTGCCGGGGGTGTCACAGTGCGCGTGCGAGGGCGAGACGTGCCTGCTGCGCGGCCTGCTCGGCCTTGCGGCTCAAGCGTCGGGCACGGGCCACGTTGTGACCCAGTCGCTGCTGCTGCGCCTCTCCCAGGCGCGCGGACATTTGCGCGCGGGCCAGGTTCTCGTGCATGAGATTCATGGTCTTGCTCCGCTTCCGGTAGGTCTTCATGGTGGTGTCGGTTGGCCTTCTAGGTCAGGGCGGCCGGTCGGCCGCGTTTGCTCAGAGCGTGCCGGTGATGGCGATGCGTGCCTGCTGCGCGGCCCTCTCGGCCGTGCGGGTCAGGCGGTGGGCACGGGCCAGCCGGTGGCCGTGCCGCAGGTTCTGCGCCTCTCCCAGGCGCGCGGCCATCTGTGCTCGAGCCAGGTCTTCGTGCATGAGATTCATGGTGGTGCTCCGGTTCGGGTTCGTGTTCATGGATGTGTCGGCTTTCGTGCGGGAGGCGCCTAGGCGGCAACCTCGTTCTTGCGGGGTCGGCCGCGCGGACGCTTGCGCGGGATCACCACTCCCTGGAGGAAGAGCTCGCCGCCCCAGACTCCCCAGGGCTCACGGCGCTCGAGGGCGCCGTCGAGGCAGAGTGCCTGGACCGGACAGCCCTGGCACAACGCCTTGGCGTGCTCCACGTCGGCGGGCGACTCGGCGAACCACAGCTCCGGGTTGTTGGCCCGGCACGGCAGCAGCTCGTCGTCCACCTGCCCGGCCTGGTCGTGCAGCAGCCCCAGGCTGGGCGCCTCGGCAGTCCCATCGGTGCGGTCGAGAACGCTGATGGTCATGTTTCACCTCCTTCTTCTGACCTGATCGCTTTGGTGTTGCTGGAAACAGGTGGGCCCGAGAAACAGAAAGGCCGCGGATCCCGGTGAGGGTTCCGCGGCCTGGAGGCTGCCGATGCTGTTGGTTCTCAACAGTTCGGTGGTCTCCAGGCAGAGGTCCCCGGGAAGTAGCCCTGGACGAGGCCCGTACCGATGCCCACGACGGCCTTGCGGTCACGCACGGCAGCAGTGGCAGAGGCGGCCAGGGCGCACGAAGGCATGACGAAGGTCGACGGGATCTGAGCCGTCGTGTGGGTCATGGTGCTGATCATCTGGGCCACCTCCTTCGGTGAGTCGGGCGCCGACCTTGTCAGGGCCGTGGTGCGCCGGATTTGCGTAGTCGGAAAACTATCGCGTGACCCATGTAATGGGCAAACGATTTTGTGGGTATTTCTCGAAAAAGTTCCGGATCTGCTCAGCGGAGCAGCGTGAGCACGTCCTCGCCGTACCTCTCGAGCTTGGACCGGCCTATACCACTGATGCGCAGCAGCCCCTCCGGAGTCGTCGGCCGGTGCTCCGCTATCAGCTGCAGCGTCGCATCGGTGAAGACCACGAACGCGGGCACGCTCTCCGTACCGGCCCGCTCCTTGCGCCACTCGCGCAACCTCTCGAACAGCTCCTCGTCGTAGGAGGCGGGGCAGTCCTCGCACCTGCCCCGCTTCTTCTCGGCCCCGGTCGAGAGCGGTCGACCGCACTCCCGGCAGCCGGCCACCTTGCGGTTGCGGGCGGGCGAGCGCTCGGCGGGCGTCTCCTCGGGCAGCAGCGGGGTCAGGAAGCGCGAGGGCTTGCGGGAGGCCCGGCCGCCGGGGTTGCGCGCCTGCGCCCAGGACAGGGCCAGGTCGATCCGCGCGCGGGTCATGCCGACGTAGAGCAGCCGGCGCTCCTCCTCGACCGCGGCCGGGGTGTCGGCGTAGGTGATCGGCAGGGTGCCGTCCTGGAGGCCGACGAGGAACACCGAGTCCCACTCCAGGCCCTTGGCGGCGTGGAACGTCGCGAGGGTGACCCCGTCGGCCACCGGCGCGTGCTGCTCGGAGGCGCGGCGGTCGAGGTCGTCGACGAAGTCGCCGAGCGTCGCGCCGGGGGTCTGCGCGAACTCCGTCGCCTGGTCGACCAGCGCCTGCCAGGACTCCCAGCGGTCACGCGTCTGGCCGCGCGTCGTCGGGGCCTGGTTGGTCCAGCCCATGCCGGCGAGCGTGCCGTGCACGGTCTCGAGGAACTCGTCGCCCTCGCCGGAGCGGGCGGCACCACGCAGCCGGGTGACGGCCTCGCGCACCTCGGGCCGGTCGAAGAAGCGGGCGGCGCCGCGGACGACGTAGGGGATGCCGCGGCTCGAGAGCGCCTCCTCGTAGGCCTCCGACTGGGCGTTGATGCGGAAGAGCACCGCGACCTCGCCGAGGCTGCGGCCCTGGTCGCGCAGCCGGGCGATGGAGGTGGCCACGGCGTCGGCCTCGGCCACCTCGTCGGGCTGGGCGGTGTAGGTCACGGCCGGGCCGGCGGGCCGCTGCGCGCGCAGCTCGACGCCACGGCTGGAGGATCCCGCCAAGAGGGTGTTGGCGGCACCCACGACCTCGGGCGTCGAGCGGTAGTTGCGGACCAGCTCGATCGAGGTGGTGCCGGGGAACTTCGCGGGGAAGTCGCGCAGGTAGGAGGCGTTGGCGCCCGCGAAGGAGTAGATCGTCTGGGCGGGGTCGCCGACCACGCAGAGCTCGTCGCGGCCGCCGAGCCACAGCTCGAGCAGCGCCGACTGCAGGGGCGAGACGTCCTGGAACTCGTCGACGACGAACCACTTGTACTGCCGGCGCACCTGCGCGGCCACCCGCTCGTCCTCGGCCAGCATCCCGGCGGTGAGGAGCAGCACGTCCTCCATGTCCATCCGCCCCTGGCCGCGCTTGACGTCCTCGTAGGCGCCGAAGACGCGGCCCACCGTGTCGGCGTCGTGGCCGGTGACCGAGCGTCCCCGCGCCGTGGCGACCTTGGCGTAGTCGTCGGGGTGGACGTTGCTGACCTTGGCCCACTCGATCTCGGAGGCGAGGTCGCGCAGCAGCGCCTGGTCGGCCGCGAGCCGCTGGCGCCGGGCCGCGGTGGCGAGCAGGCCGATCTTGGACTCGATCAGCGTCGGGAGCTCGGTGCCGTGCACGTGCGGCCAGAAGTAGCGCAGCTGGCGCAGCGCCGCGGAGTGGAAGGTCCGGGCCTGCACCCCGCCGGCGCCGAGCACCCGGAGGCGCTGGCGCATCTCACCGGCGGCACGGGTCGTGAAGGTCACGGCGAGGACCTCGGTGGGCGCGTAGACGCCCGTGGCGACACCGTGCGCGATCCGGTGGGTGATCGCTCGGGTCTTGCCCGTCCCGGCACCGGCCAGGACCCGCACCGGTCCGCGCAGGGCCTCGGCCACCCGGCGCTGCTCGGGGTCGAGCGCCTCGAGCAGGTTTTCGGGGGTGGGCATGGGGAACAACTCCTCCTGCGCTGTGGTTGACCTTGCGTACCCCGAAACCCTAGACGCCGGAGGCGACACTTCCCGATGAGCGGTTCCTTCACGATGTACACGACGCCCTGGTGCGGCTACTGCCACCGCCTGAAGAGCCAGCTCGACCGTGAGGGCATCACCTACGACGTGGTCGACATCGAGCAGCAGCCCGAGGCTGCGGCGATCGTCGAGGCCGCCAACAACGGCAACCAGACCGTGCCGACGCTGGTGTTCGCCGACGGCTCGGCCGTGACGAACCCGTCGCTGGCCCAGGTCAAGGAGAAGCTGAGCGCGCTCGCCGTCTGAGCCCGACCCTGCCGACCCGTCCGAGCACGACTCGGGCGGGTCGTCGCACGTCCGGGCCTACCAGTGGCCGGCGAGGGGGCCGCCGTACCAGTGCTCGACCAACGAGCGTGAGATCGAGACCCCGCCGGGCAGCACCAGCTCGCCGGACTCGGCGCCGGCCTTCATCTCGGCGCGGGTGAACCACCGCGCGTCCTCGATCTCGTGGTCGTCGACCTCGATCTCGGTGGTCTCGGCGCGCGCCACGAAGCCGAGCATCAGGCTCGCCGGCAGCGGCCACGGCTGGTTGCCGAAGTAGGTCACTTCGCCGACCCGGACACCGACCTCCTCGGCCACCTCGCGGCGTACGGCGTCCTCGAGGGTCTCGCCCGGCTCGCAGAAGCCCGCCAGCGTCGAGTAGCGCCCTGCCGGCCAGACCGACTGGCGACCCAGCAGGCACCGCTCGTGCTCCGAGCCGGGCTCTCCGGAGGTGACGACCATGATCACCGCCGGGTCGGTGCGCGGGAACTGGGTCTTTCCGCAGGAGGTGCAGACCAGCTCGTGGCCCGCGGCGCGCGGCTCGAGCGAGCCGCCGCACCGGGGGCAGAAGCGGGTCGCGTACAACCACTCCGCCAGCCCGATCGCGTGGAAGACCAGCGGCGCCTCGTCCACACCCTCGGTGGCCAGGTGCGGCAGCACCTCGCGCAGGCCGAGCCACTCGGCCTTCTCCCCCGGCGCCCCTGCGGGGTCCACGACCACCGCGAAGTACGTCGTGCCGTCCTGCTCCCCCAGCAGCACCCGCAGCCCGGCCGGCGCCTCGTGCGTCGGCAGCCACTCCAGGGCGCCGCCGACGGGACGGACGCGCGTGCCCGCGACGACGAGGACCCGGCTGCGCGGGTCGGACCAGCGCTCGTCGAGCCAGGCGTCGTCGGACCGGTGGACGCCGGTGCGGTCGTGGGGGTTCGCGGCCAGCTGAAGGTGCGGGAAGCTCACGACTGCGAGGCTAGTCCTACTCTTCGGTGCCATGAGCACCCACATCGGCGCCCGACCGGGAGAGATCGCACCCGTCGTCCTGATGCCCGGGGATCCGCTCCGGGCCCGGTGGATCGCGCAGACCTTCCTCGAGGACGCCTCGTGCTACTCGGAGGTGCGCGGGATGTACGGCTACACCGGCACCTGGCGCGGGCACCGGGTCTCCGTCCAGGGGTCGGGGATGGGCCAGCCCTCGCTGGCGATCTACGTCAACGAGCTGCTGCGCGAGTACGACGTCACGACGCTCGTGCGGGTCGGCTCCTGCGGCGCGCTGAGCGAGAAGCTCGCCGTGCGCGACGTCGTGCTGGCCTCGGGCGCCTGCACGGACTCGTCGATGAACCGGATCCGCTTCGAGGGCCTGGACTACGCCCCGGTCGCCGACTTCGGCCTGCTGCGCGCGGCGTACGACGCCGCCGTCGCCCTGCCGGCCGGCGAGCGGCCGGGCGTGCACGTCGGGCTGGTCTTCGCGGGCGACTCGTTCTACAGCCCGCGCCCGGACCTGACCGCGCGGATGGTCGAGTACGGCGTCCTCGCGATCGACATGGAGGCGAGTGCGCTCTACACGCTGGCGGCGCAGCACGATGCCCGGGCCCTGGTCGTCAACACCGTGTCGGACCACATCGTCACCGGCGAGGAGACGAGCGCCGGGGAACGGGAGCGGAGCTTCGGCGCCATGGTGGAGATCGCCCTCACCGCCGCCTTCGCGGCATGAGCCGCGCGGCCGCGCCCGGGTCGGTCACGCTGCGCACCAGCCCCCTGTGGCTGCTGCTGCCGCTCGCCGCGTGCGGCTTCATCGAGGCGGGCCTGGTCGTGGCGCTGCTCGGCGCCCTCGCCGAGGGCAGCTTCAGCGTCGACGGCGCGGCCACCTCACCGGCGGTCACGGCGGTGCTCTTCCTGGTGCTCAGCGTGCTCGCCCTGCTGCTGGGCGTCGCGCTGGTCGCCCTGGTGAGGTCCCTGTTCTCACCGCCGTCGGCCACGGTCCTGACGGCCGACGAGTGCCGGCAGGAGAGCGGCGGCGAGGTCCGCTCCCGGGTCACGCTCGCGGACGCGACCGCGCTGGTCCACCGGCCCGCGCTCAACACCACCTGGAAGCCGTCCGGACCCGGCGACCCGACCGTGCGCGGCGTCAGCACCCGCCGGCTGCACGCACGCCTCGAGCTGCGGGGCCCCGCAGGCTGGATCGAGCTGACCGACTCCCGCTCCTGGGTCCAGGTGGTCGACGTCCTGCGTGGGTGGGCGCGCGCCCGGCCCGAGCTGGTCTCCGACCCCGACACCGCCGCCCTGCTCCTGCCCCGCGAGCCGGTCGCGGCCGCCGGCCCCGGGACCGGGACCTGGTCCCGGCGCGCTGAGCACGAGCGCCGCACCTGGCCCAGGACACCGTTCGGCCTGGTCTGGCTGGCGGTCCGCACCCGCGACCCGTGGGCGCCGTTCCTGCCCGACGTGTACGGGCTGTACAGCCCGCAGTTCGGCGGGAGGATGTCGTCCGCGCGGGCCGCACGACCCGGGAAGCCGGTCTGGCTGCTCCCCCGCTGGTGGCTCCTGCTGTCCTTCTGCTTCGTGTGGGCGATGCCGCTCTACTTCGTGTGGCTCATCGTCACCGCGGTCATCAGTGCGCGAGGCTGAGCAGCTCAGGGGCCACCGCCCCCACCGCCGTCGCCACCGCCGATGCCCAGGCCGCCACCGGAGTCGTACCGGTTGAAGGACTTCGACTCGGGGGTGTCCCGGTGGTGGCGGGTGGGATCGGAGAAGGTGCCCTTGCGCTGGCGGTCGAGCCACCAGGCGGTGCCGAGCAGGGCGACCAGGACGACGAGAGCGACGATCCACCACATGACTGCCTCCATGCCGGGCACGGACGAGCGGCGCGGACGTCCGTGTCTCCGTCCACGGTCCACCCGGAGGGGCTCCGGGTCAATCCTCAGCTCGAGCCGCAGCGTCGTCGTCAGCCCAGGCTGAGCAGCCGCTCCAGCCCGTCGCGGCCCGGCAGCCCGGTGGGCTCGACGACCTCACCGCTGCGGACGTAGTAGAACGCGGCCCGCACGCGCTCGAGGGGCACGTCGTGGAGCTCTGCCCACGCGAGCCGGTAGAGGGCGAGCTGGAGCGGGTCGGCGGTGGCGGTGCGGTTGGTCTTCCAGTCGACCACGAGGTAGTCGGTCTCGCCGTCGGGCGCGCGGTCGGCGTAGACCGCGTCGATCCGGCCGCGCACCACCTGGCCGGCGAGCACGAGCGCGAACGGCGCCTCCACCCGGTGGGGCGTGCGGGTGGCGAACGGACCGGCCTCGAAGGTCGAGATCAGCTCCTTGAGGTCGGTGTCGTCGTCGATCCCGGCGTCGGCCCGACCCGGCAGGTCGTCGTAGTCGAAGAGGTCCTGCTGGCCGAACCGCGCCTCCACCCAGGCGTGGAAGCGGGTGCCGAAGCGGGCCGCGGAGGACGGGGGCCTGGGCATCGGCCGGGCCAGCTCGCGGGCGAAGGTGTCGGGGTCGTCGCGCAGCCGGGCGACGGCGGTGGCCGAGAGGCTGCTCGGCAGGGTGACCGCGATCTCGGAGCTGCGGTCGCGGCGGGCCTCGGCGAGCAGCCGGTCGATCTCGAGGTCCCAGTCGGCGACCCGGGCGGCCTCGATCATGTCGAGCTCGGGGTCCGGCCCGGCCGGGTCGGCCGCCCGCACGCGTCGGGCCGCCTCGAGGCGCAGCGCCGCCTCGACGCCCGTCCCCGTGGCCGGCCACGGCTTCGAGGGGTCGACCGCGGCGTAGGGATTGGGGTCGCCCTTCTGTGGCCGGTCCAGCCAGTCGGTGACCGGCTCGCCCCACTCCTCCAGCTGCTCGCGGACCACCCGCTGGTAGTCGGAGGGCCCGAACGGCGTCGCCCGCGGGCTCCACAGGTAGGACGTGACCGAGAGCCGGTGCGCGGCGCGCGTGAAGGCGACGTAGCCGAGCCGCAGCTCCTCCTCGGCGTCGTGGGCGCGGGTGGCAGATCGGTAGGCGTCCAGCGCCGCCTTGTCCCAGCCGGACAGCTGCGGCAGGTCGTGGGCGTCGCCACGCAGCGGCGCCGGCAGGATCGAGGGCGCGGACGTCCACAGGGTGCGGGAACGGTTCGAGGGGAACCGCGTCTCGCAGACCCCCACGAGGAACACCGAGTCCCACTCCAGCCCCTTGGACCGGTGCACGGTCAGCAGCTTGACCGAGTCGGCCTCGGTCGGGGTGGCGACGTCGAGGCCGTTGCCCTGGTCGTCCTCGGCGGTGAGGTAGGCCAGCAGCGCCGGCAGCGTGACGTCGCCGTCGACCGCCTGGAAGTCCGCCACCGCCTTGACGAACAGGTCGAGGTTGTCGCGCCGGGCGGCGGCCGCGGGGCTGACCGCGGAGGCGAGCTCGACGTCGGTGCCGGTGGTGTCGATGATCCGGCGGACGATGTCGAGCAGCGGCTCGCCGACGTAGCCGCGCAGCGTGCGCAGCTCGGCCGCGAGCAGCGCGAAGCGCTCCAGCGCCTCGGGAGAGTACGGCGCGTCGCCCGGGTCGGCCAGTGCGTCGTCGAGGGACGGGATCTCGGCGGGGTCGATCCCGTCCGCGATCTCGAGCAGGTGGTCGGTGACCGAGGCGTGCTGCGTCCCGCGGCCCTGCCGGCCGGCGATCTCGAGGGCCCGGCGGCTGAGCAGACGCAGGTCGCGGGGGCCGATCGCCCACCGCGGGCCGGTCAGCAGCGTGAGCAGCGCGGCGTTGGCCGTCACGTCGTGGAGCAGGTGCAGGACCGCGACGATCTCGGCCACCTCGGGCAGTCGCAGGAGCCCGGACAGGCCGACGATCTCGACGGGGATGCCGGCGCCGGTGAGCGCGTCGAAGACGTCCTCGGCGTGCGCGTTGTCGCGGGTGAGGACGCCGATCTTCGACCAGTCGCCGTCGTGCGCCTCCCGGACCGCCTCCGCGAGCCAGGCCAGCTCGTCGGCGTGGGTCTCGAACACCCGGGTCGTGACGGTGCCCTGGTCGGCGTCCGGCTTGGGGACCAGGGGCTCGACCTGGGCGTAGCGCTCCAGCAGCGGGGTGGCCAACCGGTTGGCGACATCGAGGATGCGCGCGTCCGAGCGGCGGTTGACGGTGAGCGGGTGGACGGGAACGGTGCCCGAGGCGGCCGGGAAGGTGTCGGGGAAGTTGAGGATGTTGGACACCGAGGCGCCGCGCCAGCCGTAGATCGCCTGGTTGGGGTCACCCACCGCCGTGACGGCGTGGCCGCGGCCCCCGGCGACGTCGGGCCCGGAGAAGAGCCGCGACAGCATGACCGCCTGCGCGACCGAGGTGTCCTGGTACTCGTCGAGCAGCACGACCTTGAACCTCGACCGCTCGAGCGCCCCGACCTCGGGCTGCTCGCTGGCCAGCCGGGCGCCCAGCTCGATCTGGTCGGAGAAGTCCATCAGCCCGAGGTCGCCCTTGAGCCGGCGGTAGGCCTCGACGAGTCCCAGCAGCTCGGCCCGCCGGTCGACGGCCGAGACGGCCTTCTCGCAGGGCTCGCGGTAGGTGGTGCGGTTCTTGCCCGCGACCTCCTCCTCGAGGGCGCGCTGGAACTGCGCGCGCGCCTCCGCGTCGACGGCACGCACCCGGTCGGGGTGCACGAGGTGCTCGCTCATCGCGCTGTCGAGGGCGAGGAGGTTCTGGATCGCGGTCTCCGGGTGGTCGGTCAGGTGCCGGACCTCGCCGGTGTAGCGGTCGACCACCCGCGCGCCGAGCTGGTAGCGGGCGGCATCGGTGATGACGCGGGTGTCGGGCTCGTGGCCGATCCGCAGTCCGTGGTCGGTGAGCAGCCCGGCGGCGTACGCGTTGTAGGTCGCGACCGTCGGCTCGAGGACGTCCTCCTCGCCGTCCTCCCCCGCGACCGGCTCGAGGGCACCGGCGGTGCGCAGCGCGGCGCGGATCCGCTGGCGCAGCTCGCTGGCCGCCTTGGTCGTGAAGGTCAGGCCCAGCACCTCGTCGGGACGGACCTGCCCAGTCACCACGAGGTAGACCACCCGGGCCGCCATCAGCGTCGTCTTGCCCGAGCCCGCCCCGGCGATCACCACCGCCGGTGAGAGCGGCGCGGAGATCGCCGCCCACTGCTGGTCGCTGGGGGCGTACGGCGTCTTCATGACCCGGGCGAGGTCCTCGGGGCCGGCGATCACCAGGGGTGTCAGCGGTCCGGGGGTGGGGCTGGAGGTCATTGGGCGGTCACCGCTCCGGCGCTCTTGATCGGGCAGATGGGGACGAACGAGCAGTCGCGGCAGTGCTGGCCGGCCACCGCGGGGAACGTCTCGGCGCGCAGCAGGCCGGCCGTGTGCGCGAGCTGGCCGCGCAGCGCCTCGCGCTGCGGCCCCGCCTCCTCCTGGACGGGCTGGCGCTGCACCACGGCGTCGGGGCCGCCGTCGATGATGCCGAGCTGGACCAGCTCGGCCCCGCCCGCCTGCGCGGGCCCGTCGGTGAGCCGGTCGACGGCGCCGTGGTCGACGGCGAACTGGTAGAGGCCGAGCTGCACGTGGCCCTCGACCGACTTCCCGCTCGGCGCGCGCCGCCCGGTCTTCAGGTCGACCACCACGACCCTGCCGTCGGCGTCGACCTCGAGCCGGTCGGCGTAGCCGGTGACCTTCACCTGCTCGCCGTCGGGCAGCTCGACGACGGTCTCGAACGGCGTCTCGGTGCCGATCAGGGTGCGCCGGTTCGCGTGGTGCCACTGCAGGAAGCGGGCGAGCGCGGCCCGGACCCGCTCGTGCTCACGGGCCTTCGACCACGGCGTGCGGAAGTCGAGCCGGTCCCAGACCTCGTCGACGTGGGACATCAGCAGGTCGACGTCGTCGGGCCCGGCCGTCAGGTCGCCCGTCGCGACCCGTTGGGCGAGCGCGTGCACCATCTCGCCGAGGTTGGCCGACTGGTGGGCCCGCGAGACTCCCCCGGCCTCGCGCTCGAGGAACCACTGGGTTGGACAGACCATCAGCGACTCCAGCACGCTGGCGGAGACGGGCACCGGTTGGTCGGGGTCGCGCACCGGCTGCACCGACCTGCTCGCCGCACGGGTGCCCCACCAGGTGGACGGGTCGGCGCTCGGGACCAGGGCGCGGTGGCCCACGGACTCGGCGGCGAGCCGGGCCAAGCGGCGCGCGGCGGCCTCCCGCAGCGCCTCGCCGGACTCCGGGTCGGCGACGGTGCGTCGCAGCTCGGCGACGATGCCGGCCATCGACAGCGGCCGGGTCGGGCGTCCGACCACCCGCTCCACGTGGACCCCCAGCTCCTCGAGGAACCGGGACGGCTGCTCGCCCTCGTCGTCGGCCGAGGCCACCGCCGTGACGACAAGCCGCTGACGGGCGCGCGTGCAGGCGACGTAGAACAGCCGGCGCTCCTCCATGAGCAGGGCCCGGCTCGAGACCGGCGGCACGATCCCGGTCTCGCCGATCCGGTCGGCCTGCAGCAGCGTCGAGCGCCGCCGCAGGTCGGGCCAGCCGTCCTGCTGGACGTGGGCAACGACGACCAGGCGCCACTCCAGGCCCTTGGCGCGGTGGGCGGTCAGCAGCCGCACCGCCGCACCGCGGGCACCCTGCTCGGCGAGCGTGTCGGCCGGGATCTGCTGGGCCACCAGCGTGGCGAGGAAGGCGCGGACACCGACGTGGTCGCGGCGCTCCTCGGCGCGGGCGGCGAGGTCGAACAGCGCGCAGACGGAGTCGAGGTCGCGGTGCGCCCGCCGCGCAGCGGCGCCCCCCAGGTCGACCGAGCGGCGCAACCGCTGGGGCCAGCCGGTGCGCGACCACAGCGTCCAGAGGAGCTCCTCCGCCGACGCGCCGCCGGCGAGCTCCTCCCGGGCGTCGAGCAGCAGCTGGACCAGGGCCCGGGCCCGCACGACCTCCGGACCCTCGAGCCCGTCGTGGCTGAGCCCGTCGAGGAAGCCCGCCTCGACCACGGCCCGGCGCACCAGCTCGCGCGACGGGCGCGGCGGGCGGCCCTCGTCGCGGCTGACGGCCTTCTCCCGGGTGCGCAGCCGGCGGGCCAGCCGGCGCAGGTCGCCCGCGTCGAGGCCGCCGAGCGGGCTGAGCAGGAGGGCCTCGGCCCGGCTCGGGTCGATGTGGTCGACGTGGTCGACCTCGTCGTTGTCGAGGTTGACGACCGCCCGCAGCGCGTCGAGCACCGGCAGCACCGCCGGGTCGCGGACCAGGGGGACCTCGTCGCTGGCGACCTCGACCGGCACACCGGCGGCGCCGAGGGCGCGTCGCAGGGGCGGGATCGACGCGCGGCCGGAGCGGACCAGCACCGCCATGTCGTCCCAGCGGATGCCGTCCTCGAGGTGGGCACGGCGCAGCAGGTCGGCGAGGTGCTCGGCCTCGGCGCGCTCGGTGTCGAAGGTGCGGACGTGGACCCTGCCCTCGCCGAGCGGGCCGGCTGCGGCCTCGGGCTGCAGGAACGCGGCCCGGGCCTCGGCGGGGATGCTGCCCGGCAGGGCGAGCCGGTGGGCGACCCGCTGCGAGGCCAGCAGGATGTGGGAGCCGAACCGGCGGGTGGTGCGCAGCGCCACCACGTCGGCAGGGGTGCCGTCGGCCTGGGGGAAGTCGGTCGGGAAGTCGAGGATGCCGCGGACCTCGGCGCCGCGGAACCCGTAGATCGACTGGTGCGGGTCGCCCACCACGGTCAGGTCCCGGCCGTCGCCGGCCAGCGCGCGCAGCAGGGCCACCTGGCCGGGGTCGGTGTCCTGGTACTCGTCGACGAAGACGTGGCGCAGGCCGGCCCGGATCTCGTCGCGGTGCGCCTCGGCCTCGATCGTGGCCCGGCGGATCAGGTCGGCGTAGTCGATCGCGCCCTGGCTGTCGAGGTTCGTGAGGTACTGGTCGAGGAACAGCCCGGCGGCCACGAGCTCGGGCAGCCCCTCTGCCTCGCCGAGCGCGCGCAGCGCCGGGCCGTCGAGCCCCTTCTCCCGGGCCCGGGAGAGCACCGCGTGCACTTCCTTGGCGAAGCCGCGCGTGCCTAGGGCGCCCCCGAGCTGGTCCGGCCAGGTGACCGACTCCGGGTGGTCGGAGAGCAGCTCGCGGAGCACGACGTCCTGCTCCGGAGCGCTCAGCAGCCGCAGCGGCGCCTCGTAGAGCTCCGCGGGGGCGTAGCGCCGGATCAGGGCGTAGGCGAAGGAGTGGAAGGTGGAGCTGAGGTTGGTGCCCATCGTGCGGCCCAGCCGCGCGGTCACCCGGTCGCGCAGCTGCTCGGCCGCCTTGCGCGAGAAGGTCAGCGCCAGCACCTGGTCGGGGCGTGCGCCGTCGTCCACACGCCGGACGATCGCCTCGACGAGGGTGGTGGTCTTGCCGGTGCCGGGGCCGGCCAGCACGAGCAGCGGCCCCCCGGGGTGGTCGACGACCTGCTGCTGGTGCTCGTCGAGCGACGGGACGACGGCCGCGACGTGCGGTCGCACGAGGTGGTACGTCGTCGGCGAGCTCATGTGGGCAACTCAACCATCCGGCACCGACACTCGCCGTCAGGCCGGGCCCGAGGCTGTCGAGACCTGCCATTCCCGCCCACCCGGACGGATGGTTGAGTTTCCGCATGACCGACGGACCGCTCTCCGACCTGCTCGTCCTCGACCTGACCCGCGCGCTGGCCGGGCCGCACGCCGCGATGATGCTCGGCGACATGGGCGCCCGCGTGATCAAGGTCGAGTCGCCCGCCGGCGACGACACCCGCGGCTGGGGGCCGCCGTTCATCGGGTCGGAGGAGGAGCGGGAGTCGACGTACTTCCTCTCGGCCAACCGCAACAAGGAGTCGCTGGTCCTCGACCTGAAGTCCGAGGCCGACCGCGACGTCCTCGCCCGGCTGGTGGAGCGCGCCGACGTGCTGATGGAGAACTTCCGGGTGGGTGTCCTGGACCGGCTCGGCTTCCCGGTCTCGCGGCTGCACGAGCTCAACCCGGGCCTGGTCGTCCTGTCCATCACCGGCTTCGGCCACGACGGCCCGGAGGCCACGCGCGCCGGCTACGACCAGATCGCGCAGGGCGAGGGTGGCCTGATGTCGCTCACCGGCACCGAGAAACCGACCAAGGTGGGCGTGCCGATCGCGGACCTGCTGGCTGGGATGAACGGCGCGTTCGGGGTGCTCGCCGCCCTGCACGAGCGGGCGACTACCGGGCGGGGCCGGGTCGTCCGCACCTCGCTGCTGGCCGGCATGGTCGGCGTGCACGCCTTCCAGGGCACGCGGTGGACCGTGGCCGGCGAGGTGCCCGGGCTGGCGGGCGACCACCACCCGGCGATCGCGCCGTACGGCCTCTTCGAGACCGGCACCGCACCGATCCAGATCGCCTGCGGCTCCGAGAACCTGTGGCGTGCGCTGTGCACCGCCCTCGAGCTCGACGCGACCGACCCGCGCTTCGCGACCAACCCGCTGCGCGTGCAGCACCGCGACGAGCTCGTGGCGCTGCTCGAGGCGCACTTCGCCACCGACCCGGCCGAGCACTGGCTCGGGCTGCTGGCCGGGGCGGGCGTCCCCTCGGGCAAGGTGCGCACCCTCGACGACGTCTACGCCTGGGAGCAGACGCGCTCGCAGGGGCTGCTGCTCGAGGTCGAGCACGCCACCCAGGGCAGGCTTGACCTGCCCGGCTCGCCGATCCGCTTCGACGACAACCCCTTCTCCGGCGGCCGCTCCACCCACGCGGCTCCCCCGACGCTGGGCCAGCACGACGCGTCGATCCGGGAGTGGCTCGACCGGCCCGCCCAGGACTGAGAAGGACACCGGCACGAGGGACTTTGGGCCCCGGCTCGCCCGCGCACCCGCGGTTTATCGTCGAGGCGAGGAGGAACCACCATGACCAGTCCCAACGACGCCGTCGTCGTGCTCTCCCGGGCCCTCGACCAGGCGGGCGACGTGCTCGCCGCGGTCCATCCCGACCAGCTCACGCGCCCCACACCCTGCAACGACTGGGACGTCGCGCGCCTGATCGCCCACCTGGTGGCCGCCCCGACGAAGTTCCTCGCCGCCATGCGCGGTGAGGAACCGGACTGGGCGACCGAGCCACCCGAGATCGGCCACGAGTGGGCCCCGGTGTTCCGGGTGGGCGCCGACGACCTCATCCACGCCTGGCACCAGCAGGGCGACGAGGCCGACGCCCGCACCGTCGACTGGCAGACCTCCGAGATCGCCGTGCACACCTGGGACCTGGCCCGCGCCACCGGACAGTCGGCCCAGCTCGAGCCCAGCGTGGCCGAGCGGGCGCTGGCGTTCATGTCCGCCGGGCTGACCCCCGAGAACCGCGGCAACGCGTTCGGGGCCGAGGTCGACGTGGCCGACGACGCACCGGTCTACCACCGGCTCGCGGCGTTCGCCGGGCGACAGCTCGACGAGGCCTGGGTCGACGGCAAGGCCTGACGTCGTACGTCCCGGCCGCCGGGACGGCCAGGACGTACGACGTCGGCAGGGGTCAGCCGAGGTACTTCTTCCAGGGGCCCGTGATCGCGAACACGTGGCCCGGCTCCTGCACGTTGACGAACAGGATCCTGCCGTCGGGGCTGAAGCACGGCCCGGTCATCTCGCTGTAGACGTTCTTGCCGTTCTCGTTCTGCTCCGCGACGACCAGGTTCCGGGCGATCGCCTGCGCGCCGTGCTTCCTGCTCCAGCTCAGCACGTGGTTGGCGGTGTCGCCGTCCTCGGTGAGCACCAGCGAGCCGTACGGCGAGACGTGGCAGCCGTCCGGCCCGTCGAACGCCAGGTCGAGGCTGGGCCCGAGGTCGGTCAGCGGCTCGACCGTCTTGCTGTGCAGCAGCGCGTTGTAGGGGAAGTAAGCCATCAGCGTCAGCGTCTGGTCGGCGTAGTCGTAGAACCAGAGCTGGCCGTCGTGCGGCGTCGCGTCGCTCGGGATGTCCGCGGCGAAGGCGAAGCTGGCCACGAAGTACATGCCCTTGTCGTTGCCCCAGGCGCCCTCGAGCTTCTTCGAGTGCGTGACCTGCCCGGCCTCGAACTGCTTGCGCAGCGAGGTCGTGCTGGCGTGGCGGTCGGGGACGGTCACCCAGCTGGTCCGGAACGGGCGGCCGATCTGGGCGGCCGTGACGTAGGCCAGGTCGGGCAGCACGCTGCCGTCGGGCGCGAGCAGGGCCAGGGCCTGCAGCTTGCCGGCGTCCTTGTCCAGCGCCTCGGCGATGTAGGGACGCAGCTTGTAGCCGGACGGTGCGGTCCACCGGTACAGCAGGCCGGTGGGTCCGCTGGCGTCCTCGGTCAGGTAGACACGGCGCCGACCGGGCTCGACCACGACGGCCTCGTGGGGCGCGCGGCCCCACGCCTCGATGGGCTTCGGGGACTGCTTCCTCGGGCCGCCCGCGAAGACCTCGAAGACGTAGCCGTGGTCCTTCTCCAGGGTGCCGGTGCCTGCCTTGGACTCGCTCTCCTCGCAGGTCAGCCACGAGCCCCAGGGCGTGGGACCACCGGCACAGTTGCTGATCGTGCCGGAGAGGCCGACCCACTCCTGGATGCGCTTGCCCTTGCGGTCCACGTCGATGACCGTGCAGCCACCGCCGAGAGCACCCGGGTCGTAGACCGTGCCCTCGACCAGCGGCACCGGCTGGGCGCTGCCGGGGCTGCCCTCGTGGTTCTGCACGAGGCGGTAGCCGCGGTCGGTCGCCACGACCAGGGTGCCGTCGGGACGCTCCGGGGTCTTGCCGGCACCGTCGGCGAGCTCGGTCTCGCCCGAGACGGCGACGACCTCGTAGGAGAAGCCGGGCGGCAACGCGAGCAGGTCGCCCTCCGAGGACTGCAACGGCGGGAAGAGGGGGTGGTCCTTCGAGGAGCCGCCGGGCCGGTCACCGGCAGCGGTGGCCGGCGCCTGCAGGAGAGCAGCACCGGCGAGCAGGCCCGCTCCGGAGGCCGCGCCGGTGTTGATCAGCTGTCGTCTGTTCATGGTCATGGCAGCAACCTCGTGCAGCCACGTGAACACCTGCCGAACACCGCGGAAAGACAACCGGGACGTCATGCGAATCGAGCCCCGTAGGCCACGATCCGCATGACGTCCCGGAGGACGAGCGGGGAGGGTCAGCCGAGGTCGACGATCGCGGCCACCGGGCCGCCGCCGTCGGGACCCTGGTGCGCCGCGGACACCGACACGAACACCGCCGGGTCGCCGGTGACGGCCGCGGTGACGCCACCGACGCAGGCCTTGATCTGGCGGTGCCAGTGCACGTCGGAGTCGTCGAGCATCGCGTTGCGGCGGCCGCGGACCTGGCCGTCCTGCGACGCCTCGCACTTGAGGAACACGTTCACCAGCTTGCCGTCGAGGTCGGCGGTGCGGGGACGCTCGGGCAGCTCGAGCCCGGCGTCCTTGATCGCCTCCCAGATGCCGTCCTGGTCCAGGGCGTCCTTCATCACCGAGTGGCCGATGCGGTAGCGGCCGCCGACCCCGGTCGCGTTGCCGACCACGACGACCTGCGCCTGGTCGAGCTCGACGCCCGAGGAGCAGGAGGCGACGCTGGAGTAGAGGTCGCGGTTGTGCATGACGTCCTCGTCGGAGGGCATCTCGATCTCGCCGAGCGCGACCGCGATGCCGAGCGCCGTGCAGCCGTTGGAGAGGTCCATCGACTCGTGGGTGTGCTCGGTCCACACGGTCTTGCCGCGGCTCTTGGCGTCGCGGATGGTGTGGATCGTCAGCAGCGGCGTCTTGGTCTGCACGTAGTGCACGTCGGCCGGGTCGGTGATGCCGGCCCGCTCCATCGCGACCTTCACCGCGTCGGCGACCTTGGAGACCATGGTGGTGCGGCCGATGTCCTCGGGCAGCAGCTGCTCGCTCATCGCGAAGCCCACCGTCAGCCGGGGCTCGTCGGTCGGCTCGGCGTCGGTGGTGGCGAAGATCGTGGCGTGGGGGCTGATCACGCCGTCGGTGCCGCCGGACCACACGATCGGGACCTGCTTGACCTGGTCGGCCGGGGCACCCTTCTCGACCAGGACCTCGCGGAACGCACGGTCGGCGATGATGCGGGTGTAGTCGTTCACCCCGCCGTTGCCCTCGGTCTTGCCGATGATGGCGATGACGCGGCTGGCGTCCATCACGCCGTCGTCGATGAGCTTCGCGAGCTCCGAGGCGTCGGCGACCGAGTGGATCGGGACCTTGCGTACTTCGATGGCGTCGGGCATGTGGTGTCTCTCCTCAGTTGGGTACGACGACGGTCCCGCCGTCGCCGGTGATCGCATCGACGATGTGGTCGAGCCTGGTGATGACGGCGCGCGTCCCGCCGTCCTCCACGAACCGGCAGGCCGCGTCGACCTTGGGGCCCATGGAGCCGCTGGCGAAGTGGCCTTCGCGGGCGTACCCGCGCATCTCCCCCACGGTGACCCGGCCGAGGGGCCGGGCCTGCGGGGTGCCGTAGTGCAGCACGGCGTTCGGGACGTCGGTGGCGATGACGAGGACGTCGGCATCGACGGTGCGCGCCAGCAGCGCCGCCCCGAGGTCCTTGTCGATCACGGCCTCGACGCCACGCAGCGTCCCGTCGGCGTCGCGCACGACGGGGATGCCGCCGCCGCCGTTGGCGACGACGACGAAGCCGGCGTCGACCAGCGCCCGCACGGCCGGGGCGTCGAGGATCTCGGTGGGCTCCGGCGAGGCGACGACCCGGCGCCAGCCCTTCTCGCCCCGGTCCTCCCAGGTCTCGCCGTGCTCGACGAGCAGCTTGGCCTCCTCGGCCGGCAGGTAGCGGCCGATCGGCTTGGTCGGGTGGGTGAAGTGGGGGTCGTCGGCCGCGACGAGCGCCCGGGTGACCAGGGCCGCCGTACGCCGGTCCACGCCGCGCTCGGCGAGCGCCGCGTCGAGGGCGTTCATCAGGACGAAGCCGAGCGTGGCCTGGGTCTGCGCGCCGCACCAGTCCAGCGGGACCGGCGGGACGACCGCCGCGGCGATCTCGTTCTTGACCAGGAGGTTGCCCACCTGGGGACCGTTGCCGTGGGTGACGACGACGTCGACGTCGTGCTGGAGCAGGTCGGCGACCGCCCCCATGGCGACGCGCGCGGCCTCGATCTGGTCCTCGGGACGGGCGCGGCCGTCGGTGTTGGTCATGGCGTTTCCGCCGAGCGCGAGCAGCACCTTCATGCATCGAACCTAGTGACGCGCGCCGCACCGCGGCACGGTGCCGGATGACCAACTCCGGCGGGTCCTGCTGGCAGATCTTGCCAAGGCCGGCGGCGTCGGTGCGGTCAGCGGCCGCCGGCCACCCGCAACGTCGTCCCGGTGACGTACGACGCCTGCGCGCTCATCAGCCACCCGATCGCGTCGGCGATCTCCGCCGGCTCCCCCGGCCGTCCGAGCGGGATCCTCGCGGCGCCACGCTCGAGCCGCCCGGCGTCGCCGGCGTCCTCGTGGATGCGGGTGCGCACCAGGCCGGGGGCCACGCCGACCACGCGGATGCCCTCGTCGGCGACCTCCTGGGCCAGCCCGACCGTGAGCGCGTCGACACCGGCCTTCGCGGCGGCGTACTGGACGTACTCCCCCGGCGAGCCCAGGGTCGCGGCGCCGGAGCTGACGTTGACGATCACCCCGCCGCGGCCGCCGTACGACCTGCCGAGCGCCCGGACCGCGGCCCGGGCCACCAGCAGCGCCCCGGTGAGGTTGAGGTCGACGGTCCGCCGGATGACGTCGACCGGGGTCTCGGCGAGACGCCCGAGGTGCAGGGTCGCGCCGGCGTTGTTGACGACCCCGGTGAGCCGGCCGTGACCGGCGGCCGTGGCGAAGAGGTGGTGGACCCCGTCCTGGTGCGAGACGTCGGCGCGCACGACCAGGCAGCGGGCGCCGGCGTCCTCGACCGCGAGCCGGCACTCCTCGGCAGCCGCGTCGTCACGGGCGTGGCCGAGCACGAGGTCGTGCCCGTCCGCCGCGAGGCGCAGCGCGGTCGCCGCGCCGATGCCGCGGGTGCCGCCGGTCACCAGGGTCAGGGGGCGTTCCATGCGGGCCAGTCAAGCAGCCCTGCGCGGTCAGGCGCGCGCATCCACCTCGCTCGGGATGACGTGCCGCACCGGCACCGACAGCTCCGACCGCGCGGCGCTCACCAGGTCCTTGCGCAGCCAGGTGGACTCCCCGCGCGCGTGCGTGGCGATGATGACCAGGTCGGGACGGAAGTCGGCCACGGCCTCGCGCAGCGCCACCAGCGGGCGGTGGTCGCCCAGCGCCCCGGTCACCTCGACGCCGTGGGAGCGCAGCGCCTCGATCATCTGGTCGAGCCGCTCCCGGGCCGCCTTGCGGGTGGCCTCCCACAGGAAGACCGCGCCCTCCACCTCGGCCTGCCCGGTGTCGACGGGGTTGGCCGGCACCGTGATGTGGATGTGCGCCCCGGTCTCGGCGTGCACGTCGCGCAGCTCCCGCTCCAGCGCGTCCTCGCTCATCGTCTCGTTGGCCAGCAGCAGCACCCGGTCCACCGACTCCGGGGCCGGGCGGTCGGGCGCCTCCTCCCCGCGGCGCAACCGGTTCAGCCCGAACGCCACGAGGATGACGCCGAACGCCAGCAGGCTGAGCAGCAGCTGCGACCGGGTCTCACCGTCGACGCCCATCTGCACCAGGATCGCCAGGATGCCCGCGATGGTGAGCAGCGTCAGCACCGGGAACGCCCACATCCGCACAGTCAGCTGGTCGTCGGGCGTACGCCGGCGAAGCACGAACTGCGAGACGCAGATCAGCAGGTAGACGAACAGGATGATCGCGCCGGAGGAGTTGAGCAGGAACGCGAAGACCGTGTCGGGCGAGACGTAGGCGGCGATCACGCACAGGAAGCCGATGACCGAGGAGAACAGGATCGCCCGCACCGGGACGCCCTTGGCGTTGACCGTGAGCAGCGAGACCGGAGCCTCCTCACGCGCGGCCAGCACGAAGAGCATCCGGCTGGCGGTGTAGAGCCCCGAGTTGAGGCAGGACAGCACGGCGGTCAGCACGACGGCGTTCATCACGTGCTCGGCGCCCGGGATGCCGATGATGTCGAACGCGGTGACGTACGGCGAGGCCGCGAGCTCGTCGCTGTTCCACGGGATCATGCAGGCGAGCAGGAACACCGATCCGACGTAGAACGTGCCGACGCGCAGCACGACCGAGTTGGTCGCCCGGGCGATGGCCTTCTCGGGGTCGTGCGACTCGGCCGCTGCGACCGTGGCGATCTCCGCGCCCACCATCGAGAAGACGACCACCACGACCGAGGAGAAGATCGCGCCCACGCCGTTGGGCAGGAACCCGCCGTGCGCGGTCAGGTTGGAGAAGTGCGGCCCGTCGCCGCTGATGACGCCGAGCACGTAGAGGCCACCGAGCACCAGGAAGACCAGGATGGCCGCGACCTTGATGCCGGCGAACCAGTACTCGAACTCGCCGTACGACCCCACCGAGAAGAGGTTGGTGCCGGTCATCAGCAGCATCAGGGCCAGGGCCACCGTCCACAGCGGGACGTCGGGCAGCCAGAACTGCACGACCTTCGCGCCGGCCACGGCCTCGAAGCCGACCACGACCACCCAGAAGTACCAGTAGAGCCAGGCCACCGAGAAGCCCGCCCAGTGGCCGAGCGCGTTGCGCGAGTAGTCGGAGAACGAGCCCGTGCTCGGGTTGGCGGTCGCCATCTCGCCGAGCATCCGCATCACCATCACGATGAGCACGCCGGTGACCGCGTAGGTCAGGAAGGCGCCGGGGCCGGCGGTCTGCATGACCACGCCCGAGCCGACGAACAGCCCGGCTCCGATCACTCCGCCGATCGCGATCATCGTGAGGTGGCGCTGCTTGAGCCCCTTGTGCAGCTCGGGAGCTGTGGACATCCGAGATCTCCTGTCCGACCGGTCGACCGCGGCGGGGGTGCACGGCCGTTCCCCGGCAGCATCCTCTCGCCGGCACGTCTCGGCAAGCACTCCTCCCCCACGTGGGACGTCCGCCGGCGGCAGGCCCGGACCGCAGGGTGGCTCTGGGGCGGCGTGCCATGGTGGACGTGACCACGCCGTTCCGCTCGAGGAGGAAGCCCGTGCTCCGTGACACCCCGCCGTTCCGCGCCGACCACGTCGGCAGCCTGCTGCGCCCCCCGACGCTGCTGCAGGCCCGCGAGGACCACGCCGCCGGCCGGCTCGACGACGCCGGGCTGAGGGAGGCCGAGGACCGGGCGGTCACCGAGGCCGTGGCCCTGCAGCGCGAGGCCGGCCTGCGCTCGGCCACCGACGGTGAGCTCCGCCGGGGGTCCTGGCACATGGACTTCATCTACCGCCTCGACGGCATCAGCAAGGCCCACGACAACCTGGCGGTGCACTTCAAGAACGCCTCGGGCGAGATCGACTTCACCCCGGCGGCGCTGCGGGTCGACGGGAAGATCGGTCTGTCGGAGACGATCTTCGGCGACGACTTCGCGTTCCTCCGCGACCGGGTGGGCGAGGGGGTCACGCCGAAGCTGACCATCCCCTCGCCGAGCATGGTCCACTACCGCGGCGGCGCCGCGTCGATCGACCCGGACGTGTACGCCGACGTCGAGGACTTCTGGGCCGACCTGACCGCGGCGTACCGCGAGCAGGTGCGCCGCGTGCACGAGCTCGGCTGCACCTACCTGCAGCTCGACGACACCTCCCTGGCCTACCTCAACGACCCCGAGCAGCGGCGGGCGATGGCCGACCGCGGCGAGGACTCCGAGCACCTGCACGAGGCCTACATCCGTCACCTCAACGAGGCGCTGGCCGGTCGCCCGGAGGGGCTGCGGGTGACCACCCACATGTGCCGGGGCAACTTCCGGGACTCGTGGGTGGCCGAGGGCGGCTACGACTTCGTGGCCGAGGCGCTGTTCAACGAGCTGGAGGTGGACGGCTTCTTCCTGGAGTACGACGACGAGCGCTCGGGCGGCTTCGAGCCGCTGCGGCACGTCCCGGCCGACAAGGTCGTGGTGCTCGGCCTGGTGACCACCAAGCACGGGGAGCTGGAGTCGAAGGACACCCTCCGCGCGCGCCTCGACGAGGCCTCGAGGTTCATCGACCTCGACCAGGTCTGCATCTCGCCCCAGTGCGGGTTCTCCTCGACGGTCGAGGGCAACTCGCTCAGCGTCGACCAGGAGAAGGCGAAGCTGGCGCTGCTCGTGGAGCTCGCGGACGAGGTCTGGGGCTGAGCGCCGGGTCAGGTCGCGGGGGTCAGGTCGCGGGCGTCACAACCCCTGCGGGCGCCGCGTGCCGGGCGGTGGGTCGTCCTCGTCGAAGCGCGGGTCGGCGAGGAAGTACTGCGTGACCTTGCCCGGCGCCTTGTGGGGCGGCCGCACCGGCTCCGGCACCATCCGGCCCTCCGCGGCGTCCCAGAAGGAGTCGACCGCGTGCATGATCCGGCGCGCCACCGCACCGGGCACGCCGGTGTGCGGGGCGTAGGGGTGCGGTCGGCTCGGCGACCTGGTCTCCGCCCGGTGCAGCCGGTCGGCGAGCGTCTCGAGGGTGACCGGCTGCACGTGGACGGCCAGCAGCTCACCGAGCGCGAACTCGTGGCGCCGGTGCTCCGCGAGCGCCGCCCCGACGTCCGACCAGACCGCGTTCCACGGCCGGGCGGCGTCGAAGACCGAGCCGTACTCCCGGGCCTTGACGTGGGCCAGCGCCAGCTCGAGGGCCTTCACGCTGTGCAGGTAGTCGTGCACCACGTGCGCACCGTCGGGGACCTGCCGGCGGACGGTCGGCAGCAGCACGGCGTCGACCGCGTTGAGGTGCTTGCTCGCCACGGCCAGGAACGTGTCGATGTGCTCGTAGCCCTTGCGCGGCTGGCCGGGGGTGTAGAGCATCGCGCTCGCCCGGTCGAACCGGGCCGCGAGGTTCTCGTGGGTGAACAGGATGGAGCTGCGCAGGACGTCGAGCGTGTCCATGGATCTCACCTCGATCGGCCCACCGCGCACGTGGGCGGGCCCTTCCTCCATTGAACGCCGCTGGTCAGGCCCCCACAAGGACGCGAGGCGCCCGGTCGAGCAGGAAGCGCATGGGCCGGGTGCCGACCGGCAGGCCGTACCGGTCGTAGTAGGCGAACATCTGCTGCAGCCAGTCCCTGACCCGCGGCTCGAGCGCCCGGCCCTCGGTCGCCGCCCAGACCTCGGGCGAGACCTGCTCGACGGTCGAGCCGAGCGAGGTGACCAGCTCGCCGGCGGTCGCGGCGAACGACGCCAGCTCGTAGGTCGCCCCGTCGTGACCGTCCTCCACCAGCACCCGGGCCGCCACGTCCGCCACGTCGTCGAGGTCGGCGAACCCGAACGGCGCCGACGCCCGGTAGGCGAGCCGCACGGTCGCGTCGGCCGGGAAGTTCTGCACGTAGGCGCCGGGCTGCAGGATCGTCCAGCCCAGTCCGGAGCGGCGCACGACGTCCTCGGCGGCGGCCTTGCCGACGTGGTGCGGCATCGCCGGCACGTAGGGCGAGGCCACCGAGTGCAGGACGACCCGGGAGACCCCGGACCGGCGCGCGGCGTCCACCACGCGCTCGACGTACGCCGCCTCGTCGTGGTGCATGTTGGGCGCGATGACGTACGCCGCCGCGCAGCCGTCGAGGGCGCCGGCGAGGTCGATCCACGCGGCCCGACCGAGCGGGACCGCCTCGGCCGCGCGGGCGGTCAGCGCGGTGACCACGGCTCGACCTGTCTTGCCGGTCCCACCCACCACTGCGACACGCTCGCTCATCGCGTCCAACACTCCCAGACCTCCGCTCCTCCGGCCACGCCGGTCCGGTCCGGGGAGCAGTGGCTCAGGCCTGCTGCAGCTCCCGACCGATGTCCTGCGCCCAGCCGTCGATGTCCGCCCAGTCGCGGAAGTCCCCGGTGGGCAGCAGCTTCTTGCCCGCCGGCAGCTTGGTCATCAGCCCCTCCGGGCCGGTGAGCGCCTCGGGGTCGAGCGCGCCGAAGAACACCCGGTGCCCGCGGGCGTGCAGGCTCTCCACCAGGCCGGCGACGTCCTTCGGGGTCGCGGCCTCACGCAGGTCGTGCCCCTGCCCGTCCTCGGTCTCGGTGCCCAGCGGTCCGCTGCTGAACAGCCAGACCGGGTGCGTGTCGAGCTCGTCGTGGTGGCTCTTGACGAACTTCCTCGCCTCCTTGCGCCAGTGGCCGGCGTACGCCGCGCTGCCGACGACGTACGCGTCGTACCCCGCCGGTTCGGCCTCCCGGACCTCCCGGACGTCGACGTCGAGCCCGGACCGGCCGAGGCTCTCCCCGATCCGCTCGGCGATCCCCTCCGTGGCGCCGTGCTTGGTGGCGTAGGCGACCAGTACTCGCATGTCACTACCTCCTGACGCCAGCGTGGGACGGCAGGAGGTCCCGGCTCCAGAGGCGCAGGTCCTCCGGAGCCGGGACGGCGCTCAGAGCCAGTCGACGTCCGCGGCGGCGGCGCCGGCCGCGAGGTGGGCGTAGCCCGGGCCGCGGTCGAAGAAGGCCTCGGTCGGCTCGGGCCGCGAGGCACGCTCGGCCTGCGTGGCCGCGGCGTCGTGGCCGAGCGAGTCGTCCTCGAGCGAGCCGGTGAGCACCACGCCGTAGTCGGCGAGCGCGGCCTCCGGGGAGACCTTGCGCCAGAGCACGTCGCGGACCACGAGCTCGGGGTCGCGCTCGAGCGGGTTGCCCCAGCCGCCGCCGCCGGTGGTGCGGATCCGCACCACCTCGCCGGCCTTGATCGGCTCGGCGTCGGCGAGGGCGTCGACCTCGCGCTCGTCGGGGCCGCCCGGGTCGATCGTGACCTGGAACGGCTTGCCGGCCAGGCCGCCCTTGACGCCCCAGCAGGCCAGGATCGACCGGTCGGCGATCGACATGAAGTGGGCGTCCTTGAGCATCCGGATGTGCTTCTCGTAGCCCAGGCCGCCGCGGAACTGGCCGGCCCCGCCGGAGTCCACCGCCAGCGACAGCGACTCGACCCGGAACGGGAAGCGCGCCTCGGTGAACTCCGTGGGGAGGTTCCGCGAGTCGGGGACGACGTGGATGGTGTCCTCGCCGTCGGCGTAGTAGCGGCCGCCCGAGCCGCCACCCAGCACCTCGCGCATCAGGTAGGGACGCCCCTCGAGGTCCTCGCCGTACACGCCGGTGTAGCGGATCGTCTCCTGGTCGGCGGGCATCCGTCCGTCGACGGCCTTCGCGACGACGCCCGCGAGGACGCCGAGCAGGCGCAGGATCACGAACGTGCGGGCGTTGGTCGGCGCCGGGAAGACCGGCGTGAGCAGCGTGCCCGGCGGCGGGAACCGCATCTCGATCAGCGGCACGATCCCCTCGTTGACGTCGAGCTCGGCCATCCGCTCGGGGGTGTCGGCGAGGTTGCGCAGGATCGGCGCGAGCCACTTCTTGAGGAACACGCCGTCGCTGTAGTCGCCGCAGTGGTTGATCGGCCCCTTGGCCTGCGGCGAGGTCCCGCCGAAGTCGAGGATCAGCCGCTCACCCTCGGGGTCGTCGGCGGCAGTGCGGGTCAGCGTGATCCGCTGCGTGTGCAGCATCGGCTCGTCGACGCCGTCGTGCTCGGCGTAGTCCTCCCACACCCACTCCCCGACCGGGATCTTGGAGAGGATCTCGCGACGGTACGTCGTGGTGGTGCGCTCGATGATCGCGTCGAAGCAGGACTCGACGGTCTCGATGCCGTAGCGGTCGAAGAGCTCGCCGAGCCGGCGGGCTCCCATCAGGCACGCCGAGCACTCGGCGTCGAGGTCGGCGGCCAGCGACTCCGGCATCCGGGAGTTGCGGGTCATGATCGACAGCGCGGCCCGGTTGGGGACGCCGGCGTCCCACAGCCGGATCGGGGGGACCATCAGGCCCTCCTCGAAGACGCTGGTCGCGTTGGAGGGCATCGAGCCCGGGACCGCGCCGCCGATGTCGTCGTGGTGCCCGAAGGCCTGGACGAACGCCACGACACGTCGCTCACCCTCGGGGCCGGCGAAGACCGGCACCGTGACGCACAGGTCGGGCAGGTGCCCGATGCCGCCCTCGGACTGGTAGACGTCGTTGTGGAAGAAGACGTCCCCCTCCCGCATCTCCTCGATCGGGAAGTCGCGGGCGACCGGGTGCACCAGGGCGCTGTAGGAGCGGCCGGTGAGCTTGCGCAGCAGCCGGTCGTGGATGCCGGCCCGGAAGTCGTGGGCGTCGCGGATCATCGGGCTGCGGCTGGTGCGGCCGATGGCGGTCTCGACCTCCATCTCGACGCTGGCCAGGGAGCCCTGGACGATCTCGACCAGCACCGGATCGGCGCTCGCGCCGGCGTCGGCGGTCAGGTGGCCGAAGGGGAACTGCGTGGGCGCGCGCCGGCTGGCGGTGTCCGCCTCCGTGGCGGAGGGGGGCGTGACGACGACGCCCGTGGAGCTGGTGCACATCAGATGCTCTCCTCGGCGGTGCGGGTGACGATGATGTTGAGGAACTCGTCGATGCGGGCGGTGAAGCCCGGGTGCAGCGGCACCGTCGACCCGAACTCCTCGATGATGGCCGGGCCGTCGACGACCGTGCCCGGAGCGAGGTCGGCACGCCAGAGCACGGGCGTGTCGACGTACCCCTCGGCGGCGTCGAAGCAGACCTCGCGGCGGCCCTTCTCGGCCGGCGCGGTGCCGTCGCCCAGCGGGACGCGCTGGATCTCCGGACGCTGGATCGGGCCGATGCCCGAGACCCGCAGGTTGACCCACTCGACCTGCTGGGCGGGGTCGCCCGCGAAGTCGTAGCCGTAGAGCGCGGTGTGCTCGGCGTGGAAGCGTCGCGCGACCTCGTCGAGCGCCGCCTGGTCGACCGGCCCGTCCGGGACGGCCACGCGCACCTCGAAGGCCTGCCCGAAGTAGCGCAGGTCGGCGGTGCGGATGAAGGAGTGCTGCTCCTCGGGGAACCCCTCCTTGGTCAGCGCCTCGGCGGCCTGCGCGGTCAGCGCGTCGAGGACCCCGCCGACCGTGGCCGGGTCGAGGGCGTCGGCCAGCGAGACGTGGGTCTGCACGTAGTCGTTCTTGACGTCGACGGTGAGCAGGCCGAAGGCGGAGACGTTGCCCGGGTTCGGCGGCACCAGCACGGTGGGCAGCCCGAGCACGTCCACGAGCCGGCACAGCAGCAGCGAGCCGGAGCCACCGAAGGTGGTCAGCGCGAAGTCGCGCACGTCGAGACCGCGCTTGACCGTCACCTGGCGCAGCGCGTTGGCCTGGTTCCAGGCGGAGATCTCGAGGATGCCGGTGGCGCAGGCCTCGGGGGTCAGCCCGAGCTTCGAGGCGAGCTGCTCGATGCCGTCGCGGGCCGCCTGCACGTCGAGCGGGATCTCGCCGCCGAGCAGGTGCGGAGGGATGCGGCCGAGGAAGACGTGGGCGTCGGTGATGGTGACCTCGGTGCCGCCCTTGCCGTAGCAGAGCGGGCCGGGGTCGGCGCCGGCCGACTGCGGGCCGACCTTGAGGGTGCCCTCGGGCGAGAGCCAGGCGATCGAACCGCCCCCGGCACCGACGGTCACGACGTCGATCATCGGGATCTTGGACGGGAACGCCCCGACCGAGCCCTCGGTGGTCAGCGTCGGGTCGCCGTCGATGACGACCGAGACGTCGGTGGACGTGCCACCGCCGTCGCTGGTCAGCACCTTGTCGTAGCCCGCGACCTTGGCGATCAGCGCGGCGCCCAGGGCACCGGCGGCGGGGCCGGAGAGGACGGTGGTGATCGGCTGGTGCACGACCTCGTCGGCGGAGAGGACGCCGCCGTTGGACTTCATGACGTAGAAGGGCACCTTCCGCTCGCCGGCGTAGTCGGCGAGGCGGGCCTTGATGTTGTTGACGTACGCCGAGAGCCGCGGCTTCACGGCGGCGTCGACCAGCGTGGTCATCGCCCGCTCG
This sequence comes from Nocardioides sp. GCM10023255, assembly GCF_042653125.1. Classification (NCBI taxonomy): domain Bacteria; kingdom Bacillati; phylum Actinomycetota; class Actinomycetes; order Propionibacteriales; family Nocardioidaceae; genus Nocardioides; species Nocardioides sp. GCM10023255. The sequence goes on from NZ_JBHSHU010000003.1 coordinate 517,043, forward strand.
TACTCGCGGTACTCGCGCAGCACCTCGCTGGAGAGCGAGACGACGGCGTCGGGGTGCTCCTCGGCGAGCACGGCGCGCATCCGCTCCTCGTGCTCGGGGTTGGCGTAGGCGTGCAGGAAGCAGACGCCGAGGGTGTTGATGCCCTGGTCGCGGAACCAGCGGGCCACCGCCCGGGCGCCCTCCTCGTCGAAGGGGCGGACCTCCGCGCCGGTGAAGTCGAGCCGGCCGCCCACGCCCTTGACGAGGTGGCGGGGCACGATCCGCTCGGGCTTCACCCAGAAGTAGGAGTTGCCGTAGCCGTCGGGCACCGACTGGCGGGCGATCTCGAGCATCGCCTCGTAGCCCTCGGTGGTCACGAAGCCGAGCCGGTCGACCTTGCCCTCGAGCAGCTGGTTGGTGGCGACCGTGGTGCCGTGGCTGACGGCGCTGATCGCGTCACCGTGGCCGGTCGGCAGCCCCATCAGGCCGAGCACCTTGTCGATGCCGGCCATGAAGCCGTCGGCGGGGTTGCTCGGGGTGGAGGGGGTCTTGGTCGTGACGAGCTCGCCGGAGTCCTCGTCGAAGGCGACCACGTCGGTGAACGTGCCGCCGGTGTCGATGCCGATCCGGATCCGTCGCGGGGTGGGAGGTGCCATGGCTCGATTCAATCGCTCCCACGGTCTTACGGACCACGGCAGAATCTGCCGACGGAACGCCCATCCGACGGCAATCTCTGCCATCGTCCTCGCACGCGGTCGAGGCGACGCGACGGAGCGGTGGCTCAGCGGGTCTGGTGCGGCACGGGCGAGGGCTGCCACTCCCGCCGGACCAGCCCGAAGACCCACGAGTCCGAGACCTCGCCGTCCACGACGCAGTCCTCCCGCAACGTCCCCTCACGCACGAACCCGAGCTTCTCCAGCACGCGGGCGGAGGCGACGTTCCGCGTGTCGGTCTCGGCCTGGACGCGGTTGAGGTCCAGCGTGTCGAACGCCCACCCCAGCAGGACGCGCGCAGCCTCCGTCGCGTAGCCGTGGCCCCACGCCGCATCGCCGTAGCAGTAGCCCAGCGACGCGCTGCGGTGGACCGGGTTCCACCCGGTCAGGCTGCACCAGCCGATGAACGCGCCGTCGGAGACGCGATCCACGGCCAGCCGCGCCCCCACGCCCTCGTCCGCCATCTGCCGGCACGCCGCGACGAACCGCTGCGCGCGGGCGCGCTCGCTCCACGGCGGCGAGTCCCAGTAGCGCAGCACGTGGGCGCTGCTGTGCAGGGCGAAGAGGTCGTCCGCGTCGGTGTCGTCGAAGGGACGCAGGCGGAGCCGAGTGGTGTGCAGCGTGGGAGTGGACAGGCTCGGGGAGGGCAACGACATGCGCGCCATGCTCCCCGCGCGGCCCGCGCCCGATCAACAGATATCCGGCACCGCCCCGACACGGATCAGGTGTCGGCGGGTCGCTCGTTGTAGATGCCGGCCTCTTCCTGGCCGGACAGCTTCTGGATGGCGGTCATGATCTCGTCGGTGACCTCGCGGCGGGCACGGCCGAGCGGCACGCCGTCGTACCTGCCGACGACGTCGATCGGCTCCCCGAACTGCACGGTGATCGGGACGACCCTCGGCCTGTTGGAGCCGACCGGCTGGAGCCTCTCGGTGCCGGTCAGCCCGACGGGTACGACGGGGACGCCGGCGGTGAGCGCGAGGTGCGCGACACCGGTGCGACCGCGGTAGAGCCGGCCGTCGCGGGAGCGGGTGCCCTCGGGGTAGATGCCGAACGCCTCTCCCCTGCCCAGCACCTCCAGGGCCGTGTCGAGGCTGGCGATGGCGGCCTTGCTGTCGTCCCGGTCGACCGGCAGCATGCCGAGCCCCTCGAACCACAGCCGCGAGAGCGTGCCCTTGACCCCGCGGCCTGTGAAGTAGTCGGACTTGGCCAGGAAGACCACCTTGCGCGGTACCACGCAGGGGATCACGACCGAGTCGGCGAAGCTGAGGTGGTTGCTCGCCAGGATCACCCCGCCGGTCGGCGGCACGTTCTCCAGCCCGATGACGGTCGGTCGCCAGACCGCCCTCGCCACCGGCGGGACCACCCGGTGCAGCACGCCGTAGATCATGCGGCCATTCTCGCCCACCCAGCGGTGCACGCCGTACGACGTCCACCTCCTGCGGCGCGTCGGCACCCCGGACGCCCGCACCCGGGCAGTGCGAGGGGCCCTTGAGAGTATGAGTCGCAAGGGCCCCTCTGGTGACCGGTCAGGTGACGCTCCCGGTCGGTGGTTCTTCGGCTGCGGCTCCGCTGATCCCGTCACCCGATCCTCGCGACGTCTCACCCGTCGAGTGAGCCCTCGCCTCCCGAACCATCGCGCTCTCCCGAAGGAAGTGGCGCACCTCCATGGTGTGCCGCCGCCCCCGACGGCTGACAGGGACCAACGTCCCGGCGCGGGTCGCCGACCGACCCGGGGCACCCCCCTCGATCAGGGGATGGCCGGCGAGGAGCCCGTGCCGGGAGGGCGCCGGATCAGCCCGAGGCGCGCATGACGAGCAGGGCGACGTCGTCCTCGGAGCGGCCCGAGAGCTGGCCGAGCAGCCGGTCGCACAGCTCGTCGGCGGTCAGCCCGTGCTGTCCCTCGACCGCGCTCACCAGCCACGCCAGGCCGGCGTCGATGGCGGCGCCGCGGCGCTCGACGAGGCCGTCGGTGTAGATCACCAGGCTCGATCCCGGCTCGAGGTCCAGGGTGTGGTCGGTCCGCGCGGCGTCGACGTTGAGCCCGAGCAGCAGGTCCGGGTCGGTCTCGAGGAGGCGCGCGGTCCCGTCGGCGGACAGCAGCACCGGCGGCGGGTGCCCGGCGTTGCTCCAGCGCAGCGAGAGCCGGCTCCCGCCGGGGCCGCCGCCGGGTTCGAGCTGGGCGAGGACCGCGGTGGCGACCACGTTGACGTCGAGCCCGTGCATCGCGTGGTCGAGCCCCGAGAGGACCGAGGCCGGCGACTCGGGGCGCGAGTAGGCGACGCCGCGGACCAGGTTGCGGATCTGCCCCATGGAGGCCGCCGCGTGCTCGTCGTGCCCGGCCACGTCGCCGACCACGAGCGCGAGCCTGCCGTCGGGCAGCCGGAACGCGTCGTACCAGTCCCCGCCCACCTGGGCGACCTCCGCGGCGGGCTGGTACCGCACCGCCAGGTCGAGCCCGCCGATGCTGGCGGGGCGGGCGAGCAGGCTGCGCTGCAGCGCCTCGGACCAGGTGCGCTCGGCCTCCCGGATCAGGACCCGCTCCAGGGCCTGGGTGAGCGCTGCGGCCACCAGGCGCAGGAAGTCGAGGTAGTCGCCGTCGCGCGGCAGCCGGGGGCTGAGCTGCACGACCAGGAGTGCGTCGAGCCCGGAGTCCTCGTCGGCGAGCGGCAGCCAGGCCACGAGGCCGTCGTCGGTCGACTCGAGGGAGAGGTCGCCCTCGAGCGGCGCGACCGGCTCGTCGGGCAGCCCGGCGCCCCTGTCCGGATCCGGCACGCCGGCCACCCGGACGTCCACCGCCGACCAGTCCGCGACGTTCTGCCGGAGCACCGACAGCGCCCGACCGGGCACGTCCTCGACCCGCTCCACCGAGGCGAGCTCGTCGCCGAGCCGGGTCAGGAGCTGCAGCCGGCGACCGATCACCATCTGCGCCGTCGTCTCGGTCGCGATGTCGATGATGCCCTCGACCGTGCCGTCCTCCCCCGTCACCGGGGAGTAGGAGTAGGTGAAGTAGCAGTCCTCGAGGTAGCCGTTGCGGCTCAGCGGCAGGTAGGTGTTCTCGTGCCAGGTGGCACCGCCGCCGTCGCGCACCCCCTGCATGAGCGGACCGATCACGTCCCACGCCTCGGGGAAGATCTCCTGCGCGGGGCGGCCGAGCGCTGCCGGGTGCTTGTCCGCGATCATCTCGACGTAGGCCTCGTTGTAGACGAGGACGAACTCCGGGCCCCAGAGCAGGGTGACCGGGAACCGGGTGTTCAGCGCGACGTCGACGGAGTTGCGCAGGGCCGGGCTCCAGTCCTCGACCGGACCCAGGGACGTGGCGGCCCAGTCGACGTTCGCGTAGGCGTCGCGCAGGGTTCCTGCGTCGTCGAAGGGGCCGGGCACCGCCGCAGCATTCCACGTCCCCGGTCGCTTCGTGGCTTCCTGGGCAAACCGTGCGGTGCGACACTCGGACCATGGCCGAGGACGACGTCATCCTGCACCGCATCCACGCACTGATCGACGAGGAGCACCGGTTGCGTCAGTCGCTGGCCGACGGCGACATCACGCCGACCGAGGAGCACGCGCGGCTCAAGCGGCTCGAGGTCGAGCTGGACCAGTGCTGGGACCTGCTCCGGCAGCGCCGAGCCCGGCGGGAGTACGGCCGCAACCCCGACGGCGCCGAGGTGCGCCCCGAGGGGACCGTCGAGGGCTACCTCGAGTGAGGCGGGTCAGCTGACCGCGACCGCCTCCACCTCGACCAGCTGGTCCTCGTAGCCCAGCAGCGGGACGGCCAGCAGGGTGCTCGGCGCCGCGTGGTCGCCGAACGCCGCCCGGACGACCTCCCACACGGCGACCAGGTCCTCGCGCCGGGTGGTGGCGACGTAGACCGTGGACTTGGCCACGTCCTCGAGACGAGCGTCGGCAGCCGCGAGGGCGGTGGTCAGGTTGTCCATCACCCGTCGCGCCTGGCCGACGTAGTCCCCCACCGGCCCGATCCGCCCCTCGTCGTCCAGCGGGCAGGCCCCGGCGGTGAAGACCAGGGCACCGCCGGAGACGCGCGCGGCGTAGGCGTACGGCGCGCGGTCGGACAGGGCAGGGGTGCGAACGAGCTCGAGGGTCATGCTCCGACCGTAGACCGGTCTCAGGCGACCGCGGCCTCGAACGCCGCCGCCACCTCCAGCAGCCGCCACTCGGCGCCGTGGGGAGCCACGACCTGGATGCCGACCGGCAGCCCGTCGCGGGTGCGGCCCGCGGGCACGGAGATCGCCGGGCACCCGGTGACGGTGATGAAGTACGCCGAGCGCATCCAGTCCAGGTAGGTCTCCATCGGCCGGCCGTTGACGGCCGAGGGGAACTCCTGGTCGGCCGGGAACGGCGGGACCTGCGAGACCGGCAGCACCAGCACGTCGTACGACGCGAAGAACTCGCGCATCGTCTCCGACAGGGTGGTGCGCTGGGCGTAGGCGCGGGCCACGTCGGCCCCCGTCAGCGACTCCCCGGCCCGGATGTTGTCGGCCAATGACTGCTTGAACGCCTCCGGGTGGTCGGCCAGCATCCGGCCGAACTTCGCCTGGAAGTGCCAGGCGCGCAGCGTGCGGAACGTGTCGTCGGCGAGGGACAGGTCGGGGTGGGCGTCGGCCACGGAGGCACCGGCGCCGGCGAAGACCGAGGCCGAGCCGGAGACGACCCCTGCCACCTCCTCGTCGACCTCGAAGGCACCACCGAGGTCGACCGACAGGGCCACGCGCAGCCCCGAGAGCGATCCCGGTCCGAGCCCGGCGAACATCGAGCCCGGGTCACCCAGCGCCTGCGGCACCCGCGGGTCCGGACCGGCCATCACCGAGAGCAGCAGCGCCAGGTCCCCCACGTTCCTCGCCATCGGGCCGCCCACCGACGTGGTCTCCCACTGGTTCCAGCTCGGCCACTCCGGGACGCGGCCCAGGGACGGACGCAGCCCCACCACGCCGCAGAACGAGGCCGGGTTGCGCAGCGAGCCGCCCATGTCCGAGCCGTCGGCCAGCGGCACCATGCCGGCCGCCAGCGCACACGCCGCTCCCCCGCTCGACCCGCCCGCGGACCGGGACGGGTCGACCGGGTTCAGCGTGGTGCCGAAGACGGTGTTGAAGGTGTGCGAGCCCGCGGCGAACTCGGGCACGTTGGTCTTGCCGATCGTCACCACGCCGGCCCGGCGGACCCGCTCGACGATCAGCTCGTCGGTCTCCGGCACGTGGTCGGCGTACAGCGGTGAGCCGTAGGTCGTGCGCCAGCCCGCCACCGCGTGGGTGTCCTTGAACGCGAACGGCAGTCCGTGCAGCGGACCGGTCGCGGCGCCGGAGGCCAGCGTCTCGTCGGCCGCGGCGGCACCCTCCCGCGCCCGCCCCTCGTCGAGGGACACGATCGCGTTCAGCTCCGGGTTGCGCTCGGCGATGCGCTCGAGGTGGAGGTCGAGGAGCTCGCGCGCCGAGATCGCGCCGGAGCGTACGGCGGCCGCCTGCTCGCGCGCCGTGGACTCGACGGTCAGGTCGCCCATGGGCCCGACTTCTCAGCCAGTTCCTGATGTTCCGGGGTGTTGCAACGGCTGAGAACGTCAGGAATCACCGGTCCACCGGTGATTCCTGCAGCCACCCCCCTCACCGCCGCCGCCCGAAGATCCCGCCGACCACGACGCCGGCGAGAACGAGGCCGGCGCCGACCAGGATGCCCTTGAGGAAGTCGTCCTGGCCGCCGAGGGCGCTCGGCTTCGGGGGCGCCACGAAGACTCCCGGCTGGGCCTCGACCGGGGCGCCGACCGCGGCGGCCGCCTCGGCGACGCCGACGGGCGCAGGAGCCGGGGCGGCACCGGAGAGCACGGCGTCGACGTTGCCGAAGAACTCCCCGGCCATCCGGCGCGAGACGCTGGTCAACATCCGCTGGCCGACCCCGCCGACCATGCCGCCGACGACCGCGTCGGCGTCGTAGGTGATGGTGGTGGTGCCGTCCCCGCCGTCCTTGAAGCCGACGTTGACGTCGGCGCCGATGGTGCCCGGCGCGCCCGCGCCCTGGAGCTTCATCACCAGCGACGAGTGCGGCTCGAGGTCGGACAGCTCGCAGGAGCCGGCGTAGGTGCCCTTGATCGCCGCGACCCCGGCGGTCACGGTCATCGCGTAGGCGTTCTCGCCGGTCGCCTCGAGGCGCTCGCAGCCGGGGATGGTGCGCACCAGCACCGACGGGTCGAGCAGCGCCGCCCAGACCTGGTCGACAGGGGCGTTGAGGGTGGCGTCTCCGGTGAACTTCATGGGGTCTCCTGCACTGTCCGGGTCGACGAGGTCGACCCGCGGGGGGTCAGCGGTGGGTCTGGCGGAGCTCGAAGAGCTCGGACGGCGAGATGGGCATGGCGGTGATCGGGAAGCCCTCGGCGTCCTCGATCGCGGCGGCGAGGACGGCCGAGGTGGGGATGACCCCGGCCTCGCCCGCGCCCTTGATGCCGAGCGGGTTGAGGGGGGACGGCGTCTCGAGGTGGTCGATCTCGATCGAGTCGGGCACCTCGGTGACGTAGGGCATCAGGAAGTCCATGAACGAGGCGTTGAGCAGCTGTCCGGACTCGTCGTAGGCCATCCGCTCGTAGAGCGCGCCGCCGATGCCCTGCGCGACGCCGCCGTGGATCTGGCCCTCGACGATCATCGGGTTGATCAGGTGGCCGCAGTCGTGCACGACGGCGTACTTGAGGATCCGGATCTCGGCGGTCAGCGGGTCGGTCTCGACGATCGCGGCGTGCATGCCGGAGGCGAACGTCGCGCGCTCGGGCGAGTAGAAGTCCTTGCCCTCCAGCCCGGGCTCCTCGTCCTCGGCGACCGGCGGCTTGCCGGGGTCGCCGACCGAGAACTGGGTGGCGGCCTTCGACGCCTCGTCGAACGCGTAGCGCAGCGGGTTCGACAGCACCGACACGGTGCCGAGGTCGATCGCGGTGCCGGGCGAGCCCTTGACCGAGACCACCCCGTCGACGATCTGCAGGTCGGACTCGTCGGCCTCGAGGGCGTCGGCGGCGATCTTGAGGACCTTCTCCTTGGCCCGCTTGGCCGCGAGGTGGATCGCCGAGCCGCTCATCACCGCGGCGCGGGAGGCGAAGGTGCCGACGGCGTACGGCATCCGCCGGGTGTCGCCGGTGACCACCTCGACGTCCTCGAACCTGACCCCGAGCTCGTCGGCGACGAGCTGGGCGAAGACCGTCGCGTGCCCCTGGCCCTGGGTGGTCAGGCCGGTCGCGACCTTGACCTTGCCGGAGGTCTCGATGTGGACGTGGGCGCCTTCGTAGGGGCCGACGCCGGTGCCCTCGACGTAGCAGGCCAGCCCGATGCCGACCTTGCGGCCGGTCGCGGCCATCGACTTCTGGAACGTCGGGAAGTCGTCCCACCCGATCAGCTCCTTGAGCTTCTCCAGCGACGCCGGGTAGTCGCCGGAGTCGTACTCCAGCTCGCGGCCGTCCTGGAACACCAGCCCCTGGTCGTAGGGGAACTCGTCGGGCTGGATGAAGTTCGCGGCGCGCACCTCGGTGCGGTCCTTGCCGAGGTACGCAGCGATCGCGTCCATGGTCCGCTCCATGACGTAGCAGCCCTGCGGTCGCCCGGCGCCGCGGTAGGGCGTGACCATCACGGTGTTGGTGTAGAGCGACTCGAAGACGACCCGGTAGCTCTGCGGCTTGTAGGGGCCGAGCAGCTGGGTCGAGGTGATGATCGGGACGATCAGGCCGTAGGGCGAGTACGCGCCGTGGTCGTGCCAGAACTCGACGTCCAGCCCGAGCAGGCGGCCCTCGTCGTCGAACCCGACCGAGACGTGGTGGACCTGGCCGCGCTCGTGCGCGGAGGAGATGAAGTGCTCCCGACGGTCCTCGGTGAACTTCACCGTCCGCCCCAGGGCGCGGGCCGCCATCGGCACCAGCAGCTCCTCGGGCCACGGGTGGTTGATCTTCACCCCGAAGCCACCGCCCACGTCGGGGGTGATCACGTCGACCTGGCCCAGGTCGAGCTCGAGCTTGACCGCCACCGCGGCGCGCACACCGGTCGAGGTCTGGGTGGACGTCCACACCTGCATCCGGTTGATGTCGGCGTCCCAGCGCGCGACGGTGCCGCGGCCCTCCATCGGCATGCAGGCGCTGCGCTCGATGGTGAGGTCGAGCTCGAGGCGGTGCGGGGCCTTCGCGATCGCGGCCGGCGCGTCGCCGACGTTCTGCTCGAGGCGGGCGCCGACGTTGCCGGGCACGTCCTCGTGCACCAGGTGCGTGGCCGCGCGGGCCTTGTCGATGCCGACGACGGCGGGCAGGAACTCGTAGGAGACCTTGATCCGCGACACCGCGTCCTCGGCGACGTAACGGTCGTCGGCGACCACGAAGGCGATGGCCTCGCCGACGTAGTTCACCTCGTCCTTCGCCAGCGCGTACTGCGTGCGGCCGTGGGTGAGCGCCGGGTGCGGGATCAGCAGCGGCAGCGGCTCGGCCATCGGGCCGGTGAGGTCGTCGTAGGTCCAGACCGCGTGCACGCCGTCGAGGTCGAGGACCTCGTCGACGTCGATGTCGGTGATCCGGGCGTGTGCGTGCGGGCTGCGCAGCACGGCGGCGTGCAGGGTGTCCGGGGAGACGGCCACGTCGTCGACGTACCGGCCCAGGCCGCGCAGGAACCGCTGGTCCTCGACCCGCTGGACGGGCGTGCCCATCAGCTTCGTGGTCATGCGGGCTCCCCCGGGGTGGACGCGGTCAGCTCGGCGGCGCGCTCGACCGCCTTGACGATGTTCTGGTAGCCGGTGCAGCGGCACAGGTTGCCGGCGATCATGTCGCGGCACTGCTCGCGCGTGGGCGTGGGATTCTCCTTCAGCCCGGCGGTGATGGTCGTCAGGAAGCCGGGCGTGCAGAAGCCGCACTGCAGGCCGTGGCACTCGGCGAACGCCTGCTGGACCGGCCCGAGCGAGCCGTCCTCCTCGGTGAGCCCCTCCACGGTGGTGATCTCGGCGTCCACGGCGGAGACGGCGAACATCAGGCAGGAGCGCATCGGCCGACCGTCGACGAGGACCGTGCAGGCCCCGCAGACGCCGTGCTCGCAGCCGACGTGGGTGCCGGTCAGGCCGAGGTCGTGGCGCAGCGCGTCGGAGAGCAGCCGCCGGGCCGGCACCTCCACGTCGTGGGCCACCCCGTTCACGGTCAGGCGGACGTCGTGCAACTGTTCGGTCATCGGCGTTCCTTCGCGTCGTCGTGGGCCGCGCGGACGACCCGTTCGGTCAGCACGCGGACCAGCTGGGCGCGGTACGCCGCGGTCGCGTGGATGTCGTCGGCGGGCTCGAGGTGCGCCAGCGCGGCCTCGGCCACCTGGTCGAGCGGCACGCCGCTGAGGTCCACCACGGTGGGGACGTCGGCGACGGACACGAAGCCGCAGCGCACCGAGTCGCCGTCGACGAGGGCGGCCACACCGGCGAGGGCGTAGTCGCCGTGCCGGCGGGCGATCTCCTCGAAGGCGACGCCGGCGCCGGCCGGCGGCGCCGGGAAGAAGGCGGACACCGCGATCTCGTCGTGGTGCAGGGCCGACTCGAGCGGTCCGAGATAGAGGTCCGTGGCCGCGATGGTGCGGCGGCCGGCGGTCGACTCGACGTCGACCGAGCCGCCGAGCAGGCTCAGGACCACCGGCATCTCGGCCGCGGCGTCGGCGTGCACGATCGAGCCGACCGTGGTCCCGCGGTTGCGGATGGTCGCGTGGGCGACGTGCTCGAGCGCCATCGCCAGCAGCGGCTGGACCCGGCGGGCCTCGACGGAGGCCAGCACGTCGGCGTGCCGGGCGAGGGCGCCCACGTGCACGCCCTCGTCCGACACCCGGACGTCGGCCAGGCCCGGGAGCCCGTTGATGTCGACGAGCAGCGACGGAGCCGCCAGCCGCATCGACAGCAACGGGACCAGGCTCTGGCCTCCGGCCAGCACCTTGGCGTTCGGTTCGCCGGCCAGCGTCTGCAGCGCCTCGGCGAGCGTCTGCGGTCGGCGGTAGTCGAACGGTGCTGGCTTCACTGCTTCTCAGTCCTTGAGCTCGTGGTGCGGGTGGTGGTGGGGCGCGGCGTGGTCCTCGGCGTGGGCGCCCTTCATGCCCACGGCCAGCATGGTGCCGTCGAGGTCCTTGGGGGCGACGACCCGGGCGAGGTGGTAGCCGAGCACGACCACGAGGGTGCCGAGGGCGATGCCGCTGAGCACGAAGTTGTCGCTGAACTTCAGCTCGGCGTTGCCGATGGCCAGGATGATGCCCGCCGCCAGCGGGACCAGGTTGACCGGCTTGGAGAAGTCGACGCCGTTCTCCTTCCAGATCTTCGCACCGAGCAGGCCGATCATGCCGTAGAGCACGAGCGTGATGCCCCCGAGCACGGCCGGGGGCGTCTGGTTGACGATCGCGCCGAACTTCGGCACCAGGCCGAGCAGCACCGCGACGATCGCGGCCACGAAGTACGCCGCGGTCGAGTAGACCCGGGTCGCGGCCATGACGCCGATGTTCTCGGCGTACGTCGTGGTGGGCGAGCCACCGACCGAGGAGGCGATCATCGTGCCGACGCCGTCGGCGGCGACCGCGCGGCCCATGTACGGGTCGAGGTCGGTCTTGGTCATCTCGGCGACGGCCTTGACGTGGCCGACGTTCTCGGCGACCAGCGCGATGACCGCCGGCAGGACCAGCAGGGTGAAGGTGATCGAGAAGCTCGGCAGGTGCCAGCCGACCTCGGCCAGGTTGCCGGCCTGCGTCTGGTTGCCGACGAGACCGTCGACGGTGTGCGTGGGGAAGCCGAACCAGTCGGCGTCCTTGACCGCGGTCCAGTCCACGCGCCAGTGCGGGCCGGGGTCGGCGCTGGCGGGCGTCGGCAGCGAGGTCTTGCCGAAGATCTGGTCGAACAGCCACGACACGATGTAGCCGAAGATCAGGCCCAGGAAGATCGCGATCCGGCCCAGGAAGCCCTTGAAGCCGACCGCCATCAGGATGACCGCGGTCATGGTGATCATCGCGACCCACGGGTCGGCGGGCATGTAGGTCTGGGTCGCCACCGGCGCCAGGTTGAATCCGATCAGCATGACCACCGCGCCGGTGACGACCGGCGGCAGCACCGCGTTGACGACGTTCGAGCCGAAGACGTGGATCACGACGCCGATCAGGGCCAGCACCAGGCCGGCCACCAGGATCGCGCCCGTCACGTCGACCGGGCCACCGGGGCCGCCGTCACCGTTGTAGGTGTAGATCGCGGTGGCACCACCCACGAACGACGCGGAGGTACCGAGGTAGCTGGGCACCTTGCCGCCGACGATCAGCAGGAAGCAGATCGTCGCGACACCGCTCATCATGATCGCCAGGTTGGCGTTGAGACCCATCACGATGGGGAACACGAACGTCGCACCGAACATCGCGACGACGTGCTGGGCCCCCAGGCCCACCGTCTTGCCCCAACTGAGGCGTTGGTTCGGCGCTACGGCCTCACCTGGTCCGGGATTGACTACATCCCACTTGAACATCGACATCTGGCAAGGCCCTTTCGCTGGTGTGACCGGCCCCGAGTAACCACAAACTAGTGATCTCCATGACACACCTACGACGGCGACAAATGCCGAAGGAACACCGATCCGGCTGGCACCTGTTGTGGGCGCGCCGGGCTCTCCGCGCTCCGGTCACACGCCCGTGATCACCCCGTGATCTCCAGGACCCGCAGGGCCACGGCGACGTCGAGCCGCAGGTGCGGGTCGGTGGACAGCGGGCCCAGCAGCCGCTCGAGCTTCGAGACCCGGTAGCGCATCGTGTTGTAGTGGAAGAACTGCAGGCGGGCCGCCTCGGCCACGTTGAAGTTGGTGTCCAGCAGCACCTGCAGCGTCTCCCTCAGGTCCGCGGCCTCGGTCGTCGCCTCGGACAGCGGACCGAGCACGTCGCGGACGAACGAGCGCAGCTCGGCGGTGTCGGGCACCAGCGCGATCAGCCGGTGCAGGCCGAGCTGGTCGAAGAACGTCGTCGACCCGCCCCCGGAGACCCTCCGGCCGACCTCGACGGCCCGGCGGGCCTGGGCGTAGGCCTCGGGCAGCTCGTCGAGGGTGTGCGCCACCCGGCTGACCCCCACCGAGAACGGCCGGCGGCCGCCGCCCTTGTCCCCGGAGACCGCGGTGACCGCGCGGCGTACGACGCCGTGGCCGGCCACCGGCTCGACGTCGCCCTCCGCGAGCGGGAGCAGCGTGACCACCTCCGAGGAGAAGTCCACGCTCGGGATCCCCGGGTCGATGGTCCGGCTGACCTGGCGCCAGGCCGCCGAGAAGCGCTCCTGCCACTGGCGCCGCTGCTCGCGCGACGGCGGCGGCTCCTCGGGTGCGACCGGGTCGATCTCGGCGGCCACCACGACCACCGGGCGGCGCAGGTCCCAGCCGAAGGTGTCGGCGTGCTCGGCGACGGCCTCGGTGTCGGAGGTGCGCCGGAGCAGCAGGTCGCGCAGGAAGTCGCCCTGGTACTTGTTCTCGACGGCGGTGACCGCCTCCTCGCGGGTGATCAGCAGCGCCGCCACCGCCGCGGCCCGCTCGAGCGCGTGCACGTCGTCGGAGGAGATCTTTCCCTCGGTGCGCAGGCAGACCAGGCGGGCGAGGTCGACGCCGCCCGCCGCCACCCGCAGGCCCCGGACCTCGCCCTCGCCGACCGGCGCCGTCTCACCGATCCGCTCGATCCGGACCCGGCCGGTGGGGTCGAGCAGGCCGTGCCGCTGCAGGGCCTCCCGGTCCGCGGGCTCGAGCGCCGCGGACCGCTCGCGACCGTCGCTGGAGCTGAACAGCACGCCCACGCCGAGGACCCGGGCGACCTCGGCCGCGATCCCGTCGAGGTTGCCGCCCTCCAGCACGATCTGGGTCAACCCCGTGTGCAGCGCGTCCACCCGCGCCAGGGCCGCCGCCGCGCGGTCCCGCCCCGACCCGATCCCCCCTGACTGCTCACCGGTGGTTATCAACGTTTGCACTCCCCTTGCCGGATCGTTGGCACAACCTCACATCGGCAAACGGTAACCGCGACGACTAGCGTCGTTCGACGTGACCTCAGGCTCCGTCGCGGCCAGCGCCCCACCCCGTGTGCTGGAGCGGCTGCGCCAGGCGCCGGACGGTCCGCGCGCCGTGCTCCACCGGGGGCGGCACGCGGTCTACCTCGACCTCGACGGCTGGTGTCTGGGGGTCGTCGGGAGCGCCGCCACCCAGGTCCCGTGCGCGCTGCGGCTGGGGACCGAGGACCTCGCCGCGCTCGAGGGCAGCTCGGCGCACGTCGAGGGCGGGGTCCTCCACCTCGACGCCACGCCGGTGACCGTGGGTCGGGTCGTGGGCACGCAGGTGCCCCGCTTCGAGCCCGCGGACGTCCAGCGGCGCTCGGCCGGGAACGGCGAGGCGACCTCGACCACCGCTCCTGCGGCACCGCCGGCCGCGGTGCTCGAGTTCGTCGAGTCGGTCGGTCTGGTGCGCAGCCCGGCCCGGGCCCTCGACCCCGCCGACGTCGCCCGGCTCGTGGGCCGCGGCGACGGGCTGACCCCGCTCGGTGACGACGTGCTGTGCGGCTGGCTGGCCCTGCACCGCGCCGCCGGACGCGCCACCCTCGTCGTGGACGCCGCCGTCCGCTCGCTGCTCCCTCGCACCACGCTGCTGTCCGCGACGCTGCTCGACTGCGCGCTGCACGGCGAGGTGCTCCCCGAGTTCGCGGCGTACGTCGCCGCCCTCGGCACCCCCGACGTTGCCCACCGGGCCGCGGCCCTCGCCGCGGTCGGGCACACCTCCGGCGCCGGACTCCTGTACGGCGCCCTCCTGGCCCTGGCCGAGCTCCACCACACGAACGGAGTCGCTGCATGACCGACCTGACCCACGTCGAGCTGCGAGCCGGCGCCTACGCCGACTCGGTGACGCTGCTGCAGGTGAGCCGCACCGTGCAGGGCGTCGACGGCGTCGCCGCCGCCCAGGTGGCGATGGCCACCCCGCTCAACGTCGACGTCCTCACCCAGATGGGCTTCGAGGTGCCCGCCGGCGCCGGGCCCAACGACATGGTCGTGGCGCTCCGCCTCGACGACCCGGAGGCCCTCGAGCGGGCGCTCGCCGGGGTCGACCTCGCCCTGCGCGAGGCCAGCCGCCGCGACAGCGGACCCAGCGAGGTGGCCCCGCCCCGCACGACGGCGGCCGCGCTGACCCGCTCCCCCGACGCGGTGACGCTGGTGTCCGTGCCGGGTGCCAACGCGTTCGTCGAGGCGATGGACGCGCTCGACGCGGACCGCGACGTGATGATCTTCAGCGACAACGTGCCGCTGGACCAGGAGCTCGCGCTCAAGCGCACCGCCACCGAGCGCGGCCTGCTCGTGATGGGTCCCGACTGCGGCACGGCCGTGGTCGGAGGCCTGGGCCTGGGCTTCGCCAACACCGTGGCGCCCGGACCGGTCGGCATCGTCGCCGCGTCCGGCACCGGCTGCCAGCAGCTGCTCGCGCTGCTCGACCACGCGGGCGTCGGGGTCACCTCCGCGCTCGGCGTCGGCGGCCGCGACCTGTCCGCCGACGTGCGGGGCCTCTCGACCCGGGAGGCGATGCGCCGGCTCGACGCCGACCCGGCCGTCGAGCTCGTCGTGGTGGTGTCCAAGCCCCCGGCCGAGGATGTCGCCCTCGAGGTCCGCCAGTACGCCGACACCCTGGGCACGCCCGTGGAGCTCGCGCTCCTCGGCGCCGGGCAGCCCGACATCACCGCGGCCGCCGAGCAGGTGCTGCGGCGGCTGGGCCACGACGTACCGTCCTGGCCGGTGCACGGACGGGCGGCCCCCGCCACGAGCGGCACCGCCCTGGCGGGCCTGTTCGTGGGCGGCACGCTCTGCGACGAGGCCATGCTGATCGCCGCCGGCGACCTCGGCCCGGTGCACAGCAACATCCCGCTCTCCCCCGACCTCGCGCTCGGCCCCGACCTGGTCGCCCCTGCCGACGGCGCGGGCCACACCATGGTCGACTTCGGCGACGACGCCCTCACCGCCGGGCGCGCGCACCCGATGATCGACCCGACGCTGCGCCTGGACCACCTCGCCCGCGTCGCCGCCGACGAGCGCACCGCCGTGGTCCTCATGGACGTCGTGCTGGGCCACGGCTCCGAGCCCGACCCCGCCGCCCTGCTGGCCCCGGCGATCGCCGCGGTGGCCCAGCCGGTGGTCGTCGCGGTGGTCGGCACCGGCGCCGACCCCCAGGGCCTCGACCGCCAGGTCCGCGCGCTCGTGGACGCGGGCGCCGAGGTCCACCTGTCCAACGCCGCCGCCACCCGGCGCGCGATCGAGCTCCTCCCCCAGACCGGAAAGGGCCAGCGATGACCTCAGCGATGACCACCCCCACCCACGTGGTGTCCGCCGGGGCGGACCTGTTCGCCGACGCCGTGGCCGCCCAGGCGGTCGACGTCAGCCGGGTCGACTGGCGCCCGCCGATGCCGGGCACCGACGGCGACCTGGCCACCGTCGCGGCCGACCCGCTGCGCCGCGACGCCAACCGGCGTGCGCTCGCCAGGATGCTCGGCGTGACCGCCCACCTGGTCGACGTCGCCCCCGCGTCCGAGCTGCTCGGCCTCGAGCCCGGGCAGTTCCTGCACGCCGGTCCCCCGATCACCTGGGACCGTGCCTCCGGCCCGCTGCGTGGCGCCCTGATGGGCGGCGCCGCGCTCGAGGGGCTGGTCGAGGACCCCGAGGACGCGGTCGCGCTGTTCGAGAAGGGCGGCAACGTGTCGCTCGAGCCCTGCCACCACCGCAGCTCGGTGGGGCCGATGGCGGGCGTGGTGACGCCGAGCATGTGGATGTTCGTGCTCGAGGACCTCGAGACCGGCGCGCGCACCCACTGCTCGCTCAACGAGGGGCTCGGCAAGGTGCTCCGGTACGGCGCCTACGGCCCCGACGTGCTCACCCGGCTGCGCTGGATGCGCGACGTGCTCGGACCCCTGCTGCAGCAGTCGGTCCGCACCACCGTCGCGGGGGCCGGGCCGGTCGACGTGACCGGCATCCTCACCCAGATGCTGCAGATGGGCGACGAGGCCCACAACCGCAACCGGGCCGGCACCCTGATGCTGCTGCGCGACCTGGCCCCGGCGATGGTCGGGAGCGCCGCGGAGGCCGGCTTCGCGCAGGCCGACGTGGCCGAGGTGCTGCGCTTCATCGGCGGCAACGACCACTTCTTCCTCAACCTCGCCATGCCGGCCTGCAAGCTCGCGCTCGACGCCGCCCGCGGCACCGAGGGCTCCACCATGGTGGTGGCCATGGCGCGCAACGGCACCGACTTCGGCATCCAGGTCGCCGGCACCGGCGACGAGTGGTTCACCGGGCCGGCCCAGCTCGCCGACGGGCTCTTCCTCGGCGACTACGGACCGGACGACGCCAACCCCGACATCGGCGACTCGGCGATCACCGAGACCGCCGGCATCGGTGGGTTCGCGATGGCGACCGCGCCGGCGATCGTCCGGCTGGTCGGTGGCTCGGTGCCCGACGCACTGGCCACCACCCGCCGGATGCACGAGATCACGCTGGGTGAGAACCCCCGCTGGTCGGTGCCCGTGCTCGAGTTCCAGGGCGTCCCGAGCGGCATCGACGTCACCCGCGTCTGCCGCACGGGCATCCTGCCGCAGATCAACACCGGCATGGCCGGCCGGCAGGCCGGCGTGGGCCAGGTCGGCGCCGGGCTGGTCACGCCGCCCGCCGAGATCTTCCCGAAGGCGCTGGCGAGGCTGGCCGAGCTCAGCCGAGGGCGGGCCGCCAGAACGCCTGCCTGATGTCGACGTTGCCGGTCGGGCGCAGCGGCGTGCCCTCCTCGAGGTAGCGCTGCCGCGCCTCCCCCTGGTGGCTGGGTGGCAGGGAGCCGTCGGCCCTGACCACCCGCCACCACGGGACCGGTCCGCCGTGGGTCGCCATGACCGAGCCGACCTGGCGCGGGCCGCCCCCGCCCAGCAGCTCGCCGACCACCTCGGCGACGGCGCCGTACGTCGTCACCCGGCCGCGCGGCACCTGCTCGACGCAGGACAGCACCAGCTCGGCGTACTCCTCGGGGTCGATGCGGGCCATCAGCCGGCGTCCCTGGTCACGGCGAGCGTGGCGACCACGCCGACGGCCAGCGCCACGGCCATCCCGACCACCCACACGACCGGTGTCCCGGGTCGCTGGCCCACGCCGACCGTCAGGACCAGCGCCAGCGGCGCAAGGAGGAAGGCGGCCGCCGCCCGGCGGAGCCAGAGGCGCGCCGTCGCGGGGTCGACGGCCATCGTCTCGGGGCCGTAGGAGGCGAGCAGCGCCGCGACGTGGGACGCCAGCAGCGCCGCCGCCGCCACCAGTGCCCACCCGGGCACGCCGTCGTGGAGGGCCACCCCCCACCAGATCACCACCGCGCCGAGCGCACCGGTCCCGAAGGGCGACTCGGGCGACCGGGCGTGCGCGACGGACAGCCCCGCGACCAGCACCACGAGCCAGGCGTACGGCGGCGCCCCGGCCGGTGCGGTCGCGAGCAGTGCCACCAGCGGGCCGGTCGCGACGACCGCCCGCAGCAGCCACTGGCTCCGGGGCCAGGCGCGGATCATCGGGCGCGCACCTGGGGCAGCTGGGCCCGGCGGGCCAGCCGGTGCAGCACCGCGTCGAGGGTGCCCGGACCGCGCCAGGCGACCACCGGGCAGCCGAGCGAGGCGAGCTGGTCGAGCACCTCCCGCCGCTCGACCAGGCGCATCCGCCAGGCCAGCTCGGCCACCTGCGGATCGGTGCCCTCGACGACGGACAGCGTGACCCGGTCCGGGAGCGGGTCCACGACCAGGACCGGCAGGCCCCGCTTCACCAGCGTCGCCGCGAGGGTCCCCATCGCCTCGGCGAGCATCGGGGACAGCACGATCACCTCGGTCCCGGCGGTCACCCCCAGCTGGATCGGCTCGCCGCGCAGCCCGCGAGGGGCCCCCACCCTGAGGCCGGCCAGCCGGCCGAGGATCCGTCGCAGGTGGCGCGCGCCGGCGCCGTAGCGCACCGTCTCGCCACCACTGCCCACCACCCGCAGCGCGACGCGGTCGCCGCGGCGGACATGGTGCTCCGCGAGCGCCGCGGCGGCGCGCACCGTCACGTCCAGGCTGCTGGCCGCGCCCCCGACGCCGCCCGAGACACCGTGGTCGGCGAACGCGTCGACCACCAGGAGCACGGCGGTGTCCTCCTCACCCCGGGTGCTGACCACGTGCAGCGCGTCGGTCCGCAGGGAGACCCGCCAGTTGATGCGGCGCAGCCGGTCCCCCGCGTGGAAGGGCCGGATCGCGGCGAACTCCGACCCCTCGCCGGGGCGCCGCGAGCGGTGCGCACCCACCAGGCCCAGGGGTTGCGGCGCCTCGGCCCGGGAGTCGAACACCGCCCGCACGGGCAGCACCTGCAGGGGCGGCACGCCCACGTCGACCGGACCCCACCGGTAGCCGCACCAGGGGCTGGTGAGCGCGGCGTTCTCCTCCCCCAGGTCGCGGCGTCCCCAGCGACGGGGGCTGACCTCCAGCACCGGCAGCTCGCCGTCCGCTCCCACCAGCCGGCCCACGGCCCCGGAGCCGGGGTGCAGCGCGAGGTACGGGCCGGGTGCGGCGAACCGGGTCACCTGCTCGACCCCGGCCAGGTCGTCGACGAGCAGCCGTGAGCGGGTGCCCTGCCCCTCGTGCAGCACGGTGTGGTCCATCGCCCCCCGGATCCCCGGGCTCGAGGTCGGCCGGTGCAGCACCCCCAGGGCGGCCAGGAGCAGGAAGGGCGCCGTCAGCACCATGATCGTGGGCTCACCGAAGAGCACCGCCGTGGCCAGTCCGACCGCCCCCAGCGCCACCGCCCGGGTCAGCGCGGGGGTGATCCGCCAGGCGGTCATCCTCGTGCGGCGTGCTCGAGGGTCGAGGGCGTCGGCACGCTGCGCAGCACCTCGTCGACGACCGAGCGTCCGTTGACGTCGGTCATCCACAGCTCGGGACGCACGGTGATCCGGTGCGCCAGCACCGCACGGGCCACCACCTTGACGTCCTCGGGGATCACGTAGTCACGGCCCCGCAGCACCGCGAAGGCGCGCGCGGTGAGCACCAGGGCCAGCGACCCGCGCGGCGAGGACCCCGTCAGCACGTCGGCGTGCACCCGGGTGGCGGCCGCCAGGGCGACGCAGTAGCGGCCGACGCTCTCGTCGACCTGCACCGTCTCGGTGGCGGCCTGGATCTCGAGGAGGCCGGCGGCGTCGGTGACCCGGTCGAGCACGACCTCCTCGCGCTGGCGCTCGAGGCGGCGCGCGAGCACGTCGTACTCCTCGCCCGAGGACGGGTAGCCGAAGCTCACCCGCAGCAGGAACCGGTCGAGCTGGGCCTCGGGCAGCGGGTAGGTGCCTTCGTACTCGATGGGGTTGGCGGTGGCCAGCACGCAGAACGGCTCCGGCAGCGGGAACGTCTCGCCCTCGACCGTGACCTGGTGCTCCTGCATCGCCTCGAGCAGCGCCGACTGGGTCTTGGGCGGAGTGCGGTTGATCTCGTCGGCGAGCAGCAGCCCGGTGAAGATCGGACCCCGCCGGAACTCGAACTCTCCGCGACGCTGGTCGTAGAGGAAGGACCCGGTCAGGTCCGCCGGCAGCAGGTCCGGGGTGAACTGCGCGCGCCGGAAGTCCAGGCCGAGCGCCTGGGCGAAGGACCGGGCCGCGAGGGTCTTCCCGAGCCCCGGGAAGTCCTCGAGGAGCACGTGCCCCTTGGCCAGGATCGCGGCCAGCACCAGGGTCAGCGCGTCCCTCTTGCCGACCACGGCCCGCTCGACCTCGTCCAGCACGCGACCGGCCAGCTGGGACGCCTCGGCCACCCTCTCGTTCCTCACCGCTCCTCGATCCTCCTCAGGTAGTCGTCGATCTGCGCCTTGCCCAGGCGTCGGGGCGGTCCCTCGAGCTCGTCGGCCAGCTCGCCGTCCGAGAGGTCCACCAGCCGGTCGCGCAGCACCCCGCTGGGCGTCGGCGCGGTGAGGTGGTCCTCCACCATCCGGACGTAACCGGCCAGCCGGGCGTCGGACCCGGTCGGCAGCACGGAGTGGGACGGCTGGGCGCTCCAGGTCGCCGGCCCGGTGACGGCCAGGCTGTCGCGGGCGAGCCCGGCGGCCGCGACGCCGACGCCCACGAGCAGCGCCAGGCGCAGCGGGTCGGGCGCGTAGTCGACCACGGTGAGCGTGACCTCGAGGACGGCGTACAACGCGAGCGCGCCCAGCGCCCGCCACCACCAGCGGACGTGGCCCGCCGCGTGCCCGGCCTCGCTCACGGTCCCGCCCCCGACCGGGCCGGCAGCCGGGCGTGGATGGCGTCGAGGGCGGCGAGGGCCGCGGCCCTCGTCTCCTCCCCCATCGGGTGGTCGGAGAAGCGGGCCTCGCGGTAGAGACCGCCGAGGCGCGCGACGTCGGCGGAGCCGGCGTCGACCATGTCGAGGACCCGCAGCGTGAACTCGGCCGAGGTCTCCCACTCCGACCGCACCACACCCGCCGCGGCTGCCTGCTGCTCGAAGCGGTGCCAGCACGCCACGATGGCGTTGCGGGGCGTCCCGTCGAGCAGGGCCGCCCGCTGGTCCTCCGCGTCGCGGGTGATCGCCTCGGCCAGCCGGCTCGGCGTCTCGATCACGTCGAACTCCACCTCGGGCAGGGGCGGCGGCCGGCGACGCAGCTCGCCCACCCGCTCCCCCAGGCCTCGCGCCAGCTGGACCAGGCCGGCCAGCACGAGCAGCGCGACCGCAGCCTCGAAGACCGCCACCAGGGCCCGGAGCAGGGTCGGGTCACCACCGCGGGGGGCGTCGGCATCCCCGGGGCTGGGGCTGGCCGTGCTCGAGCTCGAGTCGGTGTCGGACGGCCGGGTCGGGAGCGGGACGCTGTGCACGGTCGGCCCGTCGCCCTCGAGCACGCCGCTCGGGCCGACGGACGACGCCCAGGTCACCAGCACCGTCACCAGCAGCACGCAGCCGATGACCGTCGCCACGGCCACCGTCGACGCGCGCCAGGCCCCCATGGGCCGAACCTATCGGGGCGTCGGCCCGAGTGCGATCACGACAAGGTCACGGCGACGGACGACTGCCCCGCCCGCAGGTGCGGACGGGGCAGTCGTTCGTGGCCGTGCTGCCACGGCCCACTGTCTGAGGCTCACCCGAGAGGGGCCTCGGACGCTCCCTCGCTGGTCGAGGTCGAGGTCGCCGTCAGAGGACGGGCGAGAACGGCTCGGTGCCGTTGACCAGCTGCAGGCCCGAGATGCCGGAGTGCTGCTGCGCGAAGGCGAGCTCCTTGGCCAGGTCACCGATGTTGTTCGACGCCGGCAGCGGCGCCAGGCCGAGCGTGGAGAGCGTGCCGACCGCCGTGCCGTCAGCGCTCAGGAACCCCGAGCCGGAGTCACCGGGGATGCCCGGGGTCACGGTGTAGAGGGGGTGCGACCAGCCGCCGTCGGCCGCGTCGTCACCCAGGCTGACGCCGGTGTGCGGCGACAGCGGCTCCAGGCCGGCCCGCAGGCTGGAGTTGCCGTAGGTGTAGACCCGGTCGCCGGCCGCGGTGCCGTCGGTGTCGATGCCGGTCGGCCCACCCCAGAACGGCACGCTCGGGTTGACCTTCGAGACGTCCCCGGCGTCGACCTTGACCAGAGCGAGGTCGTTGTAGGCGCAGGTGTTGGGGTCGCTGGTGCCGAGCTGCTTCTCGGTCAGCCAGGACGAGTACACCAAGGTGCCCGAGCCCACCTGGGTGCCCTCGTCCACCAGGCTGCCGCCCTCGTTGAACGTCACCTTCGTGCCCAGCGGCAGCGAGTCGGTCTGGCAGCCGTCGGTGTCGGTGGAGGAGCCGGTGCCGGCGCAGTGCGCGGCGTAGCCGACGTACACGTTGGCGGCCGCGTCGGTGTACACGAAGTTGGCGGTGCACTGGGCGCCCTCGGTGTACATCATCGTCCCCGGGTGGATCTTGGCCGTGTCGGCCGGCGCCCAGGCGGTGGTGGTGGCGGCCGCCGTCGCGGGGGCGGCGGTGGCGATGGCGGTGCCGAGCGCGGCGCTGCTCAGCACGGCGAGCGCCCCGGTGGCGACCCGGGCGGACTTCGACGGTGCAAACCTCATGGAGTGGATCCCTCCCGATGTGCGGGGCCGAGGGCGGGGGTCGCCGACGGCGGCTGTGGAGGGTCCAACGAGACATGGCCCGAACGGGTTACGCCGGAGTAGTCGATCCGGGCCAGACGCGCGTCGACCCGCCACCGGGTCCGGTGACGGGTCGACGTGGGTGAGGGGTCAGTACGACGGCTGGCTGGGGTCGATCTGGTTGACCCACGCGGCCACGCCGCCGCCGACGTGCACGGCGTCGGAGTAGCCCGCGCCCTTGACGATCGCCAGCGTCTCGGCCGACCGCACGCCGGTCTTGCAGTGCATGACGACCTGCTTGTCGGCCGGCAGCTGCTCGAGCGCGCTGCCGTTGAGGAAGTCGCCCTTGGGGATCAGCACCGAGCCCGGGATCTTGTTGATCTCGTACTCGTTGGGCTCGCGCACGTCGACGAGCACGAAGTCGCGGGTGCCCTCCTCGCGCTCCTTGAGCATCGCCTCGAGCTGGGTCACCGAGATCGTCGAGCCGGCCGCCGCGTCCGCCGCGTCCTCGGAGATCGCACCGCAGAAGGACTCGTAGTCGATCAGCCCGGTGACGGTCGGGTTCTCACCGCACAGCGCGCAGCTCGGGTCCTTGCGCACCTTCAGCTTGCGGTACTCCATCTCGAGGGCGTCGTAGATCATCAGCTTGCCCACCAGCGGCTCGCCGACGCCGGTCAGCAGCTTGATGGCCTCGTTGACCTGGATGGAGCCGATGCTGGCGCACAGCACGCCCAGGACGCCGCCCTCGGCGCAGGAGGGGACCATGCCCGGCGGCGGGGGCTCGGGGTAGAGGCAGCGGTAGCACGGGGCGTCGTCGGCGATGGTCGGCGCGAACACCGACGCCTGGCCGTCGAAGCGGTAGATCGAGCCCCACACGTAGGGGATCCCGAGGAAGTACGCCGCGTCGTTGACCATGTAGCGGGTCGCGAAGTTGTCGGTGCCGTCGACGATGAGGTCGTAGCCGCGGAACACGTCCATCACGTTGTCGTTCTCGAGGCGCTCCTCGTGGAGCACCACGTGGACGTACGGGTTGGCCTCGGCGATCGACTCCTTGGCCGACTGCGCCTTGGACTTCCCGACGTCGGACTGCCCGTGGATGATCTGGCGCTGCAGGTTGGACTCGTCGACCTCGTCGAACTCCGCGATGCCGATCGTGCCCACGCCGGCCGCGGCCAGGTAGAGCAGCGCGGGGCTGCCCAGCCCGCCGGCGCCGATCACGAGCACCTTGGCGTTCTTCAGGCGCTTCTGACCGCCCATCCCGACGTCGGGGATGATCAGGTGCCGGCTGTAGCGCCGCACCTCGTCGATGGTCAGCTCGTCGGCCGGCTCCACGAGTGGGGGAAAGGGCACTGCTCGCTCCTCGTACGTCGTCGGTCTCTCTCGGTGGGCACAACATCCGGGAGTCCCACCATGTTCCCCGCTCCCCCGCGACCGACCGCCGCACGTCCCGTCATCCGGACGCAGGTGACCAGCGGGTAGGCTGCGGACTCCGCGGGTGAGACACGACACCCGTCCCGAGGCCGAGGAGCATGAGTTGAGCGCTGGTCAGCACGACACCGCAGTCTCCCGCCCGCGCGGCAACCGGATGCCGCGCCGGGAGCGTCGCGCCCAGCTGCTGGAGTCCGCGCTCGAGGTGTTCGTGGCGCAGGGCTACCACGCCGCCGCCATGGACGACATCGCCGACCGCGCCGGCGTCTCCAAGCCGGTGCTCTACCAGCACTTCCCCGGCAAGCTGGACCTCTACCTCGCCCTGCTCGACGCCTCGTGCGACACGATCATCGACAACTGCCGCCAGGCGCTGGCCTCCACGCAGGACAACAAGCTGCGGGTCGCGGCCACGATGGACGCCTTCTTCGAGTACGTCGCCAGCGACACCGGTGCCTTCCGCCTCGTCTTCGAGTCCGACCTGACCAACG
The DNA here is from genome assembly GCF_042653125.1 of Nocardioides sp. GCM10023255. NCBI lineage: Bacteria > Bacillati > Actinomycetota > Actinomycetes > Propionibacteriales > Nocardioidaceae > Nocardioides > Nocardioides sp. GCM10023255. Next base: position 541,712 of record NZ_JBHSHU010000003.1, read on the forward strand.
AGCCGGCCGTCCGCGAGCAGGTGGACCGGGTCACCTCGGAGTGCGCGACGATGATCGCCCACGTCATCCACGACGACACGGGGCTGCCGGACACCCCGTCCCGCCTGCTGGCCGTGTCCCTGGTGGGAATGGCCCAGGTCAGCGCCCGGTTCTGGCTGTCGGAGGCGGGCGGCATCGCCAAGGCCGACGCCGCCGCCCTGGTCGCCGGGCTGGCGTGGCGCGGGATCCGCGGCTACCCCCTCACCGACGACCACTGACCCGTACGCGCTGGTCGCGCCCGCTCGCGACCACCACCAGAAAGGAACCGACCGTGGAGGTCAAGATCGGCGTCCAGCACGCCCCCCGAGAGCTTGTCGTCGACACCGACGAGACCGCCGACGCCGTCGAGAAGACCGTCGCCGAGGCCGTTGCGTCCGGCGGCGTCCTCGTGCTCACCGACAGCAAGCACCGCAAGGTGATGGTGCCGGCCGCGAAGCTGGCCTACGTCGAGATCGGCGGCGGCGTCGTCGGCCAGGTCGGGTTCCGCAGCTAGGACGCGAGCCCCAGCTCGGCCATCCGCTCGGCGTGCCGCTCGGTGAGCCGGGTGAACATCCGGCCGATCGCGGCGAGGTCGAGGCCGGGCCGGTCCACGCCGCCGGCGAGCAGGGCCGACAGGGCGTCGCGCTCCGCGGCCACCCGCTGGGCCTGGGTGAGGGCCTCCCCCATCAGCCGGCGGCCCCACAGGGCGAGCCGGCCACCCAGCCGCGGGTCGGCCGCGATGGCGGCGCGGACCCGGTCGACGGCGAACCGGGCGTGGCCGCTGTCCTCCAACGAGGCCAGGACCAGGTCGCGGGTCCCGGTGTCGAGGTAGGCCGCGATCTCGCGGTAGAAGTCGTTGGCCAGCCCGTCCCCGACGAAGGCCTTGATCAGCCCTTCGAACCAGTCCGACGGTGCGGTGTGCTCGTGGAACAGGTCGATCGCCGAGCGGAACGGCGCCATCGCGGCGAACGGGTCGGCACCGAGCTCGGTCATCCGGTCGAGCAGCGGCCCGACGTGGGCGAACTCGGCCGTCGCCATCGAGGCGATCGCGACCTTGTCCTCCAGCGAGGGCGCCATCTTCGCGTCCTCGCAAAGCCGCTCGAACGCCGAGATCTCGCCGTACGTGATCGCCCCCAGCAGGTCGATGACGGCCTCCCGGTACGCGGGGTCCTGGAACGCCAGCGGGCCGTCCTGCGCTGCGGGCGATTCAGTCATGCGCGAACCCTACCGATACAGTGGCGAGGAACGATCGTCGTGCCCGCCCCGGGCGGGGACCGACGCAGCATGTGCGCGGCAGACCCTCCCCTGTGAGTCCGCCGCACCGAACTTCTTCGGCTGAACCGGCTGAACTCACGAAAGCGACAAGACACTGACCACGTTCCGAGAGCTCGGGGTCCTCCCCGAGATTTGCGACGCGCTGGAGCGCGCCGGCATTACGACCCCCTTCGCCATCCAGGAGATGACCCTCTCCGTCGCCCTGCTGGGCACCGACCTGATCGGCCAGGCCCGCACCGGCACCGGCAAGACGCTGGCGTTCGGCATCCCGGTGCTGCAGCGCAGCGTCGCGCCGAGCGACCCGGCGTACGCCGACATGCCGCAGGGCAAGCCGCAGGCGCTGATCGTCGCCCCGACCCGCGAACTCGCGCTGCAGGTCTCGAACGACCTCCACCTCGCCAGCAAGGACCTCGGTCTCCGGGTCCTCACGGTGTACGGCGGCGTCGGCTACGACACCCAGCTCGACACCCTGGCGAGCGGCGTCGACATCGTGGTCGGCACCCCCGGCCGCCTGATCGACCTGGCCAACCGCAAGGCGCTCGACGTGTCGCACGTCCACGCGCTGGTCCTCGACGAGGCCGACGAGATGCTGGACCTCGGCTTCCTGCCCGACGTCGAGCGCATCCTGAAGATGACCCCCGAGACCCGGCAGACGATGCTGTTCTCGGCGACGATGCCGGCCGCGATCGTGGCGCTGGCCCGCACCCACATGCGGCACCCGATGAACATCCGCGCCGAGTCGTCGTACGAGAACGCCACCGTGCCGGCGACCGCGCAGTTCATCTACCAGGCCCACGACCTCGACAAGCCGGAGATCATCGGCCGCGTCCTGCAGGCCGAGGACGCGGGCAAGGTCATCGTCTTCACCCGCACCAAGCGCCAGGCGCAGCGGGTCGCCGACGACCTGGCCGAGCGCGGCTTCTCCGCCAGCCCGCTGCACGGCGACATGGCGCAGGTGGCGCGCGAGAAGGCGCTGACGAAGTTCCGCGAGGACAAGCTCCGCGTCCTGGTCGCCACCGACGTGGCCGCCCGCGGCATCGACGTCGCCGGCGTCTCGCACGTCATCAACTACACCTGCCCCGAGGACGACAAGACCTACGTCCACCGGATCGGTCGCACCGGCCGGGCCGGCGCCACCGGCACCGCCATCACTTTCGTCGACTGGGCGGACCTGCACCGCTGGAAGATGATCAACAAGGCGCTGGACCTGCCGTTCGACGAGCCGCAGGAGACCTACTCGACCTCCGAGCACCTGTTCCACGACCAGGGCATCGCCCCGGGCACCAAGGGTCGCATCGTCGACCCGGCCCCGGTCGAGCGCAAGCCCCGCGAGGAGCGGTCCGACCGCGGCGGCGAGCGCCCCGCCCGCAACCGCAACCGGAACCGCAGCCGCACGCGCAGCCGTGGCGGCGAGCCGGTCGCCCCGGACGCGACCCAGGGCGCCACCGACGGTCCGGCCCGGGCCGACTCGGGCGAGTCCACCGGCGACGCCTCCGGTGAGCAGCGCTCCGGCGGCAACCGCAACCGCCGCCGTCGTCGCCGCTCCTCCGGCTCGGGCTCCGGCGCCGACTCCGCCCCGGCTCCGGCCTCCGCCGAGTAGCACGCCGACCCGTCGCTGTTTGACCGACAGCTTCGTCGACCCGTCGTCAATTGACGACGGGTCGATGCATTTCGGCGTGAAGCTGCGACGGGTCGACGTCCGTCACCGTGAAGCTGCGACGGGTCGGCGGGGTGGGGGTGGTCGTCAGACGACGACGACGGTGGTGCCGACCGGGGCGAACTCCCACAGCGCGAGGGCGTCGCCGCGGCGCTGGCGGATGCAGCCGTGGGACTGCGGGGTGCCGAGCTGGGCGACCGACTGCACGGGCCGGCCGTCGTCGACGGGAATGTCGTGGAAGCCGATGGCGGCCCGGTCTCCGTGGGTGAAGCGCACGAAGTACTTCATCGTCCCCGAGTCGTCGATCCCCCACGCCTGCTCGGAGCGCGAGTAGACCTCGTAGGTGCCCTGGGAGAGGTTGTCGGTCACGCTGCCCGAGACCAGGTAGGTGCGCAGCACCCGGTCGTGGGCCCCGACCAGCCAGACCCGCTGACGGCCCTCGCTGAACACGACCCGCCGGCCGGTCCCGGAGCGGACCGGGAGGGCGATGTCGAGCGTGTCGCGGGCGCGGTACTCCGAGGCGTCCGCGCTCCCCTGGCTGGTCACCGGCGCGACGTCGTCCTGCCCGGCGACGCGGTCCGGGCTCCCCGCCCCCGTCGCGGCCCGCTCCGACGCGGTCGCGGGCCGGTCGGCCGAGACCTGCTCGATCGCGGCCCGGCCCCGGTGCTCGGGCGTCGAGGCAGCCGACGGGAGCATCCCGCTGCCGCCGAGCACGGCGACCGCGGTGACCGTGACCGACGACCCCAGCACGGCGATGCGCCCGTAGCGGGGGCGGACACTGTGCTCACGGTGTCGGCTCACGGCTCAGCCCTTCTTCTTCGACGACGTCTTCCGGGCCGGCTTGGTGCGCGGCCGCTGGGACCGGGCGACCAGGTTGACCGCGACCTCGCGGTAGGCCTGGGCGCCCTTGTTGGAGCGGCTGGTCGCGAGGATCGAGCGGCCGGCGGCCGGGGCCTCGGCGAACTTGATCGTCTTGGGGATCGGTGGCTCCACGACCTCGAGGTCGTAGGTGTCGGAGATCGTCTCGAGCACGGTGCGCGCGTGGTTCGTGCGGCCGTCGTACAGCGTGGGCAACACGCCCCACACCTCGAGCTTGCGGTTGGTGAAGCGGCGTACGTCGTGGACGGTGTCGAGCAGCTGGCCGACACCGCGGTGCGACAGCGTCTCGCACTGCAACGGGACGAGCACGCCGTTCGCGGCGGTCAGGGCGGCGACCGTGAGGACACCGAGCGACGGCGGGCAGTCCAGCAGGACCCAGTCGTAGTGCTCGTCGCCGAGGTCCTCCTCGAGCGCCTCGATCGCCGACTTGATGACGTGCTCGCGGCCGGTGCGGGTGAGCAGGTCCGCCTCGGCGCGCGCCAGCTCGATCGTGGCCGGCATCAGGTCCACGCCGTCCTCGGTCTCGATGATGACCTCGGTCGGGTCCAGTCCCTTGGTCAGCACGTGGTGGACCGACAGCTCGACGTCCTCGGGATCGATGCCCAGCGAGAACGTGAGGCAGGCCTGGGGGTCGAGGTCGACCAGGAGCACCCGGTGGCCGAGCTCGGCGAGGGCCGCCCCCAGGGACGCGACCGTGGTCGTCTTGGCGACGCCGCCCTTCTGGTTGGCGATCGCGAGTGTGGTGGTCATCGGTCCATATCATGCCCGACGCCCTTGCTCATCTCGCGGCGACACCTGTTTGCTTGCCCGCATGTCTGAAATGCGTTCCACCCCCGGCACGGCCCTCGTCACGGGTGCGACGGCCGGCATCGGCCATGCGTTCGCCGTCCAGCTGGCCCGGCGCGGCCACGACCTGGTGCTGGTCGCGCGCGACGAGGAGCGGCTGGAGAAGGTGGCCGCCGAGCTGCGGGCGGGGTACGACGTGCAGGTGGAGGTGCTGGCCGCCGACCTGACCGACCGCACCGCCCTCGGCCGGGTGGAGGCCCGCCTGGCCGACCCGGACCGCCCGGTGGAGCTGCTGGTCAACAACGCCGGCTTCGGGCTCAAGGGCCGGTTCCTCGACAACTCCGTGGACGCCGAGAACGCGATGCTCGACGTGCTGGTCACCGCCGTGCTGCGACTCAGCCACGCCGCCCTCGGGGCCATGACCCGGCGCGGTCACGGCGGCATCATCAACGTCTCCAGCGTCGCCGCCTTCCTGCCTCGCGGCAGCTACAGCGCCGCCAAGGCGTGGGTGAACAGCTTCGGGGAGTGGGCCGCGGCGGAGTACCGCCCCCAGGGGGTGACCGTCACGACGCTGTGCCCCGGGTTCACCCGGACGGAGTTCCACCAGCGCATGGATGTCGGCCGGGACTCCGCGCCGTCGTTCCTGTGGCTCGACGTCGACGACCTGGTCGAGCAGGCCCTCGCGGACTTCGACAAGGGACGCGTCTACTCGATCCCCAGCGCCCGCTACAAGGCGATCGCCACCGCCGCCCGGCTCGTGCCCGGGCGGGTGCTCCAGCGGTTCCAGGCGCTGGGGCGCAAGTAGGACGCTCAGCCCTCGCCGGCGATGAAGGCCCGGACGGCGTCGGCCACCAGCTGCACCGCGATGGCCGACAGCAGCAGCCCCGCGATCCGGGTCACGAGCAGGACGCCGCTCTCGCGGATCAGTCGCAGGATCGGCAGGGAGTAGCGCATCGCGGCCCACAGGCACACGTGCACGAGCACCACGCCCGCCGCCACGGCCACGAAGTCCGGCCCGTCGTGGACGTCGCGCGAGAAGACCATCGTCGCCACGATCGCGCCGGGACCGGCCAGCAGCGGCGTGCCCAGCGGCACCAGTGCGACGTTCGTCCCGACGGCCGCGGTCGGCTCCTGCTCGTTGCCGGTGAGCAGCTCGAGCGCGACCAGCAGGAGGAGCAGGCCACCGGCGCACTGGAGGGCCGGCAGCGAGATGTGCAGGTAGGCGAGGATCTGCTGGCCGAAGAACGCGAAGATCGCGATCACGAAGAAGGACACCGCCACGGCCTGCCACGCCGCCTTGCGGGCGGTGTGCGCCGAGCGCCCGGCGGTCAGCGACAGGAAGATGGGCACGGTGCCGACCGGGTCCATGATCACGAACAGCGTCACGAAGACCTCGGTGAGCAGCACGCCGTTGACCAGCGTGCTCACCCCTGCACCACCTGCGGCGTGCTCCGTCCGGACCGGGCTGCGGCGGCGCCGGCCAGGTCGAGGAGGCGGTGGTACTCGTCCGGGTCGGTGGTGTTGCAGCCGAGCTCGTGGTCGACCTTGCCGGTGCCGTGGTGGTCGCTGGACCCGGTGGCGACCAGGCCGAGGTTGCGGGCGATGCCGCGCAGCCGGTCCCGGGTCGGGCCGTCGTGGTCCTGGTGGTCCACCTCGATCCCGGCGAGCCCCGCGTCGGCCAGCCCGGCCAGGGTGCCCTCATCGGGCTCCTGGCGGCCGTGGCGCCCCCACGGGTGGGCGATCACGCTCACACCGCCGGCCTCGCCGACGATCCGCAGCATCGATTCGAGGGGGGCGGCGTAGCGGTTGGCGTACGCAGGCCGGCCCGGGCTGAGGAAGCGCTGGAACGCCTCGGTGCGGTCCGCGACGACGTCGAGGTCGACCAGCGCGTCCGCGACGTGCGGGCGGCCCGTGGAGACGGCGTCGCCGGCCACCCGGCGTACGTCGTCGGCGTCGATGTCGATGCCGAGCTCGCGCAGCCGCTCCAGCATCGCCGGCAGCCGCGAGCTGCGCCCCTCGAGGATCCGGCCCAGCTCGGCGACCAGGCCGGGGTGGGTCGGGTCGGGCAGGTAGGCCAGCAGGTGGACGCCCCGGCCGTCGTGGCGGGTGCTGATCTCCATGCCGCGGACCAGCGAGACGCCGGCCTCACGTGCCGCGACCGCGGCCTCGTCCCACCCCTCCGCGGTGTCGTGGTCGGTCAGCGCCACGACGTCGAGCCCGGCCTCCGCAGCAGCGCGCACCAGCTCCGCGGGGCTCTGCGTCCCGTCGCTGGCGCGCGAGTGGGTGTGGAGGTCGATGCGCACGCGAGAACTCTAGAAGGGGCTACGGCCGCCGCGGGAACCGGCGGACGTGTGGATCGCACCACCCCTGTGTCACGCTGGGGTCGTCAGCCCCGACCTGCTTGCTGCAGACCACCGGCGCCGGCGGAGAGGTCCCAGTGACCCAGCCCGAGGATGTGTTTCCTCACCCGGTCGAGTTCGAGGCGGTGCTCCACGCCTCCGACCAGCTCACGGTGGCCGCATCGGCCGTGACGTCGGTCGTGCTGGGCCTGCTCGACGTCGACGCCGTCGGGCTCGCCCTGCACGGTCCTGGCGGCTCCCTCGTCCGCCTCAGCGCCACCAGCGCCCTGGTCGACCGGCTCGACCGGACCCAGGCCGACCTCGGCGAGGGGCCCGGCCTCGGCGTGTTCGACGTCGGCTCGGAACGCTTCATGGCCGACGCACGGGTCGACGAGCGCTGGCCGGGCTGGAGCCGGGCGGCCGTCGGCCTGGGCCTGCTGTCGGTGCACATGACGGCGCTGGCGCCGTTGCGCGGTCACGGCGTGAGCCTCGATCTCTACTCCCACCGGGCGCACGGCATCACGGCCGCGACGGTGGCCGCCGTCGCGGCACTGTCCCTGCCCTCGGCACTCGACCTGGCGGCGATCGGTCGGCTCGACCTGCTGGAGCGGACGATGCGCGCCCGGCAGGTCCTCGGCCAGGCCCAGGGCATCCTCATGGAGCGGCACGAGCTGACCGCGCCGCAGGCGCAGGAGGTGCTCGACCGCCGGGCCTCGGGCACCGGGCTCACCGTCGACGTCCTCGCGCGCTCCGTGGCCCAGGGGGTGCCGATGCCGTGGCCGCCCGGACCGCGCGACCCCACCCCGTGACAGGGGCCGAGGCCCGCCACGGACCGGACCGGCCGGGCCGGTCCGCCGTGGACGAGGGCGCCACCGGAGACACGGTGGTGCCACACTCGGCTCATGACGGCCGGCTGGGGTCGGGTCGAGCGACCCGACGCGGAGATCTGGTACTACGACACGGCCGAGGACAAGCCGATCGTGGTCCTCCTCCACGGGCTGGCCGGCTACGCGCTCGAGTGGGGCGCCACCATCGAGGCGCTGCGCCAGGACTGGTGCGTGGTCGCGGTCGAGCAGCGCGGGCACGGCAGCTCCACGCGCCGCCCCGATGACGTGTCCCGGCAGGCGTACGTCGACGACGTGCTGGCCGTGCTCGACGACCTCGGCGTCGACCAGGTCCCGGTCGTGGGCCAGTCGATGGGCGCGAACACCGCCATGCTGCTGGCCGCCCGGGCACCCGAGCGGGTCGACCGGCTGGTCCTGGTGGAGGGCGGCCTCGGTGGCGACTCCACGGCCGCCACCGACGGGATCGGCGAGTGGCTCGCCTCCTGGCCGGTCCCGTTCGAGGACCGGGAGGAGTTCCTCGACTTCTTCCGCAGCAGCCGGATGGTCGCCGAGACCTGGGCCGACGGGCTCGAGCAGCGTCCCGACGGGCTGTGGCCGCAGTGGGACGCCGAGGTGCTGACCCGCGCCGTCGCTCACCTCCACGAGCGGGAGCACCTCGAGGAGTGGTCCCAGGTGCACGCGCCCACGCTGCTGGTGCGCGGCGAGCACGGCTCGCTGCCGGACCGACAGGTGGAGAGCATGTGCGCGCTGCGCCCGGACACCGAGGTCATCACGGTCGCCGGCGCCGGCCACGACGTGCACCTCGAGGCGCCCGAGGCCTGGCTGCGCGCCCTCACCCGCTTCCTCACGCACGCGCGCTGAGCGGGGGCCGGGCGGCGGGCGTCACCAGAGCGGGGCCGGGCCCCCGAACGACACCTCGAGGAGCGGAGCACCCACGCTCGAGACGTCCCGCAGGATCCAGTCGTCGCGCAGGAGCAGCACCGCCGAGGCCGGCCGCAGCACGATCCACAGCCAGCGTCCCTGGGCCTCACCGGCGACCACCGAGCGGTCCAGCTCGCCGTCCAGGGCGCTGGTCGAGACCGGCCACAGCGGCACCACCTGGCTCTCGACCCGGACCTTCACCGACGGCGGGCCGTGGCCGACCTCGTCCCCGGGGTCGTCGTGCAGGGTGCCCGCGCACCGGGCACCGAGACCGGTGCCGGCCTCCTCGGTGACCACGGCGACGTCGACGGGGCCGTCGAGCTCGCTGGTGCCCGAGCAGCAGGTCAGCGTGGCCCGGGTCCGCCCCTCCTCCCCCACACGCGCGAAGTCGGTGACGCTCCAGCCGGGGCTCATCGGCCAGGGCAGGTACGTCGGGAAGCCGTCGGCCGCCAGGAGGTGCTGCGCGAACCCGTCGTACGACGCTTCACCCGGGCGCCACAGCGGGGCGATAGCCCCGTGCTCGGGGCAGGACCACGCCTCACCCGGCCCCGGACGGGCGATCGGGGTGGAGCAGCGCGGACAGCCGGCCACCAGCGACATGCGACCACGGTGCTGGCGCCGCAGGCCGGCGTCAAGAGCAGACCGGGTCAGGAGTTCCAGCGCAGCACGACCGGCGACTCCCGCTCATGCCCCAGGACCGAGACGGTGGCCGTGTCGAGGCGGAACAGCCGGCCGTCGGTGACCGGGAGCCCGAGCCACCGGGCGGTCAGGGCGCGCAGCGCGTGGCCGTGCCCGAACAGCAGCGCCGGGCCGCCCGCCGCGCGCACCCGCGTCACGACCCGGTCCAGCCTCTCGCGGACCTGCTCGGCGTCCTCGCCACCCGGGCAGGGCTTCGACCACACGGTCCAGCCCGGCACGGTGCGGCGGATCTCCGGGGTGGTGACGCCCTCGTAGTCGCCGTAGGTCCACTCCACGAGGTCCTCGTCCACCTCGGCGTCGGCGTACCCGGCGAGCTCGGCGGTGCGCCGGGCCCGCTGCCGGGGGCTGGTCAGCACCAGCGCGAACTCCGGCCCGTCGATCCGCTCCCGCAGGCCGCGTGCCACCCGCTCCCCGTCCGGGAGCAGGGGCAGGTCGGTCGTGGACGTGTGCCGGCCGGACCGGCTCCACTCGGTCTCCCCGTGCCGGACCAGCCACACCTCGGCGTCGTCGCTCATGGCCGCGAGTCTGGCACGCAACGCGCCCGGTCGCGGCGCGGTCCGTGCCACGATCGGGGCATGACCTCCCGCAGGGCCCGGGCCGCGACCGCGGCCGCCTTCCTCACCCAGGGGCTGGTCTTCATCAGCCTGACCACCCGGCTGCCGGACTTCTCCGACCGCTGGGACATCTCCGAGCTGATGCTGTCGCTGCTCCTGCTGATGATGGTGCTGCTCGCGGGCCTCGGCTCCGTGGTCGCCGAGACGCTGGCCAAGCGGGCGGACAGCGCGACCCTGCTCCGGGTCGGGCTCGGGCTGGTCTGCGTCGCCGTACCGGTGCTCACCACGGCGCCGGTCGCCGCGGTGTTCGTCGCCGGGCTGGCGGTGTACGGCGTGGGGCTCGGCGTCGTCGACGCCACCACCAACATGCAGGCGGTCGCGCTCGAGCACGACTACGGCCGCCCGATCCTGCCGTCCTTCCACGGGTTCTGGACGCTCGGCGGCATCGTGGGAGCCGCCGTCACGCTGGCGACGGCCGATGCCCCGCTGCAGGCGACGGCTGTGCTGGCGGTGGTGCCGTTCGTCGTGCTCTTCGGCCCCTTCCTGCGCCGCGACCACGGACCGACCGAGGCGGCGCAGACCGTGGCGGTGCCGTGGCGCCCGATCCTGCTCGTGGGTGTCGGGATGGTGCTCTTCTACATGGTCGACACGGCCACCCAGACCTGGGGCCCGCTCTACCTCGACCACACCTTCTCGACCCCGTCCGGGCTGGTGGCGCTGGCGACCTTCCCCTACCTGGTCGCGAGCGGCGTGCTCCGGCTCACCGGCGACACCCTGGTGGCGAGGTACGGCGAGGTGCTGGTGCTGCGGGTCGGGGCGGTCGTCGCCTCGGCGGCGCTCGCCGTCGTCGTGTTTGCCCCGACCTGGCCGGTCGCCGTCCTGGGGTTCACCCTGCTCGGGGCCGGCGTCGCGGTGATCGCGCCGCTCAGCTTCTCCGCGGCGGCCCGGATCGCCGGTGACGAGGGCCTCGAGCCAGCAGTCCGCCAGGCCCGGGTGGATGCGGTGATCGCCCGCTTCAACCAGTTCAACTACGTCGGCGCGCTGCTGGGCGCGGTCATGACCGGCGTGGTCGGGTCGGGCTCGCTCCGGGTCGGCTTCGCGGTGCCGATGGTGCTCATCCTCGGCATCCTGCCGCTGGCGCGGGCCTTCGCCCCGCCGGTCAGTGCACCCCGGACATCAGGCGTCGGATCGGCTTCGTGACCGCAGCGAGCGCCAGCCCGACCGCCACCGAGATCAGCCCGAGGACGCCGAAGTACGCCGCCTCGTGGTCGGCCGAGTAGAACTTGCCGAGGTAGCCCGCCAGCACCGAGCCCAGCGCCACCGAGAGGAAGAACAGCGAGACCATCTGGGTCTTGAACGCCTCCGGCGCCAGCTTGGTCGCCAGCGACAGTCCGACCGGGCTGAGCAGCAGCTCGGCGACCGTGAAGACCAGCAGGATGCCGATCAGGGCGAGCAGCGGCGCGCTCTGCGGGCCGCCGCCGGCCATCGGGACGAACAGCAGGAACGCGACACCCATGATCGCCGTGCCCAGCGCGAACTTCAGCGGGGTCGACGGCTGTCGGCTGCCGAGCCGGGTCCACAGCGCCGCGAACAGCGGGGCGAGCACGATGATGAAGACCGGGTTGATCGACTGCACCCACGAGACCGGCATCTCCCAGCCGAAGAGGTCGCGGTCCAGGCGCTTGTCGGAGTAGATCGTCACCACCGTGAACTGCTGCTGGTAGAGCGACCAGAACGCCGTGCTGGCGAGGAACATCGGCACGAAGGCCCAGACGCGGCCCCGCTCGACGCCGTCGATCTTCTTGCTGGAGGCGATCCGCAGGAACAGCAGCACCGCGCCGACGGCGGTGACGACGAGCACCCAGGTGGCGAGGTTCTCGGCGGTGACCAGGCCGGAGAGGACCAGGACCAGGACCGCGACCAGCGCGACGACGGCGACCGCGACGACCTTGGTGCGCTCGCTCGCGGTCAGCGGGTTGTGCACGACGTGCGCCTCGGCCGGCAGCTGCTTGCGGCCGACGGCGTACTGCGCCAGGCCCAGGGCCATGCCGAGAGCGGCGGCCAGGAAGCCGATGTGGAAGCCGGCCTCCTGCTGCAGCAGGCCGGTCAGCAGCGGACCGAAAAGTGCGCCGAGGTTGATGCCCATGTAGAAGATCGAGAAGCCCGCGTCGCGCCGCTCGTCGCCCTCGGCGTAGAGGGTGCCGACCAGGGCGGTCGCGTTGGCCTTCAGCCCGCCCGAGCCGATCCCGACCATCAGCAGGCCGGCGATCACGCCGGCGTAGCCGGGCAGCGCGCTCAGCGCGATGTGACCGAGCATGATCAGGCAGGCGCTGTAGAACAGCGTCCGCTCCGAGCCGAGTACCCGGTCCGCCAGCCACGCACCGGGGATGGTGGCGAGGTAGACCAGGCCGCCGTACGCGCCGATGACGGCACTGGCGGTCCCCTCGTCCATCCCGAGACCGCCCTGGGAGGCGGTGTAGTACAGGTAGAGCAGGACGATGCCCTGCATGCCGTAGAAGCTGAAGCGCTCCCACATCTCGACGCCGAAGAGGTTGGCGAGGACACGGGGCTGGCCGAAGAAGCCGCGGTCCTGGGTGGGACTCGGGGCGGTCTGGGTCTGGGCGTTCACCCGACGGACCATGCCAAATTGACTACGCGAGGCGCAAAATCAACCCCCCGTTTGAGGGATGGACACCGCCACCCGGACTTGCTATTCGCCGGGCCAGTGCTTGTCCGGCTGCGGGGTCGGTCGTCCGGGCTGCTCGCCCCCGCGCTCGGCGAGGTAGCTGTCCTTGGGGACCATCACCTTGCGCCGGAAGATGCAGACGACCTTGCCGTCCTGGTTGTAGCCGATCGTCTCCACGTGCACGACGCCACGGTCGTCCTTGGACTTGCTCTCCCACTTGTCGAGCACCCGGGTCTCGCCGTACAGCGTGTCGCCGTGGAACGTCGGGGCCACGTGGCGCAGCGACTCGATCTCGAGGTTGGCGATCGCCTTGCCGGAGATGTCCGGCACGCTCATGCCGAGCAGGATCGAGTAGACGTAGTTGCCCACCACGACGTTCTTGCCGAACTGCGTCGTCTGCTCGGCGTAGTTCGCGTCCATGTGCAGCGGGTGATGGTTCATCGTGAGCAGGCAGAACAGGTGGTCGTCGTACTCGGTCACGGTCTTTCCGGGCCAGTGCTTGTACGTCGCGCCGACCTCGAACTCCTCGTAGCTACGACCGAACTGCATGCTCACTCCTGATCCTCGACGGCGTTCCCGGCCATCCTGTCGGACCCTCTGCGCGCGTGGGGTTACTCGTGGGAAACCTCACCCTCGGGGGGGCGGGACACCGGCAGAGGTGGGCAGTCCCTTGACCGCAGCGCCGGGCTTGCGCGCCGTTGGTGCTTGCGGTCTTGGCAGCCAAGAGGAGGTACGCCGCACTCGGCGCCGCTTCCCGGCCTCCGGTCCGCGGTGGGCGGCCCTCGGCCGCGGGTGGCTCTGGCGCCCGGAAGCTTTACCTTCGATTTTCTCCAGATGGGCCACGAAGCGTCCACAGGCAGGGACAGATGTCGGTGATCGGTGAGACAATGGACGCATGTTCGAAACCGACGCATCCGGGGAGCCGGTCGAGATCGAGGACCTCGATCTCGACGGCCTGCTGAGCGTGCTCGAACAACGCCGCCAGGGCGCCCGCGCCGAGGAGCGCGGCAAGCTCCGGGTCGCGGCCGAGTGGTGCGTGCGCCACCCCGCCACCGCCGACACCGGGGTGGCCACCTGGGGCGGCCCGAGTGTGCTGCTGACCGACGAGTCGCTGGGTGGTGATGGCACGCCGGCGGTGGCGGCGTTCGCGCCGGAGCCGGTCGCCGCGACGCTGGGGATCTCCACGGCCGCGGGGATGGCGCTGATCGCGGACGCGCTGGACCTGCAGTTCCGGCTGCCCCGGATCTGGCGGCTCGTGCAGGCCCTGGCGGTGGAGCCGTACCGGGCCCGGCAGGTCGCCCAGGCCACCCACCGGCTCTCCCGCGCCGCGGCCGCCTACGTGGACGAGCAGCTCGCCCCCCGGCTGCCCTCGTGCGGGTGGAAGGCGGTCGAGACCACCGTGGCGCACGCGATCGCCACGTTCGACCCCGACCTGATCGCCCAGAAGGAGAAGCGCGGCAGGCAGGGCTGGCACGTCACCCTGCGCCACGACCACCCCGGCCGGTTCGACGGCACCTCCTACCTCGACGTCGCCGGCGACACCCTCGACCTGACCGCCTTCCACGACCTGGTCTGCGACCAGGCCGCCCAGCTCAAGGCCATGGGCGACCAGGACGACCTCGAGATCCGCAAGGCCAAAGCCCTCGGCGTGATCGCCGCCCAGCAGGCCACCCTCGACCTCCTCTCCCTCACCGGACCCGACACCGCGCCGGACGCCGACCAGGCGTCCGACAGGCTCGCCGCATCCGCGGCGAAACCCGCCAAGCCGCGGCCGCCGAAGACCCGGCTCTACCTCCACCTCTCCCTGGCCGACCTCGCCACCGGCTGCACCACCACCGAGCCCGGCGCCGGCATGAGCGGGACGGTGACCGGCACGGTCGAGCGGTTCGGCCCCGCCACCATCGACCTCATCAAGGACTGGGTCGGCCGCTCCCGCGTCACCGTCCAGCCCGTCATCGACCTCGCCACCACCACCGCGGTCGACCAGCACGACCCGCCCCCGTGGATGGCCGAGCTGGTCATCCTCCGCGACGGCCACTGCGTCTTCCCCTGGTGCGCCGTCGACGCAAGACGATCCGACCTCGACCACATCGACCCCTACGTCCCGATCGACGACGGCGGACCACCAGGCCAGACTGCACCCGACCGACTCGCCCCCTTGTGCCGGCGACATCACCGCTGCAAGACCAGTGGCCGCTGGCGCTACCGACGCCGACCCGACGGCAACTACGAATGGCACGGCCCCCACGGCCGCAGCTACCTCGTCACCCCCCACGGCACCATCCGCCTCGACACCAACTGAGCACGCAGAGCAGCACCGCAGGCCCGACCACCCGGCACCCACCGGGCGATCGGGCCTGCCGTGCTGCCCTGCCGAGGGCATCGTGGCCCGGGCAGGGCGTCGTGCCTCGACGCTCGACCCTGCTCGCGACTCGTAGGGTGCTACCGAGGGGAAGCAGCGCGGTGGCGACCGCACCCCGGTGAGCGCAGGAGGTCCGTTGCGTCGGCTGTACGTCGTCACCCATCCCGAAGCCACGCACCACGTGTCCGGACTCGTCGGCGGGTGGTTCGACTCGGAGCTCACCGAGCGCGGGCTCCGGCACGCCGCGGCCATCGCCGACCGGGTCGCGGAGCTCGTGCCGTCGAGTGCTGCGCCTCGGCTCTACTCGTCCGACCTGACCCGGGCGGTGCAGACCGCGGAGCCGATCGCCCGACGCCTGGGAGTCCGACCGACGTTGCTCGCGGGCCTGCGCGAGAAGTCGTACGGCGTGGCCGAGGGCCGGGACCAGGCCTGGCTCGACGCGCGTTTCGTGCCCCCTCCCCCGGCCGGCGACCGGATGGGGCACCACGAGGGCATCGAGGGGGCGGAGACCAAGCGGGCCTTCGCAGCGCGGGTCTACGAGGCCGTCGGGTCCATCCTGGCCGAGCCGGCCTCGCACCAGGTCGTCGTGACGCACGGCTTCGCGCTGACCTTCGTCGTCGCCGCGTGGATCGGCATGCCGCTGGAGTCAGGGCACTACGTGAACCTGCGCGCGCGCAGCGGTGGCCTCACGATCCTCGAGCAGGACGACCGCTTCCACAACCGCAGCCTGGTGCGGCTCGACGACACCGCACACCTGACTGGTCTCTGACCCCCGCGCGCAGCCGGACTCACGAGCCGCCGCCACCGGCCTTGCGCCGGTGCATCTTCGGAGCACCGCCCACGACCTCGGAGCCGTGTGCCTTCTCCTTCACCGGCCCGTCGTGCTGGACGCCCTGGTCGTTCGACTTCTTGCGGTCCAGGGCCTCTCGCATCTTGGCCTTCAGGTCCTCGTTCGCGCCGTTCGATTCGGGCATGGTTCCTCCTCAGGTCGGTCCCACCACCCTCGCACCCCGTGGTGGCGCGCGTCGACCGCATTCCACGCCCCCGCACACGTCGAGGGCCCGGACCCGACGCCGCGCGTGGTCCGGGCCCTCGGCGAGTGCTCCCCCGCTAGATCTTGTAGTCCTTGAGCAGGCTCCGGCCGATGATCATCTTCTGGATGTCGGCGGTGCCCTCACCGATCAGCATGAATGCCGCCTCGCGGTAGAGCCGCTCGATCTCGTACTCCTTGGAGTAGCCGTAGCCGCCGTGGATCCGGAAGGAGTCCTCGACGACCTCGTTGCAGTACTCCGCGGCGAGGTACTTGGCCATGCCGGCCTCGACGTCGTTGCGCTCGCCCCGGTCCTTCAGCCGCGCCGCGCGCACCATCATCGCGTGGGCGGTCTCGACCTTGGTCGCCATCTCGGCCAGGCGGAAGAGGATCGCCTGGTGCTCGGCGATCGGCTTGCCGAACGTCTCGCGCTGCTGGGCGTAGGCGATGCCCAGCTCGAAGGCCCGGTTGGCGATGCCGCAGGCCCGGGCCGCGACGTTGACGCGACCGACCTCGACGCCGTCCATCATCTGGTAGAAGCCCTTGCCCGGCTCACCACCGAGGATCTGGTCGGCCGAGATCCGGTGGCCCTCGAAGACCGCCTCGGTGGTGTCGACGCCCTTGTAGCCCATCTTGTCGATCTTCCCCGGGATCGTGAGCCCCTGGGCGGTCTCGCCGAAGCCGGGCTCCTTCTCCACCAGGAAGGTCGTCATGTTCTTGTAGACCGAGTCAGAGCCCTCGTCGGTCTTCGTCAGCACCGCGACCAGGGTGGACGTGCCGCCGTTGGTCAGCCACATCTTCTGGCCGGTGATCTCGTAGCCCTCGTCGGTGCGGGTGGCCTTGGTCTTGATCGCCGACACGTCCGAGCCCAGACCGGGCTCAGACATCGAGAAGGCACCGCGCACCTCACCCGTGGCCATCCGCGGGAGGTACTTCCGCTTCTGCTCCTCGGTGCCGTGCTGCATCAGCATGTAGGCCACGATGAAGTGGGTGTTGATGACTCCGGAGACGCTCATCCACCCGCGGGCGATCTCCTCCACGCACAGGGCGTAGGTGAGCAGCGACTCCCCGAGGCCGTCGTACTCCTCGGGGATCATCAGCCCGAAGATGCCGAGCTCCTTGAGGCCGTCGACGATCTCCTGCGGGTACTCGTCGGCGTGCTCCAGCTCCGTCGCGACGGGCAGGATCTCCTTCTCCACGAAGGACCGGACCGCCTTGAGGATCTCGGTCTGGTCGTCGGTGAGTCCTTCGGTCTCGCAGAGCCGGCCCATGGGGCGTCCTTCCGATCGGGAGCGTGAGCGGCTGCGATCCTACCGGCCGGTAGGCCGACCGTGACCCGGCCCGGTCAGTGGGATATCCCACCCGGGACGACCCGCTCGCGCACCCGGGCGGCGGCCCGTCGGGCGCGCGCCAGCGGCGTGGACGAGTCGCCCTCGTCGTCCGGCTCGGGCGCCTCGTCCTTGCGGGCACGCAGGGTCAGCATGTCCACCAGCGCGCGGACGGCGGCCGCCGCCACCGCCCGCTCCTTGGGCGGGCGCTCCTCCTCGGAGAAGGCCGACGCGTGGCTGCGCAGGTCGGCCAGGTCGCCCTCGACGGTGTACCCCGCCTCCTCCAGCGCGGAGATCTGGGACTCGGACAGCTGACGCACCCAGCTCTCGAAACGGGTGGGCACCCTGATCGCGCGACGCTCCTGACGAGCCAGCACCCGGACCGCGAAGTAGCGCTTGCCGACGTCGCCGTACACCTGACGGCGGCGCAGCTCCGGCTCGAGCCCGGCGTTGACGCGGCGCAGCACCTCGCTCTGCAGCCGGCCGAGCCCGGTGTTGCTGCCGACGACGTCGGTGCTCAGGGCCGTCGGGTCCACCCCGAGCACGCGGCAGTAGCGCTCGAGCAGCAGCGTCGGGCTGCTGCCCGGAGGGGGCACGGTCACGACGTGGATGCGCTCGGCCGGGACATGCGCTGCCCAGCGGGCGAGCACGTTCGGCGGGTCGAACTGGGGCCTCTTGTCGCCGAAGTCGGCCTCGCGCGACTGGCGGCGCAGGCGGCGCAGGTACTTCTCGTACGGCACGGAGCCACCGGCGCGCAGGTTCTCCTGCCAGGCCGACGGCAGCTGGCGGCCGAGGTCACGCACGGTGAGCACGACGTGGACCTCCCGGTCCCCGCACGCGCCGAGCAACGTCTCGACCTGCGAGGGGGTGCAGGACGAGAGCGACTCCTGGCTCAGCAGCGCGCGCGTGCCCGGGGCGTTGGCCAGGTCGCGCTCGAAGCGCTGGAGAGCGCCCCGGACGGCCGGCGGGTCGAGGTCCGGCTGGTAGCGCTCACGCACCCGCAGCATCGTGTGGAACGCGGCACGCTTGGTGGACGGCACCAGGTCGAGCCCCTGCGCGGCCAGCTGCTCCTGGTTGGCCCAGAAGATGCTCTGCAGGTAGGACGTGCCGGTCTTCTGCAGGCCGATGTGCACGAAGAGCGGGGGGTGAGGCATGGGGCCGACTGTATCGGCCGCCCGCCCCCCGCCGGCCGGGGGCGTCCGGCCCTACTTCGCCGACGAGTCCAGGCTCGCGACCAGGTCCGCCGCCTGGGTCAGGCTCACGTTCCCGACGCTGAGGGTGGCCCGGCTCCGGGTCGTGATGACGGTGGGGTCGAGGAGCCGGTTGACGTCGACACGCTGGACCGGGGCCCCGCTCGTGTCGCGGCGCAGGATCATCGTGCGCGGAGCGTTCCCGGCGTACCAGGCGTCGCGGCAGGAGCCGAGGCACTGGCGGACTCCCGTGCCGGACCCGGACGACTTGCCGATGGCCGACATCAGCGCCTGCTCGCGCCGGGTCAGCGTCTCGCTGAGCGTGTGGACCCGCACGAACACCCCGCGGTCCACGGCAGCCCGCAGCACGCGGACGACCTTGGGACGCTCCAGGCCGGTGGTCACCAGGTCCACGGTCTCGCCGGCGGTCGCGTCACGCACGACGTCGACGGCCTCGTTGAGGACGACGCGCTGCTCGGCGTTCGTGCCGGTGGGCTTGTTGCGCACCACCGTCGTCTGACCGGGCGCGTCGACGGTCCACGAGAGGCCGGCGACGACGGCGTTGTGGTCGGAGTTGAGCTCGACGGGGTGCTGGCTGACCACCTGGATCTGGTCGTCCGCGGTGGAGAACACGTAGTCGATGGTCGCGCCCCGGTGGTCGCCGGTCGGGAAGTAGCTGCCGAGGGCGTCGTACGTCGGCACCATGCTGTCGGCGGTGAGCACGTCGCGCGGGTAGGAGCTGGACCGGTAGTGGACGTTGAAGTCCCCGCCCACGAACACCGGCCCACGCGCCTTGAGCTGGGTCACGAGCGCGCCGATGCGCCGCACCGTGCCGCGGCGCAGGTCGGGCATGCCGTTGACGAGCGGGGCGACGTGGGCGGACACGACCGAGACCGTCCGGCCGTCGGTGGACTGCAGGGTCACCCAGTTGGCGAAGCGCAGGCCGAGCATGGTGTGCCGCTTCGGCGGGATCTCGCGGTAGTTGCTGATCCGCTGGGTGCCCTGGTCGATCCGGGTCCAGGTGTCGGTGCGCCAGGCGACCGGCGTGGCGCCCTTGTAACGACCGGGCGTGCGCCAGATGTCGTAGTCGGCCGGCGCCAGGACGCCGTCCTGCCGCATCGGGACCTCGTTGTAGGTGACGAAGTCCGGGCGGGAGGCGAGCACCGCGCGCACGTCGGACTGGAACTTCGGGACCGTCATGCCGGTCTTGATGTTGGCCTGGACCATCACCACCTCGGCCGGCGCCCCGTCGCTCGAGGCCTGGGCGGGGGCGCTCACGACGAGCCCGCTGATGCCCACCGCCAGGACCGCCGAGACGGCGAGGGTCCGGTGGACGAGGGACGAACGCGTGCCAAGGGCTGCTGAATGGGGGCTCACGGTGCCGACTCCTGATGCCTGGAGAGGACCCAGGACGACGCCCGGATTCCTTGATCACACACATCACATCAGCACCACACGCATCGTCGCAACGCGTTCGCGATAACTACAGGACTGTAGTTATCCCGGGGTCCGGCCGGGCCCTCCTGAGCACCGCTGCGACCGCTCTCGCGGCCGGGTCAGCCGGCGTCGCCGACGCCCAGCGCACGGGCCAGCGGAGTGGCCAGCCACCGCGCGTAGTCGGGCGTCATGTGCTCGGAGTCGCGCATCGTGATGAAGCTGCCGACGACCGACGGGCACAGTCCGTCGGCGCAGAACCACTTGCGGGCGTCGACCACTCCCACCCCGGCGTCCCTGGCCGCCTCGAAGGACGTCCGGGCGACGGCGGTCGCCTGACGGCCGGGTCGGAAGGCGCAGTCACCCAGGTCGGGGTCCCCGTGGCTGAGACACACGCCGGTCTCCCGGGGCAGCTTGGGGGTGTTGCCGACGACGTAGACCGCGTCGGCGGACTCCTTGAACGTCTCGAACTCCTGCCGGAAGCCGGTGCGCAACGTCTCGAGGTAGTGGTCGAGGTCGCCGCCCGGCGAGGAGACGTCGCCGGTCCCGGGATCCACGAACCGGCCGTACGAGCTCGACACGAGGACGAGGTCGGGGTGCATGGAGGCGACCGTGTCGGTCACCCATGCCTTGAAGTCCTCGCACGCTCCCCAGGTGCGACCGGTCAGGTGGTCGATCTCCTCCAGGGTGCTGGCCATGCAGCCGCTGTAGACGAGCACGTAGACCTTGTAGCCGTACTTGCGGCCCAGGGCCTCGACGGCCGGCGAGAGCGCGCGAGCGTGGGAGTCCCCGGTCACGACGATCGTGCGGTCGGCACGGGGGTCACCGACCGGGCACAGCTTGCGGGTGCCCGTCCGGTAGTCGCAGTCGCCCAGCGACGCCGTCTGGTCGCGCAGCCCCAGCAACCTCGGCTGCAGCTTGCTGGGCACCGCGCGCCCGTCGCGGGCGGCCAGCACGGACGCCTCCACGAGGGCGACGTAGGAGTCGTGGGCCAGCTTCCCGGAGGGGTAGTCCGAGGTGGAGATCGCCGGGTCGTTCCCGAACTCCCCCAGCCGGTAGCGCAGCGTCTGGTCGCTGGCGAACACGCCGACGAAGACCAGCGCCAGGCAGCTGGGGTAGATCGCGAGCGCCCGGACGGGCACGCGCCACCGGTGGCCGCTGCGGAACGGCGTCTCGACCCAGCGGTACGTCGCCCAGCTGAGCACGAAGATCAGGACCAGCATCACCAGCTGGAAGGCCGGGGTGTTGAAGCGCTGGGGGCCGACCTGGCTGCGCACCAGGATGATCAGCGGCCAGTGCCACAGGTACAGCGAGTAGGACCAGTCCCCCACCCGCACGGCGGGCGGCGACGAGAGGACGCGGCCGACCACGGTCGGCCGCTCGTGCGCCCCGCCCAGGATGAGCGCCGCCGCACCGAGCACCGGCAGGGTCGCCACGATCCCGGGGAAGGGCGTACGCGGGGTCAGCCACAGCGCCGCGACCCCGATCGCGGCCAGGCCTGCCCACGGCAGCGCCGCCGAGACCGCGGCCGGCGGGCGCCAGCGCCCCCCGGAGAGGAGCAGCGCGCAACCGGCGCCCACGCCGAGCTCCCAGGCGCGGGCGAAGGTGGAGAAGTACGCCGTGGTCGGCGAGTGGTAGGTCGCCCACATCGACCAGGCCAGCGACGCGGCGACGAGCGTGGCCAGCACCACGACGGACAGGCGGCGACCCGCCGTACGACTCCTGCGCCGGGCCCACACGGCACACAGCAGCAGGATCACCGGCCAGACGAGGTAGAACTGCTCCTCGACCGACAGCGACCAGTAGTGCTGCAGCGGCGACGGGGGCTCACCCTGCGCGAAGTAGTCCGTGCCGACCATCGCGAACCGCACGTTGGCGGCGAAGAGCGTGGCCCAGACCGCGTCGGTGATGACGGTCTGGGTGCGCAGCATGGCCAGCAGCACCGTCGAGCCGACGACGGTCGCGAGGGTCACGACCGTGGCGGCCGGCAGGATCCTGCGGGCCCGGCGCGCGTAGAAGTCGACGAGCGACACCCGCCCGGTGCGGTCGACCTCCCGGACCAGCAGCGAGGTGATCAGGAAGCCCGACACCACGAAGAACACGTCGACCCCGATGAAGCCGCCCGAGATCCCGTGACCACCGAGGTGGTGGACGATCACCAGCAGGACGGCCAGCGCACGGATGCCCTGGATGTCCGGCCGGAAGCTCAGACGGGAACTCCCCGGACCGCTGGGTCCGACCGGTTGCTGGGCGCGCGACGAGGGCCGGAGCGGCTCACTCGACATGCGCGAGGGCACTGACGAAGATGTGGTCACTGATCCGCTGCTGGGTCGATGACACATCCCTCCAGTAGCCGCTCCAGGTGGCCCCGCTGCCCACCACCCAGTCCACCGGCATCGGCATCGGCGGCGGGTGGCACCCGTTGGCGGTGCTGCCGCCGTTGGGGGCGCTCAGCCCCGCGGGGACGACCACGTGGCAGAAGAACTCCGCCCGGTCGTTCATGTCACCGGTCGTGAACACCGGCAGGCCGGTGGCCTGCAGGTCCCGGATGACCGAGACCGCCGCCGCCTGCGCGTTGCGCCGCTCGACGAGGGCCCGGCCCCCTCCCGGCGAGGGGTGGGTGTTGACGACGTAGAACTCCCGGCCCGTGGCCTTGTCCCGCAGGCGCAGGATGGGCTGCGGCCGCGGCCGACCCACGAAGGTGATGGTGAACTTGCTGCCCGAGACGAACTCGAACCGGTCGGGGTCGTAGAGGATCGAGTTGTCGGTCTCGACGGTGCCCCACGAGAGCCCGGGGTACGCCGCCATGCCGGTGCGAGCCTGCAGCGCACGCAGCTGGTCGTCCTGGAGCTCCTGGGTCCCGAGCACGTCGACGCCGTGCTTGGCGATCAGCCGGGCGGCGCCCGCGCTGCGCACCGAGGCCGGCGGGAAGTTCCGGCGGTCCCCGGTGGGCGTGGTGTGCTGGCTGCCCAGCACGTTGAAGGTGCCGATCCGGACGTCGAACGGCGCGCTCGACGGCTGCGGCGGCTCGCTCTCGGTCTTCGCGGGCTCGGTCTTCTCCGGCGGGGGCGGGGGCAGCCGCTTGAACAGCGTCCCGGGCACCACGCGCATCGGCCTGGTCCGCTGGCTCACCATCTCGACGCGGCTGTGCGGCGAGGCGGCCTCGGTGGTGCGGGAGGCGACGGCCGGCCGCAGCTCGGCGGCCGACTGCTCCGGGTCGGGCCTCAGCGTGAGGACCGCCACCACCGCCGCGAGCACCGTGAGGCACAGCAGCACCGTGAGCGCGACGAGGCGCTGGGGGCGCGACGAACCGGGTGCACGGTGGACGGGGAGGGGCACCACGGGACGTTAACACAGGACCCACGCCCGGAGCCCAACGAGCGAAGGGCCACGGGCGGGCGTTCGCTAGGCTCCCGGCCATGCTGCTCACGGCCTCCACCATCAGGGACTCCCTGCCCAACGTGCGCCGGTTCGTGGCGGCGAACCTGGCATCCGGGGTGGACCACATGGTCGTGTTCCTGGACGCCCCGAAGGAGGCCGGGCAGCGCGAGGTGCAGGCCGAGCTGGACGCCCACCCCCACGTCACGTGCGTGCCCACGGGACGCTCCGGCTGGTGGCTCGACGACCGGCCCGCCGGCCTGAACGTGCGGCAGCGGATCAACGCGAACGTCGCGCTGCACCTGCTGCGGGACCTCCCCTGGGCCGAGTGGCTCCTGCACATCGACGGGGACGAGGTCGCGTGCGTCGACCCGGCGCTGCTCGCCGAGGTCCCTGCCGGGTCGGGCGCCCTCCGGCTGGCCCCGATGGAGGCCGTCAGCCAGTGGCACGTCGACCAGGTGCCGACCCTGTTCAAGCGGCTGCTCGACGAGCACGACCTCAACCTGCTCTTCACCCTCGGGCTGATCGACAACCCCTCCAACGCGTCGTACTTCCACGGGCACATCAAGGGGAAGTCCGGCGTCCGCCCGGGCTCCGGGCTGCGGCTCACCCTGCACAACGCCGTCGACGCGTCGGGGACCATCGTCGAGGCCCACAGCCACCCGGGGTTGCGGCTGCTCCACTACGACGCCATCTCCGGCGAGGAGTTCGCCCGCAAGTGGATCGCACTGTCCACGGCCGGGCGCGCCCAGTTCCGCCCCAACCGCGGGGTCACCGCGGACGCCCTGAGCGCGCTGGTGAAGAAGGACCTCGGCCCCGAGCTCACGCAGAAGTACCTGCAGCGGATCTACGAGACCA
Organism: Nocardioides sp. GCM10023255; assembly: GCF_042653125.1. NCBI lineage: Bacteria > Bacillati > Actinomycetota > Actinomycetes > Propionibacteriales > Nocardioidaceae > Nocardioides > Nocardioides sp. GCM10023255. Next base: position 565,951 of record NZ_JBHSHU010000003.1, read on the forward strand.
CCACGCGCGACGACGTCGAGACGCTCTCCGAGCTCGGGATGCTCGAGACCTGCGACCCGAGCCGGGGCGGGCACGTGCCCCAGCAGCTCACCCCGGAGGCGAGGGCGCAGCTCGACGAGCGGCTCGCGGAGGTGCGGGAGCAGCCGAAGCGCGACTTCCACGCCGTCGAGAGCGCCCAGGGCGACGGGCGGGACCACGGCCGGGGCAACCGGCTGCGGGACCGGCTGCCCGGGGGTGCCCGGCGCACCCGGTGACGGCGAGGGTCAGGCGTCCCGACGGCGCTTCTTGCGCCTGACGATCGAGCGCAGCCCCGACTCGGCGTCCTCCTCGGCCGCCGCGCGGCGGCGCAGGCGGCGTACGTCGCCGAGCATCACCGCGACCAGGTCGAGGGCGACGTCGGCCACCTCGGTGTCGGTGACCGAGTCGGCCGTCCGGCGTTCCTCCAGGTGCTCGGGGACGAGCAGGTGCTCGAGCCGGCCCACCACGTCGAAGGATCCGCCGGCCAGGAGGTCGACCGCGTCGTGCGCGCGGCGCCGGCACTCCTCGATCTGGTCCGGCTCCGGCCAGAAGCGGTCACCGCCGCGCGGGACCAGGCGCTCGTCGGCCAGGAACGTCCGGATGAACACACCCTTGTCGAACGCCTTCTTGAAGCCTTCGAGGCGGGTGTTGATGCGGCGCAGGGCCTCGGCCTCGACGATCCCCATCGAGGTGTTGGGGAAGGACCCGGACAGGTCACAGCTGTCCGGGTCGAAGCCGACGATCCCGGCGAACCGTCGCCAGACGTCGTCCCGGGGCGCCGTCGGGTCCAGCACCAGCACGTGGATGCGCTCGGGCGGCACGGCGGCGCTCCAGCGCTCGAGGACCAGCCTCAGGTCGAGCGTGCGCCAGTTCCAGATGGCGTTGGAGCTCTTGGAGACCTTGCGGGCGTAGTCGGGCAGCGGCACCGTCTCGCCGTTCTTCAGGCTCTCCTGCCAGCTCGCGGCGAACAGGCCGAGCGGCTCGCGCGCCGTCACCACCAGGTGGACCTCCGGGGTCGGCAGCGCCTCGACCATCGCCCGCGCCTGCTTGCGGGAGGCGGCGGCGAAGAACTCGTGGCTGACCAGACCGGTGCCGCTCGACTGCTCCAGCTCGGCGAGCATCCGGGGCCAGGCGGTGCGGTGCTCCTCGGGCGCCGACGCCGCGTGCCGGTCACCTCGCACCGTCCGGGACGCCCACAGGTGGTCGCGTCGTTGGGCGCCGGGGACCACCACCCCCGCCTCGCGGAGCCGGTCCCGGTTGGACCAGATGATGGTCTGCAGGTACGACGTCGCGGTTTTCGGCAACCCGATGTGGACGAAGATCCGTTCGACCACTACATGCTCTCGTGGAATCGGTCGATGGCCGCCTTGATGACCTCCTCGTCGCGAGACGCCATCGGGATCAACAGCTCCTGCACGACGTCGGCGAGCTCGGCGAGCCGGAGGTTGTGCCGCCTCAGCTCGGCCATGTCCGCCTCGAGGTCCTGGACCCGCTGCTCCAGCTGCGCCACCGCTTCGGCACTGGCCACCCTGCGCAGGGGATTTCTGACTGCCACGCTCACCACTCTCCCATGAGTCTCGTCACCGGCGGGCCCTTCTTGACCGGCACCTCGTCCACCTCGACCACGCGCGCCCCGGCCCGCCGGGCCAGCGCGGCCACCCGTTCGGGATCCACGGCGCCCACCGCCCAGGGCAGCTCCCGCACCTGCGCGCCGAGGTGGAAGTCGGCGTACAGCCGACCGCCGCCTCGCAACGCCATGGAGGCGAACCGGACCAGTGACTCCCGCCCGACGATCGAGGTGGCCTCCAGGACGTGGCGGGCCATCATCACCCGGGGCCGGGGGTCGTGCGCCAGCCGCGCGCCCTCGGCGAAGACCGAGCGCCACTCGGTCAGGTTCAGCAGCCGGACGTCGAGGTCGAGGCCCTCGGCCTCGGCCTGAGCGCAGACGGCGCGCAGCGCGCGCGGCACGAAGTCGTACGCCGTGACCTGCAGACCCTGCCTGGCCAGCCAGAGGCTGTCGCGCCCCCGGCCCGCCCCGACGTCGAGGACCTGCGCGCCGGTCTCCTGGGCGCGTTCGCCGACCACACGCGCGAGGCCGGAGAAGCCGTTCGGCAGCTCGCGATCGCCCGCCGCCGCGCGCCGCTGCCAGTGCTTGACCATCGGACGGGTGCCCCGGAACCACTCGTCGAGCGCCCGGACGGTCCGCTCGGGAGTCGAGAACTGGAACGCCGGGTCGGGAACCGACCAGCTCGGCCCGTACATCGCCTCGAGCAGCTTCTCCGGGCGAGCGGGGACCGGCATCTCCCGGCCCTCGAGCCGGCACGTCGTCAGCGGGTGCAGCCACGCGGGGTCGAAGTCGACGCCCACCTCACCCATCAGGTAGAGCCGATGTCCGTCCATGAAGCCGCCGAAGACGTCGAGGCCGCGGATGACGCCGTCCTCCTCGGGGACCTCGATCTTGAAGGCGAGGCCGCTGTAGCGCGACGTGCGCCACCCGAGCTCGGTGATCGCGCGCTGGAGACGGAACGACTCGCGGATCACGTCCACCGGGCAGGTGAACTCGCTGACGTAGCCGACGTCGGCGTCGGAGTCGTGGCCCAGGACGGCGCCCTCGCGCACGGCACCCAGGAGCGTGCCGTAGGCCAGGAACGGCCGCACTCCGGCCTCGGCCAGGGCGCCGAGCACGACCTCGACGGCGTCGACGAGGGCTGCGACGTCCGCGCTGCTCCGGGTCGCGAACGTCGGGACCATCCGTCCGGACTTGTCGATGCCCAGCTCCACGCCCCGCGCGTCGACGAAGCGGATCTCGTCGACGCCCTCCCCGAACGTCACGTGCTCGTCGAAGAGCACCTCTCCGGTGGCCGAGTCCTGCACGACCACCCGGGCGTGACCGTCGAGGTACTTGGCCATCGAGCGTGGCCAGGCGGCCAGCCGGGTCAGGCCGGTCGTCGACCGCACGGTGTCGCGGCGCGTCCAGAACGACCACACCCGGTGGCCGCCGAACAGCACGTCGACGACGCGCTCCTTGCCGGCCCACACGAGGATCCCGCGGTCATCCACCCGGCGTACGCGGGCACTGCGATCCACCACGGGTCGTGCTCAGTCCATGTCCACGTGTGCGAACGGGTCCACCGCGGGGCGGCGGGCGAGCAGCTCGCCGTCCTGGCCCTCGACCACGTAGTCGGTGCCACGGCCGAAGATCAGCTTGCTGGAGGTGCTGGGGAAGTTGTCGTACCAGTAGTTGATGTGGGCCTGGTACTTCAACGTCGTGCCCTTGCGGTGGTAGATCGCGACGTTCTCGTCGCTCATCTTGCTGTTGCCGGACAGGTTCGCCGAGCCGTTCAGCGTGACGTAGCCGGACCTGTCGCCGCCGACGTGGCCCACGATCGACATCGCCTTGAGGTGGAAGTAGTTGTCGAACTGGCCGTCCCCGTTGGCGTCCTGGACCAGGTGGCGCAGCGGGACCGGCCCGCGGCCGCTGGGGTCGCGGAGCATGCGCGCGATGTCCTTGCCGAGCACGGTGTAGCCGATCTTGATGTCACAGCCGTCCTGCCACAGCGAGCGCAGCTTGCGGCCCAGCTTCATGCCCCGGTCCTCGCGGATGACGTCGGGCGCGAGGCGCAGGACCGTCCGGTTGTTCGGCGTGTTGGTCGCGCGGTGGCAGCGGACCTGGTTGAGCAGCTGCATCACCGGGTCGCCGACGTGCTTGCCGGTGTCCGGGAAGAACATCAGCCGGGTGCTGCCGAAGGTCCGGGAGATGAAGGGGGGCTTGACCGGCTTGTCCTGGGCGGCCTGCTTGAACACGTTCACCGCGTAGCGGTACATCTTGCGCTGCCCCACGTGGGTGACCATGTCGTTCCACTGGTTGCGCGCCGAGGCCACCGTGTAGTTGGCCGACCCCTGCATCACGACCCGCTTCGCCTTGCCCGAGTGCGAGAACAGGTAGAACTTCGAGTGCGCCACCCCGTGCTGGCCGCGGCAGGAGCCCGCGCAGATCCGCGCCCAGCTGTGCCGGCTCGGCTTGCGGTTCTTGTTGCCCGCCTTCAGCCCGGCACGCAGCCGCTTGAACGGCCGGTTGTCGATCTCGGTGAGGTTGCCCTTCGCCATGATCAGCTGCACGCGGACGCCGCGGCGCTGCGCGCGCAGCAAGGCGTCGGTCCCGGTGCGCGTCAGGAAGTTCCAGCTGAAGATCCGGATGTTGCTGCCCTGCGGCGAGGAGTTGATCGTCCGGGTGATCTTGTTGAAGATCGCGTTCTGGACCGGGGCGGTGCCCAACGGGCTGTTGAACGTCACGCCCGGGGCCGGTGTGAACTTGTCCGCTGCCACGGCACCTTCAGCCGGGACGGACAGCCCGAGACAGATCATGAGCACGACGAACAGCCTGGCGGTCATGGATAGCTTTCCCCTCGATCATCTGGTCACGCTCGTCAACGCCGGTCACGGACCGGGCAAGCGGTGGAGCTCAGCCGCGACAGATCGCGACCGCTGCACGGTACCCGCGATCCTTGTCGAGCACCGATTCGGTCTCGTGGATCTGGCCGTGCAACACGGCGTAGAAGTGGTCCCCGTAGCGGATCATCCCCTGGCCCGACGAACACCCGAGCGTGTCCTTGGCGACGTACTGGCCATCGTCCACGCAGCCCTTGTACGTCGCGGGCAGGGTCGCGCCGTCCTTCCAGACGGCGGCGCACCGCGGCCCCGACGGTGCGGTGGAGTCGGTGGTGGCGGGCTCGCTCGGGCTGGCAGCGCTCGAGGAGCTGCTCGGGGAGGTGCCCGCGTCCACGGCAGTGTCCGAGTCGTCGCCGCAGGCGGCCAGCGTCCCGGCGAGCGCCATGGCCAGCACCGACATGGAGATCGCCTGCCCGGCCAGTGAACGCATGCGAGCAGTATAGGTGGGGCGGCCTGCGCGGGCCGGGATCCGGCGTGTTCGCCCACGTGGTCCCGGTAGCGTGACCCCGTGACCACCGCCCCCATCCGCGTCTACGCCGCCCGCCTCGTCGGGCTGCCGATCTTCGACCCCCTGGGCGACCAGGTCGGGAAGGTCCGCGACCTGGTGGCGGCGGTGCGCTCGGAGGTCAACCAGCCGCGGGTCCTCGGCCTGGTGGCCGAGGTCTTCGGCCGGCGCCGGATCTTCGTGCCGATGACCCGGGTCACCAACATCGACAGCGGTCAGGTCTACACGACCGGCCTGCTCAACATGCGCCGCTTCGAGCAGCGCTCCACCGAGACGCTCGTGATCGGCGAGATGCTCGACCGCACGGTGCGCATCCCCAGCATCGGCGTGACCGGCACCGTCTACGACGTGGGCATGGAGCAGGCGCGCAACCGCGACTGGGTCCTGTCCCGGGTCGCGGTGCAGGAGCCGGCCAAGGCGCTGCGCCGGCGGGGCCAGACCCACGTCGTCGAGTGGCGCGACGTCGAGGGGCTCATCGGCCGCGAGGAGTCGCAGGGGGCGACCCACCTGATCGCCGCCCTGAACGAGATGCGCCCCGCCGACGCGGCCAGCATGATCCACGACCTGCCGGTGGAGCGGCGTACCGCCGTGGTGGCGGCGCTCGACGACGAGCGGCTCGCGGACGTGCTGGAGGAGCTGCCGGAGGAGGACCAGGTGGAGATCCTCGAGCACCTCGACTCCGAGCGGGCGGCCGACATCCTCGAGGAGATGTCCCCGGACGACGCGGCCGACCTGATCGCGGACCTGCCGCCCGCCACCGCGGCCACGCTGCTGGAGCTGATGGAGCCCGACGAGGCCGAGGACGTCCGCAGGCTGATGTCCTACGCCGAGCACACGGCCGGCGCGATGATGACCCCCGAGCCCGTGATCCTGGGGCCCGACGCCACGATCGCCGACGCCCTGGCCCACGTGCGCAACCCCGACCTCCCGGTCTCGTTGGCCGCCATGGTCTTCGTCTGCCGGCAGCCCCTCGAGCCGCCGACCGGCAAGTTCCTCGGCGTCGCCCACATCCAGCGGCTGCTGCGCGAGCCCCCGTCCACCCTGGTGGCCGGCGCCCTGGACGACTCGATGGCACCGCTGCGCCCCTCGGCGTCGATCGAGCAGGTCGCGGCGCACCTCGCGACGTACAACCTCGTCGCGGCCCCCGTGGTGGACGACAACGGCCGGCTCCTCGGTGCCGTGACCGTCGACGACCTCCTCGACCACATGCTGCCGGAGAACTGGCGCGAGCAGGCGCTGCGGCCGGGTGACGCCCGTCCGGGGGCGAGCCGTGGCTGAGGCACGCGCGCCGCGAGCGCGGCTCGACCAGCCCAAGGAGGCGCGCCGGTCGCTGGTGCGCCGGCCGGCGTACGACTCCGACGCCTTCGGCGTCTTCGCCGAGCAGTTCGCCCGGTTCATGGGGACCGCCCGGTTCCTGCTCTACATGACGGGCTTCGTGCTGATCTGGGTGGGCTGGAACCTGCTCGCGCCCGAGAGCGTCCGTTTCGACGACTACCCCTTCATCTTCCTCACCCTGATGCTCAGCCTGCAGGCGTCGTACGCCGCGCCCCTCATCCTGCTCGCGCAGAACCGCCAGGAGTCGCGGGACAAGGTGATCGCCGAGCAGGACCGACAGGCGAACACCCGGGCCCACGCCGACATGGAGTTCCTCGCCCGCGAGGTGGCCTCGCTGCGGATGTCGGTCGGCGAGATGGCGACCCGGGACTTCCTCCGCTCGGAGCTCCGCTCGCTGCTGGCCGAGCTGGACGACCGGTCCCGCGCCGAGGCGACCCGCCCGGGTGACGAGTGAGCGCACCGGACGAGCCAGACGTCGCCCAGCGGCGCACGGTCGTGGTGCTGGCCGTCGTCGCCGTCCTCATCGTGACGCTGGCGGCGGTCCACCGGCAACGGACCTCCGCTGACGACGACGCCCCCGCGTCTCGAGCAGGTGCCACCCCGGCACCGACCCCCCGGGTCCCCGGTCCCGCGCCCCAGGCGATCCTGCCTGCTCCCGCCCCGAGCAGCCCGGGGCGGGGTCCCGACCAGTGCGTCCGCTTCGACGGCACGAAGGGTCTCGCGGTCACGACGTTCAACATCCACTCCGGGCTGGCCGACGGCCGGCTCCGCCTCGACGACCTCGCGCAGGCCGTCGAGTCGTGGGACTCCGGCCTGGTGCTGCTCCAGGAGGTGTCCCGCAACCGCGGCCGGGTGAGGAACGTGGACGAACCCGCCGCGTTGGAGGCCGGTCTCGGCATGCACGCGGCCTTCGGCGTCAACGACCACCCGGCCGACGGCGGCGACTACGGCGTGATGACCCTGTCCCGCTACCCGATCGTGTCCTCGCGCAACACCTTGCTGCCCACGGCGCCGGGCGCCCAGCAACGCGGGCTGCTGCGCACCGTCGTCGACTTCGGGGGGACCCGGATCGCGGTCTACAACACCCACCTGCAGGACGGGTACTTCCCGCTGCGTCTGCGGCAGATGCGCGCGATCACCCGGATCCTGGCCCGCGAGGACCTGCCGGTCATCCTGGGCGGCGACCTGAACACCGTCCCGGGCTCGCCCGTGATCGGCATGACCCGCCCGCTGCTCTCGGACTCGTTCGCCGAGGTGGGGAAGGGCGAGGGGGCGACGATCCCGGCGTTCCGGCCCCGCATCCGCATCGACTACCTGCTGCACTCGCCCCGGCTGGTGCCCCTGGAGTCCCGGGTGATGCCCCTGACCGCCTCCGACCACCGGGCCGTGCGCAGCGTCTTCAGGCTTCCCGACGACATCCGCGTCTGCGTGCCCGCGGTCGCGCTCCACGCAGCCGGACGCTGACACCGCGGGGCCGGCGCTGGAGCCCACCGCATAGACTCGGGGCATCATGACTACCCCCCTTCTCGACCGGATCCACGCGGCACTGGCCACCGTCAACGACCCCGAGATCAAGCGTCCGATCACCGACCTCGGCATGGTGGACTCGGTGGAGATCGACGGCGATGGCGTCGTGCACCTCACCGTGCTGCTGACCGTCGCCGGCTGCCCGCTCAAGGACACGATCAACCGCGACGTCACCGCCGCGGTGACCCGGGTCGAGGGCGTCACCGGGGTCGACCTCCAGCTCGGCGTCATGACCGCCGAGCAGCGCGCGGGCCTCCAGGAGATGCTCCGCGGTGGCCAGGCGCAGCGCGAGATCCCCTTCGCCCAGCCGGGCAACCTCACCAAGGTCTTCGCCATCGCCAGCGGCAAGGGAGGCGTCGGCAAGTCGTCGGTGACCGTGAACCTCGCCCTCGCCATGGCCAAGCAGGGACTCAAGGTCGGCGTGGTCGACGCCGACATCTACGGGCACTCCGTCCCGGCCATGCTCGGCGTGGCCGACTCCCGCCCGACCCAGGTCGACGACCTGATCATGCCGGTCCCCACCGCCAGCGGCGTCTCGGTCATCTCCATCGGGATGCTCAAGCCGCGTCGCGACCAGGTGGTCGCCTGGCGTGGCCCGATGCTGGACCGAGCCCTCGTGCAGATGCTCGCCGACGTCTACTGGGGCGACCTCGACGTCCTGCTGCTCGACCTGCCGCCCGGCACCGGCGACGTCGCCATCTCCCTGGGCCAGCACCTGCCCGGCGCCGAGGTCGTGGTCGTCACGACGCCCCAGGAGGCCGCGGCCGAGGTCGCGGAGCGCGCCGGCACGATGGCCTCGATGATGCACCAGCGGGTCGCGGGCGTCGTGGAGAACATGAGCTTCCTGCTCTGCCCGCACTGCTCCGAGTCCGGGGAGCCGGATCACCGGCTCGAGATCTTCGGCAGCGGGGGCGGCGACCGGGTCGCCGCCACGCTCTCGGAGCGCTTCGGCTACTCCGTGCCGGTCCTGGGCCGGGTGCCGCTCGACACCTCGCTGCGCGAGGGCGGCGACGTCGGCAAGCCGATCGTGGACGCCGACCCGACCGCGCCGGCGGCCGCCGTGCTGATCGAGGTGGCCGGCCAGCTCTCGGGTCGCAGCCGCGGGCTGGCCGGGATGCAGCTCGGGCTCACCCCCACCAGTAAGTTCTGACCCGTGTTCGGGGTCGGTCTGCCGGAGTTCGCGGTCATCGCGTTCGTGGCCGTGCTGGTGTTCGGCCCCGACAAGCTCCCCGAGCTGGCCCGCCAGGCCGGCCAGATGGTGCGCAAGGCCCGCAACCTCGCCAACGCCGCCCGTGACGAGCTGCGCGACGAGCTCGGGCCCGAGTACGCCGACCTCGAGCTGCGCGACCTCGACCCCCGCACGATCGTGCGCAAGCACATCGTCGAGGCGATGGAGGAGGCCGACCGCGACGAGGTCACTCCCCGCCGGCGCGGGCTGCGCCCCCTCGAGGCCGGCGAGCTCCCGCCGTACGACGCCGACGCGACCTGACCGGGCGGGGCCGCGCGACCCGGGGGCGGGGGGTCAGTCGCGGCTCTGGACCGCGGCCAGGGCGGTGAAGGCGAACAGCTGCACCCGCCCCTCCCCCACGCTCGCCTCGACGAAGTCGGCACCGACCCGACGCAGCACCGCCTCGTGACGGCCTCCGTCGACCAGGTGCAGCAGGCAGCGCTCGCCGGCGCCCGCGACCCGGCGCAGGGCGGACCCCAGGCCCAGCTTCGTCACCGGTGACCAGGCCACCTCCGGCACCGACCTCTCCGACGCGCCGAGGACCCGGGTGACCGCGTCGGTGCGCACCACCCAGTCCTGCGCGCTCCCGCGCAGCAGGCACCAGCCCGTGCCGACCCGTTCCAGCACGCCCCTGACGGTCCCTGCCCCGAGCAGGTCCAGCGCCACCTCGTGGTCCAACGAGGCCATCAGTCGGCTGGCGAGCGTGACGTGGTGGTACTCCGCCCGGCTCCGGTCGGCCAGCTCGGGGCCGCGGTCGGCGTCGTAGAGCGCCTCGGCCTGCTGCTCGAGGTCGTCGAACAGGGCGAACAGCTCTTCCTCCCACGCCATGGGCCGACCCTGTCACGCGCATCGCCGCCTGACCACTGTGGATGAACCGTTGACCACGAAAGTAAAGAAGCGTGTACTGAAGCAAACGTAAGCAAACGCAAGGATCTCGGGATGAACGATCGGTGCGACGCGCCGCCGGCACGCTGCCTGGCCGTGTGGCTGACGGTCACGGCGGGGGTGGCGGGAGCCGGCTGGCTCCTCACCCCGGACCTCGTCGGGCTCGCGCACGCCGCCGGCGCCGGAGGGCTCGCCTCCCAGCCGTTCACCCGGCTGCTGGAGTGGTCGTGCGCCCTCGCCGCCGCGCTGGCGACGTCGTGGCTGTGGCTCGTCACCGGCGTGGTCGCGCTGCACGCCGCCCGCGGTGCCCGCGCCGAGCCGCTCCGGGGCGTCCCCACCCCCGTACGCCGCCTGCTGCTGACCGCCTGCGGGGTCGCCCTGACCGGCGGGCTCACCTCGACCGCCCTGGCCTCCCCCTCCCTCGCCACGCCGGGGGCCCTGCACCGGGACCGCACCGGAGCGACCGCCGCCGCCCTGCTCCAGGGCCTTCCCCTCCCCGACCGGCCCACCGGCGGCCTGCCCGGGGGCGGCCGGATCACCTCCGCGACCGCTCACCCGCCCGGGCCCGCCCGGGTCGGGGGACAGGTCACGGTGCGGGTCGGCGACTCGCTGTGGCGGATCGCCGAGCGGACCCTCCCCCCGGACTCCTCCGACGCCGCCGTCGAGGCCTGCTGGCAGCGGATCTACGCGCTCAACCGCGCGGTGATCGGCTCCGACCCGGACCTGGTCCGGCCGGGCACGACCCTCCGACTCCCCCGCCCCCTGAACCGATGAGTCCACACCGAGAGGAGCACCCCATGACACCGTCCCGCGAGAACGTCGTACCCCTCCGCGTCCCGGTGCCCGTGGACAGCATCCAGGGCACCCTCGCGCTCGACCTGCAGCCCCGCCACGACCCGCCCGTCCCCGGCCGGGCTCCCTGCCGGGTGGCCGGCGACGTCATCCCGATCGACCAGGCGGTGCGGCGCCAGGTCGAGGAGTGGGCCCGGCGCTACGCCCAGGCCGCGGTGGAGATCGTCGGCGGCGACCGCCCGGTCTCCCAGCTGCTGCGCTGGTCGAGCCGCGACGTCTACCTCGACCTGCACCGGCGGGCGCTGCTGGTGGCCCGGGCCGGTCAGCACCTGCCGGGTCAGGGACGCGTGCAGCCCGTGCGACCCCAGGTCCGCGGTGTGCACACCTGCTTCCTCTCCCGGCGGGCGGTCGAGGTCAGCGTGCACGTGCGCTACGGGCAGCGCTCGCGCGCGCTGGCCGCGCGCTTCGAGCTCCGCTCCGGCCGTTGGCAGTGCACGGCGCTGGAGTTCGCGTGAGACGGACCAGGGCGGTGACCGGAGGTCACCGCCCTGGTCCACGCGTGGTGGTCTACGAGATCCGCGCCGTCAGTCCGGTCGGGCCGCCGGGGCGACCGTGGCACAGCTTGAACTTCTTGCCGGAGCCGCAGGGGCACTTGTCGTTGCGCCCCACGCCGGCGAACTCGTCCTCGGCAGCCGCCGCGGCCTTCACCTCGACCTCGCCGTCCTCGCTGGGAGCGGAGTAGGCGAGGTTGGTGGGCTGCTGCGGGCGCTCGAGGCCCTTGGCCCTGATGTGCGGAGCCTCGTGGCCCGGCGTGCCCGGGACCGGCTGGCGCATCGGCTCGACGACCTCCTCGAGCTCCTCGACCTCCTCCTCGGCCTCCACCTGGATTTCGAGGTTGAACAGGAAGCCGACCGCCTCCTCCTTGATGCCGTCCATCATCGCGGCGAACATGTCGAAGCCCTCGCGCTGGTACTCGACCAGCGGGTCACGCTGCGAGTAGGCGCGCAGGTAGATGCCCTCGCGGAGGTAGTCCATCTCGTAGAGGTGCTCGCGCCACTTGCGGTCGAGGACGGAGAGGATCACGCGCCGCTCGAGCTCGCGCATCACCTCCTCGCCGATCTCCTGCTCGCGTCGGTCGTAGGCCTCGTGGGCGTCCTTTCGGATCGCCTCGATGACCTCGTCGGCCTCGAGGTTGGCGCGACCGCCCGCCTGCTTCTCGAGCACGGCGGCGTCGACCGAGATCGGGTAGATCTGGCGCAGCGCCGTCCACAGCGCCTCGAGGTCCCACTCCTCCGCGAACTCCTGGGTGGCGCCGGTGACGTAGCCGGTCACGACGTCGTCGATGAAGGTGCGGATCTGCTCCTGCAGGTCGGCGCCCTCGAGGACCCGTCGACGCTCGGCGTAGATCACCTTGCGCTGGCGGTCCATCACGTCGTCGTACTTCAGGACGTTCTTGCGGGACTCGAAGTTCTGCGACTCGACCTGGCCCTGGGCGTTGGCGATCGCGTTCGTGACCCGCTTGTTCTCGATGGGGACGTCGTCGGGGATCTTGAGGACCTGGAGAACCCGGTCGACCCAGTCGGACTTGAACAGGCGCATCAGCTCGTCCTGCAGCGACAGGTAGAACCGCGACTCGCCCGGGTCGCCCTGACGTCCGGAGCGACCGCGCAGCTGGTTGTCGATGCGGCGGGACTCGTGGCGCTCGGTGCCGACGACGTAGAGGCCGCCGAGCTCCTTGACCTCGTCGTGCTCGGCCGCGACCTGGGCCTTGATCTTCTCGACCATGCCCGGCCAGGCGGCTTCGTACTCGGCCGCGGTCTCGCCCGCGGGCTCGAGGCCCTGCGCGCGCAGCTCCTGGTCGGCGAGGAAGTCGACCGAGCCGCCGAGCATGATGTCGGTGCCTCGACCGGCCATGTTGGTGGCCACGGTGACGGCGCCCTTGTGGCCGGCCTGCGCGACGATCTTGGCCTCGTTGGCGTGCACCTTGGCGTTCAGCACGGAGTGCGGGATCCCGCGCTTCTTCAGCAGCTGGGAGAGGTGCTCGGACTTCTCGACCGACACCGTGCCGACCAGGACCGGCTGGCCCTTCTGGTGGCGCTCGGCGATGTCGTCGGCGACGGCGTCGTACTTCGCCTCCTCGGTGCGGTAGACGAGGTCGGCCTGGTCGATGCGGGCCAGCGGCTTGTTGGTCGGGATCGGCACCACGCCGAGCTTGTAGATCTTGTCGAACTCCGAGGCCTCGGTCATGGCCGTACCGGTCATGCCGGAGAGCTTCTCGTAGAGGCGGAAGTAGTTCTGCAGCGTGACGGTGGCGAGGGTCTGGTACTCCTCGCGGACCTGCACGCCCTCCTTGGCCTCGATCGCCTGGTGCAGGCCGTCGTTGTAGCGGCGGCCGACCAGCATGCGGCCGGTGTGCTCGTCGACGATGAGCACCTCGCCGTCCATGACGACGTACTCCTTGTCGTTGCGGAACAGCTCCTTGGCCTTGATGGAGTTGTTCAGGAACGAGATGAGCGGGGTGTTGGCCGACTCGTAGAGGTTCTCGATGCCGAGGTGGTCCTCGACCTTGGTGATGCCGGGCTCGAGGACCGAGATCGTGCGCTTCTTCTCGTCGACCTCGTAGTCCACGTCCTTGACCAGGGTGCGGGCGATCCTCGCGAACTCGTCGTACCAGCGGACCTCGTCCTGCGTGGGGCCGCTGATGATCAGCGGGGTGCGTGCCTCGTCGATCAGGATCGAGTCGACCTCGTCGACCACGGCGAAGTGGTGACCGCGCTGGACGCACTCCTCGATGGAGCCGGCCATGTTGTCGCGCAGGTAGTCGAAGCCGAGCTCGTTGTTGGTGCCGTAGGTGATGTCGCAGGCGTAGGCGACCCGCCGCTGGGCAGGGGTCATCTCCGGCAGGATCACCCCCGTCTCGAGGCCGAGGAAGTGGTGGATCCGGCCCATCATCTCGGACTGGTACTTGGCCAGGTAGTCGTTGACCGTGACCACGTGGACGCCCTTGCCGGTGAGCGCGTTGAGGTACGACGGCAGCGTGGCGACGAGGGTCTTGCCCTCACCGGTCTTCATCTCGGCGATGTTGCCGAGGTGGAGCGCGGCGCCACCCATGACCTGCACGTCGAAGGGGCGCATGCCGGTGACCCGCTTGGCCGCCTCGCGCACCGTGGCGAACGCCTCCGGCATCAGGTCGTCGAGGGCCTCGCCGTTGGCGAGCCGCTCCTTGAACTCCGCGGTCATGCCCCGGAGCTCGGCGTCGCTCATCGCGACGAAGTCGTCCTCGATGGCGTTGACGGCCTGCGCGACGGCCTCGAGCTGGCGCAGGATCTTCCCTTCGCCGATGCGGAGGATCTTGTCAAGAATGGCAGGCACGACGGTGTAACTCCCTGATCAGTTGAGTGCTGCGCCACTCTACCCAGCGCGTCGAGCGGACCCTAACCGAATGCCGCACGAGCCCCGGTCAGGTCCCCCAGCTGCGGAGCCAGGTCGCCGCGCGGCTCGACCGTGACGTCGTCGAGCCCCAGCCAGCCGGCGAGGACCCGCAGCTCCGCCGCGAGCTCGCTCGCCGTCTCCGGGGGCGCCCCGGCCTCGGCGTACGCCGCCTTGACCTGCAGGCGTCCGGCCTTCCGGTCGGCCTTGAGGTCGACCCTGGCGACGATCCGGTCGCCGAGGAGGAACGGGAGCACGTAGTAGCCGTGCACACGCTGGTCGGCGGGCACGTAGATCTCGATGCGGTAGCGGAAGTCGAAGAGCCGCTCGGTGCGCTCCCGCTCCCAGACCAGCGGGTCGAAGGGGCTGAGCAGGGCGCGGGCCCGCACCCGTCGCGGGACGCGGGCGTCGCGGTGCAGGTAGGCGGGGCGCCTCCACCCGTCGATCGTGACCGGCAGCAGCTCTCCCTCCTCCACCAGCTCGGCGATGGCGGGCCCGGCGTGGCGGACGTGCATCCGGTAGTAGTCGCGCAGGCACTGGGCGGTGGCGACGCCGTGCGACCGGGCCGCCCGACGCACGAGCTCGCGGCTGGCCTCGGCCGGCGACGGCGTCTCGCGGGCCAGGACCTCGGCGGGGATCACGCGCTCGGGCAGGTCGTAGAGCACCTCGAACTGGCTGTTGCGCCCGGCGATGGCGAGGTCGCCGACCGTGTAGAGGTAGTCGAGGACGCGGCGGGTCCTGGACCAGTTCCAGCCCCAGTGCTCCTTGGTGCGGGGCAGCCCGTCGTCGAGGTCGCGTGCGGTCGAGGGGCCCGCGTCACGGACCTCGTCGACCAGCCGCTTCTCGAGCTCCGGGTCCTCCTCGACGATCCCCCACTTGCCCCGCTTGGCACGGTGCTCGTCCATCCGGTGCTGCATCACCGGCCACAGCTCCACGGGCATGAACGCCTGGACGTGCGCCCAGTACTCGACGATCCGGCGCGGCCGCTGCTCGGCCGCCCGCCGCAGCAGGTCGACGTCGTAGGGGCCCATCCGGGAGTACAGCGGCATGTAGTGGGCGCGCTGCAGCACGTTGACGGAGTCGACCTGCAGCACGCCCGTGCGCTCGAGGGTGCGCTGGAAGGTGCGCATCGTGGGCACCGCGTGCCGCTTGTCGAGGAACCCCTGGGCCGCCAGCGCGACGCGGCGCGCCTGGGCGGTGCTCAGCGACTGCATGGCGGGAGGGTACGCAACACCACCGACACCCCGTCGCCACCGGGTTCGGCCGTCGAGCGACGACAACGCAGCGAGCGTGCGTGCCGGACGTCAGGGAAGGTCGAGGAGCTTCTCGCGGACCGCGTACATGACCGCCTCCATGCGGGAGTGGAGCTGGAGCTTCTCGAGGATGTTGCGGACGTGGTTCTTGACCGTGTTCTCGCTGATGAACAGCTGCTTGGCGATCTCGCGGTTGTTCAGGCCCTTGGCCACCAGCCGCAGCACCTCGAGCTCGCGCTCGGTGAGCCGGAGGCCGGGCACGTGGTCGCGCTCGGGGCGCGACATCTGCTTGAACTCGTCGATGAGCTTGACCGCCATCGACGGGCTGATCAGCGACTGGCCGTCGGCGACCACCCGGACCGCCTGCGCGACCTCGTCGATGGAGGAGTCCTTGAGCAGGTAGCCCGAGGCACCGCTCTTGACCGCCTCGTAGAGGTCGGCCTCCTCGTCGGAGACCGTGAGCATGATGATCTTGGCCGACGGGACGGCGTCCTTGATGGCCAGGCAGGCCTCGATCCCCGACCGCTTCGGCATCCGGATGTCGAGGAGGACCACGTCGGGCGCGGAGGTCGCCGCCAGGTCGGTGCCCTCGATGCCGTCGCCGGCCTCGCCGATGACCTCGATCCCCGGTTCGACGGCGAGCAGCATGGTCAGCCCCCGCCGGAACAGCTCCTGGTCATCGACCACGAGGACGCGGATCGGCTCCGGCTCTGCCTCGATCTCGTGTTCCGCCACCTGCGCATCATGGCACGTGTGGGTGGCTCTTGGGACCCACCCGAGGCCGGGAACGACGAACGGGGTGGCCCGATCGGGCCACCCCGCCGCCTCGCAGGCGTCAGGAACGCGTCATTCGGCGGCGCCGAGATCCAGCGAGATGACGCCGTAGTCGTAGCCGCGCCGACGGTAGACGACCGCCGGACGGTCGTTCTCCTTGTCGACGAACAGGTAGAAGTCGTGGCCGACCAGCTCCATCTCGTAGAGGGCCTGGTCGAGGGTCATCGGGCTCGCCGGGTGGGTCTTCTCCCGGACCACCAGCGGTCCGTCACCGGTGACGGCGATCGGCCCGACCTGGCGCTCGGTCACCGTCTCGTCCTCGCTGGTCTCGAGGCCCGCCACCGGGGCGTCCGCGAGCGCCTGCCCCACGGAGACCGGGGCGTGCCGGCCACGGTGCACCCGGCGCCGGTCCGCGGCCCGGCGCATCTGCGCAGCCATCTTGTCGAGGGCCAGGTCGAGGGCACCCATCTTGTCCTCGGCGGCTGCCTCGGCCCTGATCACCGGTCCCTTGGAGAACGCGGTCAGCTCGAGCCGGACGGCGCGGTCGTGCTGGCGCGGGTTGCGCTCGCACTCCACCTCCACCTGGACCCGCATGATGCGGTGGTCGTGCTTCTCGAGTCGCGACAGCTTCTCCGCGACATGACTCCGGAACCGCTCGGACAGCTCACAGTGTCGACCCGTGACCACAACTTCCATGGGAACCTCCCGTTGCTTGGTTGGTTTCTTCTAGCTCCCGCGCACACCTCTCGGTGGGCAGGCCGAGGCACGGGTCCGGAAGGACCCGCGACCCGGAGTTGAAGGAGCCCGTCCGGCCGACCTGGTCTTCGACCCCACAATCGCCTGCTGAGGGGTTCGCAGCTTCTCTGCCACTACTGCCCTTCTCCCGCCGACCGTCGTGTCTGACGACGGGGACGAGGCAGGACTTACGACTAAGCCGCACCGTGATCGGCTCTCGAGGAGAGCCTTACGTGGACCGTTTCGCCTGCGACTGGCATCGGCTAGCCGTCCTGACACCCCGGACCGGGGCGCCCTGACGACGCAACCACGGACCCGGACGGACTCCATGTAGAGACGCTAGTGGGTGTTCGGTCCGGGCGAAACCCTGGGTCCTGAAGATTCGCCGAGACCGCGGGTCCGGGGCGGCAGACGGCGGCGGGTGGCCGCCACCACCGCCACGCGCGTCACCTCCAGCCCCACGGACTCCAGCGCACGCTGGGCCTCCCGCGCCGTCGCGCCGGTGGTGAGCACGTCGTCGCAGACCACGAACCTGGCCCGCGGCCGACGCCTCCCGACCCGCCGCAGTGCCGGGGACGGGCAGCACATGGACCCGGCCAGGTTCGCCGCCCGCGCGCCGGCGTCGAGGCCGGCCTGGTCGACCACGCCGGGCCGGGTGCGCAGCAGCCGCTGCGTCACGACGTCATGGCCGGCCGTGCGGAGCACGGCGGCCGCCCGGGCCGTCAGCGCGTACGTCGGGTCGTAGCCACGCGCCCGGACGCTCGCCGGCCGCGACGGGACCGGGACCAGCACGAGCGGTCCCGTCGGAGGGCCGGCCGCCACCGCGCGGGCCAGCAGCAGCGCGAGGTTGCGCCGCAGCGCCAGCAGCCGGTGCTCCTTGTGCCCGACGACCATCGACCTCACGACGCCGGCGTACTCCGCGGCCGCCCACGGGGTGGCCAGGCCGGCCGGCGCCGGGCTCGGCCAGGCGACGGCCGCGCCCTCGGGCAGCGCCGCCTCGCAACCGCCGCACAGGACCCGTCCCGGACGGGAGCACCCGACGCACCGCGCGCCGAGCAGCAGGTCGGCCGCAGCGTCGAGGGAGCGCACCCGTCGATGACAGCAGGCCGTGACCGCCGGCTCAAGCACGAGCAGGGCTCGCTGTGGACGACGGTCGCGGTGTCGGTCAGCCCACGTAGCCGATGGCCGTGACCCCCGGGTCGAGCTTCGCGCTGCCGCGCTCGGAGTAGGACAGGTCGATCAGGCTCGAGCCGGTCACGGCGTACAGGCTCTGCGAGGGGACCGGCGAGCCGGCCAGCGAGCGCACGTCCCCGCGCAGGGTGGTCGCCAGGCTGTCCGCGCCCGAGGGCGACCCGTCCACGGCGATGGTGCGGACCTGGGAGAGGTTGTCGGTGAGCTCGTGCAGCACCGCGACCGTCGTGGGCGTGCGCCAGGCGATGTCGCGGATCCGCAGGCGCTCGCCGCCCTCCCAGGCGATCCGGTGGGCGCGGGTCGCCCCCAGCACCCGGCCCTGCTCGTCGTGGCGGATCCTGCTGACCACGAGGGCGTCGCCGGACCGACGGTGCTCCACCGCGACGAGGCGGGACCCGTCGCGCGACACCAGGAAGCTCTTGACCGAGCGGCCGCTGAGGCCCGGCACGCGCACCGAGGTGGGCCCCCCGCCCTCGACGTACGAGACCTGCGCGCCGCCCGGCGCCCGGTCCACCAACCAGATCCGGTCCGCGAAGTCCCACGCCGGAGTCAGCAGGTTGCTGGCCGAGCTGACCACCTGGCGCACCTCGTCGGTCGCGCCGCCCACCGGGGCCACCAGGACCGAGTCCCCTTCCCCGGAGACGCCGGCCGCCTGGGTCGCGTCGAGGTTGACCGCGACCGAGCGGAGACCGTACTGGGTCCCCCCGAGCGGCCCGTCGACGGCCGACAACGCGCCCGCCTCCCCGGCGACGAGCAGTCCGTGACGCAGGCCGTAGAGCTGCGAGCTCGCGGCGAACCCGCCGGGGTCGTACGCCGCCCCCTGGTCCACGGCGACCTCGCTGACCCCGCCGGGGAGCTGGATCTGCTGGCCCCCGATCGAGACGCGCAGGGCGCTGATCGCGGGCTCCTGGCGCAGCGTCCAGGCGAGCTGGGCCATCATCAGCGTGACGGCCTGGGCGGTCTGCGGGCCGGCATCCCCCTTGAGCGAGATGTCGGCGACCCCGCCCGCGGACACGGGGACGGAGAGCCCGAAGGTCAGGCCGGGCGGGATGAAGCTCCGCGAGACCCGGGCGAGGTCGGCGCGCGGTCCACGGAGCAGGCCCTTGATGAGGGCCGTGGCCAGCTGCTCGCCCCGGGGCACGAACACCGGCTCCGGGACCAGCACCTGGGCGGTCGGCTCGAAGAAGTAGAGCGACACCTCACGGAAGCGCTGCGCGAACCAGGGCTCGGGCACGATCAGGGCGTTGGGGGCCGAGGCGATGCGGTACTCGCCGTTCTCGACCGTCATCGGGAACTGCAGGTTGTGCGCCCCCCGCGGGAGGGGACCCCGCCAGGCGCCGCGTGCGTCGAGGTGGTCCGCCCCGGTCAGCTGGACCGACACCCGCGAGCCCCGGGTCAGGCGCGGGGGCGCTGCGTCGGCGTAGGTGATGGTGCTGCGCTCGGGGTTCCAGGAGGCCTGGGCGCCCTTGGCGAGGAACTGCTTGGCCACGTTGGTCTGGATCGGGGTGGCGGTCATCGCGTCGAGGAAGCCCTTGACGATGTCGGCGGCCGAGGCGCCCTTCTCCGGCGGGCGCGGGTCGATGTAGATCCCGGGCTCGTCGTTGAGCGCACCTCCGGACCGGGTCTCGACGACGGGGCCGCTCTCGGGCATGCGCACGCAGCCCGACACAGCCGGCGCCAGGGTCACCACCAGGGCGAGGAGGAGGGCAGCGGGTCGACGGCTCACGGGACGGTCTCCTCCGCGTCGATGTCGCCCGTCTCGACCTCGTCGGCCGTGACGTCGGCGTCGGCGGGCACCAGCGGGAGCGGGCTCTGGCGCAGCGGCACGCCGGCCCGGCGCGGCAGGGTCAGACGGAACTGGGCGCCCCGTCCGGGCCGCCCCCATGCCTGGAGCCAGCCGCCGTGGAGGTGGGCGTCCTCCATCGAGATCGACAGTCCCAGCCCGGTGCCGCCGCTGGTCCGCGCCCGCGCCGGGTCGGCCCGCCAGAAGCGGTTGAACACCATGGCGGCCTCCCCCGGCGCCAGCCCCACGCCGTAGTCGCGCACCGCGATGGCGGCGGAGTGCTCGTCCCCGGCGACGTTCACCACGATCTCGGCGCCGCGGTCGCTGCTCTCCGCGTGGTCGATGGCGTTGGTGACCAGGTTGCGCACGATCCGCTCGACGCGGCGTACGTCGGCCTCCGCGAGGCACGGGTGGTCCGGGTCGCGGACGACCACGCGCACCCCGCGCTGGTCGGCCAGCACCCGGGTGCGCTCGACGACGCGGTGGGCGACGTCGACGAGGTTGACGTCCTCGGCCTCGAGCACGGCCGCGCCCGCGTCGAACCGGCTGATCTCGAGCAGGTCGCTCAGCAGGGTCTCGAAGCGGTCCAGCTCGGTCTGCAGCAGCTCGGCGGCCCGGGCCGTGGCCGGGTCGAAGTCCTCGCGGGCGTCGTGCAGCACGTCGCTCGCCATCCGCACGGTCGTCAGCGGCGTGCGCAGCTCGTGGGACACGTCGGAGACGAAGCGGCGCTGCACCCGGCTCAGCTCCTCGAGCTGGCGGATCTGCCGCTGCAGGTTGCTCGCCATCTGGTTGAACGAGGTGGCCAGGCGGGCCAGGTCGTCCTCGCCGGAGACCTGGAGCCGCTCCTGCAGCTGCCCCGCCGCCAGCCGCTCGGCGACCCGTCTGGCCATCCGGACCGGGGCCACCACCTGGCGCGTCACGAGCCAGGTCATCCCCGCCACCAGTACCAGCAGCAGGACCGCGGCGGTCAGCAGCGCACGGGTGACGAGCGCCAGGGTCTCCTGCTCCTCGTCGAGCGGGAAGAGGTAGTAGAGCGTGTACGTCGCGCCGTCCGAGGGCAGCTTGACCTGCGAGCCGACCACGATGCCGGGCTCGTCGGTGACCGAGCCGTCGGTGCCGGTGAGCCGGATCCTGGTGTAGGTCCAGGCCGTGGGCGCGTTCTTGTCGAAGTGGGCCTCGAGCGAGGTCGGCACGCTGGAGGTGTCCAGGCCCGGCGTCGACTCGGCCCCGCCGTCGGCGATCCGGCCGCCGTCACCGACCGGGCCGGCGAGCACGACGCTGAAGCCGCGGGTGGAGGCCCGCTGGATGATGGGCTCGACCAGGTCGCGCTGCTGCGAGGCCGAGTCGATGTCGGTGCCGGGCGCGGCGGCGAGCCGGGTGCGCGCCTCCGTCGTCTCGTTGTTGGCCTCGGCGACCACCGCCGCCACCCGGTGGTCCAGCATGCCCTCGCGGGTCTGCTGCAGCAGGAACCAGCCGACGATGCTCACGACCACGGCCGACAGCACCACCGTGCTCGCGACGACCCGGGCCTGGATCGACTGTCGCCAGAAGGTGAGGCCTCTCCGGAGGCCCGAGGGGAGGCCGCGCTGCGGCAGGGCACCGGAGGACACGGGATCAGGCGTTCCCGGCCTTGTACCCCACGCCACGCACGGTCACGACGATCTCGGGGTTCTCGGGGTCGTGCTCGACCTTGGAGCGCAGCCGCTGCACGTGCACGTTGACCAGCCGGGTGTCGGCGGCGTGCCGGTAGCCCCACACCTGCTCGAGCAGCACCTCTCGGGTGAACACCTGCCAGGGCTTGCGGGCCAGGCACACCAGGAGGTCGAACTCCAGGGGGGTCAGGCTGATCGGAGTCCCGCGGCGGGTGACCGAGTGCCCCGCCACGTCGATGGTCAGGTCGCCGATGGTGAGCGACTCGTGCGTGGGCGCCTCGTTGCGACGGACCCGCGCCCGGATCCGGGCGACGAGCTCCTTGGGCTTGAACGGCTTGACGACGTAGTCGTCCGCGCCCGACTCCAGGCCGACCACCACGTCGACGGTGTCGCCCTTGGCCGTGAGCATCACGATCGGCACGCCCGACTCGGCGCGGATCTCCTTGCACACGTCGATGCCGTCCCGGCCCGGGAGCATCAGGTCCAGGAGGACGAGGTCGGGCCGGTAGTCGCGGAACTCGTCCATGGCGAGGTCACCGCGCGTGCACATCCGGCTGTCGAAACCCTCCTGGCGCAGCACGATGGTGAGCATCTCCGCGAGGGAGGCGTCGTCGTCGACGACCAGGATGCGTCCCTTCCAGGCGTTGTCTGCCGAAGGGCCAGCGGGCTGGGTCATGGCTCAATCTTGCCAGCCGCCCGGCGGGATCGTGGCAGGAGACGGCAACGAGGCCGCCCGCGCGCTGCGCGGACGGCCTCGTCGGGATCCCGGATCGAGCCGGGTCGTGGATCAGTAGCGGTACTCGTCGGACTTGTACGGCCCGGCGACGTCGACGCCGAGGTAGGCGGCCTGCTCGTCGCTCAGGGTGGTGAGCTTGACGCCCAGCGAGGCGAGGTGGAGGCGGGCGACCTCCTCGTCGAGGTGCTTGGGCAGCACGTAGACGCCGACGGGGTACTCCTCGGGCTTGGTGAAGAGCTCGACCTGGGCCAGCACCTGGTTGGTGAACGAGTTCGACATCACGAACGACGGGTGGCCGGTCGCGTTGCCGAGGTTCATCAGGCGGCCCTCGGACAGGACGATGATCGAGGTGCCGGTGGGGAAGGTCCACACGTCGACCTGCGGCTTGACCGTCTTGCGGACGACGCCGTCGTACGACTCGAGGCCGGCCATGTCGATCTCGTTGTCGAAGTGGCCGATGTTGCCCAGGATCGCCTGGTGCTTCATCTTCGCCATCTGCTCGACGGTGACGACGTCCTTGTTGCCGGTCGCGGTGATGATGATGTCGGCGACGTCGAGCACGTTGTCGAGGGTGTCGACCTGGTAGCCGTCCATCGCGGCCTGCAGCGCGCAGATCGGGTCGATCTCGGTGACGATGACCCGGGCACCCTGGCCGCGCAGCGACTCGGCGCAGCCCTTGCCGACGTCGCCGTAGCCGCAGACGACCGCGACCTTGCCGCCGATCAGGACGTCGGTGGCGCGGTTGATGCCGTCGATGAGCGAGTGGCGGCAGCCGTACTTGTTGTCGAACTTCGACTTGGTGACCGAGTCGTTGACGTTGATGGCCGGGAAGAGCAGCGAGCCTTCCTTCATCATGTCGTAGAGCCGGTGGACACCGGTGGTGGTCTCCTCGGTCACGCCCTTGATCTCGTTGGCGATCTTGGTCCACCGGTCGTCGCTCTCGGCGAGCGAGGCCTGGAGCACCTCGAAGACGACCTTCTGCTCGTGGCTCTTGGCGGTGGCCGGGTCGGGGGCCTTGCCCGACTTCTCGGCCTCGACCCCGAGGTGGACGAGCATGGTGGCGTCACCACCGTCGTCGAGGATCATGTTGGCGAACGTGCCCGCGGGCCACTGGAGGATCTGCTGGGTGCACCACCAGTACTCCTCCAGGCTCTCGCCCTTCCAGGCGAAGACCGGGACGCCCTGCGGGTCGTCCGGGGTGCCGTTGGGGCCCACGACCACGGCGGCGGCCGCGTGGTCCTGGGTCGAGAAGATGTTGCAGGAGGCCCAGCGGACCTCGGCACCGAGCGCGACCAGCGTCTCGATCAGCACCGCCGTCTGGATCGTCATGTGCAGCGAGCCGGCGATGCGGGCACCGGCGAGCGGCTTGGAGTCGCCGTAGCGGGCGCGCATGGCCATCAGGCCCGGCATCTCGTGCTCGGCGAGCTGGATCTCGGTGCGGCCGTAGTCGGCCAGGCTGAGGTCGGCGACCTTGTAGTCCATGAACTGCCCCCTGTGTCCGGGTGTCTCGTGGCTGTGCCATCGAGATTAGAACGCCGGGTCGCAGGTTGCAGAATCCTCGACGCCTCCGGCTCCGGACACGGAGCGGGCACGTGCGTGCCCGCGGCCTCTGCGCGATGCGCCGTCCGGGTCCTTGCTCGGGGCCCTGCCCGGGGCCCGGTCAGTGCGCGGCGGGCGCCGGCGGCTCGGGGCGCTCGGCGGGGACGTAGTCGCTGCGGTAGATGTCCGGCTCGAGGTAGATGACCTGCGCCGTCGGCTCGGCCGCGCGCACGGCCTGCTCGGCCCGGTCGATGGCCTCGGCCACCACGTCGGCGGTGGCGCCCGCCGGCACGCCGATCTTCGCCGCGACCAGGAGCTCCTCGGGGCCGAGGTGCATCGTCTTCATGTGGATGATCCGCTCGACCCCGTCGGTCGCCTGCAGGGCGTCGGCGATCCGGCGCTGCGCGGGCAGGCTCGCGGACTCCCCCAGCAGCAGGCTCTTGGTCTCCAGGCCCAGCACCACGGCGACCGCCACCAGCAGCAGGCCGATCAGGGCGGTGCCGATCACGTCGTAGTAGAGGTTCTCGGTGACCAGCGAGAGCACGACCGCCACGAAGGCGAAGCCGAGTCCGACCAGCGCGGCGAAGTCCTCGAGCAGGATCACCGGCAGCTCGGGCTGCTTGGCCCGCCGGATGAACTGCGGGAACGTGGCGGCGCCCTTGATCTTGTTGGTCTCCGCGATCGCGGTCCGGAACGAGAGCCCCTCGAGGACGATCGCGATGCCCAGCACCAGCGGCGGCACCCACCACCAGCGGCTGTCGAGGATGGAGTCGGCCGGGTGCCCGTGCGCGGCGTGGATCTCGTGGTACTTGTGGTACGCCTCGTACAGCGCGAACAGCCCGCCCACGCTGAACAGCACGATGGACACGATGAACGAGTAGACGTATCGCTCGCGGCCGTAGCCGAACGGGTGCTGCGGGGTGGCGTCCTTCTGGGCCTTCTTCCCGCCGAGCAGGAGCAGGACCTGGTTCCCCGAGTCGGCCACGGAGTGGATCGCCTCGGCGAGCATCGAGCTCACCCCGGTCAGGAAGAACGCGACGAACTTCGTGACCGCGATGCCCAGGTTCGCGAACAGCGCCGCGACGACCGCCTTGGTTCCACCCTCTGCCGACATGCGCGGAAGGCTATCGGGTCAGCCCCGTCCCGTGGCCGCCGAGTGCCTCGGGCTTCGCGACCGCGGCCACCACCTCCGGTGCCTCGCCGGTGGCGACCTCCGCGCTCACGGCGGTGAGCTCGACCGCGTGGAGGACCCGGTGCTCGGCCGAGCCGAACGGGTCGACCGCCAGGTCGAGACGACGCGCCAGCGGGCTCCAGGCCAGGCCCAGCGCGAGGCCCACCGCGCCCACCGTCGTGAGCACCAGCGCCACCGCCGCGTGGTCCTCGGCCCAACCCGGGTAGCCGGCGTACGAGAAGGACTTCACGACGAAGCCGTGGAACAGGTAGACCACGAGGGTCCAGGTGCCCATCGTGGTGAACCAGCCGCGCACCCGGGGCACCAGCGCGAAGAACGACCAGGCGCCCAGCGTGCCGACCACGAGCAGCACCGCCCGCGTGACGAACGCGCGGGTGTCGCTGACGTCGAGCTCGCCGTAGGTCGAGCGGTAGTAGAGCCACTCGGTCTGCGCCCAGGTGTCGGTCCACGTGGTCAGCACCAGGATCGCGAGCAGCACGACCACCGCCGCGACCTGGGACGGCCGGCGCCGCAGCAGCTCGAGGCGCTCGGGCGTGGCCTTGAGGCCCATCACGAAGAACGGCAGCAGGCCCAGGACCCGGGCCATGTCGAGCGTGTCCCCGGCCCGCAGGCCCGCGACGATGCTGATCGCGACGGCCACCGCCAGGCCGCCCCACATCGGCTTGAAGATCGGCGTCATCAGCCGCCAGAAGAACAGCGCCGAGAGGTACCACATCGGCCAGTGCGGGTCCTGGAACAGGCCGGCCAGCTCCTCGCCCCCGACGTAGATGCGGAACAGCGCGAGCGCGAGCTCGAAGACCAGGTAGGGAACGACGACACCCTTGAAGAGTCCCCACATCCGTCGCGAGGTCCAGGTGAACGACCGGGAGAGGTAGCCGGTGACGAAGACGAACGCCGGCACGTGCCACGCGTACAGGAAGTCGTAGAGGTGGTCGACGACCACGTTGTGCGGGAGCAGCGTCCAGGAGTGGCCGACGACCACCAGGGTCACCAGGGCCATCTTGGCGTTGTCGAACCAGGGGTCGCGGGCGCGCTTGGATGCGGCAGGAGTCGGGGAAGCCACGTCGAGTTCCTACCCACGACGCGAGGACGTCAATCCTCGACGAGCCCCAACCTGAGGTACGCCGCGGCGTAGGTCCCGCTCAGCAGCAGCGAGGCGTAGCGCGCCACCTCGGTCGGGGCGTCGGCGGTCACCGCCTCGACGCGTACCCCGCGCGCCGCGGCCGCCGTCTCCAGCCGGCCGCGCTGCTCGCGGACCACCGGGTCGTCGGCGCCGTCGTCGAGCACCAGCAGCATCGGCCGCCGCTCGGCGGACTCCTCGGCGAAGGGGTCGTCGAACACGTCGCGGGCCCGGGTCGCCTCGATGACCGGCAGGAGGTGCTCGGCGTCGCCGGCCAGCGCGGTGCGGCCGCTGGCCCGCCGGATCGACTCGGCCACCCGGCGCGCCGCGCGGGCCGCCAGCACCGAGCCGCCCCACACCAGCGGGGTGGCGTCGGCGAGCGCGATCGCCAGCATCTTGGCCGGGTTGACCGCGAGGTCGCGGTGCGGCGAGCAGGCGATCGCCACCGCGTCGAGCGCCTCGGCGACCACCTCGGCGTCGGCACGCGGGCCCAGGCCGACCCGGTCGAGGTACTCCAGCATCACGACGGCGGTCGCCAGCTGGTCGCGCGTGACGGTCGGCAGGAGCGTGGCCCAGCGGCCGACGGCGTGGTCGGCCACCAGCGACCCGGGCGGGCAGGCGACGACGACCTGGCAGCCGCGACGCACCGCCTCGGCGACCGCGGAGGCCGTCCCGGTGTCGGCCCCGTCGGGCGCCAGCACCACGACCAGGTCGAGGCTGCCGGCCCATCCCGGCAGCATGGGTCCGGGCCAGGCGACGAACGGCACCGGGCACCACGGCTCGAGGACGGCCCGCAGCAGCCGGGAGTCCGGTCCCGCTGCGATCACCGCCCGGGGCCGGGCCTGGTCCTGGCTGCGGGCGACGGCCTCGGCGGCCGCCGCCGCGGCGTCGATCGACTCCCGGCGCACCCGGGCTCCCGCCTCGGCCAGCGGACGCAGGACCGCGTCCTGCGCGGCCAGGACCGCCTCGTCATCGAGCCGGGACTCGTCGAACCAGGTCGCCATTGCCACTCCCCTCGCGCCGGTCAGGCCGGCTTGCGCGCCTCGTCGACCAGCAGCACCGGGATGTCGTCACGGACCGGGTAGGCCAGGCCGCACCCGGTGCAGACCAGCTCCTCGCCGGCCGGCTCGAGCGAGGCGCGGCACTTCGGGCAGACGATGATCGCCAGCAGCGCGGGATCGATGTTCATGAGCGGTCTCTCCTGATGATCGCGAGGACGGCGTCGCGGACCTGCACCATCGTGGCCTGGTCGCGACCTTCTGCGTTCAGCCGCAGCAGCGGCTCGGTGTTGGACGGGCGGACGTTGAACCACCAGTCGGGGTGGCTCACCGTGAGCCCGTCCAGCCGGTCGGTGGTCACCCCCTCCCGGTGCGCGAAGGCGTCCTCGACCTCGGCGACCGCGGCCGCCTGGTCGTCGACCGTCGAGTTGATCTCGCCGCTGACGACGTACCGCTCGTAGTCGGCGAGGAGCTCCGAGAGGGTGCCCTCGGAGCCGGCGAGCGCGCCGAGCGCGTGCAGGGCGGCCAGCATGCCCGAGTCGGCGCGCCAGAAGTCCCGGAAGTAGAAGTGCCCGCTGTGCTCACCGCCGAAGATCGCGTCGGTCTCGGCCATGGTGCCCTTGATGAAGGAGTGGCCGACGCGGGTCCGGACCGGGCGTCCCCCCAGCTCGGTGACGATCTCCGGCACGGCGCGGCTCGTGATCAGGTTGTGGATCACCGTCGCGCCGGGTTCCCGCGCCAGCTCGCGGGCCGCGATCAGCGCGGTCAGGGTCGACGGCGACACGGCCTCGCCGCGCTCGTCGACGAGGAAGCAGCGGTCGGCGTCCCCGTCGAAGGCCAGGCCGAGGTCGGCGCGCTCGGCGACCACGCGCTTGCGCAGGTCGACGAGGGTGTCGGGATCGATCGGGTTCGCCTCGTGGTTGGGGAAGGTCCCGTCGAGCTCGAAGTACATCGGCACGACCTCGACCTGCTCCTCGCCGAGCCGGCCGAAGACGGCGGGCGCGGTGTGCCCGGCCATGCCGTTGCCGGCGTCGACGACCACCTCGAGCCGGCGACCCCGGACCGGGGCCAGCGACACCAGGTGCGCGGCGTACGCCTCGAGGACGTCGTGGTTGGTGATGGTGCCGGGCTGGGCGGCACATCCGGCACCGCCGGAGGCGACCCGGTCGCGGATCTCGGCCAGGCCGGTCTCCATGCCGACCGGCTGCGCGCCGGACCGGCACATCTTGATGCCGTTGTAGCGGGCGGGGTTGTGGCTCGCGGTGAACATCACGCCCGGGTGGCCGAGGTGGCCGGAGGCGAAGTACAGCTGGTCGGTCGAGGCGAGGCCGACCAGCACCACGTCGGCGCCGGCCTCCGTGGCGCCCTCGGCGAACGCCCCGGCCAGACCGGGCGAGCTGGGCCGCATGTCGTGACCGACGACGACCGTGCGGGCGCCCAGGACCTGCACGAAGGCGCGCCCGGTCGCGTGCGCGAGCCGCTCGTCCACCTGGGCGGGGACGACCCCGCGCACGTCGTACGCCTTGAAGACGGCGTCGAGGTTGGCGGGATCGAGCGTGTTGGGCATGGCCGGAGCCTAGTGTGCGGCGCGTCGGTGGCGTCGGTCAGTCCGAGCTGAGCACCCGCAGGTGCCCGCGCCGGCCGACCTCGCGGCCGGTCTCCTCGGCCGGCGGGGTGGACCGGACCGGGACGGGAGCGGGCCGCGCGGCCTCGCGCACGGCGTCGGCGAGGGCCAGCAGGTCGTCGCTGGACGGGCCCTGCGCCGCCGGGTCCGGGGCGAGCCGGAGCACCTCCCACCCACGCGGCGCGGAGAGCCGCTCGCTGTGCACGTCGCAGAGGTCGTAGGCGTGCGGCTCGGCATAGGTCGCCAGCGGCCCGAGCACCGCCGTCTGGTCGGCGTAGACGTAGGTCAGCGTGTTGACCGCGGTGCGGCCACAGGCAGTACGCGAACAGCGGCGGACAGGACTCACGCGGGGAACGGTACCCGCCGCACCTCCCCGCCCCGATTAGGCTCGCGGCGTGGACGACGCCAGCTCTCGCCCGACCCCGCAGCGCCCCCGTCGGGACCGGCGCGGACGGGGCATGCGCGGCCCGGCGGTCGTGCCCCGCGACCCGGGCCGCCCGGAGCTGCGCACCGCGCGGGAGCGCTTCGACGACCTCGCGCTGGGCATCGTGACCGACATCGACGAGCGCTGGCAGGACCGCCTCGGCCTCGTGGAGTACGCCGTCGAGGACGCACCGCAGATCCCCGACGACTGGGACTCGGGGACCGTGCCGCTGTCCTCGCTGGTGCGCGGCACCGGCGGCGAGCCCACCCGCCTCGTGCTCTTCCGTCGCCCCATCGAGCACCGGTGCGAGACCCGCACCGACCTGGAGGCGATGGTGCTCACCGTGGTCGTCGAGCAGGTCGCCGAGCTGCTCGGCATCGAGGCCGAGCAGGTCGACCCGAGGTACGAGTCCGGGGACTAGGGAACGCCGGGCCGCACGTCGGGGACCAGGCCGCTGACGACCGGCTCGACCAAGGGCACGACGGCGGCGCCCCGTCCGGTGACGAGCACGGCGCCGTGGACGCTGGTGCGCTCGGTCTCGACCGACACCAGCGTGGCCCTCGGCGGCACCGTCACCACGGTGCCCCGGCCGGGCTGGACGTCCGCGCGGGTGCGCGCGAGCTCCTCCCCCGTCGACGAGCGGGCGACGACCGTCACTGCCCCCACCGCCCGGGCGCCGGCGAGGACGACGCGCTTGCCGCCCTCGGGCACGACCGCCGTGGCCCCGGTGCGGACCGGGGGCCCGGCCACGGCGTGCGACAGGTCGCCGCCGACGAACGTCCGCAGCGTCGCGGTCACCGGCCCGGAGGCGCTGACCTCGACCCCGACCACTCCGTCGGCGATGGCTGCCGGCAGCGCGGTCCCCAGCGAGACCCGGGCGACACCCTGCGGCGGCACCCGCACCTCGTCGATCCCCTCGGGCGCGAAGACCGACTTCTCGCTCACGAAGCGCAGCGTGGCGCGGACCTCGCTGTCGCCGGGGTTCGCGATCGCGAGCGTGCGTGTCCCCTCGCCCGCCCCCAGACCCAGCAGGAAGTTGTCGGTGGTCGGCTCCGGCTGGGCCGGGAGCCAGTCCGCGCTCGCCTGACCACGGCCGAGCTCGTCGGAGCTGTCGAGCACGGTGGCACCCAGCCGGCCCCGGGCGGTGACCACCTGCAGCGCCAGCTCGCCGCGACGCGGCGCCACCTGGCCGAGGTCGAGGGACACGCTGCTGTGCCCGGGCACCGACACACCGCGCAGGCGGGGGACGTCGACGAGCCCGGACCCGGCGTACATGTTCACGTCGGCGACGGCCGGGCCCGCGTCGGGGTTGACCAGCTCCAGCACCGAGCTGTGCCGCGCGCCGGCGCCGACGCCGGTGAACCACTGGTCCGGCGAGGTGGCGGGGCAGGACGTGGCCGCGAGCTCGGTCGGGCTGCCGAAGCGGGCGCCGAGGAGCCCGGGGGCGAGCGCGTCCTCGCCGGTGACCACGACCGGACCGGTACCGGCCTGCGCGGTCGTCACCTCACCCTCGGCGACCCTCGCCGTCGACTCGTCGTCGCCCGCGCGCAGGGCCACCTCGCCCTTGCCGTCCCTGACGGCCGTCGAGAGGTACGTCGCGGGAGCGCCGGGCATCGCCGAGGGGCACACGACGGAGGCCGAGCTCAGCGACGTCCTCGTCGGAGGGTGGGAGTCCGAGGACTGCTCGTCGGCGTGGACGAGCAGCAGGGCGGCCACGACGAGCAGCGGCAGCAGCAGCGAGAGCACGGTCGGCGTGTCGAGCTGGAGCCGGCTGCGCGAGGACCGGCGACCGGGCGTGGTGCTGCTCATCGGCGTCGCCTCCGTTCACTGGTGGGTACGCAGTTCACGGCGATCACCACGATCAGGATCGCCTGGAGGACGAGCAGCCCGATGCGCAGCCAGGAGCGCGGGCCGTCGACGGCAGCGGGGTTCAGCGGGCGGTCGACCTGCCAGGCGCGGGTCGAGCGGTCCTCGGCGCTCGCCTGGGCCAGGCCACCGGTGGCGTCGAGCGCGGAGGCGACGTCGCCGTCCGCCGGCGACGGCAGGACGACGTACTCGATGCCGCGGTCGGCGAGCAGGTCCAC
This sequence comes from Nocardioides sp. GCM10023255, assembly GCF_042653125.1. Taxonomy (NCBI): domain Bacteria; kingdom Bacillati; phylum Actinomycetota; class Actinomycetes; order Propionibacteriales; family Nocardioidaceae; genus Nocardioides; species Nocardioides sp. GCM10023255. The sequence continues at coordinate 597,224 of NZ_JBHSHU010000003.1, forward strand.
CACGTCGGGTGTGGGTCGCGACACCAGCGCACGCACGGCCCGGGTGAAGCCCCTGTCCTCGGCGGACAGGGCGATGACCTCGTCCTCGCCGAGCGTCACGCCGTCCCCGCGCCGGACGGTGTAGGTCAGGCCGTGGTCGACGTCGCCGCGGATCACCAGGATCCCGTGCTCGTCACCGAGCATCGAGCTCTGCACCATGTAGGCGGGGATCCCCTCCCCTGCGGTCTCGTCGAGGCGGTCGTGGCCACCGACCACGAACCAGCCCAGCCCGACGAGCGGGACGACCGCGGCGAGGACGACCACGACGCCGCCGACCCACCGCCGCCAGGTGGCGACACCGGGCTCGCCGTGCCCGGAGCGGCCGCGGCCGGGCAGGCCGCCGGCGACCAGGCTCTGGGCACCGATCGAGGCGGCGACCACGAACGCGCCCTGGATGACGACCACGAGGAAGCCGAGACCGGTGCCGGTGCTCGTCGCGGCCAGGTCGAGCGTGAAGCTGCCCCAGACGACGGCGGTCACCGCCGCCACCGCGGCCACGATCCAGCAGACCAGCACCGGGATCCGGGTGGAGCGCGGCACCAGCGCCAGCACGGCCAGCACCGCGAGCACCAGGCCGAGCCAGGAGGGGGCACCGAGGTCGCCGATCCGTCCGGCCACCAGGTCCAGCGTGTCGACGGCGGCCACCGGGAGCCGGCCCGGCTCGAGGAAGAGGGCCTCGCCGGCCCCGTGCTGCAGCGCGGGCAGCCACCAGGGCAGCAGCAGGAGGGGCACCGCTCCCAGTGCGGCGGCGGGCGGGCCCCAGGCGGAGCGGTCCCGCAGGGCCGAGCGGACCACGACGCCCGCGGCGGCGGTCACCACCAGGCCGAGGACGACGGCGAAGAACCACAGCCCCGGCGCGAACGCGGTGCCGAGCGCGAGCAGCAGCGCCGTACGCCACGCAGCCCGCCAGCGCCGGTCGGCCTCCGGGTCGGCGAAGCCGAGTGCGGCGTGGGCGAGCCAGGGCAGCAGCGCGGCCACGGTCACCGCACCGAAGCGGCCGTCACCCCACGCCCCGCTGACCACGGGCACGAGCGCGTAGGTCGTGGCACCCCACAGCAGCAGCCAGCGGGGGGACCCGGCCGGCGAGGCGAGACGCCCGGCGACGCGCAGGAAGCGCCACGCCCCCCACAGGCCGAGCGGCACCACCAGCACGAAGAGCACCGTCACCACCGTCGACGGGCTGCCGCCCAACAGGGTGGCGAGCGCCGCGAAGGGCAGCACGTACGCCGGCGCCGGGACCGCGGTCCCCTGCCCGAGCGGGTGCCACGACTCGGTCCACAGCCCCCACCAGTCGCCGGCGCTCGCCGGCACCGGCGACAGCCCGCCGCCGGCGAGGGAGTCGAAGGCCGAGCGGGCACCGACCACGGCCAGCACCACGAACAGGGAGATCGCGAGCGCAACCGGGTTGGTCAGGAACCGCGCCACGATGCCGGTGTCCTCGCCGAGCACGTCATCGTCGTCCGGACGGGCCGGACGACGGGCCGCGGCCAGCGGCTGCGCCTCGGCCTTGGCGGCGCGGCGGCGCTCTGCGACGTCCTGCGCCTGGTTGGTGGCGGCGGACACGAGGTCGCCGAGGAAGTCGAGCCCGTGGCGGTAGGGCAGCCACGGCGGGGCGAGCAGCGCGCGGACGTCGGCGGGTGGGACCACCTGCCGGCCCTGGCGGGAGCGGCGGGCGGCGAGGATCTCGCGCGGCCTTCCGTAGAGCGACACCAGCGCCGCGAGCTCGTCGAGGGCCTCGCCGACGGAGCGGACCAGCAGGAAGCCGATCATCCGCAGGATGGTGCCGATGCCGAGACGCAGCAGCTGGAAGGGCAGCGCACGGGCCCGGGAGTTGGCGAGCAGCGTGTAGAGCGCGGCCCGGCGCTCCTGGTAGTGCGTGTGGCGGCCGGTGAGCGGCGTGCGCCGGAGCCCGCGGTGCGCGGCCTCGGCGTGGAAGACGACCGCCTGGGGCACCACCAGCGTCCGGTGGCCGGCGGCCGCGGCGCGCCAGCCGAAGTCGAGGTCGTTGCCGAAGATCGGCAGCTGCTCGTCGAAGCCGCCGAGCTCCTCGAGGACCCGGCGCCGCACCAGCATGCCGGCCGTGTTGACCGCCAGCACGGGGCGCACCTGGTCGTGCTGGCCCTGGTCGTACTCGCCACGCTCGAGGCCGGTCTCGCGGCGGCCGGTGCCGGAGATGGTGACGCCGAGCTCGAGGAGCCGCTTCAGCGAGGGCCACTCGCGCAGCTTCGGGCCGAGGACGTCGGCATCCGGGTGCTCCTCGGCGGCCGCGAGCAGCGCGGCGAGCGCTCCCGGGTCGGGGTTCGAGTCGTCGTGGAGGATCCACACCCACTCGCAGTCCACGCCGGAGGAGGCGAGCTGCTCCAGGGCGAGCCCCACGGCCCGGGGGAAGGAGGTCGATCCGGGAGCCCGCACCACCTCACCGAAGGCGGACTCCAGCAGGGCGGCGCTGCCGTCCTTGCTCCCGGTGTCCACCGCGACCACGTGCTCGACCGGAGCCACCTGGCTGCGCAGACCCTCCACCACGGCAGGGAGCCAGCGCTCCCCGTCATGGCTGACCAGCAGCGTCGCGACCGTCGTATGCACGACCAAGCACCCTAACGGCCCGGCCCTGCAGCGGGGTCGGCCCGGGTCGACCCGGACCGCCGCGTGTGCGCCCCGTCACCGGGAGGCCCCCCTACACGCTCAGACTGCGCGCTTCTTCAGCTTGCGGCGCTCTCTCTCCGAGAGACCGCCCCAGATGCCGAAGCGCTCGTCGTTCATCAGTGCGGACTCCAGACACTCGTCGCGCACCTCGCACGTCAGGCAGACCTTCTTGGCCTCCCTGGTTGACCCTCCCTTTTCGGGGAAGAACGCCTCGGGGTCCGTCTGCGCGCACAGCGCGCGGTCCTGCCACCCCGCTTCTTCGGCGTCCCCGTCGAGGAGAAAGAGTTCTCTCACGGCACTCGCCCTTTCGACCCGGTACTGCACCCATCCCACCGTGGCCCCTCGCGGGCCGAGATCCCTATCGGAAGAAACCGGGAGGACCTGCGAAGAACACTGTGGGAATTACATGCCTGTCGTACCCCTGAAGTCAAGCGGCGATCTGGTATGAGGGGCAACCACCCGAACGTGCTATTGCCGGAAGGCCCAAGGTCCCTGTGCGACAAGATAGGCACATGCAGAAAATCACGGTGCTCTCCGGAGGCATGGGGGGCGCGAAGTTCCTCCAGGGACTCCTCCACGGCATCTCCACCGGCGCCCTCCCCGGCGTGGCCGACGACGCGACCGTCACCGTCGTCGCCAACACCGCCGACGACATCTGGGTGCACGGCCTGAAGGTCTGCCCCGACCTCGACACGGTGATGTACACGCTCGGCGACGGCATCGACCCCGAGCGCGGCTGGGGGCGGCGCGACGAGACCTGGAGCGTGCGCACCGAGCTCGCGGAGTACGGCGTGGAGCCGACGTGGTTCGGCCTGGGCGACCGGGACGTCGCCACCCATCTGGTGCGCACCCAGATGCTCGACGCCGGGTACCCGCTCTCGGCGGTCACCGAGGCGCTCTGCCGCCGGTGGCTCGGCGAGGTGCCGGGCGTCCGCCTGCTGCCCATGACCGACGACCGGGTGGAGACCCACGTCGCGATCGCCGACCCCGACTCCCCCAGCGGACGCCGGGTGGTGCACTTCCAGGAGTACTGGGTGCGGCTGCGCGCCCAGGTCCCGGCCGAGGCCGTGCTGGTGGTCGGGCTCGAGGACTCGACCCCCGGGCCCGGCGTGATCGACGCGATCACCGACGCCGACCTGGTCCTGCTGCCGCCGTCGAACCCGGTCGTCTCCGTGGGCACCATCCTCGGCGTCCCGAGGGTCCGGGAGGCACTGACCGCGACCCGGGCACCGGTCGTCGGCCTGTCCCCGATCGTCGGCGGCGCCCACGTCCGCGGCATGGCCGAGCAGATGCTCACCTCGATCGGCGTGGAGGTGAGCGCCGCGGGCGTCGGCCTCCACTACGGCGCCCGCGCCGACGGCGGGGTCCTCGACGGCTGGCTCGTCGACGAGCGTGACGCCGAGCAGGTCCCCCGGCTCACCGGCGCCGGGCTCGCCTGCCGCGCCGTACCCCTGATGATGACCGACCACGACGCGACCGCGGCGATGGCCGCCAAGGCCGTCGCCCTGGTCACCCGATGACCGGCGCGGAGCACCCGCGGCTGACCGTGGTCGCCCCCGACGGGGTGCCCGAGGTGCGCCCCGGGGCCGACCTGGCGGGGCTGCTCCTGCCCCTGGTCGACCTGGCCGACGGTGACGTGGTGGTGGTCACCAGCAAGGTGGTGAGCAAGGCCGAGGGCAGGGTCCGGCCCGGCACCCGCGAGGACGCCCTGCCGGGTGAGACCGCACGCGTGGTCGCCCGCCGCGGGCCGACGACGATCGTGCGCACCCGCCACGGACTGACGATGGCGGCGGCCGGCATCGACGCCTCGAACGTCGAGCTCGGGACCGTCGTGCTCCTGCCGGAGGACCCCGACGCCTCGGCCGCGCGGCTCCGGGCCGCGCTGCACCACCGCGCCGGCGTCAACGTCGGGGTGGTGGTCACCGACACGGCCGGCCGGGCTTGGCGCGAGGGACAGACCGACATCGCGATCGGCGCGGCCGGCCTCCTGGTGCTCGACGACCACGCGGGGCGGGTGGACGCCCACGGCAACTCCCTGGCCGTCACCGCGCCCGCGGTCGCCGACGAGATCGCAGGCATGTGCGAGCTCGCCCAGGGCAAGCTCGGCGGCCGCCCCTTCGCTGTCGTCAGCGGCCGGCCGGACCTGGTCCTGCCGGTCGGCGAGGACGGCCGCGGGGCCGGAGCGCTCGTGCGTCCCGAGGGTGCGGACCTGTTCGGCTACGGGGCCCGCGAGGCCGTCCTGCGTGCCCTGCGCGGCGACCCCGCCGACCGCGCCCCCTTCGGCGCCCCGGCTGCCGCTGCGGAGCTCGTTGCCGCGGTGCACGCGGTCCTCGGGCCGGCGACGGCGGTGGTCGGCGACGGCCGCGGCGGCCTGGTGGTCGCCCCGGGCCGGGAGGGCTCCGCGGCGCTGCGCGCACTCGCGTTCGCCCACGGCTGGGACGCGGTGACGGAGACCGGTGACGACGAAACCTCCGGTCGGGTCGGGCTGCGCCCGGTCAGTCCGTAGACTCTGCCGTCGAACATCGCCGGACCGCCCGCACGACCCCGAGGAAGCCGACCCGTGGCCAAGAAGCCCGCCAAGTCCGACCGCCAGGCGGTCATCGACCAGATCCGCAAGAAGCAGAAGGGCGGCGAGCGCCGTCGCGGCCTCGCCATCGTCGGTGTCTGCGTCCTCATCGCGGTGCTGATCGTCGGCGCCGCGGCGTTCAAGCCGATCAAGGACTGGTACGACAACCGGAAGTTCGACAAGCTCGCGCTCACGGACATCGGCTCCCCCGCCTCGAGCTGCGAGAAGATCGTCACCAAGAAGGCCAACGGCAACCAGGACCACGTGCCCACGGGCACGAAGGTCGACTACAAGCAGGCACCCCCCGCCTTCGGCGCGCACTGGAACCAGGCGGGCGTCGCGCCGGCGCCGATGGAGCGCAAGCTCTACACCGACGACCGCCCCGAGCTCGAGTCGCTGGTCCACAACCTCGAGCACGGCTACACGATCCTCTGGTACGACAAGACGGTCGCCGACGACGACGGCGCCATGAGCGACCTGCGGGCCATCGCCAGCAAGTTCGAGGGGACCTCGAACTTCCGCGACAAGTTCATCGCGGCGCCGTGGACCTCGGCCGACGAGAACGGCAAGACCTTCCCCGACGGCCAGCACGTCGCCCTGACGCACTGGTCGGCCGGCGGCACCGGTCAGTCCGACGCCTCCAAGCAGGTGGGCGTGTGGCAGTACTGCTCCGGCGTGAGCGGCGAGGCGCTGCAGACGTTCATGGACAAGTACCCCTACTTCGACTCGCCCGAGCCCAGCGCCATGTGATCGCCGGGCGTCCGCGCCCGACGACGAAGCACCCGCACCGCACGCCGGTCGCTCGGACTCCTCAGGCGAGGTCCGAGCGGCCGGCGTCGTGCAGTCCGGCCACCACCTGCTTGACCTCCTGCGCGCGAGCGCGGGTCGTCACCAGGACGGCGTCGGGGGTGTCGACGACCACGACGTCCTCGAGCCCGACCACGGCCACCATCCGGCCCGACCGCGGCACCACCAGGCCGCTGGACGCGACCGACTGCACGAGCGCGCGGTCGCCGAGGACGGTCGTGCCGTCGCCGCCGTCGAGCAGGGTCGCCAGCGAGTCGAAGTCGCCCACGTCGTCCCAGTCGAACGACGCCGGCACGACCGCGACCCGGCCGGCCTCGGCCGCCGGCTCCGCCACGGCGTGGTCGACGGCGATCCGCGGCAGGGTCGGCCAGGTCTCCTCGAGCCGTGCGGGATCGGCGGCGATCGCGCGGAGCGCGGCCGCGAACTCCGGGTGCCAGCGCCCCAGCAGGTCGAGCAGCACCGTGGGCCGGACCACGAACATGCCGGCGTTCCAGCGGTAGGCGCCGGTGGCCAGGTAGCGCTCCGCCACGTCGGACGACGGCTTCTCGACGAACTCCAGCACGCCGCGCACACCCGGCAGGTCGGGCAGGTCGGTGGGACCGACGTGGATGTAGCCGAACGCCGAGGAGGGGCCGGTCGGCTCGATGCCGAGCGTGACCAGCCAGTCGCGGCGCGCGGCCTCGACCGCGCGCGCCACCGACGTCGCGAACCCCTCGACGTCGGCGATCACGTGGTCCGCGGCGAACGAGCCCATCACCGCCTCGGGGTCCTCGCGCTCGAGCAGGGCCGCGGCGAGCCCGATGGCCGCCATCGAGTCCCGGGGCGAGGGCTCGGCGAGCACGGCCGCCGGGCCGAGGCCGGGCAGCTGCTCGACGACGGCGGGGCGGTGCGCCCGCCCGGTCACGACGACGAACCGGTCCTGCGCCATCGGCGCCAGCCGGGCCCAGGTCTCCTGCAGAAGCGACATCCCGCTCCCGGTCAGGTCCTGCAGGAACTTGGGCGAGGCGGCCCGCGAGAGCGGCCACAGCCGCGTCCCGGCACCGCCGGCGGGGATCACGGCCCAGAAGTTGTCGAGGGACCCGGTGGCAGCCATGGGCGCAGCATAGGTGCCCCCTACGCTCGTGCCGTGACCACCTTCAGCGCGCTGCTCACCACCCTCCTCCGCGCCGATCCCGGTCGGCCCCTGGTGACGTGGTACGACCACGCGACCGGCGAACGGGTCGAGCTGTCGGTGACGACGTACGCCAACTGGGTGGCCAAGGCCGCCTCGTTGCTCGCCGAGGAGCACGACCTCGAGCGGGGCCAGGGCCTGCACCTGGACCTGCCCTCGCACTGGCTCGGACCGGTCTTCCTCGGCGCAGCCTGGACGGTGGGCCTGGTCGTGACCACGCCCGACCAGGCGGGCGCGGTCGTCTGCGGCCCCGACGGCCTGGCGACCTGGGGCCCGCGAGCGGCCGACCTGCCGGTGCTCGCCTGCTCGCTGCTTCCGATGGGCGTGCGGTTCGCCGAGCCGCTCCCGCCCGGCGTGCACGACGTCGGCGTCGAGGTCTGGTCGCAGCCGGACGCCTTCACGCCGTGGGACCCGCCCGGCCCCGAGGACCCGGCACTGCCGGGCGTCTCCCAGGCGGAACTGTGGCGAACGGCCGCCGCCGGGAGTCTCCTCACCGACGGCGGCCGTCTCCTGTCGGAGGCGAACCCGGCTTCCCCACCGGGGATCGCCTCCTTCGCGGAGCCGCTCGCACGCGGCGGCTCCGTGGTCCTGGTGTCCCACGCCGACCCGGAGCGGCTCGATGCGACGTACGTCGCCGAGCGCGCCACGGCTCGCTTCCCTTGATCGTGGGCCAGGCTCCGGGGCCGGACCCGGTCAACCGGCCAGGTCGTAGGCCCCCATCCCCTCGCCCAGGAACCGGCGCGGCGAGAAGCCCTTGGCGGTGCCCGGGATGAGCCACAGGTAGCCCGTCCTCTTCGCCCGGACGATGAGGTCGGGGTGCCCGGTCAGGCCGACGTCGCTGACCCCGACGACCCAGTCGTACGGCGACAGGTCGAGCCCGAGCGACGTCGGACTGGTCAGCCCACCCGGCCCGTTGCCCGGGAAGAGCGTCAGCTTCGACCCCTGGCGGAACAGGCTGTCGGGAGCCCCGTCGCGGTTCCAGCGGCCCACGGCGACCTGGCTGCCGGCGTCGATGCTGCCGTGGGCGACGTAGCTCGCCCTGAGGCCGTCGACGCCGTTGCCCGGGTAGATGCGGATCGCGCCGCCGCGGGGCTGCCCCATCAGGTCCGGCCACCCGTCGCCGGTCATGTCCCCGACCGCCGCCAGCAGCCCGACGTCGCCGAAGCCCGTGCCGATCGTGACCGCCTTGCCGAAGTGGCCCTCGCCGTCACCGGGACGCAGCTTGAGGTTCCCGTGTGCGCGGGTGCGCAGGATGATGTCGCCGTGCCCGTCGCGGTTCCAGTCACCGGCGTTGAGCACCAGGTCGGCACGGCGCAGGCTCGCGTCGGTGACGATGGGCCGGCCCAGCTCGACGGTGCCGGCGTTGACGAGCAGCACCGGTCCCGCAGCCGTCCGGGCGACCAGGTCCGGGGCCGAGTCGCCCGTCAGGTCGACAGCGGTGACGTCCGTGGCGGTGGCGACACGCGTCACCTCGCCCAGCGGGTGGCCGAAGCTGCCGTCGGCCCTCGCGGGCCGGACCATGGCGGGCTGCCCCTTCTTGCCGACGACCAGGTCGGGACGACCGTCGGCGTTGAAGTCGCCGAAGCCGGTGAGCGTGGCGTACTTGCCCCAGGCGCCCGGCAGCTGGACCGGCTTGCCCAGCCCGGTCCCGCCGGTGCCGGGGACCCGCCACAGCCGACCGTCGTCGTCGCGGGCGAGCAGGTCGTCGTGGCCGTCACCGTCGACGTCCCCGGTGGCCACGAGCGCGTCGTAGCCCGACCACCCCTCGGCCAGCACCTGCCGGCGGAAGGCGCCGTTGCCGGTGCCGCGGTAGAGCTCGAGCCGCCCGTCGCTCGCACGCCGCGCCACGAGGTCGTTGTGGCCGTCGCCGTCGAGGTCGCCCACAGCGGTGACGAGGTCGCGTCCCACCAGCTGGCTGCTCGCCTGGACGGGGGCGCCGAAGCCTCCGGTCCCGTCACCGGGGAGCACCCGGGAGGTCCCGTCCGCGGCCAGGGCGACCAGGTCGCCCTTGTCGTCACCGGTCAGGTCGGGCGAGGCGACCAGGGAGTCGCCGCCCGGGAGGGAGAGCCGCGCCGGCTGCTGGAACCGCGTCATGCCCCCGGTCGGGAGGATGACGGCCCGACCGTCGCTGGCACGGCGCACGACCAGGTCGGGGTACGACGTGGAGGCCAGGTCGGACTCGAGCTCACGCCCGGACCAACCGCGCTGGGCTGCGGTCGCCAGCTCGCGGATCCTGGGCACCTTCGCGTAGAGGTAGCGCCCGGGGCAGGCCGTCTGACCGGCGTCCCGGTGACCGTTGATCGCCTGGAACGTCGACGGCCCCACCTGCTGGCTGGTCGAGGAGGCGTCCACGCCGTGCAGCGAGAGCTTCCAGGCGAACAGCGCGCCGTACGCCTGCACCATCGCCTGGGAGGGCTGGTGGATGTCGTAGTTGCCGATTGCGGACATGGCGAAGGAGTAGTCGTTGTAGCCGAGCGTGTGCGCGCCGACCACCGGCCGGTCGATGCCGCCGTACCGCCCCTCCCAGATCCGCCCGAAGCGGTCGACGAGGTAGTTGTAGCCGATGTCGCTCCAGCCGCGCGATCGCGTGTGGTAGGCGTAGATGCTGCGGATGATGCCCGGCACCTCGGCCCGCGTGTAGTCGTTGGCGTTGACCGTGTGGTGCACGAAGCCGGCGTGCACCTCGAAGTAGTGCAGCGAGCTCTTGTCGCGCAGCGACTCGTCGGCGCCCCACTGGGCACGCGAGTAGATCACCGGCTTGGGGGTGTAGACCGCGGCCTGCAGGTCGAGCGCGTCGGTGCTGTCGTCGTCCGACGTCACCGCGGACTGGGCGGCCGCCGCCTCGGGGGTCGCGGCCCCGGGGGCGGCCGGCGCGGAGCCGTCCATGGTGCCCGTGTCCAGCGCCGGGGCCTCCGCCTCGCTGTGCGCGGCCTTGCCCGGGTCGACGACCGCCATCTTCATGTCCGCCGGCATCGGTCCGTGCGCCGACTCGGCGCGCACCTGGACCTGGTCGACGTCCCCCACGAGCAACGCGTCGGTGCCGGGCCGGGCGTGACGCGCCTCGGCGCTGCCCGGGTCCGGTCCGTGGTCGGCGTCGTAGGCCAGCTTCATCCAGTCCGACCACTCCTCGCCGGTGCGGGTGCGCACCTCGAAGCTGAGGTCGGACTCGGGCACGTCGACGCCGTGCTCCCAGGTGACACCGACGGCGCCGTACCCCACGACCGCCTGCGGGCGGCTGGTCAGCTCGGAGCTGCCCGGCACGGCGCCGACCCGGGTGCGCGCCTGGAGCTGCCCGGCGTCGACCCGTGCCCCGGGGGGCGCGGTCAGGGAGTACTCCGTGACCGTGGGGTCCACCACCTGGGTCGGCACCACGGACCTGCGGGTCTGGGCCCGGGTGTACGCCGCGAACTCGGCCGCCGCGGGACCGCGGGAGACGGCGTCGGCCGGGCCCGTCGGGGACTCACGTACCACGTCGAGGGTGACCACGCTGGCGGCGGGGGTCAGGGCGGCGAGGACGACTCCGAGGGCCAGGATCTGCTGGCACGCGGTAACGAAACGCGTCTTGCTGGGTGGCATCGGCGGCAACTCTCAGTGCGGGGGAAGATTCACACGTTGCGCAACTTTCACATGAGCCACAGGGACCACGGAAGAGAAACTGAGTAACTACAACGGTGTAATTTCCACTCGACACGCCGCCGGATCGGAGATTTGTCAAGTCGAGGATGCACCAGACGGGGCTCCCCCGTCCGCAGGACACGCCAGGACGCCGGAACGCCGAGCCGGCGCTCCTCGACGTCCCGCGTGGGCGGGACGGGTCGAGCAGCGCCGGCTCGGCGTCTGTCGGGAGTGTGTCAGCGTCGACTCGACGTCAGATGTCGGCGCCCAGGTCCTCGTCGGAGTCCGCGGCGTCGCTCTCGTCGGGCTCGTTCTCGGTGTTGTCGTCGTCGTACTTGAGGTAGCGGATCCCCTCGTCGACGTCGCCGTCGAAGCCCAGGCGACCCTTCTCGAGCACGATCACGCGGTCGCACATCTTGCGGACCGAGCCGGCCGCGTGGCTCACGTAGAAGAGCGTTCGCCCGCTGTCGCGGATCTCCTTCATCCGCTCCATGCACTTCTTCTTGAAGGGCCGGTCCCCCACCGCGAGCACCTCGTCGGCCAGGAAGATGTCGGAGTCGACGTGGATGGCGACCGAGAAGCCGAGCCGCGCGAACATGCCCGAGGAGTAGTTGCCGACGGGCGCGTCGAGGTGTCGGCCGATGTCGGCGAACTCCACGATGTCGTCGAACTTGCGCCGCGTCTCCTGCTCGGTCATCCCGAGGATCGCGGCGTTGAGGTAGACGTTCTCGCGCCCGGTCAGCTGCGGGTGGAACCCGGCGCCGGTGGCGATCAGGCCCGCGATCCGGCCGCGCGTCATGACGGCGCCCTCGTCGGGCCGCATGATGCCGTTGATCAGCTTCAAGAGCGTGCTCTTGCCGGAGCCGTTGAGCCCCATCAGCCCGATCGACTCGCCCTGCTGCACGCTGAACGACACGTCGTCGAGGGCCTTGAAGTCGTCGCTGATGTCGTGGCCCTTCACCATGGCGACGGTCATCTGCTTGAAGGTGCGGTGGTAGCGCAGCGTGAACGTCTTGCTGACGTTCTCGACCACGATCGACTCGGTCACGACAGTCGCTCCGGGATCCGGTTCTGCAGGCGGGTGAAGACGATCTGGCCGACCACGAGCACCACCAGCGACATGCCCACCGCCGTCAGCCCGAGCTGGAACAGGTTCTGGGGCAGCTCGGTCCTCGCCGTCACGACCGGGTCGGAGGTGGTGCCGACCCAGAAGGCGCGCTGCATCAGCAGGACCGCGTCCGCGATCGGGTTGGCGAGGTACAGCGTGGTGTGCCCGCCGAACCGCTCGTCGACCAGGGTGTAGGGGTAGATCATCGGCACGCCGAACCGCACGAAGTTGGTCAGGATGCTGACCGCGCTCGCGAAGTCGCGGAAGAAGACGTTCGCGGCCGCGAACAGCAGGGCCAGGCCGGTGCCGAGCAGCATGATGATGAGCAGCGCGAGGACCACGGCGACCGTGCCCATCGGGTCAGGGGTCCACCCGTAGAAGATGCAGGCGATCACGAGGATCACCAGCTGCGGCCCGACGTGGTAGAGCGAGACGAGCATGGAGGCGACCGGGAACATCTCCCGCGGCATGGCCATCTTCTTCACCAGCGACTTGTTGCGCACGATCGAGCGGGTGCCCGCGTTGAACGTCTCGGTGAAGAAGTGGACGACGATCAGGCCCGCGAAGATGTGGATCGCGAAGTTCTCGACGTCCTTGTGCAGGTTCAGGATGTAGCCCATCACGAACCAGTAGATGAAGAACTGGGTCAGGGGGTTGATGTAGGACCACAGCAGCCCCAGGAACGAGCCCTGGTAGCGGGCGGCGATCTCGCGCCGGACGAGCAGCTTGAGCAGGTAGCGGCGACGGAAGACCTCGAGCAGCCCCTGGTTGGCCGAGGGGGCGGTCAGGGGTGCGTCGACGACCCGGACCGTGTTCACGGTCTCGCTCATCGAGCGTCCTCCGGGGCCGACGACCCGTCGGGCTGCATCCACGGGGCGAGCGTCACGTCCCACGCCTCCGGCGAGGTGATGTCGCCGAGCTTGGCGCGGTACTCCTCGGCGAGGCGGGGCCACTCGCGACGCAGCCGCTCGTGGAGCTCGATGGTCCTGCGGGTCAGCTCGCGGAAGCGCTCCGGGTCCCGCTGGTAGAGCGCGGCCGAGGTGCCGTCGTTCATCGAGACCACGGCGGAGTCGTAGCGGGCCAGTCGGTACCACTTGGCGTCCATCGCCTTGACCTCGGCCTCGGGGAACTCGCGCGCGAGCTCACGGGTGGCGCGCAGCTGACGGATCGGCGCCAGGCCCGCGGTCACCAGCTGGGAGAGGCGGCCCGGGACCTCGGCGTCGTCCTTGCCCCGGCGCGGCGGCTTCTTGCGGCGCACCGGCGGGAACGCGTCGGGGTCGGCCTCCAGCCGCGCGTCGGTGAACTGCTTGCGGAACGCGTTGACCTCGGTCAGCTTGGTGGGCAGGTCGCGGTGGAGCTGCTCCGGGCCGGCCAGCACGTCCTCGAGCGCGAGGTGGCGCAGCTCGACGGTGGAGTACTGCATGGACACCAGGTGCTTGACCTGGTGGTTGAGGCTCTCCCGGATCATCCGGCCGCCCTTGGGGTACGGCGAGTGCAGCAACGCCGCGACGAAGCGGTTGCGGTGGTGGAAGTAGGCCTGCCAGTCCAGTGCGTCGTTCTTGTCGGTCCACGGCACGTGCCACACCGCCGCGCCGGGGAACGTGACCGTGGGGTAGCCGGCCTCCTTGGCGCGCAGGCCGTACTCGGAGTCGTCCCACTTGATGAAGAGCGGCAGCGAGAGGCCGATGTCCGCGAGCACCTGCCGCGGGATCAGGCACATGAACCAGCCGTTGAAGTCGACGTCGACCCGCTTGTGCAGCCACCGCGTCGACCGCAGGTTGCGGGCGGCGAAGTCCCAGTCGGGGAGCACGTCCGGGGGCGACTGCCACCAGAAGCGCCACGGCTGGATGATCTCCCCGAAGCTGTGCAGCCGCGAGCGGGAGAAGAGGCTGAACATGTGGCCGCCCACGATCGTGGGTCGGCGGGCCAGGTCGCCGAAGGTGATCGCGCGGATGATGCCCTCGGGCTCGCAGACCACGTCGTCGTCCATCATCATCGCGTAGTCCGCGGTGCCCTTGCGGACCGACTCGAGCTGGCCGCGCGCGTAGCCGCCCGAGCCGCCGAGGTTGCCCTGCTCGAGAACCCGCAGCGTCGAGCCCAGCAGGCCCTCGGCCTTGGCGAAGTCCGGGGAGTCGACGACCTTCTGGGTGCCCTGCTCCATCACGAAGACGGTGTCGAGGTACGGGCGCAGCTGCTCGTCCTCGCCGAGCTGGGCGAGCAGCTTCGCGCAGAAGTCGGGCCGGTTCATCGTGGTGATCGCGATGTCCACGACGCCGTGCCGGGCCCGGTCCTCGGGCACGTCGGCGACCCACTCGGCCGACTCGACGAGCACGTCCTCGAGGCCGGCGGTGACGTCGTACCAGTACCACCCGCCGTCGACGAACGGCTTGAGCGAGAGGTCGAACGCGAAGGAGCCCTCCACCTCCGAGCCCGTCGTGGCCGAGTCGACGCGCTGCGAGCGGCCGTTGGCCATCGACTTGTAGACGGTGACCGACGCCCCGCGGCCGACCAGCTTCACGGTCAGCGTGACGTCGGTGACGACCGTCCACCGGCGCCAGTAGCTGGCCGGGAACGCGTTGAAGTAGGTGCCGAAGGACAGCCGCTCCCCCACCGGGACGCGCAGGCAGGTGCGCGACTCGACCTGGTCGGGGTGGATGTGGGCGCCGGACGAGACGTTCTGCCGGAGCGCGGCGGCGTTCATCTCCTTGGCGTTGCGGTTGGCGCCGATCTCGTACTTGTCGGCGTCGAGGATCGCGGGCTCGGGGTCGACGTACAGGGGGAAGACGTCGGTGTCGCGGTCCAGCGGGAGGACCTGCCGTTGCAGCAGTCGGGTGGTCATGCGGGGTCCCCTCGGAATCGTGGACTGGAGGAGCGAAGCGGGGGAAGGGCGCGATCTCGTCGGGTGCTCATTCGTCAACGCCTCCGCTCTGGAGGGCCGCACCCTCGGTGAAGTGCGGCTTGAGCTTGTTCTCGAACATCGACAGGGCCGAGCCGATCGCCATGTGCATGTCGAGGTACTTGTAGGTGCCGAGACGGCCGCCGAAGAGCACCATCGGCTCCTTCTTCGCGAGCTCGCGGTACTTCAGGAGCTTCTCGCGGTCCTCGGCGGTGTTGACCGGGTAGTAGGGCTCGTCGTCGTCCTCCGCGAAGCGGGAGTACTCGTGGACGATGACGGTCTTGCCCGAGATGTAGGTGCGTTCGGGGTGGAAGTGCTTGAACTCGTGGATGCGGGTCCACGGCACGTCCTGGTCGTTGTAGTTCATGACCGCGCAACCCTGGAAGTCGTCGACCTGCTTGACCTCGGCCTCGAGGTCGACGGTGCGCCAGGACAGCCGGCCCTCGGAGTTGCCGAAGTACTCGTCGACCGGGCCGGTGTAGACGATCGGGACCTTGCCCTTGAACTCGTCGGCGACGTCGAAGAAGTCCGTCTCGAGGCGGACCTCGATGTTCGGGTGCTCGGCCATCTTCGTCAGCCAGGCGGTGTAGCCGTCGACGGGGAGGCCTTCGTACTTGTCGTTGAACCAGCGGTTGTCGAAGTTGTAGCGCACCGGGAGCCTGGTGATGATGTCCGCGCCCAGCTTGGTCGGGTCCGTCTGCCACTGCTTGGCGGTGTAGCCCTTGATGAACGCCTCGTAGAGGGGGCGGCCGATCAGGCTGATCGCCTTCTCCTCGAGGTTGGTCGCCTCGGAGGTCTCGATCTCGCTGGCCTGCTCGGCGATCAGCGCGCGCGCCTCGTCGGGGGTGTGGGACTTCCCGAAGAACTGGTTGATCAGCCCGAGGTTCATCGGCAGGGAGTAGACCTGGCCGTCGTACTGCCCGAAGACCCGGTGCTGGTAGTTCGTGAACGACGTGAACCGGTTGACGTACTCCCAGACCCGCTCGTTGGAGGTGTGGAAGAGGTGCGCGCCGTAGACGTGCATCTCGATGCCGGTCTCGGGGTCGGCCTCGCTGTAGGCGTTGCCGCCGAGGTGGTGGCGCCGCTCGAGGACCAGGACCTTCAGGCCCAGCTCGGTGGCGCACCGCTCCGCGATGGTCAGTCCGAAGAAGCCGGAGCCGACGACGACGAGGTCGGGGGTGGACTCGGACACAGACAAGGGTTGAACTCCTGACGGTTGGCGCGGCGGCAAGTCTAGCGACGGGGGGCCGGGCCCTCGGGGACGCGACGCATGGTCCGTGCCGACCCCATGGCCCGGATCACATTGCCCGCCTCCGCGCGTCCCCCGCGCACCGGGCTGAGCAGGACCACCGCGGCGGCGATCAGGTAGGGCTTCAGCCTCACCAGGATGTTCTCGCCGTACCGGAAGTGGACCACGAAGAGGTTGCGGAACATGTAGAACCCCTTCCAGCCGGCGAGGTCGTGCTGCTGGTCGAAGTCGAGCTGGCGGACCAGCACCGCGTCCCGGATGCCCCAGATCCGGAACCCCGCCCGGCGGGCGCGCACGGCGAAGTCGGCGTCGTCGTAGAAGATGAAGAACGACGCGTCGGGGAACCCGATCGCGTCGACGACCTCACGGCGGACCATGAAGCCCTCGAACGCGACGTTCTCCAGCTCGACGCGCTCGGGCATCGCCGCCCGGGTGCCGAAGTCGGTCTCGACCATCCCCGTCTTGGGCTTGATCGCGAGCGGGTTGCGCAGGTCGAACCGGGTCGCGGCCTTCTCGACGAGGCGACCGGAGGTGTCCTCGCGGACCGCCATCAGGCAGGCCTCGTCCTGGGCCATGAGCACCTCGAGGCAGGTCGGGGTCGGGACGACGTCGTCGTCCATCAGCCAGATCCGGTCGTGGCCGGCCTCGTAGGCCTTCTTGACCCCGAGGTGGAAGCCACCCGCTCCGCCGAGGTTGTCCTCGCTGTGGGTGACCCGCAGCGGCAGGTCGTCACGGCGCAGCACGTCGGCGGTGTGGTCGGTGCTCGCGTTGTCGATGACGTAGACGGCGTCGACCGGCCGGGTCTGCGCGGCCAGGCCGTCGAGCATCCGGGTCAGCAGTTCGGCGCGGTTGAAGGTCACGATGACCACCGCGACGCTCTCGGCCCTCGGCGGGCCCGAGGCCGCGTCGTCTCGCTGGGTCATCGCAGGAACCTCTCGTGGCCGGTGAAGTCGCCGCGCAGCCCCGCCACCATGGCCCGGGCGCTCAGCAGCAGGCGGGCCGCGGACGGGCGGGTGAACGTGTAGAACCACACGGTCTTCGCCACGAACGCGAGCGCGTGCGGCCAGCCGCGGTACTCGCGCAGGTTCAGCAGGTTGTTGCGGGCCATGCAGTAGTGCTTGAGGTCGCTGGGGCTGTGGTTGTACGTCGTACGGCCGAACATCATCGGCGTGCCCAGCTCGCCCACGCTGGGGTGACGGACCCGAGCGCCGACCACGGTCGCCACCCGGCCGCCCGCGCGCTCGGCGCGGAGGCGGTACTCGTGGTCGTCGCCCCAGATGAAGAACTCCGCGCGCGGCAGGCCGATCCGCTCGACGAGCTCGCGGGTGACCAGGACGCCGTTGAACGGGATCACCACGTCGCGGATCACGCCGTCGGTGGCCGCGGCCGTGACGTCGGCCATCCGGTGCACGACCCGGGTGCCGCCGGGCAGCCGGATCGGGAAGACCAGCCGGTCCGGGTCCGCCTCGTCCACGACGACCGGGCCCCAGAAGTCCAGCTCCTCACGCCGGGTGAGGAGCGTGGTCAGGCAGTCGGGATCGGGCAGCCCGTCGTCGTCCATGAGCCAGGCCAGGTCGGCACCGCGCTCCATCGCCCAGGCGAGCCCGTCGTGGAAGCCGCCGGCACCGCCGCGGTTCTCGGCCAGCGTCCGGCCGAGCACCCGGGCACCCGGCCCCGTCGCGCCGCCGGGCGCCGACGAGGCGAGCCACTCCCCCGTCCCGTCCGCCGAGGCGTTGTCGACCACGAGGACCTCGTCGACCTCGGGCACGACCCGCAACCGCTCGACGAGGCGCTGCAGCAGCTCGAGCCGGTTGAACGTGACCACCACGGCGACGATGCGGCGCTCGGGTCCGGTCGGGGGCTCGGTCACGGCCCACACCCTACGGGCGGCACGATCAGCAGGCCGACTCCAGGTCGTCGGCCTGGTTCGCGGCGTACCCGTCGCTCAGCGAGCCCACCGAACCGCCGGTGACCACGCCGCTGCCGCCGCCGGAGCGCTTGTGCGGCTTCCCCGCCTTCGGTGCGGTTCCCTCGGCCCGGTCGATCGCCTCGGTGACCTTCTTGCGGATCAGCGCGATGTCGGGGTCGGCCGTGTTGATCATCGGCGGCACCAGCGACAGCGTCGAGATCTTCTGGCCCTTGGCCTTGAGCGCCAGCGCCATGAACCGGTCGACCTCGCTGGCCGGGATGTCGGTGGAGATCATCGCCGAGGAGGCGTCCGCGATCTTCTCGAAGTTGCGCACCGCCACCTGCGGGCTGACCTGGTCCAGCATCGCGCTCATCACGCACTTCTGGCGCGCCATCCGGGAGTAGTCGTCGGAGCCGTCGCGCGCCCGGGCGAACCACAGCGTGTCGTGCCCGTTGAGCTTGCGCACGCCGGGCTGGATGTAGCCGGTGACGTCGGAGCCCAGGCCGCCGACGGGGATCGGCGAGCGGACGTTCAGGGTGACGCCGCCGACCGCGTCCACGAGGTCCTTGAACCCCTCGAGGTTGACCATCGCCCAGTAGTTGATCTTCAGGCCGGTGATCCCCTCGATGCCCATGATCGTGGCGTCCACGCCCGGGTGGTCGGAGTCCGGGAACAGCTCGGTGTGGTCACCGGCCCAGGTGCTGACCCCGTTGAGGTAGTCGGCGTCGAAGCCGTGCGGGAACTGCTTGTGCATCACCGAGCCCTTGACGAACGGGAAGTTCGTCATGTTGCGGGGCAGCGAGATGAGGACGGTGCGGCCGGTGTCCTCGTCGATGCTGGCGATCGTCATGGAGTCCGGACGCAGGCCCCAGCGGCCGGCTCCGGAGTCGCCGCCGAGCAGCAGGACGTTGTAGCGGCCGTCGTGGGAGTCGCTCACCGCGCCGTTGCCGAACATGCTGAGCATGAAGTCGCGCTGCACCCCGACCAGGTGCGCACCGAAGAGGAGGCTGCCCGCGACGGACAGGCACAGGACACCGTTGACGCCGACCACCGCCCGGCGGTGGTTCATCGCCAGGGTCAGCGGCTGCCCGATCCGCCACGCGTCGACGAAGAGCGCCGCCCACCCGATCGCCCCGAGCATGAGGCCGAGGCGCAGCAGCCCGAGCATCATGGTGTTCGAGGCCAGCCAGAAGGCGAGCTCGTGCCACAGCAGGCCGACGAGCACGGTCGCCACGAAGGTGGCCGAGAGCACCAGCCAGATGCGCAGCGCGATCCGGCCGACCTTGCGGTTGCCTGCGACCAGCTGGGCCGAGCCCGGCAGGACGAGCGTCATGACCATGAGCGCCATCGCGCGGCGGAAGCGGACCCGGGCCGCCCGCTCGTCGGTGCTGGAGCGGGTGGGGCTCTGGCGGTCGTGCAACCCGGGGGAAGAGACGGGTGGCATCGAGTGCCTCTCTGCTGGTGGTGCTGGGGAAGGTGTTGCAGGGGCTCGTGGCCCCCCGCACATGTGCGTTGCCCGCCAGTATCACCAGTCACAGGCGTCACAGCTCGTCACGACGCGCCGGAGGACCGACCCTTCTCGATCTCGTGCCGCTTCGCGAGCCGGTGCGCCCGCCGGATCTCGGCCTCACGCAGACGGCGCTCCTCGTCGGGCGTCTCCGGCAGCAGGCCCGGCACGGGTCGGGCCCGCCCGTTGGGGTCGACGGCCACGAAGACGAAGTACGCCGACGCCACGTGGAGCGCGTGGGCGTCGGGGTCGTTCCACGGCTGGGTCTCGACCCGCACGCCGATCTCCATCGACGACCGGCCGGCCCAGTTCACCTGGGCGAAGGTGCGCACGATGTCGCCGACGTGCACGGGCTCGAGGAACGCCATCTCGTCCATGGCGGCGGTCACGGCCGGACCGCCGCTGTGGCGCTGGGCCACCGCGCCGGCGGTGGAGTCGGCGAGCTTCATGATCTCGCCGCCGTGGATGTTGCCGAGCAGGTTCGCCTCGTTGCTCGAGGTGATGATCGCGAGCGAGACCCGCGCGTAGGACGGGGGCAGTGCGCCGAGGGTTCCGGTGGCCATGCTCGCACGCTAGCGGTCCGGCGGCAGCGCCTCCTCGAGGGACCGTCGCAACCTGTTCCACTGCCGGGCCCACGCCTGGACCGGCGCCAGCGAGCGCTCGAGGACCGCGAGCTGGTCGTCGAGGACCGCGAGCTCGGCCTGCAGCGCCTGGATGCTCAGCCGCTTGGCGTGCACCTCACGCACCAGCACCTCCACCTCGGCGGTCACCGGGGGCATCTGGTCGGTGAGCCGCCGCAGGGTGGTCAGCATCCGGTTGACGGTGGCCGGCACGGGAGCCGGGAGGGCGCCGATCGCGGTCCCCCCGGCGCTCGCCATCGCCTCCACGACCGCACGGGTGCTGTCGACGAAGGCATCGACGGTGCTGTGGAGCAGGCCGTGCTGCCCGGCATCGCTCGCAGGCACCCTGCTCACCCGGCCTGCGCGAGCCGGAGGAGCGACTCGATCTCGGCGCCGAAGGCGTCCAGCAGCTCCTCGGGGTGCTCGATGGTGCCGGAGTCGACCTTGAAGCCCACGTGCACGTGGCCGTCGTAGGTGAAGATGCAGGTGCCGAGGGTCTGGTTCCCCGACTCCGGCGCCCAGCCGAGCATCGAGTCGATCCGGGTGCCCGCGAGGTACCGCGGGCCACGCGGACCCGGCACGTTGGTGGTGACCCCGGTGGCCTTGTCGGCGAAGAAGTCGACCAGGTAGCGCTCGAGCTCCTTGCCGGTGCGCCCGATCCCGCGGATCATCCCGAACGTCAGGTACGCCTCCGGCGAGTGCTTGATCGCGTCCATCCGCCGCTTGGTCTCCGCGAGCCGGGCGAACGGGGTCTCCAGGCCGGACGGCAAGGTGAGCAGCACCAGCGCGAAGCGGTTGCCCAGCTCCCGCGGGAGCGGCTCGTCGAGCGGCCGCACGTTGACGGGCACCATCGTGGGCAGGTCGGTCACCGCGCCGTCGTGGTCGCGGAGGTACGTCGACAGCGCACCGGCGAGGGCTGCGACGAGCACGTCGTTGACGGTCGTCCCGGTCCGGTGTCCCGCGGCGGCCACGTCCGCGAGCGGGATCGGCGGTGCCCACACCGCACGCTTGGACACCCCGGGCGTGCCGTTCACCGCCGAGGCCGGGTTGCGGGTCAGGGTGAGCTTGGCGGCGATCCCGGTGGTCTGGCGCGCCAGGGTGAGGGCGTCCTCGGCGAACGACGGCGACAGCAGGTGCGGAAGGTCCAGCAACGCGCCGCCGGCGGCGCCGACCGCTGACCCGACCAGGTGCACCGCCGAGCCGAGCGGCCCGTCGTGCCGCGACTCCCCGAGCAGGTCGTCGTCGGGCGACGGGACGTCCGGATCCGCGTCGGTCATCGACAGCAGCACCCGCATCAGCGCGATCCCGTCAGCGAGCGCGTGGTGCAGCCGGGAGTAGAGCGCCGAGCCGCCGCGGTAGCCGTCGATCAGGTGCATCTCCCAGAGCGGGCGGTCACGGAGCAGCGGGGTGCTGACGTAGCCGTTCACGTGGTCCATCAGCGCCGCGTCGTCACCGGGCGGCGGCAGGGTGAAGCGACGCAGGTGGGCCGTGACGTCGAAGTCGGGGACGTCCTCCCAGTGCGGCATGCCCAGCGGCACGCGCGAGGGGACGGGGCGTTGGGCGAACACCGGGTAGCGGTCGACCACCCGGGTCTGCATCACGTCGGCGAAGCGGTCCCAGTCCACCGGGCCGGCACAGGTCATCAGGCTCTCGATGACCATCAGGTTGTCGGGCCGGTCCATGTTGAGCCAGATGGTGTCGACCGGGTCGATCGCCCTGCGCACGTCGGTCCCGGTCAGTCGGAGGGCTCGTCCGGCTGCCGCTGCTCCTCGGCGTGTCGTTCGTCCTCCGCCGCCCGGTGCGCGTGCCTGGCCTCGCTGCTCAGGTAACGGTTCAGGCCGGCCCACAGCCGGGCCCGGTCGGCGCTGCTCCTCGTCGCGGCCGTCTCGCGTGCCTCCTGCTCGGTCCGCAGCCGCTCCAGGTCACTCATCGTCGCTCCTCGTGTCGTGCTCCCCCCTGCACCTCCACCGTCCCGCCGGCACCGCGGCGTCCACAGGGCCTTTGGGCCCGGCCCACGGGTACGTCCGCCCCGGGCGGGCGGCATCCCCGGGGCGGAGGCTGGTCCGGTGGAGCGACTCACCCCGTTGGCCGACGCCTTCCTCGAGGCCGAGGACGTGGACCCGGTCGCGTCACTGGCCATCGGGTCGCTGGCGATCTTCGAGGGCCCGGCGCCCACCTTCGACGAGGTCGTCGAGGCGATCGGCGGGCGGCTGCCGCTGATCCCGCGCTACCGCCAGAAGCTGCGGTCGGTCCCGCTGGGGCTCGCGCCCCCGGCCTGGGTCGACGACCCCGACTTCGACATCCGCGAGCACCTCCGCGAGATCTCCGTCCCCAGTCCCGGCGGGAAGGCCGAGGTGGGTGAGCTGATGAGCGAGCTGATGTCGGTCCGGATGGACCGCAGCCGTCCGCTCTGGGAGTACTGGTTCTGGGGGGGCCTGCCCGACGGGCGGTGGGCGCTGCTCTCGAAGGTCCACCACAGCGTCGTGGACGGCGTCTCCGGCACCGATCTCTACCGCCTGCTCCTCGATCCCACCCCCACGCAGCGCCCCTCGGTCCCCGACGCCTGGCACCCGGCCCCCGCGGAGCCGATCGGGCGGTGGACCGCAGAGGCGCTGCGTGAGCTGGTGGCCTCGCCGGTGCACGTGACCGGGGCACTCGCGCACGCCGCCCGCACCCCCCGCCGGATGGTGCGCACGACAGCGCGCACGGCGACCGGGCTGCTCGCGCTCAGCGGTGCCCTGCGTCCGGTGCACACGACCTCGTTGAGCGGTCCGCTCGAGGGCGGCCGCCGCTACGCGTGGACGACGGTCGACCTCGGGGACCTGCGCACCGTCGGCGCGGCGTACGACGCCACCATCAACGACGTGGCGCTGGCCATCGTGACCGGAGGTTTCCGGCACCTGCTCATGGCGAGGGGCGAGACCCCCGACGCCCACGCCCTGCGCTCGCTGGTCCCCGTCTCCACGCGCAAGCCGGGCGAGGAGTCGATCCCGGACAACCGGGTGTCGCTGATGCTGCCGTTCCTGCCCGTCGACGTGTCCGACCCGGCCGAGCGGCTGGCGACCATCCGGCGCAGGATCCGCGGGTTGCGCGGCCACCACGAGCCCGAGGCCGGCACGGGGATCACCACGGCGGCCGAGCTGAGCCCCTTCCCCTCGGTCTCGTGGGGCCTGCGGCTGGGCTGGCGATTGCCGCAGCACAGCATCAGCACCGTCACCACGAACGTCCCGGGCCCCCGCTCACCCCTGTACGCACTCGGCCGCGAGCTGCTGGAGCTGCTCCCCTACGTGCCGATCGCGGACCGCGTCCGAGTCGGCGTGGCCATGTTCTCCTACCGGGACAGCCTCACCTTCGGCGTGACCGGCGACCTCGGCACGACCGCCGACCTCGACGTGCTCACCTCGGGCATCGACGACGCGCTCACCGAGCTCCTCGACCTCGTCGGGCGTGCCGGATGACACGACCCCGGAGGCGCTCGCGATAGCGTCACCCGCATGGCTGACCGACCCCGCGGGAAGGACCGTCCCGACGACGGCTCGCCCGAGTTCAACTGGCTCTACGGCGGCAAGGGCTCCAACGGCGACGACGACGCCACCCGAGCGGTGCCTCGTCAGCCCCGGCCCGAGGAGACCCGGGTCATGCCCACCGTGCCCCGCCCGGGCAGCACCTCGAGGCCACCGTCCGCGCCTCCCCCGCCGCGACCGCCGGCGCCCTCCCGGGGTCCGTCCCGGCGCCCGCGCCGGCCACGCTTCCGGGCGCGCTGGCTCCTGGTCCTCCTGCTGCTGTGGGTGGTCTGGCTGGTGGCGGTGCCCCTGTTCGCGTGGTCCAAGGTCGACAAGGTCGAGTTCGAGCCCAGCGGCGACCGCCCCGACGACCAGCCGGGGACGACGTACCTCATGGTCGGCAGCGACTCGCGCGCCGGGCTGAGCCCCGAGGAGCGCAAGGCCCTGGGCACCGGAAACGCCTCGGGCCAGCGGACCGACACGATCATGCTGCTGCACACCGGCAGCGGGCCGAACCTGCTGATGTCCATCCCCCGCGACTCTCTCGTGGACATCCCCGGGCACGGCACCACCAAGATCAACGCGGCCTTCGCCTTCGGCGGTCCCAAGCTCCTGGTGAAGACCGTGGAGAACGCGACGGGCATCCGCATCGACGACTACGTCGAGATCGGGTTCGGCGGCGTCGTGGACGTCGTCGACGCGGTCGGCGGGGTCGAGATCTGCCCCCGGACCGACATGAAGGACAAGCTCGCGAACCTCGACATCAAGAAGGGCTGCCAGGAGGTCGACGGCGCGACCGCGCTCGGCTACGCCCGCTCGCGCCACACCGATGCGCGCTACGGCGACATCGGCCGCGCCGCCCACCAGCGCGAGGTGGTCTCCGCGGTCGGCAAGAAGGTCGTCTCCCCCTGGACGGTGATCAACCCGTTCCGCTACTGGAAGATCAACATGGCAGCGCCCGACTCGTTCGCCTTCGGCGAGGGCACGAGCCCGATCCGCGCCGCCATGTGGGTGACGGCGATGACGCGGGTGAACGGCGACAACGGGCTGACCTGCGGAGTGCCGATCGCCGACCTGGCCGTGCACTGGGACCCCGAGCGGTCGAAGCAGATGTTCGACTACATCATCGAGGACAAGACCGACGAGATCCCGGACTCGCTGTGCACGCCCACCGGGACGCCGAGGTGACGGCGTACGAGACGCTGCTGTGGGAGGTCGACGCCGACGGCGTCGGCACCCTCACGCTGAACCGCCCGGACGCGCTGAACGCCTTCGACCTGACGATGGCGCGCGAGCTGGAGCGCTTCTTCCTCACCGAGGCCCGGGACGACGACGTACGTGCCGTGGTGGTGACCGGCTCCGGGCGGGCCTTCTGCGCCGGCATGGACCTCTCCGCGGAGGGGAACGTCTTCGGCCTGGACGAGTCCGTGACCCCGACCCCGGCCGACCTGCGTGCGCACCTCACCGAGGAGCCCTTCCACGACGGGGTGCGCGACACCGGCGGCCGGGTCACCCTGGCGATCCATGCGCTGCCCAAGCCGGTGCTCGCGGCGATCAACGGTCCGGCCGTGGGGATCGGCGCGACGATGACGCTCGCCATGGACCTGCGGCTCGCCTCCACCCGGGCCCGGATCGGCTTCGTGTTCGGCCGGCTCGGCATCGTCCCGGAGGCCGCTTCGAGCTGGTTCCTGCCCCGCATCGTGGGGATCCAGCAGGCCCTGGAGTGGGTCTACTCCGCAGATGTCCTCGACGCCGAGGCGGCCCTGGCCGGCCGCCTCGTGCGCTCGCTCCACGAGCCGGAGGAGCTGCTCGTCGCCACGCAGGCGCTGGCCCGGTCCTTCGTGGTCGAGCGCTCCCCTGTGGCACTCGGCCTGGCCAAGCAGCTGCTCTACCGCAACAGCGCGGCCGCGGAGCCGCTGGAGGCACACCTCTCCGACTCGCTGGCGATGTTCTGGACCTCGATCGGCGACGGCAAGGAGGGCGTGGCCGCCTTCCGTGAGAAGCGTGGCCCGCGGTTCACCGGCCGCGCCTCCGAGCTGCCGACGATCTTCTGAGCCGCCTCGAGCGGCGGGCGCCTCAGGCGGCTGGCGCCGTCTCCTCGTCCAGGCGCTTGCGCAGACGCGTGAGCAGCCGCGACAGCAGGCGGGACACCTGCATCTGGGTCACGCCGACCTCGGCGCCGATCTCGGCCTGGGTGGCGCCGCCGAAGAAGCGCATCTCGAGGATGCGGCGCTCGCGCGGTGTCAGGCCGGTCAGCACCTTCTTGAGCGCGACGCGCGCCTCGGCGCTCTCGAACGCCGGGTCCAGGTCGCCGAGCCGGTCCACCGGGCCGCTCTCGCCGTCGGCGAGCGGGGTGTCGAGGGAGACCGGCGCGAAGCAGCCGTTGGCCGCCAAGGAGTCCAGGACCTGCTCGAGGTCCACGCCGAGGTGCGCGGCGATCTCGCTGGGTCGCGGTGAGCGCCCCAGGCTCTGGAACAGCTCACCTTCGGCGGCGGTGATCTTGGTCTGCAGCTCCTGCACGGAGCGCGGCGGCCGGATCGTCCAGCCGAAGTCGCGGAAGTAGCGGCGGATCTCGCCGCGGATCGTGGGGACGGCGAAGCTCAGGAAGTCGCTGCCGTGTGTGGGGTCGAACCCCTGTACCGCCTTGACCAGGCCCAGGTTGGCGACCTGGTCGAGGTCGTCGCCGGCGATGCCGCGGCCGTGGTAGCGGCGTGCGATCTCACCTGCGACCTGCATGTTCAGCCGGATGACCTCGTCGTGCAGCGCGGTGCGCTCCTGCTCCGACGTTGCTGCGGCGGCCTCGGCGAGGAGCCGGGCGGTCTCGGCGCGTCGGTGGGCGCGGGCGTTGCTGGCGGGCGACGTGTCAACGGCGTCGGCCGGGGAGTCAGCGTGGGATGTCGCGACATGCCCCATCAGGACACACCTCCGATTGGAGTTGTCTGACGTGGCACGTTGTCTCGACCACTGTTCCCGATCGTGGCATGCCACGAACATCCCCACAACACCCGCCGGGGTGAGGGAGCTCGGACCGCCCTCGACAGGAGGAACACCCGCTTCTTACCCGTCGTCGGACGGGTCAAACCAGGTCTTCTCAGGACTTTCCGGAGACGCTCTCCTCGCCACTGCGCGCGACCCGGTAGACGACCGCCGCGGCGACGTCGGCGACCCTCACGTTGGTGTCGTTGGACATCTTCACCAGCCGGCGCCACGCCTCGTCGGCGCTGCAGCCGACCTGTGCCATCACGATGCCCTTGGCCTGGTCGATGGTGGCGCGCGAGGACAGCGCCTCGCGCAGCTGCTCGATCTCCTCGGCCATCGCCTCGAGGTCGCCGGCGGCGATCACCAGGGACCGGACGACCTCCTCGTTGGCCTCGTCCTCCCCCTGGTGCCGGGCGATCGCGGCGCCGCGGGCCTCGAGGGCGCGCAGGGCGCTGGGACGCAGCCCGGTCACGTCGTCGACCCGCAGCAGGATGCCGACCACGTCGTCGCCGTCGTGGACCGGCGCACCGACCGGCACCCAGTGCCGGGTGCGGTAGCGGGGCGGCTCCTGCTCCAGCAGGTCGTAGCGCAGCACGCCGAGGTGCAGCGGCCGCCGGGTCTGCAGTACCCGCTCGAAGGACGCGGCGAGCACCGGCTGACCACCGGCCTCGGGGTTGTCGGGGAAGGCCTCGAAGAGGTTGATCGAGACCAGCTCCTCCTCCGACCGGTCGGTCACCCGCAGGTAGGCGGGGTTCGTCGCCCGGATGACGTAGTCGGTGTCGAGCAGGACGGCCGGGGCGGTGAGGGCGTCGAAGGCGCGGCTCCCCTCGAGGACGCGGGACCGGCGGCTCACTCGGGGAGCCTGCGCGTCGATATCAGGCGCTCGGCGACGACGTGCAGCTTCAGGTTGCGGTCCTGGGAGTAGCGGCGCAGGACGGCGAACGCCTGGTCGGCGTCGATGGCGAAGCGCTCCATCAGGATCCCCTGGGCCTGGCCGATGAGGCGACGCGCATCGATCGCACGCCACAGGTTGGCCGTCTCGCGCGCGGAGGCCAGGGCCACGGCGGCGTGCCGGGCGAAGATGTGGGCGACGTCGCGGTCCTCCTCGGTGAAGTGGCCGGGACGGGTGTCGTAGAGGTTGAGGCTGCCGATGGTGGACGAGCTGGTGTGGAGCCGGATGCCCAGCATGCTGCGGACGCCGGTGGCCGCGACCGCCGCGGCCCACCCGGGCCAGCGGTCCTCCGACTCGGTGTCATCGACGATGACGCTGTCGGCAGGGTGGGTGAGCACGTCGAGGTCCGGCCCCTCCTGGTGCTCGAGCTGGACCAGGTCGAGCTGCGCCACGAGGGGGTTGGTGGCGGCGACGGTCTCGACGCGGCTCTTGGCGTGGATGAAGATCACGCCGGCGTAGGCGCAGTCCACGGACTTCAGGGCGTACTCGAGCACCCTGTCGACGGTCTCGTCCAGGCTCGGCTCGTCGTGGAGGGACAGGGCCATCGCGGCGAAGTCCTCGGCGTCCCTGCTCGTCACGGACGCCCTACGCGGAGCGGCGGTCGAATGGCCAGCACCCTTGCGACTATACGCACGGGTGCAGTGCCGGACAGCATGGGCGACCACCGCAGCGCTGCGTGAGACCTGCAGTGGTCGCCCAAGGTCGGCCCCCGTATCGACCTCGGACCGACGTCTGGCCGGACCAGGGTCGAGGCCGTCCCGCCCGGGGGACGACCCCGACTCGGGCCCGTGGCAGTGCAGTACCCGCCGCAGCCGACCGCATGCGCCCGCCTGGAGCTGTCTCTACAGCGTTCGGCCGAAGAGGTCGCGCAGGGCGTCGAAGTGCCGCTCGGTCGCCTGCTCGTCGAAGACCGACGTGTCCGCCATGGTGTAGCCGTGCGGGGCGCCGGCGTAGACCTCGTTCGCGTGCTTCAGCCCCGCCGCGTCGAGGGCCGCGCCCAGCGTCTCGATCGCCTCCGGCGGCATGGAACGGTCGCCGTCGGCATGCCCGTAGACGAACTCGGCGCGGGCGCCGGCGATCCGCAGGTGCGGGCTGTCCGGCCCGTCGACGACCAGCCCACCGCCGTGGAACCCACCGACGGCGGCGACCACGTCCGGACGCAGCCCCGCGGCCCGGGTGGCGAGCCGGGCTCCGAAGCAGTACCCGACGACACCGATCGGCGCCGTGGCGCGCTCGAGCAGCGCCTCGATCCACAGCAGCGTGTCGGGGTCGGACTGGTCGGGGGTCAGGCCGGCCACCCGGTCCGTGACCCCGCCGGCGAAGAACTTCTCGCGGTTGTCGGCGACCCTGAGGTCCGCCGTGGGGGCCAGCTCGGCCGCCCTCCCGTAGCGGTGGAACACGTTGGGGGCGAGCACGACGTACCCCCACGAGGCCATCCGGTCGGCCATCTCCTCGATGCGCGGGCGCAGCCCGATCGCGTCCATGAAGAGCAGGACACCGGGGTGCGGCCCGGGGGTCCCGGGGCCGGTCAGGTAGGCCTCGGCCGGGCCGTCGGGGGTCTGGATCTCGATCGTCTCGCGCATGCGGGAGACGCTAGCCACCCCGCGGTGACCGCGACCCTCCACCCGGATCCGGTCCGGGTCGAACGGATCTTCCCCCGGCACCCCGTGACATGGGCACAATGAACGGACGCGGGCTCGCCGCGCGGTCCGAGTGGGAAGGTGCCCCAGGGTGCAGCGCTACATCGACGAGCTCCACCTCCTGCAGGCGATCCGGCTCGCCGTCCTGGCCACCGACGTCGACGGCGTCGTCACGTTCGCGAACGAGGCCGCCGCGGAGGCGTACGCCGAGGAGGTCGCCGGGCTGCTCGGCCTGTCCGTCCGCGACCTGCTGGCCCCGGAACCGGCCGCCGGCAGCACCTTCGACCTCCCCGCGGTCCTGGGCGGCGAGACCTGGCGCGGCGACCTCCCGGTCCGACGCCCCCGCGGCGACTGGTTCCTCGCGGCCGTCTCGGCCACCCCGATCCGCGACCGTGAGGGGGCCGTCGTCGGCGCGGTCGTCGTCGCGGAGGACATGACCGAGATCCGGGCGGCCGAGGCCGCTGCCGCCGCCAGCGAGCAGCGCCTGCGCCTGGCCCATGACGCCGCGGGACTCGGCAGCTGGCACTGGGACATGGTCGCCGGCACCAACGTGTGGGACGAGCAGCTGGAGGCCATCTACGGCATGCCGCCCGGCGGCTTCGACGGCACGTTCGAGGCGTGGGAGGCGACCTTGCACCCGGACGACCACGACCGGGTGCTGGCCGTCGTCCAGGAGGCGATCGAGGCGCGGTCGTCGTACGTGCTGCGCAACCGGATGTTCTGGCCGGACGGGACGATGCGCTGGATCGAGGCCCACGGCAAGGTCACCACCGACGAGCAGGGCAACCCGACCGGCACGATCGGCTGCGTCCGCGACGTGACCGAGCGGGTGCTGCTGGAGGAGCGGGAGGCCGACGCCGTCGCCCGCGCCCAGCTCCTGCAGGAGGTGACCGCCGACTTCGTCCGGGCGTGGACCCTCGACCAGGTCGAGGACGTGCTGCGGGCCGGCCTCGAGCGGGTCCGCCACATCGTCGGTGAGGGGGTGGCGCTCCGCGTCCCCGACGACCTGGCGGCCGCGAGCGGCAGCGGCGCGCTGCTCGCGAGCAGCGACCAGCCGCTCCCCGGTGCGGACCTGCGGCTGCTGGAGACGCTGGCCTCGCAGTGCGCCATCGCGGCCCAGCGCGCCCTGCTCCAGGCCCGGACCGCCGACATCGCCGAACAGCTCCAGTCCAGCCTCGCCGCCAGCCCGCTGCCGGCGCTCGACCGCTTCGAGCTCGCCGTGCACTACGCCCCCGGGGGCGACGAGCTGGAGCACGTGGGCGGCGACTGGTACGACGCCGTCGCGACGCCGGACGGTCTGCTCGCGCTCGTCGTGGGTGACGTGATGGGCCGCGGGGTGCGTGCGGCGACCACGATGATCCGGGTGCGCGCCGGCATCCGCGGCCTGCTCACGGTCGACCCTGCTCCCCCGGCCGTGCTCGCCGCCGCCGACGAGATGATGACGCGCGACGCGCCCGACCAGTTCGTCACGGCGGCCGCGGCCCTGGTCGACCCGGCCACCGGCGCGCTCACCCTCGGCAACGCGGGCCACATGCCCGCCGTCGTCGTGCACACCGACGGGAGCACCGAGGCACTGGGCGCGGCCACCGGCGTACCGCTGGGTGTCGTGCGCCGGCGTGACCGGACCGTGACGACCGGTCACCTCGAGCCGGGCGCCGTGCTGGTCCTCGTGACCGACGGCGTCGTCGAGTCCCGCAGCCAGGACCTCGACCGCGGGATCGCGCGGCTGCGCGAGCGAGCGGCACAGCTGCGGGACCGGCCGCTCGCCGACCTGGTGGCGGGGCTCGCAGACCTCGCGGACCCGACGTCCGGGGACGACGTCACCGTCGTCGCGGCGCGCCTGCTGTGAGATTGAGACCACCGACTGGGTGGCGCAAAGTGCTCTCAATGTCGCGAGTCGGTACTCGCTGAGCCGAGGAGTCTTGCCACGAGATCGGCCCCGGGTTCGGGCGTCTGGTCGTCGAGGTCGTTCGTCAGCAGCGCGGCATCGGTGTTCCTGCCACGGAAGCTGAGGATGCTCGAGTGGGAGGCGACAGTGACGGGGCTGCTCCATGGCGTGCCCGACGACTGTGTCGTGAGGATGATGGATCCGTCCTCACTGCCAGTGCCGAGGACGACCGCGGTGCCGTTGTCGTCCAGCCAGGGTGAGGTCCAACTTCCGTCATCCGGCAGAGTGCTCGGGGCTGTCCAGTGGCCATGCGGCCCCATCCGTGCAGCTTGGTCGCGATAGGTGTTCGACCAATCCTCGCCTTGCAGCCACGTTGTCAGGACGCCACCGCTGTCATTCATCGACATCCGCAGATCCCCGCCGTCCTCGAGCAATTTCTGAGTGACCCACCCCCGAGGGTGCCATGCGCCCCTCGGGGTGCTACGGGCGTAGGCCACGCCGTTCTGGTAGCCGTGAACGTGGTCGAAGTCATCCCAAGTCGACCAGATGACGAGAGATCGGCGGGTCGGCGACATCGCAGTGTGGACTGCCCCGATACGTCCGAACTTCTCACCTGCTCGCATCAGTACGTGAGAACGCTGCCAATCCCCTCTGTGGGGACGGACTCGGGCAGCCAGGAGGCTCTTGGACAGCCAAGAAACCACAGCGTCGCCGCGCTTGTTGACCGCCACCTGAGTGCCAGTGAATGCTCGGTTGCTCAGTCGTTGCTGGTGTGTCCATCCACCGTCTACCGTCCTCTTCCTCAGCATCACGCCATGGCTGTTCCACGCGACCCACGTGGTTCGGTGACCGTCGACGGCAACGGATGGTGAGCCGAAGCGTGAGGTTGTCTTGCCGATTCGGACCGGACCGCTCCATCTGCCTCTGCGCCAGTGACACTCGTACAGCCGTGAAGCCTTCTCCCCAACTCGCAACCACACCACCGAGGCGAATCCTCCACGTGAGGCATCCGCTGCGAACCAGATCCCGGTCCTGGGTGCGGTCAGCGCCTGCGGCCCGTCCCATGCCCCCTCGAGCGAGCGTCGCGCAGCGTAGAGGACCTGGGGACCGCGACCTTCTCCCTCGGTCCACACAGCCGTGGCGACCCCACGCCCGTCGACACCCACCCAGCCGCTCGACGCCGGCGTCGTCGACACCACCTCAGGCGGGCCGAATGAGGGCGTCGACGGCGAAACGCCGGCTGACGCCACCGTTAGACTCAAGAGCGCTGCGAACGCTCCCAGCGACATGGCAAGCCTGGTCGTGCGCATCATCGCCTCCCTGACGGGGCGTCGTTGCCCACCCCCAGCCTTTGTCGACCGGATCTCCGCGGGAAGTGCCGTTCGGGGTCCAGAAACGGACCTAGGGACGCTTGTCGGAAAACGAAGCTCGCGTGATGACGTCCGCGGCTGTGAGGCTCAGAGCTCGGACTGGATCCCGGCGAGGAGCTGCCGTGCCATCACGATCCGCTGCACCTGGTTGGTGCCCTCGTAGATCTGGGTGATCTTGGCGTCGCGCATCATCCGCTCGACCGGGTACTCCCGGGTGTAGCCGTAGCCGCCGAGGACCTGCACCGCGTTGGTGGTGACCTCCATCGCGACGTCCGAGGCGAAGCACTTCGCGGCGGCACCGAAGAACGTGAGGTCGGCGTCGCCCCTCTCGGAGCGACCCGCGGCGGCGTAGGTCATCTGGCGCGCGGCCTCGATCTTCATGCCCATGTCGGCGAGCAGGAACTGCAGCCCCTGGAAGTCGGCGATCGGCTTGCCGAACTGCTGGCGCTCCTGGGCGTAGCCCAGCGCGTAGTCCAGCGCGCCCTGGGCGACGCCGACCGCCTGCGCGGCGATCGTGACGCGGGTGTGGTCGAGCGTCTTCATCGCCGTCTCGAAGCCGGTGCCCTCGGCGCCGATCATCCGGTCGGCGGGGATCCGCACGTTGTCGAGGTAGACCTCGCGGGTCGGGCTGCCCTTGATACCGAGCTTCTTCTCCGGCGCACCGAAGGAGACACCCTCGTCGGACTTCTCGACGACGAACGCCGAGATGCCCTTGCTGCGCTTCTCGGGGTCGGTCACCGCCATCACGGTGTAGAACTCCGAGACACCGGCGTTGGTGATCCAGCGCTTCACGCCGTTGAGGACCCACTCGTCCCCGTCGCGGGTGGCCCGGGTCTTCATCGACACGGCGTCCGACCCGGCGTCGGGCTCGGAGAGGCAGTAGGAGAAGCCGCCCTCCCCCGCCGCGAGCCGACCGAGGTACTTCTTCTTGAGCTCCTCGCTGCCGGAGATCTGCACCGGCAGGCTGCCGAGCTTGTTCACCGCGGGGATCAGGCTGCTGGACACGCAGGCGCGCGCGACCTCCTCGATCACGATGACCGTGGCCAGCGCGTCGGCACCGGCGCCGCCGTACTCCTCGGGCACGTGCGGCGCGTGGAAGTCCGCCGCCTGCAGGGCGTCATGCGCCTCCTGGGGGTAGCGCGCGTTCTCGTCCACGTCGGCGGCGTACGGCGCGACCTTGGCGTCGCAGACCGCGCGCACGGCCTCGCGGATGGCCTGATGCTCCTCCGAGAGGGCGTACATCGGAAAGTCGCTCATGGACGGGATCGTACTTGTGGGTAACCGAGGGGGCGCGGTGAGGTGCACCTCAGCGGATCCGGAAATGCGGGACGCCCGGCCGGTGCACGAGGCACCGGCCGGGCGTCCGCTGAGCTGCGACCGGTCAGGTCAGGGTCACTTGACGACCTTGACGACGACGGCCTTCGACTTGCTGGCGTTGCGGTAGGCGTCGCCGGCCCACTTCGCGGTGATCTTGTGCTTGCCGACCTTGAGGCCCTTGGCCTTGAAGACCGCCTTGCCCGCGTCGTTCAGGGCCGCGGTGCCGAGCTTCTTCTTGCCGTCCTTGATGACGACCTTGCCGCGGAAGTCGCTCACGCCGCCCGCCACCTTGGTGACGATCTTGGCGACCTTGCCCTTCTTGACCTTCGCGGGCGCCGTCACGGTGGTCGTCGAGTCGTTCTTGACCACGGTCAGGGTGTCAAGCACGGCCGGGTCGGCCGAGGTCGTGCAGGGAACCGAGACGTCGCCGAGAGCACTGGTCCCGCTGAGGACGAACGACTTGGGCATCGTGAGGTCGTAGACGCC
The DNA here is from genome assembly GCF_042653125.1 of Nocardioides sp. GCM10023255. Taxonomy (NCBI): domain Bacteria; kingdom Bacillati; phylum Actinomycetota; class Actinomycetes; order Propionibacteriales; family Nocardioidaceae; genus Nocardioides; species Nocardioides sp. GCM10023255. Next base: position 631,489 of record NZ_JBHSHU010000003.1, read on the forward strand.
CCCGCCGGGCACCGAGAAGTCGGAGTTGGTGCCGGTGGCCGGCAGGTCGACGCCACCGCCCTCGACAGGAGTCGGCGTGCCGAACGCGAACTCGGCCACCTTGACGGCCTTGCTCCCGAGCAGGATGGTCATGTCGCTCGCGCCGAGGTTGCTCACCGCGGGCAGCAGACCGGCCACGTCCGGGCCGGCGTGGAACACGTAACTGGCGTTGAGCGAGCCCTGGCTCAGCGGCAGGCCGGCGGGGATCTCGGGGAAGCCGGCACTGATGTTCGGGATGGTCATGTCGACCGGCACCTGCTGCGCGCCGATGATCGGGAACGTGCAGGTGTAGGTGCTGGTGCCGGTCTTCGTCGTGTCGGCCGCGTCGGCGGCGGTGGACGAGGCACCGACCAGGGCGCCGGCACCGAGCGCGGCGGCGACACCGGCGGTGACGAGACGACGACCCATGCGAGAAACGTTCATGAAGTGTGGCTCCCTCAAGCAGCTCAGTGGTGCTACCTCTCGGTAGCAAAAGACGCTGAACGCTAACCTCCGCCGCCGGAGGATGTTCGGGGAATGCCGGAAGTCGTCGCGTAGTTTCTCCGGACATGGCTGACTGGCAGGACACCGAGTGGATCCGGTTCATGCTCGACGAGTGCGAGACCTGGGCGGTGGTGGGGCTCTCGGGCGACCCGGGCCGCACGGCGTACGAGATCGCGGCACTGCTCCAGCGGCGCGGCAAGCGCATCGTGCCGATCCACCCGGACGCTCCCGTCGTGCTCGGTGAGCAGGGCTACGCGACGCTGGCCGACGTGCCGTTCCCGATCGACGTGGTCGACGTCTTCCGCCGCTCCGAGGCCGCCGGCGAGTTCGCCGACCAGGCCGTCGCCGTGGGTGCGAAGGGCGTGTGGTTCCAGCTCGGGGTCGTGGACGAGGACGCCTTCCGACGTACGACGCTCGCCGGGGTGCCGATGGTCATGGACACCTGCCCGGCCATGTGGAGATGAGCCGGCCGGGCGGCGACCTCGCCGTCGTGCCGGGACCCGGCCTGCCGGACGGGCTGACCATCCCCGCGGTCGAGCTGGTCGAGCGCTTCTCCCGCTCCCCGGGCCCGGGCGGACAGTCGGTGAACACCACCGACAGCCGGGTCGAGCTCGTGTACGACGTCGCCGCGTCGTCGGCCCTCAGCGAGGGGCAGCGTCGCCGGGCGCTGAGCCGGCTGGCCGAACGGCTCGTGGACGGCACCATGGTGGTCGTCGCCTCCGAGCACCGGTCCCAGCACCGCAACCGGGTCGCCGCCCGGGAGCGGCTCGCGGAGCTCCTGCGCAGCGCGCTGGCTCCCCCGCCACCGCCCCGGCGGGCGACGAAGCCGACCAGGGGGTCGCAGCGGCGGCGGCTCGAGGCCAAGCGTCAGCGTGGGCTGACCAAGTCCTTACGCGGTCGGGTCCGCGGCGAGTGACCGCCGGTCCGGCACGACGAGAACGTGCCGGACCACCCCCTAGAAGCCGAGCTTGCGGGCGGGCTCGCGGACGGCCCGACCCTTCTCCTGCGCGGCGGTCCTGAGGTCCGCCTGGAAGGCGATCATCTTCTCCAGCAGCGCCGGGTCGCCCGTGGCGAGGATGCGGGCGGCGAGCAGGCCGGCGTTGCGGGCGTTGCCGATCGCGACCGTGGCCACCGGCACCCCGGCCGGCATCTGCACGATCGAGAGCAGCGAGTCCATGCCGTCGAGGTACTTCAGCGGCACCGGCACGCCGATGACCGGCAGCGGCGTCACCGCGGCGAGCATGCCCGGCAGGTGGGCCGCCCCGCCGGCGCCGGCGATGATGACCGAGAGGCCCCGGCCGGCGGCCCGCCTGCCGTAGTCGAGCATCTCGTCGGGCATCCGGTGCGCGGAGACGACGTCGGCCTCGTGGGGGATGCCGAGCTCCTCCAGGGCCTCGGCGGCCGCCTTCATCACCGGCCAGTCGGAGTCGGACCCCATGACGATGCCGACGCGGGGTCCCTGGACCGACGTTTCAGCCATGCTCACTCGCTCTCGTTGCCGAGGTCGCCACGGAACCACGCGGCGGCGTGCCGCGCGCGCTCCAGGCAGTCCTCGAGGTCGTCGCCGTAGGCGTTGACGTGCCCCACCTTGCGGCCGGGGCGCAGCTCCTTGCCGTAGAGGTGCACGCGCAGGTGCGGGTCACGCGCGAGCGCGTGCGGGTAGCCGTCGTACAGCCGGCCGACCTCGGGGTCGACACCGCCGAGGATGTTCACCATCACCGTCCAGCGGGCCCGGGGCGCGGGCGAGCCGAGCGGGAGGTCCATCACGGCGCGCAGGTGGTTCTCGAACTGCGAGGTGACCGCACCGTCCTGGGTCCAGTGCCCGGTGTTGTGCGGCCGCATCGCGAGCTCGTTGACGAGCACGCGGCCGTCGGCGGTCTCGAACATCTCGACGGCGAGGATGCCGGTGACGTCGAGGGCCCCGGCGATCCGCAGCGCGATCTCCTGGGCCTGGCCGGCGAGCTCGGGGTCGAGGTCCGGGGCCGGGGCGACGACCTCGAGGCAGATGCCGTCCTGCTGGGTGGACGCGACGACGGGGTACGCCGCGGCCTGGCCGCTCGGCGAGCGGGCCACCAGCGCGGAGAGCTCGCGACGGAAGTCGACCAGCTCCTCGGCCAGCAGCCGCACCTCGGTCTCCTCGGCCGCCCGGAACGCCTCCTCGCAGTCGGCCAGTGACCGGACGAACCACACCCCTTTGCCGTCGTAGCCGCCCCGGGTCGTCTTCAGCACGCACGGGAAGCCGAACGCCTCGACGTCGGCGAGGGATCCGACGACCGCGTTGCGCGGACAGGGCACGCCAAGCGCGGCCAGCCGCTCACGCATGACGGCCTTGTCCTGGGCGTGCACGAGCGCACCGGGCCCGGGGTGGACCGCGACGCCGTCGTCGGCCAGCGCGTGCAGGTGCTCGGTCGGCACGTGCTCGTGGTCGAAGGTGACGGCGCGGCAGCCGTGGGTGACCCGGCGCAGCGTGTCGAGGTCGCGGTAGTCACCGACGACGTGGTCGGGGATCACCTGCGCGGCGGACACGCCCTCCCCTTCCGCCAGCAGGCGGAGCGGGAGACCGAGGGCGATGGCGGGCTGCGCCATCATCCGGGCGAGCTGGCCGCCGCCGATGACGGCGAGAGTGGGAGCGGGCTCGGACACGGGGCCAGCGTAGTGACCCGGTCAGCGGTGGGTGTCCCCGGTCTCGAAGCGCAGGCCCTGCCCGCGGATCGTGGTGATCAGGCGCGGGCGCCGGCTGTCGTCGCCGAGCTTGCGGCGCACCCACCCCAGGTGCACGTCGATCGTCTTGGACGAGGTCCAGAAGGTCGTGCTCCAGACCTCGCGCATCAGCTCGTCGCGGGTGACGATCTCACCGGCCCGGGACATCAGCGCGTGCACGAGGTCGAACTCCTTGCGGGACAGCAGGATCTCCTCGACCCCGCGCCACGCCCGGCGGCTCTCGGGGTCGAGTCGCACGTCCTGCACCTCGACCACGGCACCAAGGTAGGAAGCAAAGCGGGCCCCCGGAGCCGAAATCCCCCAAATGGGGTCAACGCACTGGACCGGCGCCCGGGATCGCCGCCCGTGGGGGGCTCAGTGGCGGCGTACCGCGACCGGCTCCACGAGGCCGAACCCCCGCACCGGCCGGGCGGGCAGCCGCCGGGTCTCGAACTGGTCGTCCGGGAGCAGTTCCGCGGTCTCGGCATCGATGATGATCCGGTTGCGCCGGGCCACCGCCGTCAGCCGGGCGGCCATGTTGACCGGCGGACCGAACACGTCACCGAGCCGCATGACGACCGAGCCGCTGGCCAGGCCGACCCGCACGTCGGGCATCCGGGAGTCCCGCCCGATCACGTTGATGATCCCCTCGGCGGTGTCGTAGGCCCGGATCGGGTCGTCGTTCACGAAAAGCACGGCGTCGCCGATGCTCTTGATCACGCGTCCGCGCTGGCCCGCGACGACGTCGGCGCACCGGGACTCGAACAGCTCGACGAGGTCGCCGATGCGTGCCTCGGTGAGCTGGTTCGACAGCGCCGTGAAGCTGACGATGTCGGCGAAGCCCACGGTCAGCTGGGTGGTGTGCAGGTCCTCCTCGTTGGCCCCCAGCGCCTCGACCCGGGCCACCGCGGCGGCCAGGTGGCGGCGCCACGCGTAGAGCATGAGCTGCTCGAAGGGCCGGTTGAACTCCTCGACGATCCGCATCGCCGAGCCGACCCGGCTGCCCGTCGCCTGGTCCCCGGCCTCGAGCTCCTCGACGCGCTGGACCAGGGAGGCCACCTCCCAGTCGGCGAGCCGGGCCATGGTCTGCCCCACGGCCCGGGTGAGGTTCACCGCCAGGTCGAAGTCGATCAGGCCCGACTCCACGACGTCGGTCAGGGTCGAGACGGCCGCGGCGTCGGCGCGCGTGAACGCGGTCTCGACCCCGTGCTCGGGGAAGCCCAGCGCCCGCCACAGGCGGCGCGCCTCCTCGATGGTGACGCCGGTCGCCTCCGACACCTCGGCGGCGTTGAAGACGAGCTCCTCGCCGAGGATCGCCCTCTCGAGGCGGTCGCGCGGCTGCTCGGGGTCAGGTGCCGTCATGCCCACGCGGGTCGCTGACGTCGTGGAGCAGGAGGTTCAGCCGGCGCTGGGTGTCCTCCACGTGCGGGATGTCGGGGAGCCGGACCTGGCCGTGGGTGCTCGCGTCGCTGATGATGAGCGTGCCGCAGCCCAGCATCCGGTCGACCAGCCCGAGCTCACTGGCCACGTCGCTGATCCGCGAGAGCGGGATGTCGTGGCCGCGGCGCGTGATCACTCCGGTGCGGGTGATCAGGCGGCGGCTGGTGAACGTGTACGACGCGGTCGCCCACACCAGGAACGGGCGCAGGACCCACCAGACCACGCCGACGGCGACGAGCACCCAGACGACGAGGGTGACGACGTGCTGGTCGACGACGGTCTGGGCGGCGACCCCGAGCGCGAGCAGGAGGACCAGCGCGAGCACCGGCACCAGCAACGCCTTGGGGTGCGTGCGCGTGCTGATGACGACGGTCTCGCCGTCGTTGAGCAGCTTCTGCGAGATGGCCACCCCCGGATCATGTCACCTGGCGCCGTCAGCCGGTGACCGAACGCACGTGCACCACGTCGCCGGCGCCGACGGCCACCTCACCCTCGGGTCCGTCCACGACGAGCCGGCCGCCGGCGTCGACGCGGGTGGCCCGCCCGGTCAGCGAGCCGCCCCCCGGGAGGCCGACCCGGACCTCGCGGCCGACGGTCGCGCAGGCGCGCAGGTACGCCGCGTGCAGGGTGGCCGACCCACCCGCCCGCCAGGCGTCGTACTCCTCCCGCAGCGCGCCGAGGACCAGCAGCAGGACCTCGGTGCGGTCCGGGGTCGCGCCGGCCTCGAGGGCGAGCGAGGTCGCGGCCTCGATCGGCAGCTCCTCGCGGGTGGTGCTGACGTTGATCCCGACGCCGACGACGGCGGCCGGACCGGCCGCGGTCTCGACGCGCTCGACCAGGATGCCGGCCACCTTGCGCTCGCCGACGAGCACGTCGTTGGGCCACTTCACCTCGGCGGCGACGCCGACCTCCCGCAGCGCCCGGGCCACGGCGTACCCCGTCATCAGGGGCAGCCACGGCCACTCCGTCGGCTCCACCTCCGGGCACAGCAGCACCGAGAACGTGAGGGCCGCCCGGGCGGGCGTCTCCCAGGTCCGGTCGAGCCGCCCGCGCCCCGAGGTCTGGTGCTCGGCGACCACGACGAGGCCCTCTCCCGCGCCGGCACGGGCACGTGCGGCGACCACGGCGTTGGTGGAGGGCGCCGCGTCGACCACCTCGACGACCAGGCCGGGTGGGCCGGCGGCGAGGCGATCGGCGTCGAGGGATGGGCGCGGAGGCAGGTCACCGGTCATGGGCACTACATTGGCCCACGGACTTGACGAGGTCGACCAGGAGGCCACCAGAAGTGAGCGCACAGCCGGGCGAGGGCACCGACGTCCCCGAAGACATCGACATCCACACCACGGCGGGCAAGCTGGCCGATCTGGACCGGCGCCTCGACGAGGCCGTGCACGCGGGGTCGGCCAAGGCGGTGGAGAAGCAGCACGCCAAGGGCCGCAAGACCGCCCGGGAGCGGATCGAGCTGCTCTTCGACGAGGGCTCGTTCGTCGAGCTCGACGAGCTGGCCCGACACCGCTCGACCGCGTTCGGGCTGGAGAAGAAGCGCCCCTACGGCGACGGCGTGGTGACCGGTTACGGCACCATCGACGGCCGCCAGGTCTGCGTGTTCTCCCAGGACTTCACCGTCTTCGGTGGCTCGCTGGGCGAGGTCTACGGCGAGAAGATCACCAAGGTGATGGACCTGGCCATCAAGACCGGCTGCCCGATCATCGGCATCAACGAGGGCGCCGGGGCCCGCATCCAGGAGGGCGTGGTCTCCCTCGGCCTGTACGGCGAGATCTTCCGCCGCAACGTGCACGCCTCCGGCGTGATCCCGCAGATCAGCCTGATCATGGGCTCCTGCGCCGGCGGCCACGTCTACTCCCCCGCGGTGACCGACTTCACGATCATGGTCGACGGCACCTCCAACATGTTCATCACCGGCCCCGACGTGATCAAGACCGTCACCGGCGAGGACGTCTCGATGGAGGAGCTCGGCGGCGCCCGCACCCACAACACCAGGTCGGGCAACGCCCACTACATGGGCACCGACGAGGAGGACGCGCTCGACTACGTCAAGGCGCTGCTCTCCTTCCTCCCGCAGAACAACCTCGACGAGCCACCGGCCTACGACGACCCCGCGGACCTCGACCTCTCCGAGCTGGACCAGGCCCTGGACGCCCTGATCCCGGACTCCCCCAACCAGCCCTACGACATGCACGAGGTGATCGCGGCGGTCGTGGACGAGGAGGAGTTCCTCGAGGTCCAGGCGATGTTCGCGCCCAACATCATCGTCGGCTTCGGCCGCGTCGAGGGCCGACCGGTGGGCGTGGTGGCCAACCAGCCGATGCAGTTCGCCGGCACCCTCGACATCGACGCCTCCGAGAAGGCCGCCCGGTTCGTGCGCACCTGCGACGCGTTCAACATCCCGGTGCTGACCTTCGTCGACGTGCCCGGCTTTCTGCCCGGCACCGACCAGGAGTGGAACGGCATCATCCGCCGCGGCGCGAAGCTGATCTACGCCTACGCCGAGGCCACCGTCCCGCTGGTCACGATCATCACCCGCAAGGCCTACGGCGGCGCCTATGACGTGATGGGCTCCAAGCACCTCGGCGCCGACATCAACCTCGCCTGGCCCACCGCCCAGATCGCGGTCATGGGCGCCCAGGGCGCGGTCAACATCCTCTACCGCAACGAGCTCAAGGACGCCTCGGACCCCGAGGCCAAGCGCGCCGAGCTGATCACCGAGTACGAGGACACCCTCGCCAACCCCTACGTCGCCGCCGAACGCGGCTACGTCGACGCCGTCATCTCCCCCCACGAGACCCGCGTCGAGGTCGTCCGCGCCCTCCGGCTGCTGCGCTCCAAGCGCGAGACCCTGCCCGCCAAGAAGCACGGGAACATCCCCCTCTGATGGCCACTGCGAGCGCCGGGAACACGCACGCGCCGGCCGAGGCCGTCGAGAGTCCCGAGATCGAGCCGTTGCTGAAGGTCGTCAGCCCGAACGCCACGCCGGAGGAGATCGCGGCGCTGGTGACGGTGCTGTCCTCCCTCGGCGGCGGCGAGGCACCGACGCCCCGCCGCAAGCCCGAGTGGCAGTCACACCACCGCAAGCTCCGCGCCAGCCTCCCCCACGGCCCCGGCGGCTGGCGCGCCAGCGGCCTGCCGCGGTGACGTCTTCCACGACGTGCGCTTCTTGAGGAAAAACACGGCAGAACTTTGCGGTTTCGCGCTCGCGACTTGAGTTCGCGTCCCCAGACTGGGGGATGAACCGGGCGTCGGCTCGCTCGGGCCGACCTGACTGGAGACGAGGATCGTGAGACCGGAAGACGTGGCCCCGGGCGCGGTGGTGCCCCCGGCGCGGATGCCCGACCCCGAGGCCTCCTACGTCCGGGTCCCCGACCCGACCCTCGCGGCGTACGCCGACCAGTTCCTCGACGAGGTCGACTCGATCCCGACCTACCGCCCCACCGTCGGGTGCGTGATCCCGGCCTACAACGAGGCCGAGACCATCGCGGGCGTGCTGGACTCGCTGCTCCAGCAGACCCGGATCCCGGACACGATCCACGTCATCGTCAACAACAGCAGCGACGACTCCGTCGAGATCGCCTCGCACTACGCCGGCCCGCACACCCGGATGACCCCGTCCGGCGAGCAGAGCACGGTCATCTACATCCACGACATCGGCAAGAACCCCGACAAGAAGGTCGGGGCGCTCAACTACGGCTACTCCCTGGTCGAGACCATGGACTACCTGCTCGGCGTCGACGGCGACACCACGCCCGAGCCGGACGCGGTCGAGCACCTGGTCAACGAGATCGCCAGCGACGACCGGATCGGCGGCATCTCCGCGATCTACAGCATCGACGACAGCGCCATGGACGGCCTGATGGCGAAGTTCCTGATCGCCGGCCAGCGCGCCCAGTTCGCGGCCTTCAACATGCAGAACATGCTGAAGGGCCGCAACATGGCCGTGCTCGGCGGCCAGTTCTCGATCTTCTCCACCCAGGCGCTGCGCGACGTGATGCGCGACAGCCACCAGCGCACCCCGTGGGTCAACGACAGCGAGGTCGAGGACTCCCTGCTCTCGCTGCAGATCAAGAGCGCCGGCTACCTGACCAAGATCAGCGCCCAGGCGCGCGCCCACGTCGGCGGCATGACCACCCTGCGCTCGCTGGACGCCCAGCAGGTGAAGTGGAACTTCGGCGCGATCGACCTGATGTGGCCCGGCCAGCGCGGCGACACCCGCGGCCAGCCCTTCCACCCGAACCTGCGGCTGCGGTGGTTCGAGCACATGTCGATGGTCGTCAACATGACCACCCGCCTGATGTTCTTCCTGCTGCTCCTCGGCGCGCTCTCCATCCACGCGTTCGTCTTCCGGGCGTGGTGGCTGATCCCCCCGACGGCGGCCGTGCTGCTGAACTTCCGGGTCGCGCACTCGATGAAGTTCCGCAACATCAAGGACTACCTGTTCGTGCTGCTGCTGTTCCCCGCCGAGCTCTACATGGTCATCCGGATGGGGCACTTCGTGCGCGCCTGGCTGAAGTTCTTCAGCCGCCAGCAGACCGACAACTGGGCGGCCCAGGCCAAGGCGGAGCGCGGCAAGGGCATCGCCTGGCTGTACCCGTTCGTGGCCCTCGTGCTGTTCTTCGTCGCCGCGGGGGTGGCGTGGGCGCAGGTCCCGATCCAGACCCAGTCGGACATCCTGGCGATCGGCTGGCCGATCCTGGGCGTGATCACCATCGCCCAGACCGCGTGGATGCTGCTGAAGTCGATGCGCCGCTACCGCGGCTACCAGGCATGAGAGGAACACCGATGACGAGGACCGGCAAGACTCGGGCCGCCCGTCTGGTCACCGTGGTGGTGGTGCTGGCCGCCCTCCAGGCGGCGCTGAGCGGCTGTGGGGCCCTCGGTCTCGGTGGGGGCGGGTCCACCGACGCCGCGTCGCCGAAGCCGGCCGTGGCCACGCCTGCGCCGTACGACTCCCAGTTCACCCGGGACGGCACCTTCCAGTCGCACGTCAAGGTGAACGGGCTCGACTTCGTCTACACGCTCTACCCGACCAAGTCGACCCCGCGGACCAACGAGTGGTACCCGCGCGGCAACAAGTTCTTCTCGTTCACGTTCCAGGCCTATGACCTGAACCGGAAGCTGCGCGACCCCTTCGCGACGAAGCGCAAGGTCTACCTCAGCCACATCACGGTGACCTCCCGGACCAAGACGACCGGGGGCGGGAAGACCCAGCACCCCTACGAGCTGGACGCGGTGGCCAAGGAGATCACCTTCGACCCGGAGCCGGTGACCACGCCGTACGGCATGATCATCACCTCCCCCAAGGGCGCTTTCGAGCTGCGCAACCAGCGGATCGGTCCGATGTCCCTCGACACCCGTGGCCTGGACCTGATGTTCACCGCGACGGTCAACATCCAGCGGGCCCCCGGCTCGAGCCAGTTCTACCGGCGCCAGATCAGGCAGACCGTGCCGATCGCGATCTTCGAGTCGAAGAAGCCCACCTCGGTCGCCTCGATCCCGGTCGACGCCAACTGACCGACGCCGACCGACCGAGATCAGCGATCATGGGGCATTCGCTTCGACAGGGGTGCTGATGACGGGACCGACACTGTTCCTCACCGTGGGGCTCCCGGGGACCGGCAAGACCACCGGGGCGCGGCGGTTGGAGGTGGAGCAGCGAGCCCTTCGGCTCACCAAGGACGAGTGGGTCAAGGCGCTCTACGGGCACGAGAACCCGCCGGAGGCCCAGGGCGTGATCGAGGGCCGGCTCATCCAGGTCGGGCTGCGCGCGCTCGAGCTGGGCGTCAACGTCGTCATCGACTACGGCCTCTGGTCCCGGGACGAGCGCGCCGCACTGCGGCAGGCGGCAGCGGACCGCGGCGCGGTGGTGGAGATCCACTACTTCGAGCTGGACCCGGCGGAGCAGCGGCGCCGGCTCGACCAGCGCCAGGCACTGGCGCCCCACTCGAGCTGGCCCATGTCGGACCGGGAGCTCACCGAGTGGGCCGCCCGCATCGACGTCCCGACACCGGGTGAGCTCGACGGCAGCGAACCCGTCGGGGACCCGCCCGCCGGCTTCGCGACGTGGGACGAGTGGCGCGCGCACCGGTGGCCGCCGTCCGTCTGCTGACGGGTCACCTGCCGGCGCTCGCCCATCGGCGCTGTCATGTACACGGCGCTCGAGCATCCGCGCTGCGGGAGCCCCGGGGTCCTCGTCGGCCTCGGTGCGATCCGGCGAGGAGTCCTCCCTGCTTTGAACAAACGTTTGTTCAAAGCAGGACAGCACCCTGGTGGGGAGCCCCCTCGGATCCGTGACGAACCCGGTCGGGCTCAGGCGGCCTCGGCCATCCGGTAGCCGACGCCGCGCACGGTCTCGATGTAGCGGGGCACTGCGCCGTCGTCGCCGAGCTTGCGCCGCAGGTTGGCGATGTGGACCTCGACGGACCGCTTGTCGGCCTCGTTGACGAAGTACGACGTGACGTACTGCTGGCCGCGCATGGTGAGGACCAGGTCGGCCTTGCTGCGGACCCGACGTCCGGTCCCGAGCAACGAGGCCAGCAGGTCGAACTCGGGCCGGCTCAGGTCGACGGCGCCACCGCCGACGGTGACGACCCGGCTCTCGGCGTTGAGCGCGAGGTCGCTGAACCTCAGCCACGCCCCGTCGACGCGCGCCGCTCCGAAGGCGTGCGCCACGGCGACCACGGGGGTCGGGGCGGGCGTTGGCCCGACCGGCTGCTCCGGAGGCGTCGCCCGGACGGGACCGGGCTGGAGGGGCGTCGGCTCGACCGACTGCCGCGGCTGTGCCGACGGGGGCTGAGGGGCCGACGGGGGCTGGTCCGACGGGGGCTGGGCCGACTGGGGCTGGGCGGACTGGGGCTGGGCGGGCGGCGCCACGGGCTGCGACTGCTGGACCGGTTGCGGCTGCTGAGCGGGCTGCTGCGGCGGAGGCGACGACTGTGCCGGAGCCGGCGACGCGTTGGTCAGCAGGTCGCGGGCGGCGGCGGCTGCCCAGGACTCCGGCTGGGGCGGCGCCGGGGGCGCGGCGGGCTCGTCGGTCCACCCCGACGGGACCTCGTTGCGCGACCGCGGCCGGCGCAGCATCGAGTCGGCCCGGGCGCGCAGCTCGCGGGGCCGGAACGGCTTGACCAGGTAGTCGTCGGCGCCGGCCTCGAACCCCTGGACCACGTCGATCTCGTCGGCGAGCGCGGTGATCATGATCAGGTAGGTGCTGCTGAACTCACGAAGCCGCTTGGCGACGGCGAAGCCGTCCATGCCGGGCATGTTCACGTCCAGCGTGGTGATGAGCGGGTTGTGCGTGCGCACCGCGTCCACCCCGGTCGGCCCGTCCTCCGTGACGATGGTGCGGAAGCCCGACTGCGTGAGGACGATGTCGATCAGGTCACGCACGTCGGGGTCGTCCTCGATGATCACGGCGACCCACTCATCCCCTGGCATGGGGTGGATGCTAACAATCTCCGAGCCCGTCACCACCCGGACTCGCTTGCCATCTCGAGAGCACGTTGCGGCCAGAACTCCCCCGCAGTGGGGCCTCCGCCGCACTCACCGTCGCTCTCGCCCGGGGGCTTGACCCACACGAACGCGTCCAGCCGGCTGCCGTCGTCGACATACCCGGGCATGGTCCCGAAGGCCCTGCCCGGCGGGTTGCACCAGTCGTCGGTCGAGCCCTTGCCGTTGCGCCCGGTGTCGATCACGAAGTGCCCGCCACCGCTCAGCTCGCTGACCCGCTCGGCGTAGGACTGCTCGTCCAGGTCGGTCTGGAAGTTGGCGACGTTGGTGGCGAATCCCCGGATCTTCCCGACCCCGACCTCGCGCAGCAGCCGTGCCATGTCGCCGGGCGTCACCCAGTTGGAGTGCCCGCCGTCGACGTACGTCGTCACCCCGGCGTCGCTCATCCGGGCGACCGCGTCCCCGATGAGGGCGACCCGGCCCTTCTCGTCACCACAGGCGACCGTGGCGGCCAGGGCGTCCGGCTCGAGCACGACCACGGCACTGTCGTGGCCGGAGGCGGCCGAGGCGATCTCCTGCACCCACGGGGCGTACTCGTCCTCGGCCAGCCCACCCGCGGAGTAGCCGCCGCTGCAGTCCCGGTCGGGGACGCCGTAGACGACGAGCGTCGCGACCGCGTCCTGCTCGTCGGCCGCGGCCAGGACCGAGGAGACGTAGGGACCGACCTGGCCCGCGGGGTACTGCTCGGGGGTGAGCCAGATCCCCGACGGGACGGCCGCGAGGCGGCCGAAGACGTCGGCCGACCGCGCATCGCCGTCGGCGGTCGCCTGCCTGGCCGCCTGCGCGGCCCCCGAGTCCGGGTCGGCGTAGCCGCCCTGGGTGGCGTAACGGTTGAGGTCCTGCGGGTCGCGCTCCCACGGCCCGACGTGCTTCGCCCTGGCCACGAGCAGCCCACCGGTGGCCACGACGAGCAGGAGGACCACCACGCCGACGCCGACCAGCACGAGACCGCGGGGACGGGTGGACTTCGTGTCGGTCACCCGGCACCCCCTCGGCTCTCGTGGCTGGTCGGGCGTCATCATGCCCGAGGCAGCGGCTCAGCCGCGTGACCGCCCGGGGGCGAGGACGGCGGCCACGACCGCGACCGCCACGGCCGCGGCGCCGGTGAGCAGCGCGGGGCCGATGGCGCCGTCGTACCCCACCGGCGTCAGCTCCCCGCCGTTGCCGAGGAACACCGCGGTCAGCAGCGCGATGCCGAGCGCCACGCCGAACTCGCGCACCGTGGAGTTGGCCGAGCTCGCCACCGCGAAGTCGGACTCCGGGAGCCCGTCGAGCACGGCGGTCGCGGAGGGCGCGAAGGTCAGGCCCATGCCGACACCGGCCAGCAGCAGCGGCGGCACGAAAGAGGCGTACGCCGAGCCGCTCTCGGTCAGGGCGGCGAACCACACCAGCGAGGCGGCCTGGAGGACCAGGCCGGTCACGAGCAGCGAGCGCAGCCCGGTGCGCCCGGCGATCGCGCCGGCGATCGGCGCCACGACCATGGGCGCGGCCGTCCACGGCAGGGTCCGCAGCCCCGCCTCCAGCGGCGTGTAGCCCTGGACGATCTGGAGGTACTGCGCCAGCAGGAAGACCGTGCCGAACATGCCGATGGTGAAGGTCAGGCCGATCACGTTGGCCACCGAGAAGCCGCGCGAGCCGAACAGCCGCAGCGGCAGCACCGCGTGGCTGCGACCGCGCGCCCACAGCAGGTACGCCGGCAGCAGCGCGGCCGCCGCCACCAGCGGGCCGAGCACGCCGGGCGAGGTCCACCCGTCGTCGTTGCCGTGCACGATCCCCCAGATCCCGAGGAACACGGCGCCGCCGAGCAGCCCGGCGCCCACCAGGTCCAGCCGCTGCCAGGCTCCGCGGGACTCGGGCACCGCGACGAGCAGCAGCGGCACGGCCACCAGCGCGACCGGCACGTTGAGCCAGAAGATCGCCTGCCAGCTGACGCCCTCGACCACCGCTCCGCCGATGACCGGGCCGAGAGCGACCCCGAGCCCGGACACCCCGCCCCAGATGCCGATCGCCGCCGCTCGCATCTGCGGCGGCACGGCAGCCGCCAGCAGCGTGAGCGAGAGCGGCATGATCGCTGCCGCGCCGAGACCCTGGACGGCCCGTGCCGCGATCAGCGCCTCCGAGGAGCTGCTCAGCGCCGAGGCGACCGAGGCGAGCGTGAAGACCGTGATGCCGATCAGCATCATCCGGCGCCGTCCGAGCCGGTCGCCCAGCGTCGCGGCGGTGAGCATGAACGTCGCGAAGCTCAGCGTGTAGGCGTTCATGAACCACGAGAGCTGTCCGACCGACGAGCCGAGGTCGGCCCGGATCACCGGCAGCGCGCTGGTCATCACCAGGTTGTCCAACGTGGCCATGAACATGGGCAGCGAGGTCGCGACCAGCGCGACCCAGAGCGGGACCCGCCGGACGGCGGGCGCGGCGGCCGCCGCGCTGGCGGCCGGTGGGACGGCCGGTGACTCGAGGACGGACATGGCAGCTCCTGCACAAGAAGGCATTGAATGATTACTTATGTATCGACGATAAGTAATCGACTGATAACCTGTCAACCATGACCTCCCAGACCCCCGCGCCCGCCTCCCGGATGAGCGCCGAGGACCGCCGCCAGCTGGTCCTGGACGCCGCCACCCGTGCCTTCGCCCGCCGCGGATACGCCGGCACCAGCACGGACGCGGTCGCCAAGGAGGCGGGGGTCTCCCAGCCCTACGTGGTGCGCATCTTCGGCACCAAGCTCGAGCTGTTCCTCGAGGTCTTCACGCACGCGACCGGCCGGATCGCGGCCGCCTTCCAGGGCGTGCTGGCCGAGCGCCCGTTCGACCCCGACAGCGAGGCCGACTGGGAGCGCCTCGGCGCGGCGTACACCGGCCTGCTGGCCGACCGCGACTTCCTCCTGGTGATGATGCACGGCTTCACCGCGGCCGGCACCGAGGAGATCGGCGCCGCTGCCCGGGCGGGCATGGCGGGCATCTTCGACGTCATCCGCAGCACCGGCTGCACCGACGACCGGGCGCGGGACTTCATCGCACAGGGCATGCTGCTCAACGTCATGATCGCCATGCAGGCCCCGGAGCACCGCGCGGAGTCCGGCCCGCTGGCGGCGCTCACCGCCTGCGCGTTCGGCGAGTCGCTGCCGCTCATCGCTGCGTCCGCCGGCTCGGGCGACCCCCGCTAGGGTTTCCCGCGTGCCCGCACTGGTCCTCGCCTCCGCGTCACCCGCTCGCCTCGCGACCCTGCGCAGCGCCGGGCTCGACCCGCTGGTGATCGTCTCCGGCGTCGACGAGTCGCAGCTCGACGGGCTCCCGCCGGCCGAGCTCGCGCTCCAGCTCGCCGAGCTCAAGTGCGCCGCCGTCGCGGCGCGCGCGGACCTGCCAGACGCCGCCCTGGTGCTCGGGTGCGACTCGGTCCTCGAGCTGGACGGCGAGGCCCTCGGCAAGCCGTCCGACGCGGCGGAGGCCGAGCAGCGCTGGCGCTCGATGCGTGGCCGCTCGGGGATCCTGCGGACCGGTCACTGCCTGCGGGAGACCGTCGGGGGACGCGTCGTGGCAGCGACCGCGTCGACCACCGTGCACTTCGCCGACCTCAGCGACGAGGAGATCGCGGCGTACGTCGCCACCGGCGAGCCGCTGCACGTCGCGGGCGCGTTCACCGTCGACGGTCTCGGCGGGGCCTTCGTCACCGGCATCGAGGGCGACCACCACAACGTGGTCGGGGTGAGCCTGCCGCTGGTCAGAGACCTGGTCGCCGAGCTCGGACACACGTGGACGAGTCTGTGGTCTCGATGACCGGTTCGACGACGTCGCCCAGCGAGGGGTGCGGCAGCGCGAGGTGGGGCAGGTGCACGGGCCGCCTGAACACGAAGGTCCGGAACAGGTAGAACCGGGCCACCAGCCCGAGGAACAGGCCGATCACGTTCGCCGAGATGTTGTCGGAGTACGGGTCGTCGAGGCCCAGGACGTTGCGGCTGATCCACAGGCAGCCGATCGGCAGCGACATGGTCAGCACGTTGATGGCCAGGAACGCGACCCGCCCGCCGTCGGCGTGCCGCGGCGGCCGGTCGCGGAACGCCCAGCTGCGACTACCCCGGTAGCTGATGACCATGCCGACGCTGTTCGCGATGACGTAGGCCCAGATGACGTGGTCGTCGAGGAGCGCCCTGTGTGCGGTGTTGAAACCGTGGACCAGGAAGTTGAAGATCACCAGGGCCACGAGCGTGGCCGCGCCCCCCACCGCGAGGAACCGGCCGCCTTCAGCGAGAACCCGCTGCCACCGGCTGCCCATGGAGCCAAGGCTAACGAACCCACTACCGCATCCCCGGCAGGACCTGCCATGTCGCCGCGCCGCGCGGCCCGGAATCAGCCGGTGAAGAGTGGCACCGCCTTGCGGACGGTCTCGACGACGCCGTACGCCAGCGGGATGCCGACCAGCGCCCAGGCACTCACGATGCGCGCGGTCATGCCGCGGCCCCCTCTCTCTCGGCCTGCTCGCTCTGCTCGTGGAAGCGGGAGTCGACCGGGCGGATCAGCAGGTTGGCGACCAGCCCCACGGCGAGCACGCCGACCATGGTCAGCAGCCCCGGGCGGTAGTCGGCGGCGACCAGCTCGCCGGGCGTGCCCTGGGCGTCGAGGAACTTGTTGACGATGAGCGGTCCGGCCACTCCGGCCGCGGACCACGCGGTGAGCAGCCGGCCGTGGATGGCGCCCACCTGGAAGGTGCCGAACAGGTCACGCAGGTAGGCCGGGACGGTCGCGAAGCCGCCGCCGTAGAAGGAGATGATCACCGCGGCCAGCAGGACGAACAGCGCAGTGGAACCGGACCCCGCCAGCGCCAGCAGCAGGTAGAGCCCGATCCCCACCCCGAGGTAGAGGACGTAGATCGGCTTGCGTCCGATCAGGTCCGAGGTGGTGGACCAGACGAAGCGGCCGGTCATGTTGGCGATCGAGAGCAGCCCGACGAAGCCCGCGGCGGCGGCTGCGCTCACGCTGGAGCCGTCGCCGTCGCGGAAGAAGTCCTGGATCATCGGTGCCGCCTGCTCGAGGATCCCGATCCCGGCGGTCACGTTGCAGAAGAGCACGACCCACAGCAGCCAGAACTGCGGGGTCCGCACGGCATTCCTCGCCGACACGCTCGCGGTCGTGACCAGGGACTTCTCGGCCACCTCGGCCGGGTCCCAGCCGTCCGGCTTCCAGCCGTCGGCGGGCACCCGGACCGTGAACGCGCCGAAGAGCATGAAGCACAGGTAGACGACGGCGAGCGTGACGAAGAGCAGCATCACCGCGTGCCCGTCGGGCACCGAGGTCGGGTCCGTGGCGTCGTACGACGAGTCGTACAGCGCCATCAGCCGGGCGCTGAGCGGGCTCGCGATGAGCGCGCCACCGCCGAAGCCCATGATCGCCATCCCGGTCGCGAGGCCCGGCCGGTCGGGGAACCACTTGATGAGCGTCGAGACCGGCGAGATGTAGCCGATCCCGAGCCCGATGCCGCCGATGACGCCGTACCCGAGGTAGACCAGCCACAGCTGGCCGGACCCGATGCCGAGGGCGGCGACAAGGAAGCCGACGCTCCAGAACAGCGCCGCCACGGCCATGGCCGCGCGCGGACCGTTGGTGTCCACCCACGTCCCGGCGACGGCCGCCGAGAGCCCCAGCATCACGATCGCGATCGAGAAGATGACACCGACGGCGGTCAGGCTGGTGTCGAAGTGCTCGACCAGGGCCGTCTTGTAGACGCTGGTGGCGTAGACCTGGCCGATGCACAGGTGCACCGCCAGGGCCGCCGGCGGGATCAGCCAGCGGCTGAACCCCGGTCCGGCGACGGTTCTCTCACGGGACAGGCGGGCAGGGACCACGAGACACCTCCGGTTGTATGACGGAGGTCATACCCGGTGGCCAACATTTCAATCATCTGCCGCCCGGGCCGCGGTCAGGCCGAGGTGCCGGGCTCCAGGCGCGCGCCCGCCGCCAGGCTGCTCCCGGCGGCGACGGTCGATCCGCGCCCGACGAGGGTGACCCGGTCTGGGCCGGCCCCGAGGTCGACGTCCGGCTCACCGACGGTTGCGGCCCCGATCTCGCAGCCGGTGTCGACCACCGACCAGTGCACGCGCGCGCCGGAACGGACGACGGTGTCGGCGAAGACCACGCTGTCGTGGACCTCCGCACCCTCCTCGACGACGACGCCGGGACCGAGCACACTGCGGCGCACCAGGCCGGCGACCCGCGATCCGGGACTCAGCAGGCTGTCGGAGACGACCCCACCGTCGAGCACCCGCGCCGGGACCCGCTGCGGCTGCCGGGTCAGCACCGGCCAGCCGGGCTCGGCCAGCACCCCGAGGTCGTCACCGAGGAGGTCGCGGTGCGCGCGCAGGTAGAGGTGCGGCTGGCCGAGGTCGCGCCAGTAGCCGGGCATGGGGTGCGCCACGGCCCGGCCACGCTCGACCAGGCGAGGCACCAGGTGGTCACCGAAGTCGCCCAGCCCCGTGTCACCGGGGTCCTCGCCGATCTCGTCGTCGGCCGAGAGCTCGCGGTGCAGCTCCTCGAGGACCTCCACGAGGACGCGGGCGTCGTAGACGAACACCTCGGTGGCCACGGTCGTGGTGTCGGGCTCGTCGGGCTTGTAGGCGAACCCGCTCACCCGCCCGTCCGCGGCCACCTGGACCGTCGCGTGGTCGCTCGCCTCGGCGACCGGCACCTCGGAGGTGACGATGGTGAGCTCCGCGTCGTGCGCGTGGTGCGTGGCGACGGCCTCGCGGTAGTCGAAGCGGTAGACGTGGTCGGCGCTCATGACCAGGACCAGCTCGGGGTCCAGGTCGGCGATCTGGTCGCGGATCCGGAACAGCTCGTCCGCGTTGCCCCGGGCGAACCCCTCCTCGTCGAGGCTGCCGGTCCCTTCCTGGGGCATCAGCAGACGCAGGCCGCCGCGCGTGCGGTCGAGGTCCCAGGGCCGACCGTTCGCGACCTGCTCCTCCAGCGTGGATCCCTGGAACTGCACCGACAGCCACACGTCGCTGACGCCCGAGTGGACGAGGTTGGACAGCGGGAAGTCGACCAGCTGGTAGACCCCTGCGAAGGGAAGGGTCGGCTTGGCCCGCTCCCGGGTGAGGACGTCCATCCGGCCGCCGGCGCCGCCGGCCTGGACGATGGCGAGGACTCGCGAACGACTCATGCGGCATCCTCGCACGCGGCCGGTGACGCCCGGCCGCAGGTCACTCGACCGGCAGGCCGAGCCCCCGGGCGATCAGCATCCGCTGGACCTCGCTGGTCCCCTCACCGATCTCGAGCACCTTGGCGTCGCGGTAGAACCGCGCGACGGGGTACTCCTCCATGAAGCCGTAGCCGCCGAAGACCTGGGTGGCGATCCGGGTCGCGGTGACGGCCGACTCGGTCGTGTAGAGCTTCGCGACCGCCGCGGCCTGCTTGAACTCCTTCATGGAGCCGCCGGTGCCGCGGTCCATCGCGTCCTTCATCGCGGCCGCGCGGTAGGTGAGCAGGCGGCTGGCGTGCAGCATCACCTCGAGGTCGGAGATCTGGAAGGCCAGGCCCTGCTTGCGCCCGATCGGACCGCCGAACGTCTGCCGCTCCCCGGCGTACTGCAGGCTCATGTCGAGGCAGGCCTGGATGCAGCCGACCGCGAGCGCGGCGATCGCGACGCGGCCGTCGTCGAGCGTGGCCAGGAACTGCGCGTAGCCGCGGCCCCGCTCGCCGAGCAGGTTCGCCTCGGGGACGCGCACGTCCTCGAAGCTCAGCGGGTGGGTGTCGGAGGCGTGCCAGCCGAGCTTGTCGTAGGGCTTCTCCGCGGTGAAGCCGGGAGTGCCGCTCGGGACGATGATCGTGGAGATCTCGGGCTTGCCGCCCTCGCGCGTGCCGGTGCGGGCGGTGACGGTGACGACGCTGGTGATCTCCGAGCCGGAGTTGGTGATGAACTGCTTGGAGCCGTTGACGACCCACTCGCCCCCGTCGAGCTCGGCCCGGGTGCGGGTCGCCCCGGCGTCGGAGCCGGCGCCCGGCTCGGTCAGGCCGAAGCCGGCCAGCCGCTCCCCCGCCACCAGGTCGGGCAGCCAGGTCTGCTTCTGCTCGTCGGTGCCGTAGGTCAGGATCGGGTTGATGCCGAGTCCGACCGCGGCCTCGAGCGTGATGCCCATCGACTGGTCGACGCGGCCGATCTCCTCGATCGCGACGCAGAGGCTGGTGAAGTCACCGTCCTCGCCCATGCCGCCGAACTCCTCCGGGGCGGTGAGGCCGAAGAGGCCGAGCTTGCCCATCTTCTGCACCACGTCGACCGGGAAGTGGTGGTCGCGGTCCCACTGCGCGGCGTGCGGCGCGATCTCGGCCTCCGCGAACTCGCGGACGCTGCGGCGGAACTCCTCGTGCTCACGGCTCAGCTCGTACGTCATGGCGCCATGCTAGCCCGGTTGGTTAGCGTTTGTTAACCACGCAGGAGGGGCTCGCGCCTCAGCGGTGCACCGAGCCGTCGACGCCTCCTCCGTTGCCGGGACGCGAGGTCCGGACCGATCGGTCAGCCCGCGTAGGGCACCCGCTCCCAGCTCAGCAGGTCCGCGCCGGGCGCACCCACGGTCACCCGCAGGTAGTCGGTGTTGTTCGAGGAGCCGTCGACGGTCACCCGGGTCAGGTTGTCCGCCGAGCCGCGCACCCGGTAGGTCGCCAGCCACGAGGAGCCGGACGCCAGCGGGCGGTCGGTGTTGTAGACGTGGCTGTCACCGTCGAGGAGGTAGACCGGGCCGGGGAACCGCGAGGCCTCGTCGACCAGCGCCTGCACCCACGGCTGGAAGGCGCTGATGTCGTCCCAGGTCGGCGTGTACGACGGGTCGAACATGTCGGCCTGCTGCAGCACCACGACCCCGCGGTCGTGCCGCGCCCGCGCCGCGGCGAAGGCCGCGTGCAGCTCGTCGACGTCGGCGGCCGTGCGCCCCTCGACGGCCCGCCGCTGCTCCGGGGTCGGCTCGGTGTTGCCCAGCCCCTCCCACGGCTGGAGCCCGTTGTTGCTGCCGGTGACGTTCGCCGCCACGAAGGTGACGCCGGCCCGGCGGTAGGTGACGTTCTCGGGGAACCCGCGACCGGCCTGCGAGGCGACCCGGAAGGCGTCCTGCCCAAGCGTGCGGCCCGGGCGGTCGAAGAAGACCTCACGCACCTTCTGCAGCCGCTCGAGGGGGTCGTAGCCGCCGTTGGTCGCGCGGTGGCAGTCGGTCCACTCGTTGTCGCCGGGCGTGTACACCAGCCCGTCCTCGAACGTGTCGAAGTCGCGGCGGATCAGCCGGAAGTAGTCGTCGCTGCAGACCGAGGAGCCGTTCTTGATGTCCCCGAGGTGCACCACGGAACGGACCGCCGGGTCCCGGTTGATCTGCTCGATCCACGCCGGGAACGCCGCGACCTGGTCCGCGCCGTACGGCACGTCGCCGATCACGGCGAAGGAGTAGCCGGCTGCGGGTCCGTCGTCCCGCGTCCCGGGCGTCCCGGATCCGGCCCGGGCGGCTCCGGATCCGGCGACCGCGAGGGCGAGGGCGGTCAGGACGGTGACGGTGCGGACACGGGGCATGGCGATCCTCCGAGGCAGACGACAGTGGTCAGAACCGTGCCCGGTCGACGTGAATGGCCGGTGATCGTGGCGTGAACTGAGACGAAGGCGACGCCCGGTGAGGTGAGACCTCCGGAGACTTCGCGCGAGCGTGGCGATACTCTCCGCTGCGGAGACCGATCAGCAACCACCGTCAGAGCAGGAGTGCCAGGTGCCGGACAGCAAGCCTGAGGTCAAGCAGCTGCGGAAGGTGCTCGTCGCCAACCGCGGCGAGATCGCGGTGCGGGTGATCCGCGCCTGCAAGGACGCGGGGATCGGGAGCGTGGCGGTCTACGCCGACCCCGACCGGGACGCACTGTTCGTCCGGCTGGCCGACGAGGCCTACTCCCTGGACGGTGCGACCCCGGCCGACTCCTACCTCGACATCGCCAAGATCATCGCGCTGGCCGAGAAGTCCGGGGCCGACTCGGTCCACCCCGGCTACGGCTTCCTCGCCGAGAACGCCGACTTCGCCCAGGCCGTCATCGACGCGGGCCTGACCTGGATCGGGCCGCCACCGGCCGCGATCGAGGCGCTCGGCGACAAGGCCAGGGCCAAGCACATCGCGGTGAAGGCGAACGCCCCGCTCGCCCCCGGCACCAAGGACCCCCTCAAGGACGCCGACGAGGCCGTCGCGTTCGCGCAGGAGCACGGCCTGCCCATCGCGATCAAGGCCGTGTACGGCGGCGGCGGCCGCGGCCTGAAGGTCGCCCGCACGCTCGAGGAGATCCCCGACGCCTTCGAGTCCGCGGTCCGCGAGGCCGTCGGCGCGTTCGGCCGCGGCGAGTGCCTGGTCGAGAAGTTCCTCGACAAGCCCCGCCACGTCGAGACCCAGTGCCTGGCCGACCAGCACGGCAACGTCGTGGTCGTCTCGACCCGCGACTGCTCGCTGCAGCGCCGCAACCAGAAGCTGGTCGAGGAGGCGCCCGCACCGTTCCTGAGCCAGGAGCAGCTCACCGAGCTCTACGAGTCCTCCAAGCGGATCCTCACCGAGGCCGGCTACCACGGCGCCGGCACGTGCGAGTTCCTGGTCGCCCAGGACGGCTCGATCTCCTTCCTCGAGGTCAACACCCGCCTCCAGGTCGAGCACTGCGTCTCCGAGGAGGTCACCGGCATCGACCTGGTCCGCGAGATGTTCCGCATCGCGGCCGGCGAGGAGCTCGGCTACGACGACCCCGAGATCCGTGGCCACTCCATCGAGTTCCGCATCAACGCCGAGGACGGCGGCCGCAACTTCATGCCCGCCCCCGGCACCCTCTCGGCCTGGAGCCCCCCGCAGGGACCCGGCGTCCGCGTCGACGGCGGCTACGAGAACGGCGAGACGATCCCCGGCTCGTTCGACTCCCTCATCGCCAAGCTCATCGTGACCGGCCGCGACCGCACCCAGGCCCTCGAGCGCTCGCGGCGCGCGCTGGAGGAGTTCGTGGTCGACGGCATGCCCACCGTCATCCCCTTCCACCGCGCGGTCGTCTCCGACCCGGCCTACGTCGGCGCCTCCAACCCCTCCGGCGAGGGCTCCTTCGACGTCTACACCCAATGGATCGAGACCGACTTCGACAACCAGATCGAGCCCTACGCCGGCCAGAGCGCCGAGGCCGACGAGCCCACCGAACGACACAAGGTCGTCGTCGAGGTCGGCGGCAAACGGCTCGAGGTCGTGCTGCCCGCCGGGCTCGGCGGACTCGGGAGCGGCCCCTCGACCGGCAACGGCGGAGCCAAGAAGCCCAAGCGCGCCGCCGGCAAGAAGGCCGGCGCGACCGCCGGTGGCGACTCGGTCACCAGCCCGATGCAGGGCACCATCGTCAAGATCGCCGTCGAGGAAGGCCAGGAGGTCGCCGAGGGCGACGTCATCGTCGTCATGGAGGCCATGAAGATGGAGCAGCCCCTCAAGGCCCACAAGACCGGCACCGTCACCGGCCTGCAGGTCGAGGTCGGCGCCACCGTCACCAACGGCGCGGTCATCTGCGAGCTCAAGGACTGAGCGGGTCGTAGCCTCGGACTCGTGAACGCCCCCGCACTCCGGGACCCCGGTCAGCGGGTCAGCCCGCGCGCCCGCTCGATGTGGCTCGTCGGCGCCCTGGTCCAGAGCGTGGTCGTGCTCGCGGTGGTCCTGCTGACCGGCCCGGTGTGGGACTGGTTCGAGCTGCGGTGGTGGCACCTGGTGCTGGTGGTGGCCGCGCTCGCGGCGTACGTCGTCGTGGTCCCCGAGTGGCGCTACCGGGTGCACCGCTGGGAGGTGACCGACACGGCGGTCTACACCCAGACGGGCTGGTGGACCCGGGAGCGGCGGATCGCGCCGATGTCGCGGATCCAGACCGTCGACTACTCCGAGGGCGCGGTGGCACGCCTGTTCGGGCTGGCCAGCGTCACCGTCACGACGGCGTCCAGCGCCGGCGCGCTCGAGATCGCCGGGCTGGACCGGGACCGGGCCCGCCTGCTGGTCGACGAGCTCACCCTCAAGGCCGACGCGGTCGCCGGCGACGCGACGTGAGCCCGCGATGAGCGAGCTCACCCGCGACCGCCGTTGGCAGCGGCTCGACGCGCGGATGCTGCTCGTCCACCCCGCGCGGGAGCTGCTGCGCTTCCTCCCTGTCCTGGTCGGCCTGCTCGTCGCGGGCAACGCCACCGGGGGGAGCGACCTGCCGTGGCAGCTGCTCGGCATCGCCGTGCCGATCGGGCTCGGGGTGCTGCGCTACGTCACCACCAGCTTCCGGATCACCCCGGGTCGGGTCGAGCTGCGCCGGGGGCTGCTCAACCGGCACCTGCTCTCCGCGCCGCTGGACCGGGTGCGGACCGTCGACCTGACCTCCTCACCCATCCACCGGCTGCTGGGGCTCACCACTGTGCGGATCGGGACCGGCACCGCCTCGTCGGACGACGAGGACCGGCTCGACCTCGACGGGCTGCCGCTCGCCCGCGCCCGCCGGCTCCGCGAGGACCTGCTGCACCTCGCCCCGGCCACCGGCGGCCCCGAGCCCGCCACGGCCGACCGCCTCGTCGTCTCGTTCGACCCGTCCTGGATCCGGTTCGCTCCGCTCACCAGCGCCGGCCTGGTGCTCGCCGCCGGTGTGCTGGGCGCCGCGGCCCAGGGCATGAACACCTTCGGGCTGTGGGACCGGCTCGACAGCGGGGCGCTGCTCGACGACACCGCCGCCCTGTCGTGGTGGACCCTGGTGCCGGTCGGCGTCGTGGCGATCGCCGTCGTCGTGTCCGCGCTGTCCGTGGCCGGCTACCTGATCGCGAACTGGGGCCTCACCCTCAGCCACGCGCAGGGCGTCTGGCACCTGCGCCGCGGCCTGCTCACCACGAGGGAGACCAGCCTGGACGACGAGCGCGTGGCCGGGGTCAGCATTCACGAGCCGCTGCCCCTGCGGCTGGCGGGCGGCGGCCGGGCGTCCGCGATCGTCACGGGTCTGGACCGCAGGCAGGCAGGCAGCTCGTTGCTCGTCCCGGCCGCACCCCGCCCGGTGGTGCTCGGGGTCGCCCGCGAGGTGCTCGGCTCCGCCGGCCCGGTGGACGCCCCGCTCGCCGGGCACGGTCCGCAGGCTCGCCGGCGGCGGTTCACCCGGGCCCTGGGCCCGGCGGCCGGTCTCGTCCTGCTCGTGCTGCTGCTCGTCCTCCTCGCCGACGCCCCGGCCTGGCTGCTGGTCCCGGCGCTCCTGGCCGTCCCGGTCGCGCTGGTCCTGGCGGTCGACCGTGCCCGCAGCCTGGGGCACGCCCTGGTGGCCGGGCACCTCGTGGCCCGGTCGGGCAGCCTGGACCGCCGCCGGCACGCCCTCGACACCCGCGACGTCATCGGGTGGACGTTCCGCTCCACCTTCTTCCAGCGTCGGGCCGGCCTCTCCACGCTGGTCGCCACCACCGCCGGCGGCCAGCAGGCGGTGACCCTGCCCGACGTACCGGAGCCGGTGGCCGTCGACCTCGCAGCGGCCGCGGTGCCCGGCCTGCTCGGGCAGTTCACCGCCTGAGCCGGGCGCGGGAACCCGGCCCGGTGTCTCGCCAGTCCGGACGCCGAGCCACGAGGCGCTCGGCGCCGCTAGCCTCGACGCCATGTTCTCCAAGGTGCTGGTGGCCAACCGTGGCGAGATCGCGATCCGGGCGTTCCGTGCGGCGTTCGAGGTCGGGGCGCGCACGGTCGCGGTCTTCCCCTACGAGGACCGGTGGTCCGAGCACCGCCTGAAGGCCGACGAGGCCTACGAGATCGGTGAGCGCGGGCACCCCGTGCGGGCCTACCTGGACCCGGAGGCGATCGTCGCGGTCGCGCTCCGCGCCGGTGCCGACGCCGTCTACCCCGGCTACGGCTTCCTCTCCGAGAACCCCGCCCTCGCCGAGGCCTGCGCCAACGCCGGCATCACGTTCATCGGCCCCACCGCCGAGGTGCTCACGCTGACCGGCAACAAGGCGCGGGCGATCGCCGCGGCCAAGGCCGCCGGCGTGCCGACGCTGGCCTCGGTGGACCCCTCGACGGACGTCGACGCCCTGGTCGAGTCGGCCGCCGACCTGCCCTTCCCGCTCTTCGTGAAGGCGGTCGCCGGTGGCGGCGGTCGCGGGATGCGCAGGGTCGACGACCCGGCCGACCTGCGCGAGGCCGTCGAGACCTGCATGCGCGAGGCGGAGGGCGCCTTCGGTGACCCCACCGTCTTCATCGAGCAGGCGGTGGTGGACCCCCGTCACATCGAGGTCCAGATCCTCGCCGACGGCGAGGGCAACGTGATCCACCTCTACGAGCGCGACTGCTCGGTGCAGCGCCGGCACCAGAAGGTCGTCGAGATCGCCCCGGCCCCCAACCTCGACCCGGAGCTGCGGGACCGCATCTGCGCCGACGCGGTGCGCTTCGCCCGGGAGATCGGCTACCGCAACGCCGGCACCGTGGAGTTCCTGCTCGACCCGGACGGCAACTACGTCTTCATCGAGATGAACCCCCGCATCCAGGTCGAGCACACGGTCACCGAGGAGGTCACCGACGTCGACCTCGTGCAGTCCCAGCTGCGGATCGCCTCCGGCGAGACCCTGGCCGACCTCGGGCTGTCCCAGGACGACATCGTGCTGCGCGGCGCGGCGCTGCAGTGCCGCATCACGACCGAGGACCCGGCCAACAACTTCCGCCCGGACACCGGGAAGATCACGACCTACCGCTCCCCCGGCGGCTCGGGCGTGCGCGTCGACGGCGGCACGACCTACACCGGTGCGGAGGTCTCCGCCCACTTCGACTCGATGCTGGCCAAGCTCACCTGCCGCGGCCGCACGTTCGACAAGGCCGTGGAGAAGGCCCGCCGGGCGGTGGCGGAGTTCCGCATCCGCGGCGTCTCCACGAACATCGCCTTCCTGCAGGCCGTTCTCGAGGACCCCGACTTCGCCGGCGGCAACATCACCACCTCGTTCATCGAGACCCACCCGCAGCTGCTCGCGGCACGCGGCAAGGGCGACCGCGGCAGCAAGCTGCTGCGCTACCTCGCCGACGTCACCGTCAACCAGCCGCACGGCCCGGCCCCGGTGAGCGTGGACCCGGTGACCAAGCTCCCGGCCGTCGACCTCGACGTGCCCGCCCCGGACGGCTCGCGCCAGCTGCTGCTCGAGCTCGGTCCCGAGGGCTTCGCGCGGCACCTGCGCGAGCAGGAGCGCGTCGCCGTCACCGACACGACCTTCCGCGACGCCCACCAGTCCCTGCTCGCCACCCGGGTCCGCACCCGCGACCTGCTCGCGGTCGCCGGCCACGTGGCGAGGACGACACCCGAGCTGTGGTCGCTCGAGGCCTGGGGCGGCGCGACGTACGACGTGGCCCTGCGCTTCCTCGCCGAGGACCCGTGGGAGCGGCTGGCCCGGCTGCGCCAGGCGGTCCCGAACATCTGCCTGCAGATGCTGCTGCGCGGCCGCAACACCGTCGGCTACACGCCGTACCCCACCGAGGTGACCGACGCCTTCGTCGAGGAGGCGGCGCGCACCGGCATCGACGTGTTCCGGATCTTCGACGCCCTCAACGACGTCGAGCAGATGCGGCCGGCGATCCAGGCCGTCCGCAGCACCGGCACCGCGGTTGCCGAGGTGGCGCTGTGCTACACCGGCGACCTCTCGAACCCGGACGAGAAGCTCTACACGCTCGACTACTACCTCGACCTCGCCGACCGGATCGTCGACGCCGGCGCGCACGTGCTGGCGATCAAGGACATGGCCGGCCTGCTGCGCGCGCCGGCCGCCCGCACCCTGGTGACCGCGCTGCGCGAGCGGTTCGACCTGCCGGTGCACCTGCACACCCACGACACCCCGGGCGGTCAGCTCGCCACCCTGCTCGCGGCCATCGACGCCGGGGTCGACGCGGTCGACGCCGCCACCGCCTCGATGGCCGGCACCACCTCGCAGCCGCCGCTCTCCGCGCTCGTGTCGGCCACCGACCACAGCGACCGCGAGACCGGGCTGTCCCTGCAGGCCGTCTGCGCCCTCGAGCCCTACTGGGAGGCCACCCGCCGGGTCTACGCGCCGTTCGAGTCCGGGCTGCCCTCGCCGACCGGGCGGGTCTACACCCACGAGATCCCCGGCGGCCAGCTCTCCAACCTGCGCCAGCAGGCGATCGCGCTCGGGCTAGGCGAGAAGTTCGAGCAGATCGAGGACATGTACGCCGCCGCCAACGCGATCCTCGGCAACGTCGTGAAGGTGACGCCGTCCTCCAAGGTGGTCGGCGACCTCGCGCTGCACCTCGTCGCGGTGGGCGCGGACCCGGCCGAGTTCGAGGAGGACCCGGGCCGGTTCGACATCCCGGACTCGGTGATCGGCTTCCTCAACGGCGAGCTCGGCGACCCGCCCGGCGGGTGGCCCGAGCCGTTCCGCACCAAGGCGCTCGAGGGCCGCACCTGGAAGGCACCGGCCGAGAAGCTCACCGAGGAGCAGGCTGCCGGGCTGGCCGCGGGCGAGACCACCCGGCGACGCACCCTCAACGAGCTGCTCTTCCCCGGCCCCACCCGGGAGTTCACCGAGTCCCGCGAGACCTACGGCGACGTCTCGGCGCTCGCGACGATGGACTACCTCTACGGGCTACGGCACGGCGAGGAGCACGCGGTCGAGATCGACGAGGGCAAGACCCTGATCCTGGGCGTCCAGGCGATCAGCGAGCCCGACGAGCGCGGCTTCCGCACCGTGATGGCGACCATCAACGGGCAGCTGCGCCCGGTCAGCGTGCGGGACCGCAATGTCGCCTCCGAGGTGGCCGCCGCGGAGAAGGCCGACCCGGGCCGGCCCGGTGAGGTGGCGGCGCCGTTCCAAGGCGTCGTCACGATCGTGGTCGCCGAGGGCGACACGGTCGCGGTCGGCGACACCGTGGCCACGATCGAGGCGATGAAGATGGAGGCCTCGATCACCGCACCGGTCGCCGGCACCGTCCAGCGCCTCGCGCTCCGCGACACCCAGGCGGTCGACGGAGGCGACCTGGTGCTGGTGCTGGGGTAGCCGCTCCCACCTGCGGGTCGGGCTCAGCCGCGGAAGGTGCTGCGGTACGCCGTCGGGCTGACGCCGACGCTGCGCTGGAAGTGCCGGCGCAGGGTGGTCGCCGTGCCCATGCCGCAGCGGGACGCGACCTGCTCGACCGACGCGTCGGTGCGCTCGAGCAGGTCCTGGGCCCGCACCACCCGCTGCTGCAGCAACCAGTCGAGCGGCGTCAGGCCGACCTCGGTCTTCATCCGGCGCGCGAGCTGTCGCGTGCTGAGCCGGGCCTCGCGGGCGAGGTCCGGCACGGTGAGCGGCTGGTCGAGGTTCGCGCGGGCCCAGTCCAGCGCCTGCTCCAGCCGGTCGGTGGCCCGGGGGTCCGGCGGCGGGGTGATGAACTGCGCCTGGCCGCCCGGCCGGTGCGAGGCCACCACGAGCCGCCGGGCCAGGCCGTTGGCCGCGGAGGCGCCGTGGTCGCGGTGGACGAGGTGGAGGCACAGGTCCAGCGCCGCCGTCTTCCCGGCCGAGGTCAGGACCTGGCCGTCGTCGACGTACAGCACGTCCGCGCGCACCTGCACCCGTGGATGCAGCCGGGCCAGCTCCGCGGCGTGCATCCAGTGCGTCGTCGCGGTGCGCCCGTCGAGCAGCCCGGCAGCGGCGAGGACGAACGCCCCGGTGCACAGGGCGACCAGGCGCACGCCGGTGGCCTGCGCCTCGCGGAGCGATGCGGCCAGGGTGGGGTCCGTCGAGCCGTCGAGCACGTCGGTGGACGGGACCACGACGGTGTCGACCTCGGCCAGCCGCGCGAACCGGTCGGTCGGGGCGCCGGGGAACCACGGCGAGGGTGACCCGTCAGGGGTGCAGACGACGAGGTCGTACCACTCGCCCGCCGGAGCGAGGTCGGAGCGGTCGACGCCGAACACCTCGGCGGCGATCGCCGACTCGTAGAGCATCGCGTCCGCGTGCAGCGCCAGTCCGACCACGTGCCGCATGTCCCAAAGTGTACGCATGGTGTCGGATCGGCCACTCGTGCCGAGCCGGGAGGACTGGTGGGATCGGTGCCATGAGCAAGGACGTGCTGGTGTACGGCGCCTACGGGCACACCGGTCGATTCGTCGTCGGGGAGCTGCTGCGCCAGGGGCTGCGACCTGTCCTCTCCGGGCGCGACCGCGGCCGCCTCGAGGACCTGGGCGCCCGCCTTCCCGGTCTCGAGGTGCGGCCGGCCGCGGTGCACGACGGCGAGGCTCTGGCCCACGCCGTCCGCGGCGCCGCGGTCGTGGTCAACTGCGCCGGTCCCTTCCTCGACACCGCGCTCCCCGTGGCGGCCGCCGCGGTCGGTGCCGGCGCGCACTACCTGGACGTCTCCGCGGAGCAGCCGGCCGTGCAGGCCGTCTACGACGCGCACGACGCGCGCAGCCGCCCCCTGGACGTCGCGGTCGTCCCGGCGATGGCGTTCTACGGCGGGCTCGCCGACCTGCTGGCGACGTCGGTGACGGGCGCTTGGGACCGCGTCGACGCCATCACCGTCGCCGTCGGGCTCGACCGCTGGTGGCCCACCGAGGGAACCCGGACCACCGGTCACCGCAACACCGCGACCCGCCTCGTCGTCCGCGACGGCCGCCTCGTGCCCGTCGCCGATCCGGCGCGGGTGCGCGAGTGGGGGTTCCCCGATCCCCTGGGACGGCAGGCCGTCGTCGACCTCCCCTTCTCCGAGATCGTGGTGATGTCCCGGCACCTGCCGGTGTCGGAGGTCGACACGTGCCTGAGCACGGTCGCGCTGCAGGACGTCCGGGACCCGGCCACGCCGGCCCCGGAGGCGGTCGACGAGACCGGCAGCTCGGCGCAGCGCTTCGTGGTGGAGGTGGTCGCGCGCCGGGGTGAGGAGGAGCGCCGGGTCTCGGCCTCCGGGCGCGACATCTACGCCGTCACGGCGCCGCTCGTGGTCGAGGCGGCCCGACGCCTGGTCGAGGGGCGCGCGAAGGTGCTCGGGGCGGCCGCACCCGGAGAGGTCTTCGACGCTGCGGACTTCCTGGACGCGCTCGGCCCGCAGCGCCTGCTCGTGCGTCACGGGTGACCGGGAGGAGGCGCGCCGGCCGCCCGTCGCTCAGCGGTGGCGGTCGGCGAGGTCCGCGGCGAGCCACGACCCGTCCGTCGCCACGGGGCGGGGGGTGGCCCGGCCGCTGCGCTCCGCGACCCTGAAGGTCAGCCAGGTCGAGCGCAGCCCGAGGGCGGCCCGGAACGTGTCACCGGAGACGGTCACCCGCTTGTCGCTGCCCACGAGGGTCACCGAGCGGACGCGGCCGCCCCAGTCGCCGTTGCCGTCGCGGTCGGTGACGACGACCTTGGTGAGGTTGCCCAGCGCCGGCCAGGTCCGCTCGAGGTCGACGTCGGTCAGCGGGACCGACCAGGTGTGCACGGGGTTGCCCGACCACCCGTCGTACGGGTCCTTGCGCGCCGGCAGGTAGGGCACCGAGCCGGCCGAGGTCCAGCCGCCCGAGCTGGCGCCGAACTGGGTGAACGCGGGCTCGCCGCCGGACGTGAGGGCCCGGTGGCGGGTCGCGTCGACGGCCGCGTTCGAGGCGGGGTGCTCCGCGGCCACGCCGCCGTACACCTGGCAGGAGGAGGTGTCACAGATCTGGTAGTGCGAGCCGTGCGGGTGCGCGCGTTCGTACGCCGCGTAGGTGCGCGCGGCCACGGCCTGGGCGCGCACGGCGGCCGGGCTCCAGAGCGCCGGCATCTCCAGCGGGACGACCCCCTTGACGTAGTCGTCCAGCCGCACCCGGTTCACGGTGTCGCGGGCCGCGGAACCGGTCGAGGGCGCCGCGGAGCGGAGCGCGCCGCGATAGCTGCGGTTGCCGGCCGGGGTGACCAGGGTGATCGGCCGGCCGTCGGCAGCGAACTGCGCCTCGCCCTTCAGTGTCGCGAACAGGTGCCACGACCTGGTGAGGTAGGCCACCCGGCTGCCGGCACCGTCGGGCACGATGCGCCAGCGCGTCGCGCCGTTGTCGGGCAGCTCGGTGCGCTTGCCGGTGGTGCGGTCACGCAGCCCCAACCCCTTGCGGGCGAGCACGACGACGTCGTCGCTCGTGTCGGAGGTGATCAGCACGTTGACGCGCCCCTTGGCGGTGCCCCAGGTGGTGCCGTCGTAGTAGAAGTCGACGATCTGCTCGTAGGACAGCCCCTCGCGGGCGGCGCCCTCGGCGCCGTACTGCGACATCCCGTGGCCGTGGCCGAACCCGTGGCCCTTCACGGTGATCTTGGCCTTCGCCGGCACCCGCCAGCTGTCACCGGCGGCCTGCGCGGACGCGGCGGCCGAGGCGACTCCGAGGGCGGCGAGGACGGTGAGGACGGCCGGCCGGAGAGTCTTCATGGGGGCTGCTCCCGGGTGGCTGTGACGGCAGGGACGGGTGTGAACGATCAATCGCACCACGAGTCACTGCAGCCCCGCAATTCGCATCGATGAACTACAGATATGTAGTTCGCGCGGGAACTCGGCGGCGGCCCGCGAGGCTAGGCTGGCGGCGCTATGGGCCAGACCACGTCGGGGCGACGGGGCAACGTGCCTGCGGAGCTGTCGAGCTTCGTGGGGCGCCGGCGCGAGCTGGCGTCGGTGCGCGACGGCCTGGCTTCGCACCGGCTCGTGACGCTGCTCGGACCCGGCGGCATCGGCAAGACCAGGCTGGCCCTGCGTGCGGCCACCGACCAGGCGCGCAACCTGCCCGACGGCGCGTGGGTCGTCGAGCTGGCCCCGGTGCAGGAGCCGGAGCTGGTGGCCGAGACCGCCGTCGGAGCCCTGGGCCTGCGGTCCGCGGACCGGGGCGGTCCCACCGAGCGTCTGGTCGCGCACCTGCGGGACCGGCGGCTGCTGCTGGTGCTGGACAACTGCGAGCACGTCCAGGAGGCCGCCGCGGCGCTCGCGGCGGCGCTGCTCCCCGGCTGTCCCGGCGTGCGGGTCCTGGCCACCAGCAGGCACGAGCTGGGGGTCCCCGGCGAGCTGGTGCTGACCGTGCCGCCGCTGCCGATGCCCGCACCGGGCCGGGCCACGGCCTCCCCGGAGGCCCTGATGCACTACGACGCGGTCCGGCTCTTCGTCGACCGGGCCACCGCGAGCTGGCCGTCGTTCCGGCTGACCGACGCCAACCAGCAGGCCCTGGCCGAGCTGGTCCTGCGGCTCGACGGGATGCCGCTCGCGATCGAGCTGGCCTCGGCTCGCGCCCGCGCGCTCACCGTGCAGCAGGTGCTCGACCGGCTCGACGACCGGTTCACGCTGCTCACCCGGGGGAACCGGGCGGCGCTCCCCCGCCAGCAGAGCCTGCAGGCGCTGCTCGACTGGAGCCACGACCTGCTCGAGCCGCGGGAGCGGCTGGCGTGGGCGCGGGCGTCGGTGTTCCGCGGCGGGTTCGACCTCGCGGCGCTCGCGGGTGTCGCCTGCGACGACGACCTGCCCGAGGAGTC
Organism: Nocardioides sp. GCM10023255; assembly: GCF_042653125.1. Classification (NCBI taxonomy): domain Bacteria; kingdom Bacillati; phylum Actinomycetota; class Actinomycetes; order Propionibacteriales; family Nocardioidaceae; genus Nocardioides; species Nocardioides sp. GCM10023255. The sequence continues at coordinate 665,095 of NZ_JBHSHU010000003.1, forward strand.
GCTGGCCGACGTCGTGGACGGGCTGGTGGCCAAGTCCGTGCTCGTGCGCGAGCCGGCCGACATCGGCGGCGCGGCGCGCTTCCACATGCTCGAGTCGCTGCGCGAGTACGGCGCTGCACGGCTCGCCGGGACCGGCGGCACCGCGTCGTACGCCGCCCGGCACCGCGGCTGGTACGCCGGGCTCGCCACGACCGCCGCCGGCGAGCTCTTCGGGCCGGCCCAGGTCGGCTGGTTCACCCGGCTGCGCGCCGACCACGACAACCTCCGGGCGGCGCTGCACGGCCTGGCTGAGGATCCCGACCCTGCCGAGGGGCTGCGGATGGCGGCCGCGCTGCAGCACCACTGGATCATGGTGGGGCGCTTCGGCGAGGGCCGCGCCTGGGTGGAGCGGCTGCTGGCCCGGCTCCCGGCGGCCGTCGACGAGCCCGTCGAGCGCACCGTCGTCCGCTCCGCGGGGCTGGAGGTCGCGGGCCGGCTGGCCGTCCTGCAGGGGGAGATCGACGTCGGCAGGCCCCTGCTCGAGCAGGCCCTGGCGGCGGCGACGGCGGCCGGGGACTCCACGTGGCGGGCGCACTCCCTGCACGGGTTGGCCCTCGCCTCGGCCTTCTGGGGCGAGCCGGCCGCGGCGCTGCCGCTCCTCGAGGAGGCGCTGGCACTGCACCGGGACGGCTCGGACCCGTTCGGCGTCCCGCTCGCCCTGGTCCAGCTGGCCACGGTGCACGCGACCCTCGGCGACCCGGAGCGGGCGATGGCCTGCGCCGAGGAGTGCATCGCGCTCAGCGAGGTGGCGTCCGAGCGGTGGTGCGCAGCCATGGCCCGGTGGGTGGAGGCCTTGGTGCAGTGGCGGCTCGGGCACGGCACCCGGGCGCGCACCCACGCCCGCGACGTGCTCCGGCTCAAGGAGCCCTTCGGCGACCGGATGGGCATGGCCATGTCGGTCGAGGTGGTCGCGTGGGCCGAGTCCGCGGCCGGCCGCCCCGTCGACGCGGCCCGGCTCCTCGGTGCCGTGCAGGCCGCGCTGGACTCGATCGGCGCGGGCCTCTTCGCCCACCTGCACGAGGACCACGAACGCTGCCTGGCCCGGACCCGCGCCGACCTGGGCGGCGACGCCTTCGGGCGGGCCTTCGAGGAGGGGACGACGCTGCGCTTCGACGACGCGGTCGCGCTCGCCCTCGGGCGGCGCACGCCGGCTCCCACGGTCGCGCCCGACGAGGTCCGGCTCACCCGGCGGGAGAGCGAGGTCGCCGCACTCGTGGCCGAGGGCCTCGGCGACCGCGAGATCGCCGAGCGCCTGGTCGTGGCCCGGCGCACCGTCGAGGGCCACGTCTCCCACGTCCTCGCCAAGCTGGGCCTCACCTCCCGGACCCAGCTGGCGGCGTGGGTGGCGGCGCGGCAGGCGGGCTAGACCGGCGGCGGTCCGGGCACGGCGCCCATCCCCCAAATGGGCCATGGCCGGAGGACAACTCTGCCCACGTGTGCACGATGGGGCGTGCGGGGGTCGCTGCCTGGGGAGGGAGCACCGTTGTCCGCGCAGTCCCTGCGTCGTCGCGCCCGCTGGACGACCGGCGTCCTGGCCGGCGCGCTCGTCACCGCCCTCGTCACCGTCGGTCCGCCGGCGTCGGCTGGGACCGCGCCGAACGTGCCGTGGTCGTCCTACCTCCAGGGCTGGACCGACCGGTTCGTGCCGACCAGCGACAACGACTGCGTCGCCGGCCGCGACGCCTGCCTCAGGGCGACGCTCAAGGAGCTGGCGCGCATCGCCGACAGCACCGCGAAGAGCTGCTCGCACGACGCCGTCTTCGCCCGTGCCTACCTGCGGATGACGCAGACCTACGGCTGGAGCCGGGACGTCCCCGGCTACTACGAGGACGTGCCGTTCGCCAACCACCAGGACGCCGTCTTCGCGAAGTACTACACCGACGCCTGGTACGCCTACCGGGCGGGAGACCGCGCCTCGGTGCCGCAGGCGTGGCGCATCGCCCTGGACGCCTCGCGCGACGAGCGGGTCAGCGGCACCGGGAGCCTGCTGCTCGGCATGAACGCCCATATCAACCGCGACCTGCCGTTCGTGCTGGCCGCCGTGGGCCTGGTGGCGCCGGACGGCTCGTCGCGCAAGCCCGACTACGACGCCGTCGAGCAGTGGCTCTACACCGCCACCGAGCCGCTGCTGGCCGAGCTCGCCGCCCGCTTCGACCCGACGGTCGACGACGCGGACGACCCCCTCGGGCTCAGCAACCTCGCGCTGTTCCAGATGGTCTCCGCGTGGCGCGAGACCGCCTGGCGCAACGCCGAGGCGCTGGTCTCGGCTCCGACCCCGGAGGCGCGTGCCCGGGTCGCGGCGTCGATCGAGGCGGCCGCCGCCGACGGGGCGAGGACCCTGCTGGCCCTGCAGTCCTACGTCCCGCCACTCACGTCGGCGGGCCCCCGCGACGACTGGTGCGCCGCCCACCACGACGACGCTCCCCCGCTGCCCTACGACTTCGGGACGGCGACGCCGTACGGCTACTAGCCGACGGTCGACCATGATGCAGCGCGTGCAGCAGCCGGTGCCACGCCCGTGGCCCGCCCCGTGGCGGGCCCACCCGGACGAGCCCCTCGTCGGACGCCGCCAGGAGCTGGCCGACCTCAGGCAGTCGCTCGGTCCCGCGCGACTGGTCACGCTCACCGGGCCGGGCGGGATCGGCAAGACGGCGCTGGCGCAGGCAGCGGCGACCGACCACCACCGCGCGCGCCGCGAGGACACCTGGACGATCGACCTCGTCGACCTGGTCGACCCGGACCTGCTGGGCCACGCGGTCGCCGGCGCGCTCGGGGTCCGGCTGCCGTACGGCGCCGTGGCCGCCGACGTCGTCGCCGCAGCCGTGGCCGACCGGGCCGGACTGCTCGTCCTCGACGGCTGCGAGGTCATGCTCGGTGCGGCGGTCCGGCTGGTGAGCGCGCTGCTGGCCGCGGCCCCCCGGCTGCGGGTGCTGGCCACCTCCCGGCAGCGGCTCGGCGTGACGGGTGAGTTCGTGGTCCCGGTCGGGCCGCTGGCGGGCGAGGAGGCGCTGGCGCTCTTCGTCGCCCGGGCCGCCGCGGCCCTGCCGTCGTTCCGGCTCACCGAGGAGGACGCCGCCGCGGTCGCGGACATCTGCGAGGTGCTCGAGGGGGTGCCGCTGGCCGTCGAGCTGGCCGCGGCCCGGATCCCCGTGCTCGCACCCCGCGACATCCTCGACCGGCTCACCGACCGGCAGCGGCTGCTCACCAAGGGCGCCCGGGGCGCACCGGCCCGGCAGCGCTCGCTTCGCGCCTCGCTCGAGTCGAGCGCCGAGCTGTGCACACCCGAGGAGCGGCTGCTCTGGGCCCGCCTGTCGGTCTTCACCGGCGGGTTCCCGCTCGAGGCCGCCGAGACGGCGTGCGCCGGCGACGGCATCGACGCCGTCGACGTGCTCGACCTGGTCGACGGGCTCCTGGAGAAGTCGGTGCTCACGCGTGAGGACGACGGCGCGTCGTACGTGCGCTTCCGGATGCCGGAGTCGCTGCGCGAGCACGCGGCGGAGCAGCTGACGGCCGAGCAGCTGCGGGCCGTGCGGGACGGGCACCTGGCGTGGTGCGCGGGCCTGGTCGGTGCCGGGGCGGAGTCGTGGTTCGGCCCCGGGCAGGCCGGGTGGTACCGCACGCTCCGGCGCGAGCACGCCAACCTGCGCGAGGCCCTGCGTCATGCCGTGGGCGACCCCCGGCACGCGGCACGCACCCTGGACCTGGTCACCGCGCTGGAGCCCTGGTGGGCGGCCACCGGGCGGCTGGACGAGGCGCGGCACTGGCTGGCGCGCGCATCCGCGGTCGCCGCGGCCGACACGGACGTCCGGGCCCGTGCCCTCGCCATGGAGGCCTGGATGGCGACCCTGCAGGGGGAGGAGGCCGCGGCCCGCTCGGCGCTCGACGAGGCCGCCCCGCTGCGCGCGGGCGACGCCGCACGTGCCCGGGTGCTCGTCGCGGGCGGCGTCGCGGCCTGCTGGCGTGGCTGCCCAGGCGAGGGGCTCGTCCCGCTCGAGCAGGCGGTGACCGCCGCACGGTCGGCCGGCGACCCGGCGGTGGAGTCACTCGCGCTCCTCGTCCTGGGCGCGTGCCGCGGCCTGGCGGGGGACCTCGACGGTGCCGGTGCGACGCTGCGTGACGTCGTCGGCCGGACGGCAGCCGCGGGCGAGGTCCACGTCCGGTCGTGTGCCCTGGCCGCGCTGGGGGTGCTGGAGCTGCTGCGCGGCGACCCGGCGGTGGCCACCGACCTCGAGCGGCAGGCACTGGTCCTGACGACGGACGTCGGTGACCGGGCGGCGACGGCGTTCGTGCTCGAGGTGATGGCCTGGGCGGCGGCCGCCGAGCGGCGTACGGACCGCGCCGCGACCCTGCTCGGAGCCGCCGACGCGCTGTGGCGGCGCCTCGGCGTCGCCCCTGAGACCCTGCCGTGCCGGGCGTTCGACCGCCGCCGTGTCGAGGAGCGCGCACAAGTCGAGGGGGGCGGCGCGGCCCTCGGCGCGGCGCTCCGGCGCGGAGGCACCCTCTCCGACGAGCAGGTGCTCGCCCTGGCCCTGGAGGACTCCCCGGTCGGGGAGCCGCCGACCGAGGAGGAGGTCCCGCTGACGCGACGGGAGCTCGAGGTCGCCGGGCTGGTCGGGCTCGGCCACTCGAACCGGGAGATCGCCGACCGGCTGCAGATCTCCCAGCGCACCGTCGAGACCCACGTCGAGAACGTCCTGCGCAAGCTCGGCTTCGGGTCACGCACCCAGGTGGCTGCGTGGGTCGCCGAGCGGGAGGCCCGAGGGCGGTGAACCGGGTGGAGCCCCGCCGATGACGGTCAGGCGGCGGTGCGTCGGGCCGAGGGCACGGCCTCGAGCCGGTCGGTGATCCCGCACAGGCGGAGCAACCGCCAGACGAACGGGCTGGCCCGGACCACGGCGACGGACCGCCCCTGCGCCTCGTGGATCCGACGGAAGGCCAGCAGCGCGCTCAGGCCGCTGGCGTCGCAGAACGTGAGCTCGCCCAGGTCGACGAGCACCGTGGTCAGGTCACGTCGCGAGGCGAAGTCCTCCCGGGGCACCTCGTCGACGCACGCGACGTCGAGCTCGCCTCCGAGGGCGAGGAACAGGCACGGGGACTCGGGGACCAGCGAGACCTCCAACATGCTGGGCAGCTGGGGCGGCTCGTGCATCGCGACATCACTCCAAGGGAATCCACGTAGGGCTCTGGTGTCCTTCGATGCTGGCCCACCGGCCGCGATCCGACCTCCGGAGGACTACGGAGTCCACTACGTGACTCCTCGTGCACGGCGATGAGTCCCGGGGGTGCGTAGGGTCTCAGTCTCATGACCTTCACGACCGCTCACGTGTCCATCTCGTTGGACGGCTTCGTCGCCGGGCCCGACCAGACGATCGACGACCCCCTCGGACGAGGCGGCCTGACCCTGCACCGGTGGCACTTCGACGCGGACCTCCCCGGTCACGAGGTGGACGCGCGCTGGACGGCGTCGCTCCTGCGTCCGCGCGGCGCCTACGTGATGGGGCGCAACATGTTCGGGCCGGTGCGGGGCGAGTGGTCGTCGTACGACGGCGACTGGCGCGGCTGGTGGGGCGAGGAGCCGCCGTACCACGCCCCGGTGTTCGTGCTGACCCACCACGAGCGCGAGCCGGTCGAGATGGCGGGCGGGACGACCTTCCACTTCGTCACCGAGGGCTTCGAGAGGGCGCTCGAGCTGGCCCGTTCGGCCGGCGGCGGGGACGTCGACGTGGCCGGCGGTGCCTCGGCGGTCCGTCAGGCGCTGCGCAGCGGCGAGCTCGACGAGCTGACCCTCGACGTCGCGCCGGTGCTGCTGGGCGCGGGCGAGCGCCTGTTCGACGGCTCGGTCGACGTGCGCCTGGAGCCGCTCGAGGCCGAGCACTCCCCCTGGGCCACGCACGTGCGCTACCGCGTCGGTGGCTGAACCAGCCGAACTCCCAGGTCGCGACACCGGCGCAGCGTCGCGTCGCTCTCGTCCAGCAGCCGGGCCGCCTCCACGAGGCTCCCACCGGTGCGGTGCCCGTCGGCGGTGACCCGGACCGGTGCCGCCTCGGCCAGCCGGGCCGGCGACACCAGCACGACGCCGTCGACGCGCAGCAGCCGCACCCCGAGGACGCGGGCCAGGAGGTGGGTCTCGACCACGACCCCGTCCGAGAGGTGGTTACTCCCGTCGGGACGGATCTCCATGCTGCGCCCGCCACCCGGAGGCCAGGGAGCCTCCTTCGCCGTACGACTCCAGCCGGCGCGCCGCCTGCTGCGCCAACGCCTGGATCTGGTCATAGCGCTCCCTTCCGGCGCGGGCGCCGAGCACGAAGGCGACCCCGAAGGCGCCGATCGTGGTCAGCCTCACGAGTCACCCTGACGCCGACGGACCGCGCTCGCGGCGGCGCTGGCGACGGAGAGCGCCAGCATCGTGGCCCCGGCCGTGAGACCGGACCGGGCGACGCTGCGCCCGTCGACCTTGCCCAGCGGCTTGGCGACCTTCTCCCAGGTCGTCTCCTTGTGGAACAGTCCCATCACGCACTCCTCCTGCTCGACCTGCTCGACTTGCTCGACTTCGTGCCACCCGTGCTGATCGCGCGGAGCAGCTGCTGCTTGGTCATCGACGAACGACCGTCGACCTGCTGGGCTGCCGCGATGTCCAGGAGCTCCGCCTTGGTCAGCGCCTTCAGGTCCCCGGGCAGCTTCGGGTCCGCCACCGTGTGCGCGACCGCCGCCGCCGTCCTGGCGGTGCGTGCCTGCACCGCCTCGACCCGGCCGATCGCGGCCTCGGCCCCCTCGGCCTCCCGCTGCGCGTCGGCCGCGACCTGCTCGGCCTGGGCGCGGGCCTGCTCGGCGGCCTCGTTCGCCGCCTGCGCGGCCTCCTCCGCCCTCGCCCTGGCCTCCGCGAGCTGGTCGGTCGCCTGCCGGTAGGCCTCCTCGGCGTCGCGCTGTGCCGTCTCGGCTGCCTCTCGCGCCTTCGCGGCCCGGGCGTCGGCAGCGGCTCGCTGCTTCTCGACGACGGCCGCCGCCGCCTGCTCGGCCTGCGCGCGTTCGCGGGCCACCTGCTCGTCGGCACGGCGCCGGGCCTCTGCCTCCCGGTCCTCGACGGCGCTGCGCTGCTCGGCCTCGACCTCGCGGACCCGGGCCTGCTCCTGCTCGGCGACCCGGTCGGCCTCCTGCGCCATCTCGTGCGCGCGTTGCGCGGCCGCCAGCGCCTCCTGCTCGGCCCCGTGGGCGTCGTCGGCCGCCGCCCGGGCTCGGGCCAGCCGGGCGTCGACCGAGTCGGTGCCCGGCAGCGCGTCCCTCACGGTCTGTCCGACGCTCCTGATGGAGTCGACGACGCCGGAGGACGCGTGGTCCCGACCGTTGGCCCGGCCGTCGCCCTCCGTGGACGTGATCGCCCTGCCGACCAGCCACGACGTGTTGCGGGGGATGTCCTTCAGCCCCGCCGCCAACGTCCCGACCAGTCCATGTCGTTCGCGCGTGGTGCTCATGCGATGCCCTTCCCTCCCTGGGAGCCGCGCCCTCCCGGCACGGCCGACGTGTGGCACACGTCACACGGGCGGCGTACCCCACCTCGGGAGGGGCATGCACGACGGCAGGGGACGCGCTCAGCTCACGTCGGCGATCCGGAACATCGTCGAGCGCAGGTCGAAGTGCCGGAAGAAGCTCTCGCCCGTGACCGTGCCGTCGAAACCGCCCTCGGTCCTGATCCGGATCGTGGCGACGTGGCCGGTGCCGTCACCGCCCCTGGTCTCGATCCCGAGGTAGGTCAGGTTGCCCAGGTTGTAGGCCTTCTCGACCTCCTCGCTGGTCAGCTGCACCGTCCACCCGTAGTAGTCCGGCGACGTGCCCTCATAGGGGTCCTCCTTCGCCACGAGGTAGGGGAACCGGTCGTCGGCCACCGTCCAGCCACCGTTGCTGGCGGAGAACTGCGCGTAGGCGACCTCGCCGGCGTGGGTGAGGACCCGGTGGGCGGTCGCCTGCACCGCGTCGTCGCCGCTGCTCGTCTCCCCCGCGACCCCGCCGTACACCTGGCAGGCCGAGGTGTCGCAGAGGTCGTAGGCGACCCGGTGGGTGTGGGCCCGTTCGTACGCCGCGTAGGTGCGGGAGGCGACGGCCTGCGCCCGCAGCGCCTGCTGCGGCCAGTCCGCGCGCATCTCCCTCGTCACGACACCGCGCACGTAGGCCTCCATGGGCACGACGTTGACCGTGATCCGGGTGCCCGCCGCGCTGCGGGTCGAGCGCAGCGCGCCGCGGTAGGCGCCGCTGCCGTCCGGTGTCCGGAGCGTGACCGGCCGGCCGCCGGCGCTGATCTCCGCATCGCCCTTGAGCACCCGCCAGACGTGCCAGTGCCGGGTGCGGTAGGAGATCTCGCTCCTCGTCCCGACCGGCCGGATCCGCCAACGCGTCGCCTTCGGCTCGTCGAGCCGGAACGACTTCCCCGACTTCAGGCTGCGGACGCTCAGCCGTGCCCGGTCGTCGACCACGAGGTCCTGGTCGTCGTCCCCGCTGATCAAGACCTCGACCTTGCCGCCGGCGTCACCGAGCGTCGTTCCGGGGTAGTAGAAGCGCAGGACCTTCTTGGCGCCCAGGCTCTTGCGGGCGGCGCCGTACGCGCCGTACTGCGACATGCCGACCCCGTGGCCGAAGCCGTCGCCCCGGAGCGTGATCGTCGCGGAGGGCGGGATGTCGTACGGGTCGTCGGCGGACGCCGCGGACACGGGCTGGACGAGAGTGGCGGCGACGACGGCGACCACCGTCAGTGAGGCACGACGCAGGCTGGACATGAGCTCCCCCGAGCGGATCGGATCAATGGTGGGCGAGCATCCGACCACGGCCGCCGGATCCGGGCAAGCCGGATCAGGACTGGTCGCGAGGCGGAGTGCGGTCCAGCAGCGTCGCCCGGATGGCCTCGAGGAGGGGGACGTGCTCGCGTGCGTCCCGGGTGGCCCTGGCCAGCAGTCGCTGGGCGACGGTCCCCTCGCCGGTCGCCAGGGCCACCTCGGCCGCGCGCCAGCGGCAGTACGCCGCGTCGTGCGGCCGGGTGAGCCGGTCCCACTCCCGCGCGGCCGTGACCCACAGGTCCACGGACTCCCTGCCGGCCAGCCGGGCCCGCTCGGCGGCCCAGGCGGCCGCCAGCGCCGGCCGGCACACGATGGCGGGGTGCGGGGCGAGCGGGTCGGCGACCGCCCGGGCGAGCAGCTCGTCAAGCTCGTCGAGGAGCGCACGTCGCGTCGCCGGCGTGGCACCGTCGCCCGCGAGGTCTGCGGCCGCCCGGGCCGCGAGCACCAGCAGCGCTCCGGCGTACGTCGCCGCGGTGGTGGCGACGGCCTCACGCACGGTGGGGACCGCCCGGTCGAACGCCGCGCGAGCCCGGCCGCACCACAGGTCGGCCTCGACGAGGTGCTCGACCACCTCGATCCGGTTGTACAGGCCGTCGGTGGGGATCGCGGCGGCGAGCTCGAACCGGTGCGTGGCCTCCGCGAGCCGGCCGCGCAGCAGGTCGAGGTGGGCGCGCTCGTCGTGGTCCCCGGACCGCAGGTGGGTCGGCTCTCCCTCGGTCAGTGGATCCACGAGCTCGGCGGCGCGCTCCACCTGGCCCGCGAGGCGCATCGCCCGGGCCATGTTGTTGCGGAGCGCCGAGAGCGGCCAGGTGTCGAGCTCCCACGCGGTGGCCGCCTCCAGGCCGGGCCGCGCGGCCGCGGCGACCTCGTCGGGGCCGGCCGAGGCCATGAGCAGGATGATCGTGTGGTTCACGGCGACGTAGATCGTGCCCGAGGGGTCCGGCTCCGGCGGCTCCATCGCCACGGCCTCCTCGATGAGCTCCCGGGCGCGTCCCACCTCTCCGGCCATCGCTTCGTAGACCGCCTGCACCGACAGCCGGGTCCGCTGGCCCGCCGCGTCGCCGAGGGCGGCGCCCACCTCCATCGCCCGGGCGTTGGTGGCGGCGCCCTCGGCGTCCCGGCCGAGCGAGGCGAGCACGTACTCGCGGGCGTCGAGCGCCCGGACGTACCCGGGTGAGGGCGGCAGTGCCTCGTAGATCTCGATCGCCTTGTCCAGCAGGCTCAACGCGCCCTCGGGGTCGCCCTGGTTGCCCTGGAACTGGGCGGCGCGCCGGTAGACCTCCGCCGCGTCCGTGCTCTCCGGGTCGGGCAGCTCGCGCATCGCCTCCTCGGCCACCACGCGGGCCGCCGCCACGTCGATGAACTCGAGCGCGTCCATGGCGGCGAGGTAGGCGTCCCAACGGCGCACCCGGGGGGACACGAGGGTGTGCACCCCGGCCGGCCAGAGGTCCAGGACCCGACGCCACTGCTCGGCCTCCTGGGTGAACGCGAAGCGCTGGCCGGCTTCGCGCGCGGCCCGGATCCGCCAGACGATCTCCCGCCCGGGGTCCTCGGCGCGCTGCCAGTGCGTCGCGATCTCGGCCGGTGAGCCGTCGGGCGCTGCGGCGAGCACGGTGGCGATCCTGCGGTGCTCCTCGGCCTGCTCGTGCGGCAGCAGGCGTCTGCGGACCGCCTCGGCCAGGAGCGGGTGGCGCAGCACCACGGCGTGCCCGACGGTCGGGCCCAATAGCTGCCGGTCCGCCAGCTCGTGGAGACCCGTCGCCAGCTCTGCGGCCGGGAGCTCCGCCACGCCGGACAGCTGGGCGTCGGTCAGGGAGCGGTCGGCGACCCCGAGGGCGCGCGCGACCGCCCAGGCCGGGCCGCCGAGGCCCTCGATCCGCCGGTCGAGCAGGTCGCCCAGCAGCCGAGGCAGGTCCTGGCCGTCGTCCTGGGCCGCGAGCTGCTCGGTGAACAGGGGTTGGCCCTCGCTGCGTCGGTGGATGCTGGCGACGCGATCGGCGGTGACCGGGCGCGCGGCGAGGAGGGCGAGCTGTTCGGCAGTCTCCTCGAGGCTCAGCGGGCCGAGCACCAGCGTCGTGACCGCCGGGAGCCGCCGTACGCGCACGAACCACTCCGAGGTCGCCACCGGGGTGGCCGGGTCGTCGAGGCGCCAGGTGCCGACGACGGGGACGTCGGTCCCGCGCGCGAGCACGTGCTCGAGCAGGTCGAGCGTGGTGGAGTCCGCCCAGTGCAGGTCCTCGACGAGCAGCGCCAGCCGACGCGACGACGCGAGTGCGTTCAGCGTGGCGACCACGGCGGCGAAGAGGTGCTGAAGGGCCCACTCGTCGTCGGGGTCGGGCGCCCCGCCGACGAGCGGCTCGATCTCGGGCAGCAGCCGGCTCAACGCCAGGGGGACGTACGGCGGACAGGCGGCCAGGGCCTCCCTCAGCCACCGTCCCCCGTCGAGGTCGTGCACCGAGCGGAGGGCGTCGACGACCGGCAGCAGCGGGACGTCGACGGACAGCGGCAGGCAGGTGGCGGTGGCGACGTACGCCGGGCCCGCGTCGCCCGCGGCGGCGCTCACCAGCCGGGACTTCCCGATCCCGGCCTCCCCCATGACCAGGAGCAGGCCGCGGCCGTCCATGAGGTGCCGGTGCACGACGGCCAGCTCCGCACGCCGGCCCGCGATCGGGACCGACGTGGCCGCCGGCACCGCTGCGGCGTCGGGGGTGGTCGCCGCGAGCCAGAGCGCATGGAACCCGCCGACCTCGCCGCCCATCGCCTCGACCACGAGCTCCAGGACCCCCCAGGTCGGCAGCCGTGGTGAGGTGAAGACGGCCGAGACGGTCGTGGGGCTGCAGCCCACCTCGCGCGCCAGTGCCCGCAGGCTCGGCCAGCCCGCGCGGTGGTGCAGGTCGTGCAGCGCGTCCACCAGATCCCGGTGCGGACCGGGCGGCAGATCGGGCCGGGACAGAGCTCCCATGTGTTCTCCCGTGGCTCTGCGACCCCCTCGACCCAGCGTCCCCTCGACTGGGGAAGGTGTCCATAGCCCGCCGTCCAGTTGTGTCCAACCGCGTCAACCGGACCCGTGCGCGAAGGACGGTGGTGGACACCCCATGGAGAGGACGAGGAACATGTCCACCACACTCACCGGGCGCAGGCGTTGGCTGCTGCTGGGCCTCGCGTCCGTCACCCTGGCCACGGTCGGGGTCGTCGGATCCACGGCCACCGTGACCGCGACCGCGCAGACCACCCACCGGGCCGCCACCGCCAAGCCGGTCGCGCTCGAGATAGACCTGTACGTCGCCGCACGCAAGGCCGACTGGGCCCAGGACAAGATCGAGCGTCCCGGCCTCTGGTTCTGACCGGCCCCTGAACCTGACCGGAGTGGCCCGGGATCAGCCCGGGCTCACACCCGGTGCAGCCGCCGCGCCGCCTCGGCGATGGACCCGCTCATCGACGGGTAGACCGTGAACGCCTGGGCCAGCTGGTCCGCGGTGAGCGACTCGGCGACCGCGATCGAGACCGGGTGGATCAGCTCGCTGGCGCGCGGACCGACCACCACTCCCCCGACCACGATGCCGGTGCCCGGACGGCAGAAGAGCTTCACGAAGCCGTCGTGGACGCCCTGCATCTTGGCGCGCGGGTTGCCCGACAGCGGCAGCATGACGACCTCGGCCTGCATCTCGCCGCTGTCGACGGACTGCTGGGACCAGCCGACGGTCGCGATCTCGGGCGCGGTGAAGACGTTGGAGGAGACCTTCTTCAGGTCCAGCGGGTGGACGGTGTCGCCGAGGAAGTGCCACATGGCGATCCGGCCCTGCATCGCGGCCACCGACGCGAGCATGAGCACACCGGTGCAGTCGCCGGCGGCGTACACCCCACGCGCGGAGGTGCGCGACACCCGGTCGACCTTGACGAAGCCACCGTCGTCGAGCACGACGCCGGCTTCCTCCAGCCCCATGTCGGCGGTGTTGGGCACCGACCCGAGGGCGAGGATGCAGTGCGACCCCTGCACGGTGCGACCGTCGGTCAGGGTGACGGTGACGGTGTCCCCGCTCCGGTTGACCGACTCCATGCGCGACTTCGACAGCACGTTCATGCCGCGCCGCGTGAGCACGTCCTCGAGGACCTTGGCCGCGTCGGCGTCCTCGCCGGGCAGCACCCGGTCACGCGAGGAGACGAGGGTGACGGGGATGCCGAGGTTCAGGTACGCGCTGGCGAACTCGGCGCCGGTCACGCCCGAGCCGACCACGATCAGCTCGCTCGGTGTCTCGGTCAGGTCGTAGACCTGCTCCCAGGTGAGGATCCGCTCACCGTCGGGCCGCGCCGTGGGCAGCGTGCGCGGCGCGGCCCCCGTGGCGAGGAGCACCGCGTCGGCCTCGAGCACCTGCTCGTCACCGTCGGCGCCGCTGACGACGACCCGTCCGGTCCCGTCCAGCCGGCCGCGGCCCTGGACGATCTTCACGCCGTCGCGGGTGAGCCGGCGGGCGATGTCACCGGACTGGTCCGAGGCGAGCTGCTTGACCCGCGCGTTGACCCGGCCCAGGTCGACCCGGATCGTCGTCGCGGCGTCGCCCTCCTGGTCCTGGAAGGCCACGCCGAGCTCGGCGGCCCCGGCCAGCTCGCTCATCACCTCGGCGGTCGCGATCAGCGTCTTGCTCGGCACGCAGTCGGTGAGGACCGCGGAGCCGCCGATGCCGTCGGTGTCGACGATCGTGACGTCGGCGCCGAGCTGCGCCGCCACGTGCGCGGCCTCGTAACCACCCGGGCCGCCGCCGATGATGACGACCCGGTCGTTCCCCGACGTGGGGCTCGTCGGGACCATCACAGGTTGATCATGTGGCCGGCGATGCCCTCGACGGCCTCCTTCATCGCCTCCGACAGCGTCGGGTGGGCGAAGATGTTGCGGGCCACCTCGTCGGCGGTGAGGTCCCACTGCTGGGCGAGGGTGAGCGCCGGGAGCAGCTCGGTGACCTCGGGCCCGATCAGGTGGGCCCCGACGATCTCGTTGTGCTCCGCGTCCGCCACGATCTTGACGAACCCGACACCCTCGGCCATGCCACGCGCCTTGCCGTTGGCGGAGAACGGGAACTGGGCGACCTTGACGTCGTACCCCTTCTCCTTGGCCTGCGCCTCGGAGTAGCCGAACGACGCGATCTGCGGCTGGCAGAACGTGGCGCGCGGGATCATGTCGAAGTTGATCTCCATGGTCTCGGCGCCCGCGATCGTCTCGGCCGCCACGACCCCCATCGCCTCCGCGGTGTGGGCCAGCATGAGCTTGCCGGTCACGTCGCCGATCGCGTAGACGCCGGGCACGTTGGTGCGGCCTCGCGCGTCGACGGCGATCGCGCCGCGCTCGGTCACCTCCACGCCGGCCTTGTCGAGGCCGTAGCCCTCGACGCGCGGCGCGAAGCCGAAGGCCGCGAGGAACTTGTCGGCCTCGAGGACCTGCTCGTCCCCGCCGCCGGCCGGGGCGACGGTGACCTTCACGCCGCTGCCGGTGTCCTCGACACCCTTGACCGCGGTGGACACGAGCACCTTCACGCCGAGCTTCTTGTACTGCTTGAGCAGCTCCTTGGAGACGTCGGCGTCCTCGGTCGGCACCATCCGGTCGAGGAACTCGACGATGGTCACGTCGACGCCGAAGTTCTTCATCACGTAGGCGAACTCGACGCCGATCGCGCCGGAGCCGCCGATGATGATCGAGCCCGGCAGCGAGTCGGTGAGGATCTGCTCCTCGTAGGTGACCACGTTGTCCGACAGCGTCACGCCCGGGACCAGGCGGACCTTGGCGCCGGCGGCGATGATCAGGTTGTCGCAGGTGTACGACGTGGTGCTGCCGTCCTTGCCCTGGACGTCGACGCCGTGCTTGCCGTCGCGCTCGCCGGTGAGGGTGCCCCAGCCGTCGAGCTCGGTGATCTTGTTCTTCTTCATCAGGTAGTGCACGCCCTTGGCGCTGGCCTCGGCGACGCCGCGGCTGCGCTTGTGGGTGGCACCGAAGTCCATCGTGGCGTCCCCGGAGATGCCGAAGACGTCCTTCTCGTGCGTGATGATGTGGGCGATCTCGGCGTTGCGGAGCAGCGCCTTGGAGGGGATGCAGCCCACGTTCAGGCACACGCCGCCCCAGTACTTCTCCTCGATCACGGCCACCGACTGGCCGAGCTGAGCTGCACGGATGGCCGCCACGTAACCGCCGGGGCCGGCACCAAGAACGAGAACGTTGAAGTGGGTCACGGCCGCCAGCCTATGAGTTGGGGCCGTGAGCGACCAAGGCAGGGACTAATCTGCAGCCCGTGACCCTGTACGCCGCCTACGGGACGAACCTCGATCCCGCCCGCATGGGCGAGCGCTGCCCCCACTCCCCGCTGCGGACCACCGGCTGGCTCGAGGGCTGGCGGCTGACCTTCGGCGGGGAGGAGCACGGCTGGGACGGCGCGCTGTCCACGATCGTCCAGGACCCGTTCGACCAGGTCTTCGTCGCGGTCTACGACATCACCCGCGACGACGAGCAGCGCCTCGACGGCTGGGAGGCGGCCGACCTCGGGCTCTACCGCAAGACCAAGGTGCGCGTCTCCACGCTCAGCGGCGAGATCGTCGTCTGGACCTACGTGCTCGACGCCTACGAGGGCGGCCTGCCCTCGGCGTCGTACCTCGGCGTCCTCGCCGACGCCGCCGAGGCCGCGGACGCCCCCGCCGACTACGTCGCCGCGCTGCGCCGGCGGCCCTGCCGCTCGACGGGGCTGTAGCGGCTGCTCAACCCGCATCGCTCGCGCTGACGACACCGCTCTCGTAGGCGAAGATCACCGCCTGGACCCGGTCCCTGACATCGAGCTTCGTGAACAGGTGCCCCACGTGCGTCTTCACCGTGGCCTCGCTGACGACGAGGCGCTCGGCGATCTCCGCGTTGGACAACCCGCTCGCGAGGAGCCCGAGCGTCTCGGTCTCGCGGTGGGTGAGGTCGCGCAGCCGGGCCTGTGCCCGCTGGCTCCGGCCGGCACGCCGGACAGCCGCCGCGATGACCGAGCGGGTCACCGCGGGGTCGAGCAGCGCGTCGCCTCGGGCCACCACGCGGACCGCCGCCACGAGCTGGTCGGGCGGAGCGTCCTTGAGCAGGAACCCGCTGGCCCCGGCCCGCAGGGAGTCCGCGACGTACTCGTCGGTGCCGAAGGTCGTCAGCACCAGGACCCTCACCCGCGTGTCATGGGCGGCCACGATGCGCGCGGTCGCCGAGATCCCGTCCAGGACGGGCATCCGGATGTCCATGAGCACCACGTCGGGCAGCAGCCGCCGGGCCAGGTCCACGGCCTCGGCGCCGTTGGCCGCCTCGCCCACCACCTCCAGGCCCTCCGTGGCCTCGAGGAGCTTGGCGAAGCCCGCCCGGACCAGCGCCTGGTCGTCACACACCAGAACGCGCAGCGCCATCGCCGGCACCTCCCCCGACCGGCAGGGTCACGTGGACACCGAACCCGCCGTTCACCCGCGGCCCGGCATCGACGCTGCCGCCGAAGAGCGCGACGCGCTCACGCATGCCCAGCAGGCCGAAGCCGCGGGAACTTCCACTGGGCACCGCTTGGCCGTCGTCGGTGACCTCGATGTCGATCGCGTCGTCGTCGTAGCGCAGCACCACCCGGGCGCGCGCGTCTCGGGAGTGCCGCAGGCTGTTGGTCAGCGCCTCCTGGACTATCCGGTACGCCGAGAGGTCGACGCCGGCCGGCAACGGGCGCGGCGTCCCGGCCACCACCAGCTCGGCCGGGAGCCCAGCGGAGGCCATCCCCTCCAGCAGCCGGGGCACGTCGTCGAGCCCGGGCTGGGGACCGAGCGCGTTCTCGGTCCGCATCACGACCAGGAGCCGGCGCACGTCGTCCAGGGCGTCGCGCGCGCAACGGGCGATCCCCGCGAGCGTCTCCCGGGTCGACTCGGACGCATCGGCCGCCAGCTGTGCCCGCTCGCCCTCGGCCTGGACCACGATCACGCCCAGGGCATGGCCGACCACGTCGTGCAGCTCCCGCGCGATCCGGGCCCTCTCCTCTTCGACCGCCCGGTCGGCGTCGTCCCGGCTGAGGTCCTGACGACGGCGCAGCGCCAGCCCCGCGGCCCACGGGGTGAGGACCATGAGCACGAGGTAGAAGAGGAAGTTCGCGACGAAGTTCCAGAACCCCTCGTAGCCCTCGAGCGCGGTGATCAGCACGCCGTAGCCCACCCCCGCGCCCAACAGTGACCAAGCGGCTGCGCGTCCGGAGTGTCGCGCGGCGGAGTACATCGCCAACATCACGACGGCGATGTCCCACCCACGGCTCTCGGTCACGGTGAGGCCGACACCGGCAAGCAGCACCATCACCGCCCACGCCGCAGCGGTCGGCCGGACCCGACGGAAGACGAAGCAGGCGGAGACGAGGAGCAGCGCCGCCGACTCGACCACCCGCTGCTGCACCGACAGCCCCATCGTCGGCGTCAGCCAGATCTCCGCCAGGGCGAGGAGCATGAAGCCAAGGCTCAGCAGCAGGTCGTTGCGGGTGGGAAGCGCTCCCATTCCCGCAGGCTAGACCCGGGACACGCCCTTGCGACTCCCCCGTGAGGCGGATCCCGGGCACGCCGTCCTCCACCTCTGGTCGGATGCCGAGGTTCATCCTGTGGCCCGACGACTCCGGCGTCACCCGCTCCTACGTTCACGACGAGGCCACCAGACGGGTGGCCACGTATCCAGGAGAAGAACGATGTCCACATCCACACGCATCACCGCGACCGGGATCGGGGCCCTCGTGCTGGGCACAGGCATTGGTCTCACCGCGTTCGCCGGAGGATCCACCACGGCCGCCCCGGCAGGCAGGACCAACGACCCTCCCGCCCGGACAGAGACGATGGTCCTCGCGTTCCCGTGGGTGGGCGGCCACATGCGTTACATCGACAACGGCAAGGCGGGAGAGGGCCCGGGCGACCTCTTCCTCGGCACCGACGGGCCGATCCTCGACAACGCGACCGGGCAGCGCGTCGGCGTCGGCGACTTCGTCGAGCTCATCGTCTCGGGCCGCCACGACGGCACGGTGACCGGCCAGACCACCCTGCGCCTGGCGGGAGGGCACGTCGACCTCGACGGCATCGTCCGGCACACCGACGACCCGTTCCGCACCCCCGTCGTCGGGGGCACCGGACGCTACGTCGGCGTCACCGGCCAGCTCACGCTGCTGCGCTCGGACTCCCACCGCAAGGTCGAGGTGATGAGGCTCGAGTCACCTACTGAGAGGCGTACCGGTCGGCCGGCTCAGTCCCCGGCCGACGCGGTGTGGCAGACCGCCTCGACGTTGTTGCCGTCCGGGTCCCGCACGAACGCGCCGTAGTAGTGCTCGTGGTACTCCGGCCAGAGGCGGGGCTCGTGCAGCACCTCGGCGCCCAGCCCGGTCGCCGCCTCGAAGAACGCGCGCACGGCGGCCGCGTCGGGGGCGGAGAACGCGATGTGGACCTCGCGGTTGGGACCGGGCGCGGGGCCCTCGGCGGGCTGCTCGCTGATCCAGAACACGGGATGGCCGGTGCCGTAGCCGATGGCGACCCCGAAGTCCATCAGCCGGGAGTGGCCGAGCACCCCGAGGACCTTGTCGTAGAAGGCGGCCGAGGCGGGGACGTCGGAGCAGTTGATGCCGAAGTGATCGATCATGCGCCGCATCCTGCCCACGGCCACCGACGGCGCGCCACGGCCTTTCGGTCCGGGTCCGGGCCGGTCCGCGGTTTCCGACCGCATCACGCTCGCCACTAGAGTCGCCGCTTGTGACCGACCAGCAGACCACGCAGCAGACCTACCAGCAGCAGGCCCAGGAGGCCGCGACGCGACTCGCCGAGCTCACCGGCGTGGAGCAGCACGACGTCGCCCTCGTCCTGGGGTCGGGCTGGCTCCCGGCCGTGGACGCCCTCGGCGAGGTCACCGCCGAGATCGCGACCACCGACCTGCCGGGCTTCTCCGCCGCGGCGGTGGCCGGCCACTCGGGCAAGGTCCGCTCGGTCCGCTCCGGTGACCGGAACCTCCTGGTCTTCCTCAGCCGCACCCACTACTACGAGGGCAAGGGCGTGCGCGCCGTCGTCCACGGCGTCCGCACGGCGGCCGCGGCCGGCTGCCGCACGATCGTGCTGACCAACGGCTGCGGCGGCCTGAAGGAGACCTGGACGCCCGGCACCCCCGTGCTGATCAGCGACCACATCAACCTGACCGGCAAGAGCCCCATCGAGGGCGCGCACTTCGTCGACCTCACCGACCTCTACTCCAGCCGGCTGCGCCAGCTGTGCCGCGAGGTCGATCCGTCGCTCGACGAGGGCGTCTACGTGCAGTTCCCCGGCCCGCACTACGAGACCCCCGCCGAGATCGGCATGGTCCGGGCGATCGGCGGGCACCTCGCCGGCATGAGCACCACCCTGGAGGCCATCGCCGCCCGTGAGGCCGGCATGGAGGTCCTCGGCATCAGCCTGGTGACAAACCTGGCCGCGGGGATCAGCGGCGAGCCGCTGAACCACGAGGAGGTCCTGGAGGCCGGCCGTGCCGCCGCGTCGCGGATGGGCGACCTCCTCGGACGGATCGTCCCGAGGATCTGATGCGCGTCCTGGTGACCGGTGCCGCGGGCATCATCGGCAGGGTCCTCTCCGTGGGACTGGCCGACCGCGGCCACGAGCTCGTCGGCCTCGACCGCGTGCCGCCGCCCGAGGAGGGCTTCGACGGCCCCTGGCACCTCATCGACTGCGCCGACCCCGACGCGGTCGCGGCCGTGTTCGCCGAGGACCGGTTCGACGCCGTCGTGCACCTGGCCGGCAACCCGGACGAGGCGAGCCTGCCGGACTCGCTGACCTCCCACGTGGTGACGACGGCCGCGCTGCTCGACGCGATGGTCGAGCACGGCGTGACGCGGATCGTCCACGCCTCCTCCAACCACGCCGTCGGCCACACGCCCCGCACCGAGCTGCTGACGGCCGCCGCACGGCCGCGGCCGGACACCTTCTACGGCGTGGGCAAGGTCGCCGCCGAGGCGCTGCTCAGCCTGTACGCCGACCGGTACGGCGTCGACGCCGTGGCCTGCCGGATCGGGTCGTTCCTCCCGGAGCCGGAGACCGTGCGCCACCTGGCCACCTGGCTCTCCCACGACGACTGCGTGCGCATGGTCGAGGCCGCGCTGACGGCCACGGCACCCGGCTTCGCGGTGCTCTACGGCATCTCCGCCAACACCCGCGCGTGGTGGGACCTCGAGCCCGGTCGGCAGCTGGGCTACGTCCCGCAGGACGACGCCGAGGAGTTCGCCGACCGGGTCCCCGCCCGCGCCGGGGACGCGTCGGACGCGGCCCACGTGGGCGGCCCGTTCGCCACCGAGGCGTTCCACCGGCCGGCGCTCGACCGCAGCTGACCACGCCCGGCCCGGAGGGGCGACTCATCCACGACGGAGGATGCCTCGCCCGGAGGCGCATCGCAGGGTGGACGGGACGTCCATCTGAGAGGCAGCCGCCATGGGAGTGTGGAAGAGCAAGCGACCCGAGGACCTCGAGCAGACACTGCTCCCCCGGTTCACCCGGTCGGGGATGACGGAGGTGCCCCGGCACCAGATCCCGAAGCAGGAGATGCTGCCGCAGACGGCGTACCAGATCGTCCTGGACGAGGTGAGCCTCGACGGGAACGCCCGGTTCAACCTCGCCACCTTCGTCACCACGTGGATGGACGAGGAGGCCGACCGCCTGTACGCCGACACGTTCGACAAGAACATGGTCGACAAGGACGAGTACCCGCAGACCGCCGAGATCGAGTCCCGGTGCGTGCGGATGCTCGGGGACCTCTGGCACGCCCCCCACGCGACCGACAGCATCGGGACGTCCACCACGGGCAGCTCCGAGGGGTGCATGCTCGGCGGGCTCGCGCTGAAGCGTCGCTGGCAGCAGGCCCGGCACCGGGCCGGGCTGCCCACCGACCGCCCCAACATCGTGATGGGCGCCAACGTCCAGGTCGTCTGGGAGAAGTTCGCCAACTACTGGGACGTCGAGCCGCGCTACGTGTCCCTCGAGGGCGACGTCCTCCACCTGACCGCGGACCGGCTGCTGGACCACGTGGACGAGAACACGATCGGCGTGGTGGCGGTCCTCGGCTCGACCATGGACGGCACCTACGAGCCGGTGCAGGAGATCTGCGCGAAGCTCGACGCCTACGAGCAACAGACCGGCGTCTCGGTGCCCGTGCACGTCGACGCCGCGTCCGGCGGCTTCATCGCGCCGTTCATCCAGCCGGACCTCGTCTGGGACTTCCGCCTGGAGCGGGTGGTCTCGATCCAGGCCTCCGGGCACAAGTTCGGGCTCGTCTACCCCGGCATCGGCTGGGTGCTGTGGCGCGACGCGGCGTACCTCCCCGAGGACCTCGTCTTCCACGTGAACTACCTCGGCGGCGACATGCCGACGTTCGCGCTGAACTTCTCGCGGCCGGGCGCCCAGGTGGTCCTGCAGTACTTCCAGTTCCTGCGCCTCGGCAAGGAGGGCTACCGGCTGGTGCAGCAGACCTGCCAGGACGTGGCGGTGCACGTCGCCGAGACCGTGCGCGCGATGCCGGAGTTCGAGCTCGTGTCCGACGGGCGGGACCTGCCGGTCGTCACCTTCGCGGTCAGCAGCGCGACGACGAAGTACGACGTCTTCGACGTCTCCCGCAAGCTCCGTGAGAAGGGCTGGCTGGTGCCGGCGTACACGATGCCGCCCAACCGCGAGGACCTCGCCGTCCTGCGGGTCGTGGTGCGCAACGGCTTCAGCCACGACATGGCCGAGCTGTTCCTGCGCGACCTGCGGGCAGCCGTGGACTACCTCGACCACCTCTCCGCCCCGATGCCGAGCGAGGAGCACGCCGGGGGCTTCCACCACTGAGCAACCCTCACACCGGCACCGGCTCCTTCTTCAGCAACAGCAGCGCACCGACGAGGAACGCGAGCGCGCCCAGCGACGTGGTCGCGTTCGCGACGGCCGCGTCCACCTCCTCGGCGGTCGACGGGACGACGTACGCCGCCGCGGCTGACACGCCGAAGAGGACGCAGCCGGCGAGGTTGACGCCCGCCATCCGGCCGGCGGTGGTCCGGGGCGGGCGGTGCCACCCCGCGCCCGCCACGGCCACGTACGCGAGCACGCCCGAGACCAGGAAGCACGTCGACCCGAGGGCGTCGGGGCGCCAGACCAGCCGGTCGTAGTCAGTGGAGTCGAGCGCCGTGTGGAGGGCCCGGTAGGTCGTGACGTTGAAGAACAGGGTGCCGAGCAGCTGCCAGCTGCTGCTCCACCAGTCGAGGTCGCGGGGTGGCCGGCCGGGCAGCCACTGCAGGGTCGCGGCCGAGGTGAACAGCAGCGACCCCACGAAGAACACCCCGGCGTCGACCGACTCGCCGACGAGGTCGAGGAAGCTCGGGAGGGGCGCGACGAGGAAGCACGCGGAGCCGGCGACGAACAGCACCGCCGTCCAGGTGCGTGCGGAGCCCACGGTGGCCTCAGGTGCGGTTCGCGGCGATCTCGCGCCCGTGCACCGTGATCGCCCAGATCACCAGGACGTCGACGAGGATCACGACCACCGACCAGAACGGGTACGCCGCCAGGAACGCCATGTTGACGACCGCGCTGACCCCGGCCGCCAGGACCCCGACGACCCGGGCCCACATCTGCGCGGTGAGCAGCCCCGCGCCGGCCCCGGCCACGACCAGTCCCAGCACCAGGTGGACCCAACCCCACACGGTGTAGTCGACGTGCAGGGTCAGCCCGCTGCGACCCACGACGTAGTACTCGTCGCGGAAGATCGCCACCAGCCCCTGCACGGCGTGGAAGACGCCGAGCATCAGCATCATCGTGGCGGCGAACAGGATCCAGCCCATCCAGCCGGTCTGCTCCGGCTTCGTCCTCGTGTCGGCCATGGCGCGCTCCTCTGCCCTGGGTGGGGCCTCCAGCCTCGCCGCGCCACCCGGCGAGGTCCTCATCCGCGGCGGGTGAACGACCCCGCGTGACCTGGAGCGGACTCCAAGCGGGAGACTTGTCGCATGAGCCCCATCGCTGGCCTGTCCATCGCCGAGGCGTCGGCGCGCACCGGCCTCACCGCCGACACCCTGCGCTACTACGAGCGCGACGGACTGATGCTGCACCCGGTCGGGCGCTCGGCGACCGGGCACCGGCGCTACACCGACCTGGACCTGCGGTGGATCCAGCTCATCACCCGGCTGCGCGCCACGGGCATGCCGATCCGCGACGTACGCCGCTACGCCGACCTGGTCCGCGAGGGCGACGGCAACGAGCGCGAGCGGCTGGACCTCCTGCGCGCGCACCGCCAGCTGGTGCTGGCCCAGCTCGCCGAGGTGCAGGACCACCTCGGCGCCATCGACGCCAAGATCGGCATCTACGTCGACAAGCTGGAGCACGCCGCACAGCCCACGCTTGACCTGGAGCGCACTCCAACCAGTTGAGTGGGGGCATGACCCTTCAGCAGCGCACTCTCGGAACGACCTCCCCCTCAGCGTCTCCGCCCTCGGCCTCGGCTGCATGGGCATGTCGGAGTTCTACGGAACCGGCGACGAGCAGCAGGGCGTGGACACCATCCACCGCGCCCTCGACCTCGGCGTGACCTTCTTCGACACCGCCGACATGTACGGCCCGTTCACCAACGAGCAGCTGGTCGGCAAGGCGATCGCCGGGCGGCGCGACCAGGTCCAGCTCGCCACCAAGTTCGGCAACGAGCGCAAGCCCGACGGCACCCGTGTCGGCATCAACGGCCGGCCGGAGTACGTCCGCGCCGCGTGCGACGCCTCGCTCCAGCGGCTCGGGGTCGACCACATCGACCTCTACTACCAGCACCGGGTGGACCGCAGCGTCCCGATCGAGGAGACCGTCGGCGCGATGGCCGAGCTCGTCGCGGCCGGCAAGGTGCGGCACCTCGGGCTCTCCGAGGCCTCGGCCACGAACATCCGCAAGGCGCACGCGACGCACCCGATCACCGCCCTGCAGACGGAGTACTCCCTGTTCACCCGCGACCTGGAGGACGAGATCCTCCCGACGATCCGCGAGCTCGGCATCGGCCTGGTCCCCTACTCCCCTCTCGGGCGGGGCATCCTGACCGGTGCCATCACCGACCCCGGGTCGCTCGCCGCGGACGACTCGCGCCGGACGGCGTACTTCCCCCGCTTCAGCGGCGACAACCTCGACACCAACCTCGCCCTGGTCGCCAGGATCCGCGAGATCGCCGACCAGAAGGGCTGCACGCCCGGCCAGCTCGCGCTCGCCTGGGTGCTGGCCCAGGGTGAGGACGTGGCGCCCATCCCGGGGACCAAGCGCGTGAAGTACCTCGAGGAGAACGTGGGAGCAGCCTCGGTGGAGCTCTCCGACGACGACCTCAAGGCGCTGGAGGACGCCATCCCGCGGGACGCGGTGGCCGGGGAGCGGTACGGCGACATGAGCCACATCGACTCCTGACCCGGATCCTCGACGCGGCCGCCCGCCACCCTTTCGGGGCCTGACGCGGCGGCCGCGTCGTGGCAGGGTGACCTCGACCCTACGAGGGAGGTCGCAGTGGGCGAGACACGCCAGGAGCAGCAGCAGCGCGACGCGAGCGAGACGCTCGAGGAACGGCCGCCGCAGTCGGAGATCGAGGAGATCGAGGCCGAGCGCGAGCGCCGCCTCGCCCCGGAGAACCGCCCCGAGAACGCGGAGGTGGACAACAACGACGCCGAGCTGCCGACCGTGCGTGAGTTCGAGGAGATGAACGCCGACGGCGAGCAGGAGGGCAGCGCCGGCAGCGCCGACCCCAGCGAGGTCTTCCGCGAGATGAAGCCCTCCGACGAGGAGGTCGCCGAGATCGAGGCCGAGCGCGAGCGCCGCCTCGCCCCCGAGAACCGCCCCGAGAACGCCGAGGTCGACAACACCGGGGGCACTGAGGCCACTGGCGATGCGGGGCCCGATGTCGCGAAGGACTGAGCGGTGACGACCTGGCAGCTGACGATCGACTGCACCGACCCGAGCGTCATGGTGCGGTTCTGGGGCCCTGCCCTGGGGTACGTCGTCCAGCCGCCGCCCGAGGGCCACGCCACCTGGAACGACTGGTACCGCTCGGTCGGCGTGCCCGAGGACGAGCTGGACCCCACCGGTGACGGGTCCGACCGCATCTGCGACCCGAAGGGCGAGGGGCCCACGATCTGGTTCCAGGTCGTGCCCGAGCGCAAGACGGTCAAGAACCGCTTCCACTTCGACGTCTACCCCTCCGGCCGCGACCGGAGCATCCCGCTCGAGCAGCGACGCACGGCGGTGGAGGCCGCGGTGGCGGAGCTCATCGAGGCGGGCGCCTCCGTCCTGCGCCGCTTCCCGGACGACTTCGACTCCACCGTCACGGACCACTACTTCGTCACGATGCTCGATCCTGAGGGCAACGAGTTCTGCGTCTCCTGAGCTGCGGTGGTCGAGCAGCGGGTGCCGGCGAAGAAGCAAGAGGCACCGCAGCCACGGGTCGTCGCCCGACCCGGCCACCCGCCTGCGGGGGTGGGTGGTTGCGGTCTCGGCAGCCACGGGGAGAGGTACGCCGCGCTCGGCGCCGGTCCCCGGCTTGCCGACCCGCGGTGAGCACCGCCGGTCGTCGGGCACGGGCCCTCGTACCGCATGACGACGGAGCCCAGCTCCTCGAGCACGGCGTCAGTCCTGCGGGCCGCGTCTGGGGGGCCGTCCTTGACAGCGACGAGGCGGGTACGCCGGGGCGCGGGTCCTTACCCGGCTTTCCGGTCTGCGGCGGCAGCCGCCGGTTGTCCAGGAGCGAGAGTCAGTCAGCCCCTGACCCCAAGGTAGAGCCGTGGCCCAGCGGCCAGCCCTGAAGTTTTACTTTCGGATTTCCCCAGACCCCCCGGACCGGGCCCTTTTCGGGGGGTGGGTGTCGGTGGTCGATGAGACGATGGACACATGTTCGAAACAGACGCCAACTGGGACCCGGTCGAGGTCGAGGACCTCGACGCGGACGGCGTGCTCGAGCTCCTCGAGATCCGCCGGCAGGGCGCCCGTGCCGAGGAGCGCGGCAAGCTCCGGCTGGCCCTGCAGTGGGCGGTGCTGCACCCCGCCACCGCGGACACCGGGGTGGCGACCTGGGGCGGCCCGAGCGTGCTGCTCACCGATGAGTCGCTGGGCGGGGACGGCACGCCGGCGGTGGCGGCGTTCGCGCCGGAGCCGGTCGCCGCGACGCTGGGGATCTCCACGACCGCGGGGATGGCGCTGATCGCCGACGCCCTGGACCTGCAGTTCCGGCTGCCCCGCATCTGGCGGCTGGTCCAGCAGCTCAACGTGGAACCCCATCGGGCGCGGCAGGTCGCCCAGGCCACCCACCGGCTCTCCAAGGCCGGAGCCGCGTACGTGGACGAGCAGCTCGCCCCGAGGTTGTCCTCGTGCGGGTGGAAGGCGGTCGAGACCACCGTGGCGCACGCGATCGCCACGTTCGACCCCGACCTGATCGCCCAGCAGGAGAAGAAAGGCCGCAACGGCTGGCACGTCACCCTGCGGCACGACCAGCCCGGCCGGTTCGACGGCACCAGCTACCTCGACGTCGCCGGCGACACCCTCGACCTCACCGCCTTCCACGACCTCGTCTGCGACCAGGCCGCCCAGCTCAAGGCCATGGGCGACACCGACGACCTCGAGATCCGCAAGGCCAAAGCCCTCGGCGTGATCGCCACCCAGCAGGCCACCCTCGACCTCCTCTCCGTCACCGGACAGAGCCCAGATCAGCCCACACCCACCCTTGCGGCCGCACCCACTGCCGTGTCGGTGAAGCCGCGGCCGCCCAGGACCCGGCTCTACCTCCACCTCTCCCTGGCCGACCTCGCCACCAGCTGCACCACCACCGAGCCCGGCACCAGCGGGACGGTGACCGGCACCGTCGAGCGGCTCGGCCCCGCCACCCTCGACCTGATCAAGGACTGGGTGGGCCGCTCGAGGGTGACCGTCCAGCCCGTCATCGACCTCACCTCGACGGTGGCGGTCGACCAGCACGACCCGCCACCCTGGATGGCCGAGCTGGTCATCCTCCGCGACGGGCACTGCGTCTTCCCCTGGTGCGCCGTCGACGCCCGACGGGCTGACCTCGACCACATCGACCCCTACGTCCCGATCGACGACGGCGGACCACCCGGCCAGACCGCCCCCGACCGGCTCGCCCCCTTGTGCCGGCGACATCACCGCTGCAAGACCAGTGGCCGCTGGCGCTACCGACGCAGACCCGACGGCAGCTACGAGTGGCACGGCCCCCACGGCCGCAGCTACCTCGTCACCCCCCACGGCACCATCCGCCTCGACACCAACTGAGCACCCGCACGACCCGGACCGGGACCCGACCGCCAGCAGGACCAGGCGGCTCGGGCTCTCGGCATGCTCACCTCCGACCACAGGGGCACACGACTTCCGGTCGTCGGGGTGCAGGCCGGAGCCCCGCGGGAGGGACGCACCGGAGCTGACCACGACCTCCCCCGCTCGCCGACCTCCCCCGCTGGATGACCTCCCCGCTCGCCGGGCTCACAGGTCGCGACCGCCGCTGCGATGCCGAATCGCACCGACCCTGCGCGCCGCAGTAGCGTGCCGCTCATGACGACCCCTGACGTGGCTTCCTTGCTCGACCGCGCCCGCGCTTGGGCCGCGGAGGACCCCGACGAGCAGACCCGCGCCGAGCTCGAGCAGATCGTCGAGGCCGTCGCCGGCGGCGCCGACGCCGCCGACCTGGCCGACCGCTTCGACGGGACCCTCGAGTTCGGCACGGCCGGCCTGCGCGGCGCGCTGGGCGCCGGGCCGAACCGGATGAACCGCGTCGTCGTCACCCGCGCGGCCGCCGGCCTCGCCGCCTACCTCAAGGACAACGGCGCCGGCCGCGAGGGCAGCGTCGTGATCGGGTACGACGCCCGGCACAACTCCGACGTCTTCGCCCGCGACACCGCCGAGGTGATGACCGGGGCCGGTCTCAAGGCCTACGTGCTCCCCCGCCCGCTGCCCACCCCGCTGCTCGCGTTCGCGATCCGGGAGCTCGGCTGCGTCGCCGGCGTGATGGTCACCGCCAGCCACAACCCGCCGCAGGACAACGGCTACAAGGTCTACCTCGGCGACGGCAGCCAGATCGTGCCGCCCGCCGACGCCGAGATCGCCGCCCGCATCGAGGCGGTGGGCGCGCTCGCCGACCTGCCCCGGGGCAACGCGGGCACGGTGCTCGACGAGCACATCATCGACCGCTACCTCGACACCGTGGCCGGCCTCGCCGGCGACGGACCGCGCGACCTCGACATCGTCTACACGCCCCTGCACGGAGTCGGCGGCACCTCGGTCGCCCAGGTCCTCGAGACCGCTGGCTTCGCGGCGCCGCGCATCGTCAGCCAGCAGGAGCAGCCCGACCCCGACTTCCCCACCGTCTCGTTCCCCAACCCCGAGGAGCCGGGCGCGATGGACCTCGCCATGGCCCTCGCGGAGGAGTCCGGAGCCGATCTGGTGGTCGCCAACGACCCCGACGCCGACCGCTGCGCCGCGGCCGTCCGGGGACCCCACGGCTGGCGGATGCTGCGCGGCGACGAGGTCGGCGCGCTGCTGGCCTCCCACCTGCTCACCTCCGGCAAGCAGGGCACCTACGCCACCTCGATCGTCTCCTCGTCACTGCTCGGCCGGATGGCCGCCGCGGCGGGCCAGCCCTACGCCGAGACGCTGACCGGCTTCAAGTGGATCGGTCGCGTCGACGGCCTGGCCTTCGGCTACGAGGAGGCGCTCGGCTACTGCGTCGACCCCGAGCACGTCAAGGACAAGGACGGCGTCTCGGCACTGCTGCTGCTCTGCGAGCTCGCGGCGGGCGCCAAGGCCGAGGGCCGCACCCTCACCGACCTGCTCGACGACATCGCCGCCGAGCACGGCCTGCACGCCACCGACCAGCTCTCGGTCCGGGTCACCGACCTCGCCGAGATCGGTGCCGCCATGCAGCGGCTGCGCAGCACGCCGCCGACCTCGCTCGGCGGCCTCGCCGTGGTCGAGGTCGACGACCTGTCGCAGGGCTCGGCCGAGCTGCCGCCCACCGAGGGGCTGCGCTACCGCCTCGCCGAGGGCGGCCGCGTCATCGTGCGCCCGAGCGGCACCGAGCCCAAGCTGAAGTGCTACCTCGAGGTCGTGGTGCCGGTGAACCCCGAGGACGGCGTCACCGCGGCGCGGATCTCGGCCGCGGGCCGGCTCGACGCGCTGCGCGCGGACATCAAGGCCGCCGCGGGGATCTGAGCCCGACCGGGCGGGCTCAGCGCACCAGCATCGTCACCACGGCGCCGCCGAGGAAGACCACCAGACCGGCGATCTCGGGCCAGGCCCACGCCTTGCGGGCACCGACGGCCAGGGCGGCCTGCTCCTCGGAGAAGCGGCGTACGCCGTGCTGGGTGCGCGCGTCGTCGGCGAGCTGGAGGATCCGCTCCTCGACGAAGACGGGGTAGGACTCGATGGCCCTCTCCGGCTTGACGGCCCGGTTGTTCTTCACGGTCTGCCGCAGGGTGCGGCCGATGGCGGGCGAGACGAAGCGACGGTCCCCCGCGCTCACCGCGAGCACCTGGCGCACCGCCACCTGCTCGATCGCGGCCAGCGGGACCCACGCGGTGTGCAGCATGTTGCGCATCACCAGGTGCTCCCGGGTCGCCCAGACGCGGGGCCTGATCAGGGCGGCCCAGGCGAGGATGCCGAACGCGACCGCACCGAGGACGATGGGCAGCGGGAAGCCGCGGTCGCGCTCGACCACGCTGAACACGATCACCACGGCGGCGACGCCGATCGCGATCACTCCGGGGATCTTCCCGCTCGTCGCGTGGAACCGCTCGACGGTCTCGTCCACGCTCGTCTGACCCTGCGGGTCGACCACCTTCGTGCTCCTCACCTCGATTGCCGCACACCGGCACACCAACTCTATGCTGGGTCGGTGACAAGCTCCCCCACCACTGCCATGCCCACGGGCCAGGGGTCGAGTGCAACCGGTGCCCCGGTGGTGTCCGCCGACTTCTCCGACATCACGAGAACGAACGCGTCCCTCCAGCGGTTCCTGCACGGCCTGCCCGGGGTCGACCAGGTCGGCGCGGAGGCCCGTGCGGCCTCTCTCGGCACCCGCTCGATCAAGACCACCGCCAAGGAGTTCGCGATCGACCTCGCGATCCGGATGGTCGACCTCACCACGCTCGAGGGCCAGGACACCCACGGCAAGGTGCGGGCTCTGGCCGCCAAGGCGATGCACCCCGACCCGGCCGACCCGACCTGCCCGATGACCGCGGCGGTCTGCGTCTACCCCGACATGGTGGCGACCGCCAAGGAGGTCCTCGGCGACAGCGGCGTCAACGTCGCCGCGGTGGCCACGGCGTTCCCGAGCGGCCGCGCGGCCCTCGACATCAAGCTCGCCGACACCCGGGACGCGGTGGAGGCCGGCGCCGACGAGATCGACATGGTCATCGACCGTGGCGCCTTCCTGTCCGGGCGCTACAAGGACGTGTACGACGAGATCGTGGCCGTGCGCGAGGCCTGCGGCAGCGCCCACCTCAAGGTGATCTTCGAGACCGGCGAGCTGCAGACCTACGACAACGTCCGCCGGGCCAGCTGGCTGGCGATGATGGCCGGCGCTCACTTCATCAAGACCTCCACCGGCAAGGTCCAGCCGGCGGCGACGCCGCCGGTCACGATGATCATGCTCGAGGCGGTCCGTGACTTCCGCGAGCAGACCGGCCAGATGGTCGGGGTGAAGCCCGCGGGCGGCATCCGCACCACCAAGGACGCCATCAAGTACCTCGTGATGGTCAACGAGGTCGCCGGCCAGGACTGGCTCGACCCCGACTGGTTCCGCTTCGGCGCCTCCACGCTGCTCAACGACCTGCTCATGCAGCGCACCAAGATGCAGACCGGCCGCTACTCCGGTCCCGACTACTTCACGCTGGACTGATCCCCATGACGAGCCCCTTCGAGTACGCCCCCGCCCCCGAGTCGCGCAGCATCGTCGACATCAAGCCGTCATACGGCCTGTTCATCGACGGTGAGTTCGTCGACGGCCACGGGACGGCCTTCAAGACGATCAGCCCCGCCACCGAGGAGGTGCTGGCCGAGGTCGCCGAGGCCAGCGACGCCGACGTGGAGAAGGCGGTCAAGGCCGCCCGCAAGGCCTACGACCGGGTCTGGGGCCGGATGCCCGGCCGCGAGCGCGCCAAGTACCTCTACCGGATCGCGCGGATCATCCAGGAGCGCGGGCGCGAGCTCGCCGTCCTGGAGTCGCTCGACAACGGCAAGCCGATCAAGGAGTCGCGCGACGTCGACATCCCGACCGTCGCCGCCCACTTCTTCTACTACGCCGGCTGGGCCGACAAGCTCGAGTACTCCGGCTTCGGCAGCACCCCGCTCGGCGTCGCCGGCCAGGTCATCCCCTGGAACTTCCCGCTGCTGATGCTGGCGTGGAAGATCGCGCCCGCCCTGGCCTGCGGCAACACCGTCGTGCTCAAGCCGGCCGAGACCACGCCCCTGACCGCGCTGCTCTTCGCCGAGATCTGCCAGCAGGCCGACCTGCCCGCGGGTGTCGTCAACATCGTCACTGGCGCCGGTGACACCGGCCGTGCGCTCGTGTCCCACCCGGGCGTGGACAAGGTCGCGTTCACCGGCTCCACCGAGGTCGGCCGCGCGATCGCCAAGGCCGTCGCCGGCACCGACAAGAAGGTCACCCTCGAGCTGGGCGGCAAGGCGGCCAACATCGTCTTCGACGACGCCCCGATCGACCAGGCCGTCGAGGGCATCGTCAACGGCATCTTCTTCAACCAGGGCCACGTCTGCTGCGCCGGCTCCCGCCTCCTCGTGCAGGAGTCGGTGGCCGAGGAGGTCCTCGACCGCCTCAAGCGCCGCATGTCCACGCTGCGCGTGGGCGACCCCCTCGACAAGAACACCGACGTCGGCGCCATCAACTCCGCCGAGCAGCTCGCCCGGATCAAGGAGCTCTCCGACATCGGCGAGGCCGAGGGTGCCGGGCGCTGGTCGCCCGCCTGCGAGCTGCCCACCACCGGCTTCTGGTTCGCCCCGACGATCTTCACCGGTGTCACCCAGGCCCACCGGATCGCCCGCGAGGAGATCTTCGGCCCCGTGCTCTCGGTGCTGACCTTCCGCACCCCCTCCGAGGCCGTCGAGAAGGCCAACAACACGCCGTACGGCCTCTCGGCCGGCGTGTGGACCGACAAGGGGTCCCGCATCCTGCACATGGCCAACCAGCTGCGCGCCGGCGTGGTGTGGGCCAACACGTTCAACAAGTTCGACCCCACCAGCCCCTTCGGCGGCTACAAGGAGTCGGGCTACGGACGCGAGGGTGGCCGGCACGGCCTCGAGGCATACCTGAAGGGTGGCGTGAAGTGAGCCGCATCGACGTGCGCAAGACCTACAAGCTCTTCATCGGCGGTGCCTTCCCGCGCTCCGAGTCGGGCTACTCCTACGTCGTGAACGACTCGAACGGAGCCTTCGTGGCCAACGCCGCCCTCGCCTCGCGCAAGGACGCCCGCGACGCCGTGATCGCGGCCCGCAAGGCCTTCGGCGGCTGGTCGGCACGCACGGCCTACAACCGTGCGCAGATCCTCTACCGCGTCGCCGAGGTCATGGAGGACCGCCGCCCGCAGTTCGTGCAGGCCGTGGTGCAGTCCGAGGGACTCTCCTCCGCCAAGGCCGAGAAGGTCCTCGACGAGGCCATCGACCGCCTGGTCTGGTACGCCGGTTGGGCCGACAAGATCACCCAGGTCGTCGGCGGCGCCAACCCCGTCGCCGGGCCGTTCTTCAACCTCTCGACGCCCGAGCCGACCGGCGTGGTCGCGGTCCTCGCCCCCCAGCAGTCGAGCCTGCTCGGCCTGGTCAGCGTGGTCGCCCCGGCGATCGTCACCGGCAACACCGTGGTCGTGGTGTCGTCCTACGAGCGTCCGCTGCCCGCCGTGACGTTCTCGGAGGTCCTCGCGACGTCCGACCTGCCCGGCGGCGTGGTCAACATCCTGACCGGGTCCGCCGCGACGGTGGCCCCGTGGCTCGCCTCGCACATGGACGTCAACGCCCTCGACCTCACCGGCATCGCCGGTGACGCCGAGCTCGCGACCTCGCTCGAGGTGGCTGCGGCCGACAACCTCAAGCGGGTACGCCGGGCCCCGGCCGCCGAGCCCGACTGGACCCAGGACCCCGGCCTGGAGCCGATGACGGCGTTCCTGGAGACCAAGACGGTCTGGCACCCCATCGGCGTGTGACCCGACGGTGCGTGCCCGTGTGATCGTGCTTGCCGGCCCCTCCGGGGCCGGCAAGTCCAGGCTCGCCGAGCGACTCGGCCTGCCGGTGCTCCGGCTGGACGACTTCTACAAGAACGGCGACGACCCGTCGCTCCCCCGCATCGCCTCGGGCGCGAACGCCGGACTCGTCGACTGGGACCACCCCGACTCCTGGCTGCACGACGACGCCCTGGCCACCCTCGACCGGCTCTGCCGGGAGGGCCGCGCCGAGGTCCCGGTCTACGAGATCGCCCGCGACGGGCGGTGCGGCTGGACCGAGCTCGAGCTCGGGGAGCACGGCCTCTTCGTCGCCGAGGGCATCTTCGCCCAGCACGTCGTCCCGTCCTGCCGCGAGGCCGACCTGCTCGCGGCGGCGTACTGCGTGCGCCAGCACCCGGTGAAGACCTTCTGGCGACGCCTGACGCGGGACCTGCGCGAGCGCCGCAAGCCCCCGCTCGTGCTGGTGCGGCGCGGTCTCGCCCTGATGCGCGACCAGCAGCGGGTCGTGGCCCGTGCGGTCGAGCGCGGCTGCCTGCCCGTGACGCCGGACCAGGCGTTCCGCGCGATCGGGAGCCTGCACCAGACCGAGCCGGCGAGTGACTGAGCCCGGCGGCTCCCACGGCTCCGGCGAGGTTTTCCGCCGGGCCCTCCCCCAGCCCGACCGGCGTTCCTGCGGCGCGGCCTCGCTCGTGGTGGCGCGGATGCTCGGTGACTCGCCCTACGCCGGGTCCGTCCTCGGTCGCGGCTCGTTCGCGGCCGAGGTGCTGGCGCTGCACCGCCGGCTCACCTCCGGCCTCGACGCCCGAGGACGGCTGCAGCTCCCCTGGCCACGCGCCCTCGGCACCCCGCCCTGGGCGGTCGCCCGCCACCTCGCCGCCCTCACCGGCAGCCGTCACCGCGCCCGGTGGGCGCGCACCGGGCGGGCCGCGACGGCGGACCGGGTCCTCGATCTCGCCGCCGGTGGCAGGCCGGTCGTGGTCTACGTGGGCAGCCGGTGGCTCCCTCGCCACGTGGTCCTGGTCGTGGGCCGCGAGGGTGACGGGCTGGCGGTCTACGAGCCCGCGTCGGGTCGGCTGGTCGCCGTGAGCCGCAGCGCGCTCGCGTCGGGCCCCCTCGACCTCGGCGGCTGGGCGACGCCCTGGTTCAGCGTCGAGCCGCGAGCGCGGCGTACTCCGGCTTGATGACCTGGTCGATGATGGCCAGCCGCTCGTCGAAGGGCAGGAACGCCGACTTCATCGCGTTGATGGTGAACCAGCGCAGGTCGTCGAGCCCGTAGCCGAAGGCCTGCACCAGCGACCACATCTCGTCGGTCATGGAGGTGCGGCTCATCAGCCGGTTGTCGGTGTTGACCGTGACCCGGAAGCGCAGCCGGGTCAGCAGCCCGATCGGGTGCTCCGCGATCGACGTCGCCGCGCCGGTCTGGATGTTCGAGGCGGGGCAGAGCTCGAGCGGGATCCGCTTGTCGCGGACGTACGCCGCGAGCCGGCCGAGCTCCACGCTGCCGTCGTCGTGCACGGTGATGTCGTCGATGATCCGGACCCCGTGGCCCAGCCGGTCGGCGCCGCACCACTGGATGGCCTGCCAGATCGACGGCAGGCCGAACGCCTCGCCGGCGTGGATGGTGAAGTGGGCGTTCTCCCGCTGGAGGTACTCGAAGGCGTCGAGGTGCCGGGTGGGCGGGTAGCCCGCCTCCGCGCCCGCGATGTCGAAACCGGCCACGCCCCGGTCGCGCCACGAGACGGCGAGCTGGGCGATCTCCATCGACCGGGCGGCGTGCCGCATCGCGGTCAGCAGCTGGCGCACCACGATGCGGCCACCGGTGGCCGCCACGCCCTGGTCGAAGCCCTCCTGCACGGCCGCGACCACCTCGTCGAGGGTCAGCCCCTGCGTCACGTGCTGCTCGGGCGCGTAGCGGACCTCGGCGTACACGACGCCGTCGGCCGCGAGGTCCTCGACGCACTCGCGCGCGACCCGCGTCAGGGCGGCACCGGTCTGCATCACCGCCACCGTGTGGTCGAAGGTCTCCAGGTAGCGCTCCAGGGAGCCGGAGTCCGCCGCCTCGGCGAACCACCGCCCCAGCGACTCCGCGTCGTCGGCCGGGAGCTCGTGACCGATCTCCCGCGCCAGCTCCAGCACCGTCGCGGGCCGCAGCCCACCGTCGAGGTGGTCGTGGAGCAGGACCTTCGGCGCCCGGAGCACCTGGTCGCGGGTGAGGACGGTAGGTTCCGTGGCGGAGGCGGCAGTCATGGCGTCATCCAATCATCAGAGCGCCGAACCGACGGAGGCAGACATGCGCGTCTTCACCACCCTGGACGAGGTCGCGGCGGCGGCCGGCGAGGAGATCGGCACCAGCGACTGGGTGACGATCGACCAGGAGCGGGTGAACAGGTTCGCCGAGGCGACCGACGACTTCCAGTGGATCCACGTCGACGTCGAGCGCGCGAAGTCCGGCCCGTTCGGCGGCACCATCGCCCACGGCTACCTCACGCTGTCGCTGCTCCCGCTGTTCGGCAGCCAGATCTTCGACCTGCGCACGCCGGGCGCCAAGCTCAACTACGGGCTGAACAAGGTCCGCTTCCCCACCCCGGTCCCGGTCGGGTCGCACCTCCGGGCCACCTGCACGTTCACCGCGGTGACCGACGTCCCCGCCGGCAAGCAGGTGACGATGAGCTACGTCGTGGAGATCGAGGGCGAGCCGAGGCCCGCCCTCGTCGCCGAGTTCCTGGTCCTGCTGCTGCCCTGACCAGCCGGGGCGGGTCAGGAGATGCGGTCGATGACCAGCGGCGAGGGCCGGAACGACGCGCCGTCGGCGGCGATGTCGTAGCCGCCCTCGAGCGAGGCCAGCGCCCGGTCGAACCGCTCCGGCTCGTCGGTGAGCAGCGTGAACAGCGGCGTCCCCGCGGTCACCTCGTCCCCCGGCCGGGCGTGCCAGACGACGCCGGCGCCGTCCTGGACGGCGTCGCCCGCCTTGGCGCGGCCGGCGCCGAGGCGCCACGCCGCCATCCCGACCGCCATCGCGTCCAGCCGGGTCAGCACGCCCGAGGCCGGAGCCGCGACGACGTGCTTCTCGCGCGCCTCGCGCATCGGCGCGTCCGGGTCGCCGTCCTGGGCGCGGACCATCTTCTTCCACACGTCCATCGCCGAGCCGTCGGCCAGCTTGTCGGCCGGGTCCACGTCGGTGACACCGGCACCGGCGAGCATCTCGCGGGCCAGCGCGAGGGTCAGCTCGACCACGTCCGCGGGACCACCACCGGCCAGCACCTCCACCGACTCGGCGACCTCGATCGCGTTGCCGGCGGTCAGGCCGAGCGGCGTGGACATGTCGGTCAGCAGGGCGACCGTGCGCACGCCGGCGTCGGTGCCGAGACCCACCATGGTGCTCGCCAGCTCCCGGGCCCGGTCGACGTCCTTCATGAAGGCGCCGGTGCCGACCTTGACGTCGAGGACCAGCGAGCCGGTGCCCTCGGCGATCTTCTTGGACATGATCGAGGAGGCGATCAGCGGGATCGCCTCCACGGTGCCGGTCACGTCGCGCAGCGCGTACAGCTTCTTGTCGGCGGGGGCGAGCCCGTCGCCGGCGGCGCAGATGACCGCGCCGACCGTCTCCAGTTGCGCGAACATCTCGTCGTTCGACAGCGCCGCCCGCCAGCCCGGGATCGACTCCAGCTTGTCCAGGGTGCCGCCGGTGTGCCCGAGCCCGCGGCCCGAGAGCTGCGGCACGGCCACGCCGCACGCCGCGACGAGCGGCGCGAGCGGCAGCGTGATCTTGTCGCCGACGCCGCCGGTCGAGTGCTTGTCGGCGGTGGGCCGCGAGAGCGTGGAGAAGTCCATCCTCTCGCCGGAGGCGATCATCGCCGCGGTCCAGCGGGCGATCTCGCGACGGTTCATGCCGTTGAGCAGGATCGCCATCGCCAGCGCGGACATCTGGGCGTCGTCGACCGCGCCCCTGGTGTAGGCGTCGATCACCCAGTCGATCTGGCTGTCGCTGAGCTCGGCCCGGTCCCTCTTGGCAGAGATCACCTCGACGGCGTCGTGCTGCGCCATTGCAGTCCTTCCGTTCCGTTCAGGTCAGTGGAGGTCGTCGGGGCCGAACGCCTGGGGCAGCACCTCGGCCATCGTGCGGAGGCCGCGCGGCGTCATCAGCACCAGCTCGTTGCCGCCCTGCTCGAAGAGGAGCTGGCGGCAGCGACCGCACGGCATGATCACCTCGCCGTCGCCGTTGACGCACACGAAGTGCGTCAGCCGCCCGCCGCCGGTCGCGTGCAGCTGCGAGACGACCCCGCACTCGGCGCACAGCACCACGCCGTACGCCGCGTTCTCGACGTTGCAGCCGACCAGCATCCGGCCGTCGTCCGCGAGTGCGGCGGCGCCGACGTGGAAGCGGCTGTACGGCGCGTAGGCGTGGGCGGCCACCTCGACGGCCGCGTCACGCAGGGACTCCCAGTCGACGGCCGGTGCGTCGGTCACGATCAGCTCTCCCGGGATCAGTTCTTCGTGTACGGCTCGCCGTCGGCGGCCGGCGGGCGGACCCGACCGACGAAGCCGGCGACCGCGATGATCGTGGCGAGGTACGGCGAGGCGCGCAGCAGCTCCGGCGGGATCTTGCCGAGGAAGGCCAGCTGGCTCTGCAGGGTCCACATGAAGCCGAAGAACAGCGCGGAGAGCGACGCCCAGACCGGGTGCCAGCGGCCCATGATCACCGCGGCCAGCGCGATGAAGCCGTTGCCGGCCGAGGCGTCCTGGTCGAAGGAGCCGGTCGAGCCGACGGTGAACCACGCGCCACCGAGGCCCGCGAACACGCCGCCCAGCAGGACCGCCTGCCACCGCACCCGGTTGACCTTGATGCCGACCGTGTCCGCGGCCATCGGGTGCTCGCCGACCGAGCGGACCCGCAGGCCCCACTTGGTCTGGAAGAGCAGCACGGTCACGAAGACGACCGAGACGTACATGATGTAGACCAGCAGCGTCTGGTTGAACAGCGTGGGTCCGATGACGGGGATGTCGGCCAGCCCGGGGATGCTGATCGGCGCCAGGATCAGCGGCTCGTTCAGGTAGGCCTTGATGTCGGGGTCGTCGGGGATCTGGCTCAGCAGGAAGCTCGTGAGGCCGGTCGCGAGGGCGATCAGCACGACACCGAGGACGACCTGGTTGACCTGGTAGCGCATCGCGAAGACCGCGAGCAGCGAGGCGATGGCGACGCCGGCGAGGATGCCGCCCACGAGTCCCATCTCGGCGCTGTAGAAGGCGCTGGAGGCCACCGACGCGAAGAAGGCACCGGTCAGGAACTGGCCCTCGATGGCGATGTTGATGACACCGGCCCGCTCGCACAGGCAGCCGGCGAGCGCGCCGAACACCAGCGGGGTCGCGAGCTTGACGGTGCCCGGCAGCGGGTTCGCGATCACCAGGGTCGTCTGGTCGGCGTAGGACCACACGATGAAGCCGACGAAGAACGCGACGCCGACCAGGATGGAGGCGATCGTGCCCACCACGCCCCGCGGGACCTTGTTGACGGCCGCCGCGACCAGGCCAAGCAGGGCCACCCCGAAGCAGGCCCACACGATGTTGAGGCCGTTGACCTCCGTGCCGCGGTCGTCGGCGGTCACCCGCTCGCCGGTGATGTACTTGACGGTCGGGTTCTCAATGTCGAGGGCGAACCACAGCAGCAGCAGCGCCACGATCGCGAAGACGACGACGAGCTTGACCTGGCGGCGCACGTCGGCCCGGTCCCGGACCGCTACGACGTCGACCTGGTCGGCCTCGGTCACGACTGCGGCGCTCATCCGCCCCATCCCTTCGCCATCACGGTCTTGTTCTCCTCGGAGGTCTTGATGCGCATGAGCCCCTGCACCAGCGCGGGCGCGGCCACGAAGAGCACGATCAGCGCCTGGAGGATCTGGGTCAGCTCCTTGGGGGTGGCCGCGGCGCTCGCCTGCATGGCCACGCCGCCGACGCTCAGGGCGCCGAACAGCAGGCCCGCGAACACGGTGCCCAGCGGCGTCGCCCGGCCGAGCAGGGCGACGGTGATGGCGTCGAAGCCGATGGTGCCGGCCATGGTCGGGCTCAACGAGTCGTGGTGGCCCAGGATGCCCATGGTGGCGGCGAGGCCGGCCAGGCCGCCGGCGATGATCATGGCGGTCGTGTACACGGCCGGGACGTTCATGCCCGCGGTGCGGGACGCGTCGGCGTTGGCGCCGACCGCACGCATCTCGAAGCCCAGCGTGGACCGGTTGAGGATCCACCAGACCAGGGCGGCGGCCAGGAAGGCGACGATCACGCCGAGGTGCAGGCTGCCGATCGTCGGGAACGTCGCGGAGTCGTCGACGGGCGGCGACTGGGTGTTGTCGCTGCCGGGGCGCTGGAAGGCGTTCTTGCCCAGGCAGTAGATCAGCAGCGCCGCGGCGAGGTAGTTCATCATGATCGTGGTGATCACCTCGTGGGCGCCGGTGCGGGCCTTCAGCACGCCCGCGATCCCGCCCCACACGGCACCCCCGATGATGCCCGCGACCAGCGCGACCAGCAGGTGGAGGCCCGGGGGCAGGTTCCAGGTGAACCCGACGTAGCCCGCGGCCAGCGCACCCAGGATCAGCTGACCCTGAGCACCGATGTTGAAGAGGCCGGCGCGGAACGCGAGCGTCACGCCGAGCCCGGCGCAGATCAGCGGCGCCGAGCGCACCAGCGTCGTCGAGATCGCGTGCGCCGAGCCGACCGAGCCGGTCAGCAGCGCCCAGTAGGACTCACCGACGGCGTGGGCGGCCTCGGAGAAGAAGTCCCACGGGTAGGAGAAGAAGTACGGCAGCGTCTCGAGGACGTCCTGGCTGGAGAAGGCGATCAGCACGGCACCGATGAGCAGCGCCAGCACGATCGCGGCCAGGGTCGTCTTGACGGTGGGCAGCCAGTCGTCGGCGTTGAGCGGCCGCCGCTTCGCGGGCGCCGGCTCGGGGGCCGTCTTCTCCGGCTCCGGGGTGGTGCCCGGCTTCACTTCGGTGCTCATCTGGTTGCCTCTGCTGCCTCGGCCGGGCCGTGGGCGCCGGCCATCATCAGTCCGATGTCCTCGCGGGCGATGTCGGGGGTGACCGTGCCCACGATGCGGCCGTCGTACATGACCGCGATGCGGTCCGACAGCGCGAAGATCTCGTCGAGCTCGGTCGACACGATGATCACGGCCGTGCCCTTGTCGCGCTCGGCGATGATCCGCTTGTGGATGAACTCGATCGACCCCACGTCGACGCCGCGCGTCGGCTGGGAGGCGATGAGCACCTTCAGGGGACGGGAGAACTCCCGCGCCACCACGACCTTCTGCTGGTTGCCGCCCGAGAGGGAGCTGACGGTGCTCTCCATCGACTCGGTGCGGATGTCGAACTCCTCGATGCGGTGCGCGGCGTTCGCCTCGAGGGCGTCGAGCCGCAGCGCCAGGCCGCGGGAGAACTCGTCGTTGCGGTAGAGGTCGAGCACCAGGTTCTCGCGCACGCTGAAGGCGCCGACGTACCCGTCGTGCGAGCGGTCCTCGGGGATGTAGCCGATGCCCTCCGCCAGGCTCTCGCGGGGGCCGTGCTTGCGGATGTCCTTGCCGTCGATGGTGATCTCGCCGGCGTCGGGCTTCACGAGGCCGAGCAGCGACTTGATCAGCTCGGTCTGGCCGTTGCCCTGGACGCCCGCGATGCCGAGGACCTCCCCGGCGCGCGCCTCGAAGGACACGTCCTTGACGACCTGGAAGCCACGCGGGTCGACGACGGTGACGTTCTTGACCTCGAGCACCGGGGCGCCGACCTCGGCCGGCTCCTTGTCGACGGTCAGCTTCACCGAGCGACCGACCATCATCTCGGCCAGCTCGGCCTCGCTGGCGCTCGGGTCGGCGGTGCCGACGACCTTGCCGCGACGGATCACGCTGATCCGGTCGCCGATCGCCTTGACCTCGCGCAGCTTGTGGGTGATGAAGATGATGGAGGTGCCCTGCTTCTTCAGCTCACGCATGATCTCCATGAGCTCGTCGATCTCCTGCGGGGTGAGCACCGCGGTCGGCTCGTCGAGGATCAGGACCTTGGCGTGGTTGGCCAGCGCCTTGATGATCTCCACGCGCTGCTGCACGCCGACCGGGATCTCCTCGACCAGGGCGTCGGGGTCGACCGCCAGCCCGTAGGTGGAGGACAGCTCTCGCACCAGCCCGGCCGCGGCCGCGCGGTTGAGGAAGCCCAGGCCCCGGGTCTGCTCACGCCCGAGCATGACGTTCTCGGCCACGGTGAAGACGGGGATCAGCATGAAGTGCTGGTGCACCATGCCGATGCCGGCCGCGATCGCGTCGCCGGGCGAGGTGAAGGTGACCGGCTCGCCGTCGAGCAGCAGCTCACCCTCGGTGGGCTCCAGGAGCCCGTACAGCATGTTCATGAGCGTGGACTTGCCCGCGCCGTTCTCCCCGAGGAGGCAGTGGATCTCGCCCGGCTCGATCGTGAGGTCGATGTGGTCGTTCGCGGTGAAGGACCCGAACCTCTTCGTCAGCCCCCGGATCTCCAGCTTCATCGTTCTCCTTTGAACGTGTGACTCCCGGCTCCCCGACGTGCGGGCACCTGATGAGCGTAGAACGCGAGAAGCCGGGTCGGTAACTTACCGACCCGGCCTCTGGCGTGTTCGAGCGGGTGTGTCGGTCAGCCGACCTTCAGCGTCCCGTCGATGATCTGCTGCTTGAGCTCCTCGATCTTGTCCTTGGTGTCCTGGTCGATGAGCGAGTCGGCGTCGTGGTACGGCGCCAGGCCGACACCGTTGTTGGCCAGGGTGCCGACGTAGACCTCGTTGGAGAACTTGTTGTCGACCGAGTCCTTGATCGCGCTCTCCACGGCGACGTCCATGCCCTTCACGACCGAGGTCAGCAGCACGTCGCAGTACTCAGCGGCCGAGACGCAGCCGTCGGTGTCGACCCAGATGGCGTGGATGCCCTTGTCCTTGGCGGCCTGCAGGCCACCGAGGCCGGCGGGACCGGCGACCGGGAAGATGATGTCCGCGCCCTGCTGGATCATGCCCTCGGCGACCGACTGGCCCTTGGACTTGTCGTCGAAGGTGTTGAGGAACGAGCCGTCCTTGCCGTCCCAGCCGAGGAGCTTGACGTCGGCGCCGTTGTCCTTGTTGAACTGCTCGATGCCCTGGCGGAAGCCCTCCATGAAGATGGAGACCGTCGGGATGTTCAGGCCGCCGAAGGTGCCGACGATGCCCGACTCGGACTGCGCCGCGGCGAGGTAGCCGGCGAGGAACGAGGGCTCCGCGGTGTTGAAGGTGAGGCCCTTGAGGTTCTTGGTCGGCTTCTCGTAGCCGAAGTCGACGATGGAGAAGTCGACCTTCGGGTTCTTCTTCGCGGCCGCCTCGGTGGCGTCACCGAGGAGGAAGCCCACCGTGGTGATCGAGTTGCAGCCCTGCTTGACCAGCTCGGCGATGTTGTCGGCGTACTCCGAGTCGGAGTTCGACTCGACCTGCGCGGTCTGGATGCCGAGGTCGGCCTTGGCGTCGGTCAGGCCCTTGAGCGAGGTCTGGTTGAACGACTTGTCGTCGAAGCCGCCGGAGTCGGACACCTCGCACGCCTTGAAGTCGGGGTGGCTCTCAGCCGGCGCCGAGCTGCTGGTCGACTCGGACGGAGTCGGGCTGCTGCTGTCGTCGGCGCTGTCCGACGGACGGCTGCCGCAACCGGCAAGAACAAGGGCAGCGATGCCAACCACCGCTGCGGTGCGTGCCGTCTTCTTCACGGCGCCCTCCTGGAATTTCTGTGGGGTGTTCGGTGCGTCAGCCGATGCGCGACGCACGCCGGGCCACCCTAGTGCTCACCCGCGCGCTCACGAAGGCAACGTCACAAGATTTCTTGCGTTGTTATCGGTCGGTGACCAAAGAACCCACGGCGGCGTTCGCCAGCACGCGCGCACCCACCCCCGTGGCCCGCTCGTCGATGCGCAGGTTCCCCTGGTGGAGGTCGTACGTCGGGCCGCCGGGTGTGCGCGTCCCGAGCCGGGCCATCGCGCCCGGAACCTGGTCGAGGAGCCAGCCGAAGTCCTCGCCGCCGAGGCTCTGGTGGGCGGTGATCCGGCCCTGGTCGCCGAGCACGCGGCGGACCGCGCCGGAGAGGATCCGGTGGGACACGACCTCGTTGACGACCGGCGGCACGCCCTGCTGGTAGACGACGTGGGCCTCGACCCCGTAGGGCCGCACGATGTCGTGGACCAGCTCGCGGACCAGCGACTCGCACTCGGCCCAGGCGACCGCGTCGAGGATGCGCACGGTGCCGGCGACCATGCCCCGGTCGGGGATGACGTTGGCCGCGGCGCCGGCGTTGACGATGCCCCAGACCAGGCTCACGCCCGAGCGGGGGTCGAGCCGGCGCGAGAGCATCGCGGGCAGCTCGGTGGTCACCTTGGCCAGGGCGAAGGTCAGGTCGCCGGTCAGGTGCGGGCGGGACGTGTGGCCGCCTGTGCCCTCCAGGCGGACCTCGAGGCGGTCCGCGGCGCTGGTCAACGGCCCGAGCCGCAGCCCGACCTGCCCCAGGTCGACGCCGGGGTCGCAGTGCAGCGCGAAGACCCGCTCCACGTCCGCGAGGGCGCCCACCCCGACCAGGTGCAGCGCGCCACCCGGCATGACCTCCTCGGCGGGCTGGAACAGCAGCCGGACCCGGCCCCGCAGCTGGCCGCGGGCGTGGACCTCGGAGAGCGCGATGGCGGCGCCGACCAGCGCGGCGGTGTGCACGTCGTGGCCGCACGCGTGGGCGACGCCCGGGACGGTGCTCGTCCACGGGTCGGTCGTGGCGTCCTGCACCGGGAGCGCGTCGAGGTCGGCGCGGAGCGCGACGACCGGGCCGCTCTCCCCCATGTCGGCCAGCAGCCCGCCGTGAGGGAGCCGGGTGGTGCGCCAGCCCACCTTCTCGACCCGCGCGGCGACGATGTCGGTCGTCCGTCCCTCGGCCCAGGAGAGCTCCGGGTGGGCGTGCAGGTCACGGCGCAGCTCGACCAGCTCGTCGTCGACGGCCGCCAGGGTCTCGTCGATGACGGCGGCGGCAGCATCCAGGGGATTGTCGGCGGGCATCGGCACGAGGTTAGTTCACCGGCACCAGCCGGCGCCCGGGTGTTCGGCGTTCGGGTCCCGGTGCGGTGCCGGGCCGTCGGGGCGGGAGCGGCTCAGCCGCGCTCGTCGTACGCCGCGAGGATGCGGTCGGCGGCCGTCGTGGCCGGCAGCTCGCCGGACAGCACCGCGGCCCGGACCTCGTCGCGGATCGCCGCGACCCCGGCGGAGTGGCGCAGCCGCTCGGCCAGCTCGTCGCGCACCAGCGCCCACATGAAGTCCAGCTGCTGGCTCGCCCGCTTGTCGGCGAGCCCCGCAGCACCGAGGTGCTCCCGGTGGGCCAGCACCCGCTCCCAGAGGTCGTCGACCCCGGTGTCCTCCAGCGCCGAGCACGTCACCACCGGCGGGGCCCACTCCCCCTTGCCCCGGACCATGCGCAGCGCGCCGGCCAGCTCGCGGGCCGCGGACCGCGCCTCCTGCGCCCGGTCGCCGTCGGCCTTGTTGACCGCGATGACGTCCGCGATCTCGAGGATGCCCTTCTTGATGCCCTGCAGCTGGTCGCCGGTGCGGGCGAGCGTGAGGAAGAGGAACGTGTCGACCATGCCGGCCACCGTCACCTCCGACTGACCCACGCCGACCGTCT
Source organism: Nocardioides sp. GCM10023255 (assembly GCF_042653125.1). Lineage (NCBI taxonomy): Bacteria > Bacillati > Actinomycetota > Actinomycetes > Propionibacteriales > Nocardioidaceae > Nocardioides > Nocardioides sp. GCM10023255. The sequence goes on from NZ_JBHSHU010000003.1 coordinate 709,851, forward strand.
CGACCAGCACCACGTCGTACGACGCCGCCTCGAGGACCGCCATCGCCTGCACGGTGGCCCGGGCCACCCCGCCGAGGGTTCCCGCCGACGGCGACGGCCGGATGTAGGCGTGCGGGTCGTGCGCGAGCCGCGCCATCCTGGTCTTGTCGCCGAGCACCGACCCGCCGGTGCGCACCGAGCTCGGGTCGACCGCGAGCACGCCGACCCGGTGGCCGGCGGCCGTGAGCCGGGTCCCGAGCGCCTCGATGAAGGTCGACTTGCCGACCCCGGGGACACCCGAGATGCCGACCCGCACCACGGGCGCACGGGCGCCGGTGACCTCGGGGTCGCTCAGCTCGGCCAGCAGCTCGCGCGCCGCGGCGCGGTGGGCCGGCTTTGAGGACTCGACCAGCGTGATCGCGCGCGAGACCGCCGCACGCTGCTGCGCGCGGACGCCCTCCGCGAGCGCGGCGACGTCGACCGGTCGCGCCGCCATCAGTGACCGAGCTGCTCGCGCAGCTTGGCCAGCAGGTCGAGCGCCGACTCGGCGATCACCGTGCCCGGCAGGAACACCGCGGCCGCGCCCATCTCCTTCAACGTCGGGACGTCGTCGGGAGGGATCACGCCGCCGATCACGATCATGATGTCGGGGCGTCCCTGGTCGGCCAGCGCCTGCCTGAGCGCCGGGAGCAGCGTCAGGTGACCGGCCGCGAGCGAGGAGACACCGACGATGTGCACGTCGGCGTCGACGGCCTGCTGGGCGACCTCCTCGGGCGTGGAGAACAGGGGCCCGACGTCGACGTCGAAGCCCATGTCGGCGAAGGCGCTGACCACGACCTTCTGGCCGCGGTCGTGGCCGTCCTGGCCCATCTTGGCGACGAGGATGCGGGGGCGGCGGCCCTCGGCCTCCTCGAACTCCTCGGTGGCCTCGACGACCTGCTGCACCAGCTGGCTGCCGGCGCTGCCGGACTCGTCCCTGAACACGCCCGAGATCGTACGGATCACGGCCTGGTGGCGGCCGTAGACCTTCTCCAGCGCGTCCGAGATCTCCCCGACCGTCGCCTTGGCGCGGGCCGCGTCGACGGCGAGCGCCAGGAGGTTGCCGTCCAGGCTCCCCCGGCTCGCACCACGGTCCGCCGAGGCGGTCAGCGCGTCCAGGGTCCGGCGGACCTCGTCGTCGTCGCGCTCGGCGCGCAGCCGCTCCAGCTTGGCGATCTGCTGGCGGTAGACGTCGTCGTTGTCGACCTTGAGCACGTCGAGCTTGTCCTCGGCGGCCAGCCGGTAGGTGTTGACGCCGATCACCTTCTGCGCCCCGGAGTCGATGCGGGCCTGGGTGCGGGCCGCCGCCTCCTCGATGCGCATCTTCGGGATGCCCTGCTCGATCGCCCTGGCCATGCCGCCGGCGCGCTCGGCCTCGAGGATGTGGGCCCAGGCCCGCTCCGCGAGGTCGTGGGTGAGCCGCTCGACGTAGTACGAGCCGCCCCACGGGTCGATGGTGCCCGTCGTACCGCTCTCCTGCTGCAGCAGCAGCTGGGTGTTGCGGGCGATCCGCGCGGAGAAGTCGGTGGGCAGCGCGATCGCCTCGTCGAGCGCGTTGGTGTGCAGCGACTGGGTGTGCCCCTGGGTCGCGGCCATCGCCTCGATGCAGGTCCGCTGGACGTTATTGAAGACGTCCTGCGCGGTCAGCGACCAGCCACTGGTCTGGGAGTGCGTGCGCAGGCCGAGCGACTTGGGGTTCTTCGGGTCGAACTCGCGGACCAGCCGCGCCCAGAGCGCGCGGGCCGCGCGCATCTTGGCGACCTCCATGAAGAAGTTCATCCCGATCGCCCAGAAGAACGAGAGCCGGGGCGCGAACCGGTCGATGTCGAGACCCGCGTCGAGGCCGGCGCGGATGTACTCCACGCCGTCGGCCAGCGTGTAGGCGAGCTCCAGGTCGGCCGTCGCCCCGGCCTCCTGGATGTGGTAGCCCGAGATGGAGATCGAGTTGAAGCGCGGCATCTTCTCGGCGGTGTAGCTGAAGATGTCGGAGATGATCCGCATGCTCGGCGCCGGCGGGTAGATGTAGGTGTTGCGGACCATGAACTCCTTGAGGATGTCGTTCTGGATGGTCCCTGCAAGCTGCTCCGGCTTCACCCCCTGCTCCTCGGCCGCCGCGATGTAGAGCGCCATGACCGGCAGCACCGCGCCGTTCATCGTCATCGACACCGACATCTGGTCCAGCGGGATGCCGTCGAAGAGCGTCCGGGCGTCGTAGATCGAGTCGATCGCCACGCCGGCCATGCCGACGTCACCGCGCACCCGCGGGTGGTCGGAGTCGTAGCCGCGGTGGGTGGCCAGGTCGAAGGCCACGGAGAGGCCCTTCTGGCCGGCCGCGAGGTTGCGACGGTAGAACGCGTTGGACTCCTCGGCGGTCGAGAACCCCGCGTACTGCCGGATCGTCCACGGCTGGGTGGTGTACATCGTCGGGTAGGGGCCGCGCAGGAACGGGCTCAGGCCGGGGAGCGTGTCGAGCGCGTCCAGGCCCTCGACGTCCTCGGGGCCGTACGACGGCTTGATCCCGATGCCCTCGGGGGACATCCAGGGCTCGCCGGACGCGCCCCCGGTGGCCGCGCCGGGGCCCCCGGTGGTCGAGCCCGTCGAGACCAGGGGCAGTCCGTTGAAGCTCTTCGGGACACTCATGCCAGCTTCTCCCTCGTCCGGGTCAGGAAGTCCAGGGCGTCGACACCCACCGCGCAGGAGTCGTCGACGCTCCCCGCACCGCTGAGGGCGGCGGGCTTCCCGGCGATGATCACGTGCCTGGCGCCGGCCTCGCGGAGCGCGGTCGCTGCCTCGGCGCCCCACTCGGCGTAGGTCGGGTCGCTGCCGGCGAGGCAGACGACGGCCTGCTCGTCGTACGCCGCGACCAGCTCGTCCACACCCGCGGTCGGGCCCGCCGGGTCGACCGCGATCCCACCGGCGGCGAACAGGTTCGCGGCGAAGGTCGCGCGGGCGGTGTGGTCGGCGACCGTGCCCAGCGTGGCCAGGAAGACGTGACCCGTGGCGGGCTCGTCACGCAGCGCCTCGAAGCTGGCGCCGTAGCGGCGCACCTCGCGCGCGGTCGGGTCGGCCGGGCGCTCGGGCAGCGTCTCGTCGAGGTTCGGGAACTCCGTCAGGCCGGTGAGCGGTCGCGTGCGCCGCGCGATCTCGGCCTCGCGCTTCTCGACCGTGGCGGCGACGAGCCCGTCGAGCGACTCACCGGCCTCCAGCCGCCCGAACAGCTCCCAGGCAGCGCGCGCGAGGTCGTCGGTCAGCTTCTCGACGGCGTAGGCGCCACCGGCGGGGTCCGCCACGCGCGCGACGTGCGACTCGGAGATCAGCAGTGCCGAGGTGTTGCGGGCGATCCGCCGGCCGAAGCCGTCGGGCACGCCGAGCGGCGTGTCGAAGGGCAGCACCGTCACCGCGTCCGCTCCCCCGACGCCTGCGGCGAACGCGGCGACGGTCGTGCGCAGCATGTTCACCCAGGGGTCGTACTTGCTCATCATCGGGCGGCTGGTGACGGCGTGCTGCCGCTGCGCCCAGCCGTGGGTCTCCTGGGAGGAGGCCTCGCTGAGCTCGAGCACGCGGGCCCAGAGCCGGCGCGCCGCGCGGAGCTTGGCGATGGTCGGGAACTGCTCGTCCGTGGCGGCGTACCGGAACTCGACCAGCCGCGCCGCCTCCTCGACCGAGAGGCCGGCCCCGGTCAGGACGCGCAGCACGCGGACGCCCACGGCCAGCGAGTGCGCGAGCTCCTGCGCGTCGGAGGCGCCACGGTCGTGCACGACGGTCGCGTCGACCACCACGCCGAGCGTGCCTGCCCTGCGCGCGAGCTCCGCGACCGCGACCAGGTCACCCTCGGCCGCCTCCCCGCTGACGCCGAGGTTGGTGCCGGCGGCGAGATCGCGGTCCCCGCTGTGGGCGAGGAACGCCTCGGCGACGGCGACCGGTGCGCCGGGGGCGTCCAGGACCACGGGCGCGAGGTCGAGCAGGACCCTGTCGAGGAGGGTGGCCAGGTCGGTGCCGGCGTCCGCCTCGACCCACAGCGACGTGACGCCGCCCTCCAGGTCGACCAGCGCGGCCTCGTTGGCGGCCTTCGCGTCGGCGCCGGACAGGTGGGCGCGGATGTCCCAGTCGCCGGACCGCAGCGGGCGGCCCTGCGTCTCGAGGTCGTCGAGGAGGGCGCGGGTGCCGAGCGGGGTGACGCCGATGCCGTCGAGCGTGGTGCGGGTCAGCTTGTCCCAGACGAGGCCGTCGGGGTCCTCGTCGGTCATCCGGCGCGCCTTGCGCAGCACGGCGGCCGCGGCCTGCTCCCAGTCGGCGACGGCCCAGCGGTCCCCGGCGTCCGCCAGGTCCAGCGTGCCCTGCTCCGGCTCGAGCTCCTCGGGCTCGTCCAGCCCACCCTCGACCTGTGTCATGGTGCGAACGATAGGAGCACCGGCGGAACGGGTTCCAGCCGGTGTGATGTTTTCGTCGGGCCGGCCCGGCCGGGTGCTCAGCCCTCGTCCGCGCTGGTGGCCGGGACCTCGACCTCCGCGAGGTAGCGCTGCAGCGCCTGGTCGACGACCTCCTCCGGGCGCCTGCCGGTGCGCTCGGCCGCCGCGACGACGCGGGCGGCGAGCTCGGGCGGGACGACGATCGTGGCCGGCGCGGCCACCGGGGCGGCCTGGACCCGCAGCCCGCGGCCGAACTTCGTCAGGGCGGTGACCACCACCGTCCCGAGCACGTCGAGGATGGCGACCACGCCGAGCACCCGGAAGTAGGGGCCGCTCGGCTCCGTCCCGAGGATCAGGTAGCTGATCATGGCGGCCAGCACGGCCGCCGCCGCCAGGGTGCCGACGAGGATCCGCCGGACCCCCGAGCGGGCCCCGTGGGAGATCCCGAGGAGCAGGCTGACCTGGGCGAGGGTGGCGGCCACGACGGCCCCGACGCCGAACGTCTTCCCGAGCCACTCCGGTGGCGCCTCGCTGAAGTCGCTCCAGATCATCACCAGCGCGGTCACCAGCGGGACCAGCACCACCACACCGCCGGCCACACCCACCGGCTGGTACGGCGTCTCCGCCGTCGCGAGGTAGCAGAGCACGGCGACGCTCACGATGCCGACCAGCAGCGTCGTGAGCAGGATCCGTCCCTCGGTGGCGCCGAACGCGCCGCCGCCGATCAGGGCGATCACTCCGAGAAGCGCAGCGAGCGAGAACGACCCGATCGTGACCCGGACGATCGCGGTCCGGATCGGGGCCGCGGTGTCGGTCTTCCCAGCCATGGCTCATGGTCCCACCGCCGGGACCTCCCGGGCACCGGACGATGGTCCCGACCCGGCAGGGTCTCCTACCCTGTGCCGGTAAAGGTTCGCGAGCCCTCGGGACAGGTGTGGCGGGTCAGCCGGCGATGGGTGCCGTGGCGCAGGCGGCTCAAGGGCACGCTCGACTCCGGACCCGACCTGTCCATGTTCCAGGGCCTGGGCGACGACCCCGTCAGCGTCGTCCTCGCGGTCGTCGCGCTGGTGCTGCTGCTGCCGTTCATCGTCCTCGTGCTCGTGGCCGGCGCCGAGTTCCTGCTGCTGCTGGTGGTCCTCCCCTTCGCGATCCTGGGCAGGGTCGTGCTCGGGCGGCACTGGACCGTCGAGGTACGCCGCGGCTGGCGGCCGTGGTGGGAGGTGCAGGCCGGCGACTGGCAGTCGAGCAGCGTGCGGATCCACGAGATCGCCGACGCCGTGCGTCGCGGCGACCTGCCCCCGCAGACGCTCGGGCGCGCCGCCGACACCACCCGCAGCCAGGGCTGAGGCAACCTGCGAGCCGTCCGCGGCGTCTCACAGGTAGGGCCCTGCGGAGCCGGGCCCGGCGCGGGTCCCCCGGCGAGCCGAGGGGGTCGCGCCCACCTCGGGAGGAGTGGGTCGAGATGGCAGGAACGCTGCACCACGCGCCGCGGCGCGAGGGGGATCCGTCCCTGGCCGCGGCGATCGTCAGGGCGGCCGTCACGCTGGTGCTGGTGACGGCGGTCGTGGCCGCCGGGCTGGCCGGGGCCACCTGGGTCGCGTCGCGGGCACTGGTGGGCCTGCTGGGGTAGTCAGACCTCGGTGCGCCCGTCGTCGTCCTTGTTGCGCAGCCCGATCTTGTTGCCGAGCCAGACCAGCGGGTCGTACTTCCGGTCGACCACGCGCTCCTTCATGGGGATGATCGCGTTGTCGGTGATCCTGATGCCCTCCGGGCAGACCTCGGTGCAGCACTTGGTGATGTTGCACATCCCGATGCCGGCGGCCCCCTGGGCCAGGGTCCGACGGTCGTGGGTGTCGAGCGGGTGCATGTCGAGCTCGGCGTAGCGCAGGAAGAACCGCGGGCCGGCGAAGGCCGGCTTGTTCTCCTCGTGGTCGCGCACCACGTGGCAGGTGTCCTGGCACAGGAAGCACTCGATGCACTTGCGGAACTCCTGGCCGCGCTCCACGTCGATCTGCGCCATCCGCCGCTTGCCGTCGTCGTCGCGAGGCGGCGGCGCGAACGACGGCAGCTCCCGCGCCTTCTCGTAGTTGAAGGACACGTCGGTCACCAGGTCGCGGATCACCGGGAACGTGCGCATCGGCGTGACGGTGATGGTCTCGGAGGGGTCGAAGTCCGAGAGCCGGGTCATGCACAGCAGCCTCGGCCGGCCGTTGATCTCGGCACTGCAGGAGCCGCACTTGCCGGCCTTGCAGTTCCACCGGATCGCCAGGTCGCCGGCCTGGGTGGCCTGCACGCGGTGCAGCGCGTCCAGCACGACCTCCCCCTCGGACACCTCCACGGTGTAGTCGCCGAGGTCGCCGCCGTCCTGGTCGCCGCGCCAGATCCGCATCTTCAGGTCGTAGCCCACGTCCGTCCCCCTCAGTCGAAGTACTTCTTGAGCTCGTCCGGCATCACCGGGAGCGGCTTCTCGTGCAGGTCGACGCCGCTGCCCTCGGCGTTCAGGCTCACCACCAGGTTCTTGGTGCCCCAGACCTCGTGGTCGGTCTGCGGGAAGTCGTCGCGCGTGTGGCCGCCGCGCGACTCCTCGCGCGCGAGGGCCGCCTTGGCGATGGCCTCGCTGACCAGCAGCATGTTGCGCAGGTCGATCGCGAGGTGCCAGCCGGGGTTGTACTGCCGGTGTCCCTCGACCGACATGTGCCTCGCCCGCTCCTTGAGCCGCTCGATCTCCTGCAGCGACAGCTCGAGCTCGGCACGGGTGCGGATGATGCCCACCAGGTCGTTCATCGACTGCTGCAGGTCCTGCTGGATCGTGTAGGGATTCTCGGCCCCCTCGACCTCGAACGGCGCCAGCGCGCTCTGCTCGGCGGCCTTGACGTCGGTGTCCGAGACGGCCGGTCGCGTCCCGCCCAGCCCGTCGGCGTACGAGGCAGCCGCCTCGCCGGCCCGGCGGCCGAAGACCAGCAGGTCGGAGAGCGAGTTGCCGCCGAGGCGGTTGGAGCCGTGCATGCCGCCGGAGCACTCCCCCACCGCGTAGAGGCCGGGCACGGCGGCGAGCTCGGTGTCGGGATCGACCTCGACGCCACCCATGACGTAGTGGCAGGTCGGTCCGATCTCCATCGGCTCGGCGGTGATGTCGACGTCGGCCAGCTCCTTGAACTGGTGGTACATCGACGGCAGCCGCTTGCGGATGAACTCCGGGCTCCGGCGCGACGCGATGTCGAGGTAGATGCCGCCGTGCGGCGTCCCGCGGCCCGCCTTGATCTCGGAGTTGATGGCCCGGGCGACCTCGTCACGCGGCAGCAGCTCCGGTGGCCGCCGGTTGTTCGCCTTGTCGTCGTACCACCGGTCGGCCTCCTCGACCGTGTCGGCAGTCTCCGCCCGGAAGAACTCCGGGATGTAGTCGAACATGAACCGCTTTCCCTCGGAGTTCTTCAGGACGCCGCCGTCGCCGCGCACCGACTCCGTGACCAGCAGGCCCTTCACCGACGGCGGCCAGACCATGCCGGTCGGGTGGAACTGCACGAACTCCATGTTGATCAGGCTGGCGCCGGCCCGGAGCGCGAGCGCGTGGCCGTCACCGGTGTACTCCCAGGAGTTCGAGGTGACCTTGAAGGACTTGCCGATGCCGCCGGTGGCGAGCACGACGCTGGGCGCCTCGAAGACGACGAACCGGCCGGTCTCGCGCCAGTAGCCGAACGCGCCCGAGATCGCGCCCGTGCCGCCGACGGAACCGTCCTTGAGCAGCTCGGTGACCGTGCACTCCATGAAGACGTCGATCCCCAGCGCCACCGCCCGCTGCTGGAGGGTCCGGATCATCTCCAGGCCGGTGCGGTCGCCGACGTGGGCGAGGCGGGCGTACTTGTGGCCGCCGAAGTCGCGCTGGGAGATCAGGCCGTCGTCGGTGCGGTCGAACAGCGCCCCCCAGTCCTCGAGCTCCATCACCCGCTCGGGCGCCTCCTGGGCGTGCAGCTGGGCCATCCGCCAGTTGTTGAGCATCTTCCCGCCACGCATGGTGTCGCGGAAGTGCACCTCCCAGTTGTCCTCGGGCCAGCGGTTGCCCATGGCCGCCGCGATGCCGCCCTCGGCCATCACCGTGTGCGCCTTGCCGAGCAGGGACTTGCAGACGATGGCCGTGCGCGCGCCCGCGTCGTGCGCCGCGATCGCGGCCCGCAGGCCCGCGCCCCCGGCGCCGATCACGACGACGTCGTAGCGGTGGCGCTCCAGCCCTCCGGCCTCGGTGCCCGACATCTCGTTGCCGGTCATCGGGTGACGGTCACTCATCAGCTGACTCGTTCCTTTAGAAGAAGCGCGGGTCGTCGAAGACGTCGGTCGCGAGCAGGTAGATGTAGAGGTCCACGATCGCGACGGAGAACAGGGAGTACCAGGCGTACCGGGCGTGGTCGGCGTTGAGCCGCGACACGAAGGTCCACATCCTGTAGCGGACGGGGTGCTTGGAGAAGTGCCGCAGCCGGCCGCCGGTGATGTGCCGGCAGGAGTGGCACGACAGCGTGTAGAGCCAGATCAGCACCACGTTGGCCACCATCAGCACGGTCCCGAGGCCCATGTGGATCCCGTCGGACTCCCCCTCGGCCGGCCCGAAGGCGAGCAGGGCGTCCCAGGTGAGGATCAGCGCGACGACCACGGCGGCGTACCAGAAGTAGCGGTGGATGTTCTGCAGGATCAGCGGGAACCGGGTCTCACCGGAGTAGGCGCCGTGCGGCTCGGCCACCGCGCACGCCGGCGGGGAGAGCCAGAAGGCCCGGTAGTAGGCCTTGCGGTAGTAGTAGCAGGTCATCCGGAAGCCCAGCGGGAAGATCAGGATGACCAGCGCCGGGGACAGGCTCCACCAGCTGAGCGGCTGGCCGAAGTCGGACGAGCCCGCCACGCAGGAGTCGGTCAGGCAGGGCGAGTAGAACGGCGACAGGTAGGGCTCGGCGAAGTAGTCGCTGCCCGCGAAGGCGCGCCAGGTCGCGTAGACCACGAACGCCGTGAACACCACGAACGTCGCCAGCGGGTAGAGCCACCACCGGTCGGTGCGCAGCGTCCGCACACCGATGCGGGCCCGTTCGGGCCCGTCCACGCCTCTTGCCGAACGAGCGTCCGTCGACGCCATCGCCACCTCCGGTGGGCTTCGCAGGTCGGGTGCTGGGGCATGAGTCTGCACACAATGACCCCGATGTGAAAGGGGCCACACCGCTGGGGCCGGGACCCGCGTCCCCGGAGTTCACGCGACGGCCACGCGGAGTCAGCCCGCACGTCTCCTGGCCGGGACAGGCTGCAGCCATGAGGATCACCCTCGTCGCGGACGCCTTCTACCCCGCCGTCGACGGCCGGACCCGGACCGTCAAGGCGGTGGCCGACGGCCTGGTCGACACCGGGCACGAGGTCGGCATCGTCGCTCCCGGGCCCGGGCTCGGCTCCTACCGGCGCAGCCCGGTCCTGCGCACCGGGAGCCGGTTGCGGGTCGGCGCCCAGGTGGCGTCGGCACTCGCCGGCCTCGCACCGGACGTGGTCCACGTGGCCGCCACCGGTCCGCTCGGCGCGGCGGCACGCCAGGCGGCGCATCGGCTGCGGATCCCGACGTACGACCAGGGCGGCGGCTGGCTCCCCGGCGTCGACACGGACGCCTTCAACCCCGGACTGCGCGACCCGTGGCTGCACGCACGCTGGTCGCGCGCCCGCTCACGCAGCGGGCACCGGCGGCACGGGGGGCCGCTGGTCGTGGTGGGCTTCGCGGGCTCCCTCGAGGCCCACCACGGCGCACGCGCCCTCGCGGCCCTCGCCACGTGCCGGGGATCCGTCCCGTCGTGATCGGGGACGGGTCGCTGCGCGGCTGGCTGCGCAGCCGGCTGCCGGACGCGGTCTTCAACGGCGACCTCCACACCGGCCACCTCGCCGTGGCCCTCGCCTCGCTGGACCTGCTGGTCCACCCCGGCGCGGAAGAGGGCTGCTGCCACGCCGTCCGTGAGGCGGCAGCGAGCGGCGTCCCCGTCGTGGCCGGCCGCCCGGACGGCGGCCTCAGCGTGGTGCGCCACCTGGAGACCGGCCTGCTCCACGACCCGGAGGACCCGCGTGCACTGGCCCGTGCGGTCGCCGCGATCGCGGCGGACCCGCACCGGTCGCTGCTCGGACAGCGGGCCCGGGAGCTCCTGACGGCCCGGACCTGGCGGGTGGCCGTCGACGAGCTGGTCGAGCGGCACTACCGCCCGCTGGCCTGCCGCGAACCGCGGATGGCGCTGCCGGCCTGACCTGACCGCCCGGTAACCGGACGTATCTCACACGCCCCGCGGTCATTGGAGGGAACTCCGGACGGTACCGTGGCGTCTCGTGGCAACGACGACCCTTGTCAAGGGAGCGCGCTCGACGCGCTCGACCATCGCCCTGAAGATGCTGATGGCGGTCAGCGGCATCATCTTCATCCTCTTCGTGCTCCTGCACATGTACGGCAACCTCAAGGCCTTCGCCGGCCACGACGCCTACAACGAGTACGCCGAGCACCTGCGCACCATCGGCGAGCCGATGCTGCCGCGCGAGGGCCTGCTGTGGGTGATCCGCGCGGTGCTGGTCGTCTCGCTGGTCGTGCACGTGTACGCCGCGGTGACGCTGTGGCACCGCGCCGGCAAGGCCCGCACGGTGAAGTACCAGGTGAAGAAGAACGCCGCCTCGTCGTTCTCCTCGCGCTTCATGCGCTGGGGCGGGCTGACGCTGCTGATCTTCATCGTCTGGCACCTGCTGAACTTCACGATCGGCAAGGTGAACGTCTCCGGCGGCGCCACCAACGACCCGTACAACCTCCTCGTCGACTCCTTCGACGTGTGGTGGCTGACGCTGATCTACCTGGTCGCCATGGCCGCTCTCGCGCTGCACCTGCACCACGGTGTGTGGAGCTCCGCGCAGACCCTCGGCCTCACCAACAACGCCAAGGCGCGCCGCAACGCGAAGACCCTGGGCTGGATCGTCGCGGTGGTCATCGCCGGCGGCTTCTCCCTCGTCCCGGTCTTCGTCCTCGCCGGCGTCATCACCAAGTAAGGGCTGCCCATGACTGAGTTCCCGGACACCACCACCACGTCCGACCCCTCCCACGACGCACCGGGCGAGCACGGCGACGACGCCGTCGGCTACTACCGCCCCGGTGACCCGATCGCCGACGCCAAGGCGCCGGGCGGCCCGATCAGCGACCGCTGGAGCACCCGCAAGTTCGAGGCGCGCCTGGTCAACCCGGCCAACCGCCGCAAGCTCTCGGTGATCATCGTCGGCACCGGCCTGGCCGGCGCGTCCGCCGCCGCCACCCTCGGCGAGGCGGGCTACCAGGTGAAGTCCTTCTGCTACCAGGACTCCCCGCGCCGGGCCCACTCGATCGCGGCCCAGGGCGGCATCAACGCGGCCAAGAACTACAAGGAGGACGGCGACTCGGTCCACCGTCTCTTCTACGACACGGTCAAGGGCGGCGACTACCGCTCGCGCGAGTCGAACGTGTATCGCCTGGCCGAGGTCAGCGTGAACATCATCGACCAGTGCGTCGCCCAGGGCGTCCCCTTCGCCCGCGAGTACGGCGGCCTGCTCGACAACCGCTCCTTCGGCGGCGTGCAGGTCTCCCGCACCTTCTACGCGCGCGGCCAGACCGGCCAGCAGCTGCTGCTGGGCGCCTACCAGGCGCTCGAGCGCCAGGTGGCGGCCGGCACGGTCACGACGTACACCCGGCACGAGATGCTCGAGCTGATCGTGGTCGACGGCAAGGCGCGCGGCATCATCGCCCGTGACATGGTCACCGGCGAGATCGAGACCCACCTCGCCGACGTCGTGGTCCTGGCCAGCGGTGGCTACGGCAACGTCTTCTACCTGTCGACCAACGCGATGGGCTGCAACGTCACCGCCTCGTGGCGTGCGCACCGCAAGGGCGCCTACATGGCCAACCCCTGCTACACGCAGATCCACCCCACCTGCATCCCGGTCTCCGGCTCGCACCAGTCGAAGCTGACCCTGATGTCGGAGTCGCTGCGCAACGACGGCCGGATCTGGGTGCCGAAGAACCAGGCGGACTGCACCAAGGACCCCCGGGAGATCCCGGAGGAGGACCGCGACTACTACCTCGAGCGGATCTACCCGTCCTTCGGCAACCTGGTCCCCCGCGACATCGCCTCGCGTGCGGCCAAGAACGTCTGCGACGAGGGCCGCGGCGTCGGCCCCGAGGTCGACGGCGTCCGCCGTGGCGTCTACCTCGACTTCAGCGCGGCGATCGAGCGCCTGGGCAAGGCCGGCATCGAGGAGAAGTACGACAACCTCTTCGACATGTACGAGCGGATCACGGGTGAGAACCCCTACGAGGTGCCGATGCGCATCTACCCCGCCGTGCACTACGTGATGGGCGGCCTGTGGGTCGACTACGACCTGCAGTCCACGATCCCGGGCCTCTTCGTGACGGGCGAGGCGAACTTCTCCGACCACGGTGCGAACCGCCTCGGCGCCTCGGCGCTGATGCAGGGCCTGGCCGACGGCTACTTCGTCCTCCCCCACACGATCCGTGACTACCTGGCCGACGGGCCCTTCGAGAAGGTCGCGGAGGACCACCCGGCGGTCGTCGAGGCCCAGCAGTCGGTGCGGTCGCGGATCGACCACTTCCTGAACAACAACGGCACCCGCAGCGTCGACTCCTACCACCGCGAGCTCGGCAACATCATGTGGGAGTACTGCGGCATGGAGCGCAGCGAGGACGGCCTGAAGAAGGCCATCGATCTCATCCGCACCCTCAAGGACGACTTCCACCGCAACGTGAAGGTCCTCGGCACCAACGAGAGCGTCAACCAGTCGCTGGAGAAGGCCGGCCGCGTGGCCGACTTCTTCGAGCTCGGCGAGCTGATGTGCATCGACGCCCTGAACCGTCGTGAGTCCTGCGGCGGCCACTTCCGGGCCGAGTCGCAGACCGAGGACGGCGAGGCGCTGCGCCACGACGAGACCTTCGCCTACGTCGCCGCGTGGGAGTTCGCCGGCGACGGCGAGCTGCCCGTCCTGCACAAGGAAGACCTCGTCTACACCGCCATCGAGATGAAGCAGCGGAGCTACAAGTGAGACTCACCCTCAAGATCTGGCGCCAGGCCGACGCGGCCTCCCAGGGCGCCATGCACACCTACGAGCTCGACGGGGTCTCCGAGGACATGTCGTTCCTCGAGATGCTCGACGTGCTCAACGAGGACCTCATCGCCAAGGGCGAGGACCCGGTCGCGTTCGACTCCGACTGCCGCGAGGGCATCTGCGGCATGTGCGGCCTGATGATCAACGGCCAGGCGCACGGTCCCGAGGTCACGACCACCTGCCAGCTGCACATGCGGTCCTTCAAGGACGGCGACGAGATCGTGATCGAGCCCTGGCGTGCCGACGCGTTCCCGGTGATGAAGGACCTCGTCGTCGACCGCGGCGCCTTCGACCGGATCATCCAGGCCGGCGGCTACATCTCGGTCAACACCGGCTCGGCCCCCGAGGCGCACTCGGTGCCGGTCCCCCGCGACGACGCGATGCGCGCGTTCAACGTGGCCACCTGCATCGGCTGCGGCGCCTGCGTCGCGGCCTGCCCCAACGGCTCGGCCTCGCTGTTCATGGGCGCCAAGGTCACCCACCTCGGCGAGCTCCCGCAGGGTCAGCCCGAGCGCGACACCCGCGTGGTCAACATGGTCGCCCAGCACGACCACGAGGGCTTCGGCGGCTGCACGAACATCGGTGAGTGCACCGCCGCCTGTCCCAAGGAGATCCCGCTCGACGTGATCTCCCGCCTCAACTGGGACCTCCACGCCGCGATGCGCCACGGCCACTGAGCCGTCGCGGCCGCACGCCGAGACCGACCCGTCGTCCGATGGACGACGGGTCGGTGTCATTTCGCGGTGAAGACGCGACGGGTCGGCGCCCTCCGGCGTCAGGAAGCGACGGGTCGGCGCAGGATCTTGAGGGCCAGGCGGGCGAGGACCACCGCGATGACGAGGTCCACGACGATCAGGACCGTGTGGGCGACCCAGTAGCCGGTCGGGCGGTCCTCCCCCGCGGCGTGCGCCGCGGAGAGGTTCTTGGCGAACATCAGCCAGATCACGACGTTCCAGGCGGCCACGGCGAGCAGCAGCCAGCCGTGCTTGCGCTCGAGCTTCACGAGTCGTCCTTCGAGGGTCGGTTCCTGAGTACGGCGACCGCGGCGAGCGCCGTGGCGCCCCCGGCGGCGAAGGGGACGACCCAGCCGGCCCGGGTCGCCCCGGACGAGGTCGCCCCGGACGAGGTCGTCCCGGTCGCGACCTCGGTGGAAGGGACATCCGCGGAGGCGGCCGCCTCGGAGCGGGTCACCTCGGTCAGGGCGGGCGTCTGCGGCCCCTGCAGGGGCGCCGCCGGCTCCGCCACCCGCTGGGCGCGGGCCGCCGCGGAGGTGTGGGCCCAGGCCGCGGCGTAGAGCACCACCCGGGAGAAGTAGTTGATCCAGACCAGCACGATGAGCGCGATCCCGAACGCCTGGAACGCCGGGTTGCCTTGGGCGGACCTGATCAGCAGCCCGGAGACCTGCTTGAGGGCCTCGAACGCGACCGCGCCGAGCAGCGCGCCCGACCACAGGGAGCGGCGCGGGGTGCGGGGCTCGGCGAGCAGCACGAACATCGTGAAGAACAGCAGCATGTTCGCGGCGAACCCGAGGACCACCGTCAGGAGCTTCACCAGCCAGTCGAGCTCGCTGCCGAGCCCGACCCATTCGAGCAGGTCCTGGGAGAAGCCGCCGACCAGTCCGGCGACGGCGACGGAGAGGAGCAGGATCAGTCCGATGAGGGCCAGCGTGGCCAGGTCGCGCAGCTTGCCGAGCAGGAAGCTCGGCTGCTCCCTCGCCGGCACCTCGAAGACCACCACGAGGGCGTCGCGCATCGCCGCCAGCCAACCCAGGCCGGAGTACAGCAGGATGACCGCACCGACGGCCCCGAGGGTCGCCGCGGCCGCCTCGATGTCATGGATCTGGACCTGGTTGTCACCGGTCCCCACCAGGCCGGGCATGACGCTGTTGAGCGCCCGGCGCAGGTCGCCGCGCGCCCCGTCGTACACCTTGGCGATCCAGCCGACGACGAAGAACGAGAGCGCCAGGATCGGGAAGAACGACAAGAACCCGAAGTAGGTGACCGCGCCCGCCTGCTGGGCCGCCTTGACCGCGCCGTAGTGCTCCTGCGTGCGCACGGCGTGGTCGACCAGCGGTCGGCGGGCACGCACGGCGGCGAGCCGCGCGGCGACGCGCTGCTTCAGGGACGGCATCGCGTCAGTGGTCGTGGCCGGCCAGGCGGAAGTCGCGGGTCGGCTGCCAGCCTGCCTGCTCGTCGTGGACGTAGAGGTGGAAGTCGTCGACGGCGAACTCGCACTCGAAGTCGGCGAGGTCCTCGAACGCCTGGTCGAGGAGCTCGTCCGCGAGGTGGTGGGCCACGGTGACGTGGGGGTGGTAGGGGAAGGCGATGTCGACGTCGAGCGGGCCGCGGCGCACGGCGCCGGCCAGCTGCTCGCAGGAGGAGATCCCCTCGGCCACGGTGACGAAGACGACCGGCGAGACCGGGCGGAAGGTCCCCGTGCCACGCAGGTGCACACCGAAGCGCGGGGAGTCGGCGGCGACCTCCTCGAGGTGCTTCTCGATGGTCACCAGGTCGTCGTCGGACACGTCGGTCGGCGGCACCAGCGTGATGTGGGTGGGGATCATCGTCGCGGTCGTGTCACCGATGGCGGTGCGGTAGTCCTGCAGCTGCGTGGCCCAGGGCTCGGGGATGGCCAGCGCCACTCCGATCGTCGGCATCTAGGTCGTCCCTCCTCGCGTCACGGCGTCCACCGACCCTACTGGGCGGGGGCGACGAAGCCGACCCGCTGGTAGACGTCGCGCAGGGTCGCCTCGGCGACGGAGTTGGCCCGCTCCGCGCCGCGGCGCAGCACCTCGGTGAGGTGGGCCTGGTCGTCGAGCAGCTCGAGGGTCCGCTCGCGGAACGGCGTGACGAAGTCGACGACCACCTCGGCCAGCTCCTTCTTGAGGTCGCCGTAGCCGCGGCCCGCGAAGTCGCCCTCGAGCTCGACGATGGGTCGGCCGGTCAGCGCCGAGTAGATGGTCAGCAGGTTGCTGACCCCGGGCTTCTCCTCCGCGTCGAACCGGATCTCCGACCCCGAGTCGGTCACCGCGGAGCGGATCTTCTTCGCGCTCGCCTTCGGGTCGTCGAGCATCTCGATGATGCCGGCCGGGGAGGACGCGGACTTCGACATCTTCGAGGTCGGGTCCTGCAGGTCGGCGATCTTCGCGGTGGCCTTCAGGATGTAGGGCTCGGGCAGCCGGAAGGTCTTCTTGTAGCGGTGGTTGAACCGCTGGGCGAGGTCGCGGGTCAGCTCGAGGTGCTGGCGCTGGTCCTCGCCGACCGGGACGAAGTGCGGTCGGTAGAGCAGGATGTCGGCCGCCTGCAGGACCGGGTAGGTGAACAGCCCGACGCTGGCGGCGCCCTCACCACCCTTGGCGGACTTGTCCTTGAACTGCGTCATCCGGCGCGCCTCGCCGAAGCCGGTCAGGCACTGCAGGATCCAGCCCAGCTGCGCGTGTGCGGGCACCTGGCTCTGGATGAAGATCGCCGAGCGCTCGGGGTCGATGCCCATGGCCAGCAGCTGGGCGGCGGCGCGCAGGCAGCGCTCGCGCAGCACCTTGGGGTCCTGCTCGACGGTGATCGCGTGCAGGTCGGCGATGAAGAAGAACGGCTGGTAGTCCTCCTGCAGGTCCACCCACTGGCGCAGGGCGCCGAGGTAGTTGCCGAAGTGGAACGAGTCGGCCGTGGGCTGGATGCCCGAGAGCACGCGCGGCCGGGCGGTCCCCGAGGCCGCAGCGGTGACCTCGGGTGCGGTTGCGGTGGACATGCCCCCATTCTCCCCGATCACCTCGTGACGTGCTCATCCGGGGAGGCGCCCGGTCGGCAGCGGGTCAGCCGGGGGCACCGGTCCCGGCGGCGGCCGGGACGGACTCCCTCGAGGGCGGGATGTTCTGGTTGTGCCGGAACACGTTGGTGGGGTCCCACGCGTCCTTGATCGCCTGCAGCCGGGCGAACTTCTCCGGCCCGAACGCCGCCTCCACCCGGCCCAGTCCCTCCTCGCCGATGAAGTTCAGGTAGGCGTTGCCGGTCGTCCACGGCTTCATCGCCGCCGCCAGCTCCCGGATGAAGCCGATGTTGCGCTCGTCCTCGGCGTGGTCGGGCGGCCACATCCCCAGGTAGTGCAGGTTGTACGGCGCCTGCCGCTGCCCGAACGCGGTCTCGTCCTCGCCCACCCGCGAGATCGCCCCGCCGCCCTGGACCAGGATGATCTGGGTCATCGGCGAGGGCGCCGGCTGGGCCTGTGCCACCAGCCGTTCGACAGCCTCGTCGGGCAGCTCGGCCAGGAAGTCGCCGCTCCAGTAGTTGTGCATCCCCGACGGGTTGGCCTGGTCGAGCAGCTGCTGGACCGCGGTGTAGGGCATCGGCTGCACCAGGTCGACCGCCGGCGGGCCGAAGTCCCGCAGCGGAGCGAGGAACGCGTCGCCCTCCTCGATGTCGCCCGCCCAGCAGACGATGACACCGGCGGCCGGCTGGCCGCGCGCCGGCTCGGGGACGAACTCGGCCGGGGGCGCGGTGACCAGCGCGACGCCCGAGCCGAGGGCGTCGGGCGCGTCCTGCACCAGGTCCCTCCAGAACGCGATCAGGTCACGGGCCAGGAAGCCGGGGTACAGCAGCATCCCGCCGAGCACCAGCGGACCGACCTCGTGCAGGCCGAAGGTGAACTCGGTGACCACGCCGAAGTTCCCACCGCCACCGCGCAGCGCCCAGAACAGGTCGGGGTTCTCCTGGGCCGAGGCGGTCACCACCCGTCCGTCGGCGGTCACCACCTCCATCGACAGCAGGCTGTCGCAGGTCAGCCCGCACCGGCGCTCGAGCCACCCGCTCCCCGATCCCAGGGTGAGCCCGGCCACCCCGGTGGTGGTGACCCGGCCCCCCGTCACCGCCAGGCCGTGCTGCTGGGTCGCCGCGTCGACCTGCCCCCAGGTCGCCCCGCCGCCGACCCTGGCGATCCGCTCCTCGGGGAGCACCTCCACGGCGGCCAGGGCACGCAGGTCCAGGCACACAGCGCCGTCGACCACCGCGGAGCCGATCACGCCGTGGCCACCGCCGTACACCGTCAACGGCTGGGCTGCGTCCACGACGGATCGCACCGCCGCCGCCACCTCCCCGGTGTCCGAGGGACGCAGGATCCGGTCCGGTCGGCGGTCGACGAGTCCGTTGAAGACGCGTCTGGCCTCGTCGTAGCCGTGGTCTCCGGGTCGCACGGTCAGTCCGGCGTAGGGCTGGGTCATGGTGCACCTGCTTCTCCCCCGCCTGGGCCTCCCCCCATTGGAGTCCTGCGACGGTGGGGGCGCCATCGCCCGTCTTGGGGACCTGTGGCCGCGTTGCCACGGGTTGACCGCTTGCCGTTGCGGACGGGTCGCGGGCAGGGTTCGGCCATGGCGCAGGCACCCACGCTCACCGACGGCACCGTGACCATCCGCCCGCACCGGGCCGACGACGCGCAGGGCGCGTACGAGCAGAGCCAGGACCAGAGGTCGCAGCGGTGGACGCAGGTGCCGCTGCCCTACTCCATGGAGCACGCCCACACCTTCGTCGGCGAGATCATGCCGAAGGGCTGGACGGACGACTCGGAGTGGGGCTTCGCGGTCGAGGTCGACGGACGGTACGCCGGCACGATCTCGCTGCGCCCCGAGGGGGCCGAGCGGGCCGAGGTGGCGTTCGGGTCCCACCCCTGGGTGCGCGGCACCGGCGCCATGGAGCGGGCGCTGCGGCTGCTGCTGGAGTGGGGGTTCACCGAGCAGGGCCTGCGGACCGTGGCCTGGTGGGCCAACCGCGGCAACTGGGCGTCCCGCAAGCTGGCCTGGCGGCTGGGCTTCTCCTTCGACGGCACGCTGCGTTCCTGGCTGCCGCAGCGCGGCGAGCTGCTCGACGGCTGGGTCGGCGTGCTGCTGCGCGACGACCCGCGCGAGCCCCGGACGACCTGGCTCGACAACCCGGTGGTGGAGGGTGACGGCGTCCGGCTGCGGCCGTTCACCGAGGCGGACGTGCCGCGGGTCGTCGAGGGGATCGGCGACGCCGACACCCAGTACTGGCTGGCGTTCATGCCGCGGGACCCGGGCGAGGCCGAGGGCCGCGCCTACCTGGAGACCGTCCAGGAGCGACTCGCGTCCAACCAGACCATCACCTGGGCCTTCTGCGCGGCCGACGACGACCAGCTGCTGGGCGTGGTGGGGCTCTACCGGATGGACGGGGCGCCCGAGGTCGGTTACTGGGCCCACCCCGAGGCACGCGGTCGCGGCCTCACCACGCGCGCCGCCGGGCTGGCCGTCCGGCACGCCTTCGAGACCCTCGGCCTCGAGCGGCTGTCGGCGTACGCCTCGGTGCCGAACGTCGGCTCCCGACGGGTCCTCGAGGCGCTCGGCATGCGGCCGATCGGCCTGCACCGGCTCGCCGCCCGCACCGGCGACGGCACGGCGGTCGACCTGGCCGCCTACGACCTGCTGGCCACCGAGGTCCGCTCGCGCACGTGAACCGCCGCCGAGGCGAGGATCACCAGCAGGCCGGCGGCCGAGAGCGCGACCCCGACGAGGGCCGGCGCGCGGTAGCCGAGGCCGGCGGCGATCACGAGCCCGCCGAGCCACGCCCCGAGCGCGTTCGCCACGTTGAGGGAGGCGTGGTTCATCGCCGCACCGAGGGTCTGCGCGTCGCCCGCGACGTCCATCAGCCGCAGCTGCAGGTTGACCACCAGCACCGAGCCCAGGACGGTGATCAGGAAGACCGGCACCAGCGACCACCAGCCGTGCGGTGCGAGCACCCAGAACAGCGCCAGCACCAGTCCCATGCCCCCCGACCCGATCAGCAGCGACCGGAAGATCGACCAGTCAGCCAGCTCGCCCGCCAGCCAGGTGCCGGCGACCATGCCGAGGCCGAAGACGAAGAGGGCGACCGGGACCGACGACTCGGACAGGCCACCGACGTCGGTCAGCGTGGGTGAGATGTAGGAGTAGACCGCGAACATCCCGCCGAAGCCGATGGCGCCGGCGAGCAGGGTCAGCCAGACCTGCGGCTTGGAGAACGCCGCCAGCTCACGGCGTCCGGTGGCCTCCGGGTCGCCGGGGCACGACGGCACGAACGCCAGGACCATCACGACGGTGAGCAGCGCGAGCGCGGCCACGGCGAAGTACGCCGACCGCCAGCCGAGGTGCTGCCCGAGCCAGGTGGCGGCGGGGACACCGACCACGTTGGCGACCGACAGCCCGAGCATGACCAGGGCGACCGCCCGGCCCTTGCGACCGGCCGGCGCCATGGTGGCGGCCACCAGCGAGGCCACGCCGAAGTAGGCACCGTGCGGGAGGCCGTCGAGGAAGCGCGCCACGAACAGCAGGTGGAAGTCGGTGGCCAGCGCGCTCGCGGCGTTGAACACGGCGTAGGCCAGCATCAGCGCGACCAGCAGGCCGCGGCGGGGCCACTTGGCCCCGAAGAACGCCAGGAGCGGGGCACCGACGACCACCCCCAGCGCGTAGGCCGAGATCAGGTGGCCGGCGCTCGGGATGGAGGCGTCGACGCCGTCCGCGACCTGGGGCAGCAGGCCCATCGTCACGAACTCGGTGGTGCCGATGGCGAAGCCGCCCATCGCGAGGGCGAGCACGGCCAGGAAGAAGTGGCCGGCGGGCGCGGCGGTCTCGGTGGGGGCGGGTGCGGTCGTCGTCATGACGGAAGGTGAGTCTTCCTGGTCGGGTGCGAGGGGCGGGCTGACGGCGTACGCAGCACTCCCAGTGTCCAACCACCCCGCCAGCGGGTCCTATTCCTCGCTGACCCGCACGTGCCGGCCCGGCCGCGACCGGGCGGGCTCGGGCCGCCGCAGGGCGGAGCGTCCCGCCTCGCGCTCCCGGCGAGGCGCGAGCACGAGCGTCTCGTAGAGGTTGAGGGCGACGTCGACGACCAGCTTCCCGGAGCAGAGCAGGACCACCGGCCAGAGCGTCGCTCCCCCGGCCCCGTCCGGGTGCTCGACCAGCATCGCGGCCCCCACCAGGGCGCCGACCTGCAGGACCCCGAGCCGGGCGTAGGGCAGCGCGATGACCGCGCGGCCACTGATCAGGTCCCGGTCGCCGTTGCCGAACCAGCCCAGCCACAGGGCGACGAGGTGTCCGGCGGCGATGCCGCTCGCGGTGAGCGCCCACTGCCAGGGGCCACCGTGCACCCCCGTCTGCTGGGCGAGGTCGAAGGCGATCGCACCCTGGCCGGCGGTGAAGGCGCCGTAGTGGAGCCCGAAGACGAACGGGTTCGTGACCGTGAAGCTCCAGCGGCTGTCCCGTGCGGTCGCGACCTTGACGGTGCTCACCAGCCAGAACACGACGTTCTCGCACCAGTAGACGAGGAACACGTCCCCGAGCGTGAGGTCGCCGCGCAGCACCGACCACACCGGCACCAGGTTGCCCGCCACGATGGCGGCCGAGGCAAGCACCCGCGCCCGGGCCGGGGGCAGTGCGAGCCCCGCGTGGATGAGCGCGCCCGGCACCAGCCAGCGCAGCAGCTTCGTCATGACGTCCCCCGAGTCGGCGCCGGTCGTCGTGCAGAATGCCGAGTCGGCGCTGTCGGCCCCTCGCAGGAGGTGCGACAGCGCCGACTCGGCGGGTGGGTCAGAGCGTGGCGAGGGCCTCGTTCAGCGTCGTCGAGGGACGCATCACGTGGTCGGCCTTCTCGTCGTCCGGCTGGTAGTAGCCGCCGATGTCGGCCGGCGAGCCCTGCACGGCGACGAGCTCCTCGACGATCTGCTGCTCCTTGCTGCTCAGCGTCTCGGCGAGCGGCTTGAACGCGGCGGCCAGCTCGGCGTCGTCGGACTGGTTCGCCAGCTCCTGGGCCCAGTAGAGCGCCAGGTAGAAGTGCGAGCCGCGGTTGTCGATGCCGCCGAGCCTGCGGGTCGGCGACTTGTCCTGCTCGAGGAACGTGCCGGTGGCCCTGTCGAGGGTGTCGGCGAGGACCTTCGCGCGCGGGTTGTCGGCGTACCCCGCGAGGTGCTCGAAGGACGCGGCGAGCGCGAAGAACTCACCGAGGCTGTCCCAGCGCAGGTAGTTCTCCTTGACCAGCTGCTGGACGTGCTTGGGCGCCGAGCCGCCGGCGCCGGTCTCGAACAGGCCGCCGCCGTTCATCAGCGGGACGACCGAGAGCATCTTCGCGCTGGTGCCGAGCTCGAGGATCGGGAACAGGTCGGTGTTGTAGTCGCGCAGCACGTTGCCGGTCACCGAGATGGTGTCCTCGCCCCGGCGGATCCGCTCGAGGGAGTACGCCGTGGCCTCGGCCGGGGCCATGATCTCGATGGTCAGGCCCTCCGTGTCGTGCTCGGGGAGGTACTCCTCGACCTTCTTGATCAGGTTGGCGTCGTGGGCGCGGTGCTCGTCGAGCCAGAAGACGGCCGGGGCGCCGGTCGCCCGGGCCCGGGTGACGGCGAGCTTGACCCAGTCGCGGATCGGGGCGTCCTTGGTCTGGCAGGCACGCCAGATGTCGCCCGGCTCGACGTCGTGCTCGATCAGCACGTCGCCGGCGCTGTTGACGACCTGCATCCTGCCGGCCGCGGGGACCTCGAAGGTCTTGTCGTGGGAGCCGTACTCCTCCGCCGCCTTGGCCATCAGGCCGACGTTCGGCACCGAGCCCATGGTCGCGGGGTCGAAGGCACCGTGGGCGCGGCAGTCGTCGATGACGGTCTGGTAGACGCGGGCGTAGGACGAGTCCGGGATCACCGCGAGGGTGTCGGCCTCGTTGCCGTCGGGGCCCCACATGTGGCCCGAGGTGCGGATCATCGCCGGCATCGAGGCGTCGATGATGACGTCGGACGGCACGTGCAGGTTGGTGATGCCCTTGTCGGAGTCGACCATCGCCATCGCGGGACCGTCGGCCAGGCCGGCCTCGACGGCGGCCTTGATGGCCTCACCCTCGGGCAGGTCCTTGACCGCGCCGAGGAGCGCGCCGAGGCCGTCGTTGGGCGAGATGCCCGCGGCGGCCAGCGCCTCGCCGTACTGCTCGAAGAGCGTGGGGAAGAACGCCTGCACGACGTGGCCGAAGATGATCGGGTCCGAGACCTTCATCATCGTGGCCTTCAGGTGCACCGAGAACAGCACGTCCTCGGCCTTGGCGCGGGCGATCTGCTCGGTGAGGAAGCGGCGCAGCGCGGCGACGTTCATGAACGTGCCGTCCACGACCTCGCCGGCGAGGACCGACACGTTGTCCTTCAGCACGGTCTCGGTGCCGTCGGCGGCGACGTGCTTGATGGTCAGGGTGTCGTCGGCCGGGATCACCACCGACTTCTCGTTGGAGAAGAAGTCGTCCTTGCCCATGGTCGCGACGTTGGTCTTCGAGTCCGGCGTCCACGTCCCCATCCGGTGGGGGTGTGCCTTGGCGTAGTTCTTCACCGAGGCGGGCGCGCGGCGGTCGGAGTTGCCCTCGCGCAGCACCGGGTTGACCGCGGAGCCCTTGACCTTGTCGTACTTCGCCCGGATCTCCTTGTCCTCCTCGGACTGCGGGTTCTCGGGGTAGCTCGGGAGGTCGTAGCCCTTCTCCTGCAGCTCCTTGATCGCGGCCTTGAGCTGCGGGATGGAGGCGGAGATGTTCGGCAGCTTGATGATGTTGGCCTCGGGCTTGGTGGCCAGCTCGCCGAGCTCGGCGAGGGCGTCGTCGAGGCGCTGCTCCTCGGTGAGCCGCTCGGGGAACTGCGCGATGATCCGGCCGGCGAGGGAGATGTCCCGGGTCTCGACCTCGACGCCCGCCTGGGCGGCGTACGCCTGGATGATCGGCAGGAAGGAGTACGTCGCGAGCAGCGGCGCCTCGTCCGTGTGCGTGTAGATGATCTTGGCCATGGGCTTCGGCGACTCCTGAGACGAGGGGTTATTTCTTGACGTCAAGATACCTGACGGGTGCGACCCGATCAGCGTTGCACCCGTCCGCGCTCCCGGCAACGACGGTCCGGCGGCACTAGAGTTGCCCGTGGGTCCCGACCGCCGGGGCCGTGTGTGCACGGGGAGGCCCACCCGATGGCAGAGATGTCCACCACCGCCCAGAAGCTCGCCGCCGAGATCCTCGGCTCGTTCGTCCTGGTCTTCTTCGGCTGCGGCACCGTCCTGGTCAGCGGCGGCGACTACGTCGGCACGGCGTTCGCCTTCGGCCTGACCGTCCTGGTGATGATCTACGCCGTGGGCCGCGTGTCCGGTGGCCACTTCAACCCGGCGGTCTCGATCGGCGCCGCCATGGGTGGCCGGATGTCGTGGAGCCAGGTCCCGGTGTACGTCGCCGCCCAGCTCGGCGGTGCCCTCGCGGCCGGGCTCGCGCTGTTCACGCTCATGCACGGCTTCAGCGGCTTCGACGCCGAGGGCAACATGGGCCAGAACTCCTTCGGCGACGCCGGCAGCGGCTACGCCTGGTGGGCGGCGTTCCTGCTCGAGATGCTGATGACCGCCGTCTTCGTGTGGGTCATCCTCGCCGTCACCGACCCCCGCAACGAGCACCCCGCGCTGGCGCCGCTGGCCATCGGCCTGTCGCTCACGATGATCCACCTCGCCTCGATCGGCGCCACCGGCACCTCGGTGAACCCGGCACGCTCGATCGGGGTCGGCGTCTTCGCCGGCACCGACGCGGTGGTGCAGCTCTGGCTGTTCATCCTCGCGCCGCTGGCCGGCGCGGCGATCGCGGGCACGACGTACGCCCTGCTGTTCGGCCAGGGCAGCGAGCCCGTGCCCGGCTCCGGTCTCAGCTTCTCGCGGCCGGCACCCTCCGCGGTGCCCGGCTACGGCGCCCCGGACGCCTACCAGCAGGAGTGGAACCAGGAGAACCCCGCCGTCCAGGCCCAGGCCGCCGAGGCCCAGGCGCAGGCCGCGCAGACCCCTCAGGACCAGCAGGGCCAGCAGGCGGGCTGGGGCAGCGAGCCGATCATCCAGGACGGCTGGCAGTGGGACCCGCAGACCCAGCAGTGGATCCCCGCGCAGCAGCCGCAGGCGCCCCAGCAGGGTGGCCAGCAGTGGCCGCCGGCCGACGGCGACCAGGGCACCCAGATCCGCCCGCCCGGCCAGTGAGCTGAGCCCGCGGCCGGCGGGCGTTCGTGGACCGGTCTGCATACTGGACCGAGATGACCGAGCACACCAGCCAGCGGTTCGGGATCGACTGGCTCACGACGGTCTCGGGAGCCCTCGCGGCGGTGTCGTCCGCCGTGCTGCTGTCGACCCTCGGCGCGGCCGGCACCATCGTCGGGGCCGCGCTCGGCAGCGTGGTCGCGACGGTCGGGGGCGCGGTCTACCGGCAGGGCCTCGGTCGTAGCCGCGAGCACCTGACCCGGGCCCAGGCCGCCGCCCGGCGCAAGGTCGGGATCGCCCAGGCCGAGGTGCAGATGGCGGAGAGCCGGCACGAGGCCGGCGACCACTCCGTCGACGCGGGCCTCACGCGCGCCCAGCGGCGGCTGGCCGAGGCCGAGCGCGACCTGGCCGAGGCGGGTGGCCGGGCTCCGAGCGGCCCCGGCTGGCGGGAGCGCTTCACCGGTCTGCCGTGGAAGCGGATCTCGGTGGTCGCCGCCGGGCTGTTCGCGGCCACCGTCGTCGCGCTCACCGCCTTCGAGCTCGTGGCGGGCGAGCCGGTCTCGGCGATCACAGGTGGCACCGACGGGGACGGTGGCACCACCATCACCCGCATCGGAGGCGGCTCACACGGCTCCTCGGACAACGGCGACCAGGCGCCGAGCGACGAGCAGACGTCGCCGACGGACGAGCCCACGGACGCGCCCTCGGTGCAGCAGACGCCCTCGGAGGAGCCGTCCGTGCTGCCCTCGGACACGCCGTCCGGCTCGAGCAGCACCAGCCCGTCGCCGACACCGGCGGCTCCGACCACGACCGCGCCCACGTCTCCGTCCGCGCCCGCCGCGACCGCGCCCACGGAGTGATCCCGGGCCTCGACCTCAGTCGTGGGTCTGCGCCACCAGCTCCGTGCTCCCGGTCCCGCCCGCGACGGTCTCGACGTACACGAGGCCGACCCCGGGTGCGTAGTACCTGCGCTCGACCAGGCCCGGGTCCAGCAGCGAGCTGTCCTCGGTCTGCACCAGGTCGTCGTACTCCCCCAGCGGGACGGTGCGCTGCTCGTTGACCGACAGCACCTCGGACCGGTCCTCGGCGACCCCCGGCGCGCGCTCCTGGGCGTAGCCGTCGCCGACCCGCGGCCGGGCGGCCATGACCAGCCCGGCCTCGGCCCCGTCGACACCGGCCTCCCACGAGCCGCTGCCGGAGCCCCGCCGTCCGGACGCGCTCTCGCCGAGCTTCCACACGTTGCCGTCGACGTCCTGGGCGTACCACGCGGACGACGTCGACACGACCTTCCCGTCGGCACCGGTCACCACGTCCCGCACGACGGTCGTGGACACCCCCTGCACGACGCGGGTCCGGTCGGTGACCGTGACGACCTCGGTGCGGGCGTCGCCCTCCCCCGTCCGCCGGTAGGTCCAGACAGTTCCCGGCTCGAGGGGGAACCAGCGGTTGTCCACGTGGTCCACGAAGTCGCGGGGGTCGGCCGAGGGCGTCGGGATCTCCAGGCCGTCGACGCCCGACGGGGCCACCGTGGGCGGTCCGCCGGCGCACGACGTGGTCGCGATCGCCGTCACGGCCGCGGCGCCCGCCGCGGCGAGCACGCGGCGTACGCCCGGGCCGGTCCCCCTGCTGGTCATGGCAGCAGCATGGCGCACGGGCGGTGCCCGGCCGCGCGGACCTCCGTCGCAACGCCCCCGGGCGCGCTGCTAGCGTCGGCCCGAGATCCACCCCGTCTGCCCGGACCCGGGCACGCCGTCCGACAAGGAGTCCACGTGAGCTCTACTCCCCTCAAGGTGGCCGTCACCGGTGCCGCCGGCCAGATCGGCTACAGCCTGCTCTTCCGCCTCGCCAGCGGCGCGCTGCTGGGCGCGGACCGTCCCATCGAGCTGCGGCTGCTGGAGATCACCCCGGCGCTGAAGGCCCTCGAGGGTGTCGTCATGGAGCTCGACGACTGCGCGTTCCCGACCCTGGCCGGCGTCGAGATCGGCGACGACGCCAACACCATCTTCGACGGCGCCAACCTGGCCCTGCTCGTCGGCGCCCGCCCCCGCACCAAGGGCATGGAGCGCGGCGACCTGCTGTCCGCCAACGGCGCCATCTTCACCGCCCAGGGCAAGGCGCTCAACGAGGTGGCCGCCGACGACATCCGCATCGGCGTGACCGGCAACCCGGCCAACACCAACGCCCTGATCGCGATGTCGAACGCCCCCGACATCCCGCAGGAGCGCTTCTCCGCGCTGACCCGCCTCGACCACAACCGGGCGATCTCGCAGCTGGCCGCCAAGACCGGCGCCGCGGTCACCGACATCAAGAAGATGACGATCTGGGGCAACCACTCGGCCACCCAGTACCCCGACGTCTTCCACGCCGAGATCGGCGGGCGCAACGCCGCCGAGGTCGTGGGCGACCAGGCCTGGATCGAGAACGACTTCATCCCGACCGTCGCCAAGCGCGGCGCCGCGATCATCGAGGCGCGGGGCTCGTCCTCGGCCGCCTCCGCCGCGTCCGCCACGATCGACGCCGCGCGCGACTGGCTGCTCGGCTCCCCCACCGACGACTGGGTGTCCATGGCGGTCGCCTCCGACGGCTCCTACGGCGTCCCCGAGGGCCTGATCTCCTCCTTCCCCGTCACCACCAAGGACGGCAGCTGGGAGATCGTCCAGGGCCTCGAGATCGACGACTTCTCCCGCTCGAAGATCGACGCCTCGGTCGCCGAGCTCGCCGAGGAGCGCGACGCGGTCACGGAGCTGGGCCTGATCTGACGCCGACCCGTCGCAGCTCGACGGCTCAGGCACCTCGACCCGTCGCTGCTTCACGTCTCGCCGACGTGAAGCAGCGACGGGTCGATGCGTTTCTCGGTGAAGCTGCGACGGGTCGACGCATCTCCTGGTGAAGCTGCGACGGGTCGATGCGTTTCCCGGTGAAGCTGCGACGGGTCGGCGTCAGACCGGCTGGTTGGGGATGCTGCTGGCCAGGAAGATCAGCAGCACGCCGACCCCGCCGAGCATCAGGCAGTCGACGAGGCGGTGGCGTACGGCGAGCATGCCCGCCTCGCGCGCGGGCAGCACCAGGCGCACCGCGGCGGCGAAGAGGAGCGCGGCGGCGATCCACCGGATGCCGAGCCGCCAGTCACCGGTCCAGACGATGCCGATGCCGACCGCGGTCACCGCCAGCACGCCGAGGTAGAACATCCCCCCGAGCGTGGAGGGGTGACGCCGACCCTCGACGGGGTCGGCGTCCTCCGCAGGCAACGAGGGCTCGGCCACCGGCTGCCCGACCGTCAACCCCGGGCCTTCTCGGCCATCGACACGATGTTGGACAGCAGCATCGCGCGCGTCATCGGCCCGACGCCGCCGGGGTTCGGCGACACCCAGCCGGCGACCTCCCAGACGTCGTCGGCCACGTCACCGGCCAGCTTCCCGTCCACCCGGGAGACCCCGACGTCGAGCACCGCCGCACCCGGCTTGACCATGTCGGCGGTGATGATCCCGGGGACCCCGGCCGCGGCCACCACGATGTCGGCCTGCCGCACGTGGGCGGCGAGGTCGCGGGTTCCGGTGTGGCACAGGGTGACCGTGGCGTTCTCCGAGCGACGGGTCAGCAGCAGCCCGAGCGGCCGCCCGACGGTGACGCCGCGGCCGACTACCACGACCTCCGCACCGGCGATCTCGACGTCGTGGCGACGCAGCAGCTCGACGATCCCGTGGGGGGTGCACGGCAGCGGCGCCTCGGTGCCGAGCACCAGCCAGCCCAGGTTCGTGGGGTGCAGGCCGTCGGCGTCCTTGGCGGGGTCGACCAGGCCCAGCACGCGGTTCTCGTCGCGACCCTTGGGCAGCGGCAGCTGCACGATGTAGCCGGTGCAGGCCGGGTCGGCGTTGAGCCGGTGGACCGCCTCCTCGATCTCCGCCTGGGTGGCGGTCGCGGGCAGGTCCACCCGGATCGACTCGATGCCGACCTCGGCGCAGTCCTTGTGCTTGCCGTTGACGTACCACCGCGAGCCCGGGTCGTCGCCCACCAGGACCGTGCCGAGGCCGGGGACCACGCCCGCCTCGCGCAGCGCAGCCACCCGCGCCTTGAGCTCGTCCTTGATGGCCGCGGCCGTCGCGGAGCCGTCCAGCTTCTGTGCGGTCATGCGGGTCCCTTCCGGTGGGGACGTCATGCGAGACGTGGGTCCTAGGCCACGAACCGTATGACGTTGTGCTCGGATCAGTGAAAGAAGTGTCGCGTTCCGGTGAAGTACATCGTGACGCCCGCGGCTCGGGCCGCCTCGATGGTGAGCTCGTCGCGCACCGATCCGCCGGGCTGCACGATGGCGCGCACGCCCGCGTCGATGAGGATCTGCGGGCCGTCCTCGAACGGGAAGAAGGCGTCGGACGCCGCCACCGAGCCGGCGGCCCGCTCCCCCGCCCGCTCCACCGCGAGCCGGCACGAGTCGACCCGGTTCACCTGGCCCATGCCGACGCCGACCGAGGCGCCGTCCTTGGCGAGCAGGATCGCGTTGGACTTCACCGCGCGGCAGGCCTTCCACGCGAACGCGAGGTCGGCCAGCACCTCCTCAGAGGCCGCCTCACCGGTGGCCAGGGTCCACGTCGAGGGGTCGTCCCCCTCGGCGTCGACGTGGTCGCGCTGCTGCATGAGCAGCCCCCCGGAGATCGGGCGCGTCTCGACGTCGCCCCGGCCCAGCGGCCCGCACACCAGGAGCCGGATGTTCTTCTTCGCCGTCAGCACCTCGACGGCGCCGTCGTCGTACGCCGGGGCGACGACCACCTCGGTGAAGACCTCCGCCACCTGGGTCGCCATCTCGACCGACACCGGCACGTTGGTCGCGATCACGCCACCGAACGCGGAGACCGGGTCGCACGCGTGCGCCCTGCGGTGGGCCTCGGCGACGTCGGCGCCGACGGCGATGCCGCACGGGTTCGCGTGCTTGATGATCGCGACCGCCGGCTCGTCGAAGTCGTACGCCGCCCGGCGCGCGGCGTCCGCGTCGACGTAGTTGTTGTAGGACATCTCCTTGCCGTGCAGCTGGGTCGCCTGCGCGAGGCCGGTGCCGAAGCCGTTGAGGTAGAGCGCGGCGCTCTGGTGCGGGTTCTCGCCGTACCGCAGCACCGCGGCCTTGTCCCACGTCGCGCCGACCCACGCAGGGAAACCCTGCCCGTCGGAGGTGTCGGTCAGCACGTTGCCCATCCAGGAGGCGACGGCGACGTCGTAGGTCGCGGTGTGCACGAACGCCTCGGCGGCGAGCCGCTGCCGCTCGGCCAGCGTGAAGCCGCCCTCGGCGGCGGCGCGGAGCACGTCGGCGTAGCGGTCCGGCGAGGTCACGATCGCGACCGAGGGGTGGTTCTTCGCGGCGGCACGGACCATGGAGGGGCCGCCGATGTCGATCTGCTCGACGCACTCGTCGGGTGCGGCGCCCGAGGCGACCGTCTGCGTGAACGGGTAGAGGTTGGAGACCACCAGGTCGAAGGGCTCCACCCCGAGGTCGGCGAGCTGCTGGACGTGGGAGTCGAGGCGGCGGTCGGCCAGGATGCCTGCGTGCACCTTCGGGTGCAGGGTCTTGACCCGGCCGTCGAGGCACTCGGGGAAGCCGGTGAGTTCCTCCACCTTCGTCACCGGGAGGCCCAGCCCCTCGATCAGGGCCGCGGAGCCGCCGGTCGACACCAGCGCCACGCCGGCGTCGTGCAGCCCGCGGACGAGGTCGTCGAGTCCTGACTTGTCGTAGACCGACACCAGGGCCCGCTTGAGCGGAATGCGCGACTCAGGGCTGTCCGACATGCACTTCTCCTCATCGATGTGTGGATCGTCCGATGAGGGCACCCAGGCGTTCGATGCTCTCCGTCCCCGCGAGCGGGGCACTCCCCGGTGGTGACCCCACCTGCGCCAGTCGTGTGCGGCCCAGACTAGTGGACCGGGGCCCCGAAGCTCACCTTGCGGCCGGTGACCGTCCAGCCCTGCCGGGCCATCCGGCCGATGCAGGCGACCAGCATCTGCCGCTCAGCGACCTTGATCCGCTCGTGCAGGGACTCCACGGTGTCGTCGTCCTCCACCGGCACCACCGCCTGGGCGAGGATCGGCCCGGTGTCCACGCCCGCGTCGACCACGAAGAGCGTCGCGCCGGTGACCTTCACGCCGTACTCCAGCGCGTCCGCCGGGCCGTGCATGCCCGGGAACGACGGCGACAGCGCCGGGTGGGTGTTGACGGTCCGGCCGCCGAAGCGCTCGAGGAACTCCTCCCCCACCAGCTTCATGAACCCGGCCAGCACGACCACGTCGGGCTCGAAGCCGGCGACGGTGTCGGCCAGCGCGCGGTCCCAGTGCTCCCGGCTGGTGAACTGCCCGACCTTCTTCACGAACGTCGGGATCCCGGCGCGCTCGGCCCGGGCCAGCCCCTCGATGTCGTCGCGGTCGGCGCCGACGGCGACCACGCGGGCGCCGTACGCCGGGTCCGCGCACGCGTCGATCAGCGCCTGGAGGTTGGTGCCGGAGCCCGACACGAGCACGACGAGACGCGCGGGGTTCGGGGTCGGCACGCGCCGCAGTCTAACGAGCGCCGGCGGCGACGATCAGGCCGTCTCGGCCGCGTGGCGGGCAGCCCGACGCTGCCACCAGGTCATCGCCAGCCCGCCGAGCAGGCCACCGATGCCGAACGCGGTGACCGCGTGGACGAGCACGTCGAGGCCGGCCGGACCGACCTCGCGCATCCGACCGGGTCCCACCGCGCCGCCGGCGAGGCCTGCGAGCAGCCCGAACAGCACGCCCGCGGCGACCCCGCCCGCGCACCCGCGCAGCGCGCCCTCGTCCCAGCGCAGCGTGGGCAGGCGCCGCTGGGCGCGCGCCGCACCGAGCGCCGCGACGAGGACCGGCACCGCCACCAGCGCCACCGTCCAGGCCGGGGTCGGTCCGTCGTCGGGGAGCGCAGCGAGCAGCGGGAACATCGGCAGCGGCCCGAGCACGACCAGGCTGGGCGAGACGATCGTGTGCGCCCCGACCGCGAAGCCGGGGCCGAGGAGGTAGGAGCCGGAGAACGCCACGGCGTTGGGGACGACGGTGAGGCTCAGCAGGACCAGCATCGTGGCGTCACCGCCGCTGGTGTGCAGCCGGGACATGACGTTGGCGGCCGCGCCGAGGTCGACGACGAGGGCGGCGACGAACGCGAGGGTGGCGACCGCGGCGTACGCCCCGAGGACCCGCACGCAGGCGGCGGCGGCACCGCGCACGACCAACGGGAGGTACGACGCCCAGATCGCCGCGCGACCCGAGCCGATCGCGATGGCAGGACCACCCAGCAGCGCGCAGATCATGAGCGACCAGCCGACCACCCGCGCGCCGGAGACCCCGGTCAACGGGTCGGTCGCCGTCGCCACGGTGACCAGGGCCACCGCCACGTAGCCGACCGCGAAGAGCAGCGAGGCCGACGCGACCGTCCAGTCGCGCTCGCCGTCGGCGATCCGGTCGGCGTCCGGGCCGTGACCGGAGACCGAGTCACCCACCCGGTGGCCGACCCGCCAGACGGCCCACGCGCACAGCAGGGTCAGGCCGAGCGGGACCGCGGTGACCGGCACCCCCTCGACGGAGACGCCGGAGCCGTGGGCCAGGAGCCACCCCAGCGCGCCGACGCGCAGGCCGCCGCGCGGGGTCCCGTGCGCGCCCGCGTCGGTGAGGAACCACCCCACGACGCCGACCGCCATGCAGACCAGAAGTGTCGAGCCGGCCGCGACCGCGCCGCCCAGCGTCGCGATCAGGGCCAGGGGCCGCCGGTGCGCGAGGTCGTCGCGGGCGTCCGCGGCGCCGGTGGCTCGGGTGGTCGATCGAGGGAGCAGCGAAGTCATGGCCCGACCATCATCACCCGCCAGGGCGGCCGATCCGGGGCTCCCACGCCGGTTGGCCGAGGCCCCCGCCGCTCCCGTACCGTGGGGAGGTCATGAGGAATCCCGACGAGTTCGACGCGTTCTACAAGGACGCCCGTGACCGCCTCCTCCTCCAGACCTATGCGCTGACCGGCGACCTGCCCGCCTCCCGGGCCGCGGTCCGCGACTCGTTCGTCGTGGCGTGGCACCACTGGCGCAAGATCTCGCGGATGGACGACCCGGAGGCATGGGCCCGTCCGCACGCCTGGGCGCACGCGCAGCGCCGCCACACGGCGCGCCTGTGGCACCGGGACAAGGGCCTCGACCCCGAGGACCGCGCCACCCTCGACGCGCTCGGCAAGCTGAGCGTGAACCAGCGCAAAGCGCTGCTGCTCACCCAGCTCGCCACCGTGTCCATGGGACAGATGGCCCGGGAGGTCGGCCTCCCCCGCCACGACGCCGAGCGCGAGCTCCAGACGGCCACCGCCCAGTTCGCCGTGCACCGCGACGTGCCCAGCACCGGGATCCGCCCCCTGTTCGAGTCGCTGCGCGCGCACCTCGGGGACGGCCGCTGGCCGCGGCCGACCATCATCCGGCGCGCCGGGGCCGCCCGTCGGCGCACCCACACCGCGGTCGGCGCCATCGCCGCCGTCGCGGCGGTCGTGGTCACCGGCATCCTCGTGACCGACGCGGCAGGGGTCCGGCCGACCCTCGGTCGCGACCACGTCGTCAACGCGACGGCGTCGAGGCAACCGGCGGCCCGTCCGGAGCCCTCGCCCGAGGCGCTCCCGGAGACCGCGCTGCTGACCTCGGCCCAGGTCGCCGACGACATCGCCGGGAACCGCTGGGCCGAGGGACCGACGACCGGCAACACCGGCGGCGACGGACTGGTCCTGCCGTGCCAGCAGGCGCGGTACGCCGACCCCCGCGGCGCCGCCGCGCTGGTGCGCACCTTCACCGCGCGGCCGAGCCGGGGCAACGACGGCTCCCAGGCGTTCCAGACCGCCGAGGTCTCGACGAGCGGGAAGGCCGCCCGACGGACGTTCGACCGGACGCTCGGCTGGTACGCAGGCTGCACCGACCGTCGGGTGCAGCTGCTGTCCACCCACGAGGTGACCGGTGTCGGGGACGAGGCATCCCTGGTGGTCCTGCGCTCCTGGAAGGAGCCGACCACGATGGTGGTCGGCGTCGCCCGCACCGGGATGGTCACCACCACGACCCTGGCCCGGGTGCCGGGCACCGGCGCACCCGCGGTGACCCGGTCCGCACAGCTGCTCTCCGCCGCGGTCGAGGGGCTCTGCGACCTGCCCGACTCCGGCGCCTGCTCCGGTCGGCCCCGGGTGCGGACCGCCGCGCCCGTCCCCGTGGGCCAGGTCCCGGGCATGATCGGCGAGGTCGACCTGCCGCCGGTCGCCGGCATCGCGCGCCCCTGGGTCGGGACCGAGCCCCGCAGGGCGATGACCAACATCGCCGCCACCCGCTGCGACGAGGCCGACTTCAGCGGCGCCGGGATCACCAACAACCTGACCCGCTCCTTCCTCGTGCCGGGCGCGAAGGTGCCGGACGAGTTCGGCCTCACCGAGACGGTCGGCTCGATGCCCGCGCCGCGGGCGCACGCGTTCGTCGAGCGGGTCCGGTCCCGGCTGGCTGCGTGCCAGGACAAGGACCTCGGCACGGACGTGACCCGCCTCGCCCAGGCCTCCACGAGGACCACCGACCTCACCGTATGGCGGGTGACCACCGAGATCAGCGACCAGTCGTCGGTCGTGTTCTTCATGGGCATCGCGCGGTCGGGGACGTCGGTCGCCCAGGTCGGCTTCGTGCCGGCCGGCAGGTTCACCATGGCCCCCGGCGCGTTCCCGGCGCTGGTGCGGCGCGCGCTCGACCGGCTGCCCGCGATGCCGCCACCCGCGTCCGGGGGCTGAGGCTCCCGAGAAAGTCCCCCTCGTGCTGCAACCCTGAGGTCTGTCCGGGCGTATCCCTCCCGACAGACAGCACACACCACCTCACGAGACGGGGACGGGTCGATGGACGAACGCGAGTTCGACGACTTCTACAACGCCTCCTTCGCGCGCATCACCGGTCAGCTCTACGCCATGATCGGCAGCCGCGACGAGGCCGAGGAGTGCGTCCAGGAGGCGTTCGTCCGCGCCTGGGCTCACCGACGCAAGCTGGACCGCGCCGAGCATCCCGAGGCGTGGGTCCGGACCACGGCCTACCGCCTCGCGGTGAGCCGCTGGCGGCGTACGACCCGGGGCCGGCGGCCGGCGGACCGGGCGGTGGGGGCCGCGACCCAGTCGGCGCCACCGAGCGAGACCCACGTCGCCCTGGTCACCGCGCTCAGACAGCTGCCCGAGGCCCAGCGCCAGGCGCTGGTCCTGCACCACATCGCCGACCTGCCGGTCCACCAGGTGGCCCGCGAGGTGGGCGTGCCCGAGGGCACCATCAAGGCCCGGCTGAGCCGGGGCCGCGCGGCGCTGGCCGCCCTGCTCTCCGACGACCCCAACGGCGGCCTCCAGGAGGGAGCGAGCCATGCCTGACCCGATCAACGACCTCGAGAACCTCAAGAACGAAGGACTTCCCGTGAACCCGCTGCCCGCCTCCGAGGTGCGCCGGCGCGGCACCCGGATGCGGCGCCGCAACAACGCGATCGCCACCGTGGGCGCCCTGGCCGTGGCCGCCATCGTCGCCACCCCCATCGCCGTGGCCGCCCGCGGCGGCGACCACGCCTCCCCCGGCCCGGTCGACACCCCGTCGCCGAGCCCGACGCAGGTCGTGCAGGCCGACTGGAAGCAGACCGTCCCCGCCGACTTCGACCTGACTGCCCTGCCCGCGGGCTCGTCGTTCAGGTTCACCGCCCGCGACGGCTCGGTCGTCGACGACTTCACGCTCTGCGGCCGCCCGACCTTCTCGACCGGGTCGAACGACCCGGTCGGGCCGGCCGCGGACACCGCCGGCGCCTCCTACGGCGAGCCCGGGACCGACGGCAACGCCGCGCGCACCCTGGCGCTCTACGAGAACGACGAGGTCGCCGCGAAGGCCCTCGAAGGGTTCCGGACGGGCGTGGACCTCTGCCCCGAGGAGACCCAGGGCCGCGGCGCCCCGCTGGTGTACGCCGCGGTGGACACCGAGCTGCCCGCCGTCGACTCGTTCGTCTTCACCCAGCAGGCCCGGATGGACAAGGACCTGCTGGCCGACCTCACCGTCATCCAGGTCGCCCGGGTCGGCAACGCGATCTACGTCGCCACCGACCACACCAGCGCCGGCGGCCCGCAGGTCGTCGACGCGGAGGTACGCCGGCTGGCCACCTGGTCCGCGCCCGTGCTCTCAGGGATGTGCGTCTTCGCCGCCCAGCCGTGCGACGGTCCGGGGGCCCAGCCCGGCACCGGCGAGGGGGCGGTCAGCGCGATCCCGGCCGACTTCCCGATCGACCGCGACATCTCCTCGCCCGAGGGCGACCCGCTCGACGGTCCCTCGGCGAAGGCCGACGGCGTCCCGGCGCTGGACCTGTGCGGACGCTCGGTCTGGCCGGTCGAGGGCGTGGAGCGGCTGGCGGTCACGGCCACCGGCCCGGAGTACCGCGAGAGCCGGGAGCTCGTGACCTTCTCCCGGAGCGCCGACGTGACGGCCGCGCTCGACGCGATCCGCCAGGCCGTCCAGGACTGCCCTGAGATGCCCGGCGACACCTCGGCCGACGACCGGCTCGTCGGCCTGCAGGAGGCAGACCTCTCCACCGCCGACGACTCGGTGACGTTCTCGGTGACCTACCGCGAGGGCCTCGGCGGCGGGATCTACCAGTTCGCCCGCGTCGGTCGGGCCCTGGTGGGCACGTTCAACGGTGGCGAGTGGTCCAGCGACACCGTCCCCGCCGGCGTCGAGGAGATCACCGGCAAGACCAAGGCGCTGCTGCCCGAGCTGTGTCCCTGGACCGAGCAGGGCTGCTGACGCCGACCAGTCGCAGCAACACCCGGAAATCACCCCGGCCCGTCGTCAGCTGACGACGGGCCGGTGTGATGGTGCGGTGCCTCAGAGGCTCTTGAGGACCTCGCGCATGAGCTCGGCGGTCTCGGACGGCGTCTTGCCGACCTTCACGCCGACGGCCTCGAGGGCCTCCTTCTTCGCCTGCGCGGTGCCGGACGAGCCGGACACGATCGCACCGGCGTGGCCCATGGTCTTGCCCTCGGGGGCGGTGAAGCCCGCGACGTAGCCGACGACCGGCTTGGTGACGTGGTCCTTGATGTACGCCGCTGCGCGCTCCTCCGCGTCACCACCGATCTCGCCGATCATCACGATCGCCTTGGTCTCGGGGTCGTTCTCGAACGCCTCGAGAGCGTCGATGTGGGTGGTGCCGATGATCGGGTCACCGCCGATGCCGATGGCCGTCGAGAAGCCGTAGTCCCGCAGCTCGTACATCATCTGGTAGGTCAGCGTGCCCGACTTCGAGACCAGGCCGACCGGGCCCTTGCCCGCGATGGTGTGCGGGGTGATGCCGGCCAGCGACTCCTCCGGGGTGATGATGCCCGGGCAGTTGGGGCCGATCATCCGGGTGGTCTTGCCCTGCAGGTAGGACCACACCTCGGCGGTGTCCTGGACCGGCACGCCCTCGGTGATGACGACCAGCAGGCCGATGCCGGCGTCGATGGCCTCGATGCAGGCGTCCTTGGTGAAGGCCGGCGGCACGAACACGACCGACACGTCGGCACCGGTCTCGGCCATGGCCTCCTTGACGCTGCCGAACACCGGCAGCTCCTTGCCGGCCAGCTCGACCGACGTACCGGCCTTGCGGGCGTTGACGCCGCCCACGATGTTGCTGCCGGCCTCGAGCATGAGGGTGGTGTGCTTGGAGCCCATCCCGCCCGTCATGCCCTGGACGATGATCTTGGAGTCCTTGTTCAGGTAGATCGACATTGTTCTCTCGCTCCGTATCAGGCGTTCGCCAGCTCGGCGGCCTTGTCGGCCGCACCGTCCATCGTGTCGACCAGCGTCACCAGCGGGTGGTTCAGCTCGGTCAGGATGGCGCGACCCGCGTCGACGTTGTTGCCGTCGAGGCGGACGACCAGCGGCTTGCTGGCCTCGTCGCCGAGGATCTCCAGCGCACCCTTGATGCCGCTGGCGACCTCGTCGCACGCGGTGATGCCGCCGAAGACGTTCACGAACACGCTCTTGACCTGCGCGTCGTTCAGGATGACGTCCAGGCCGTCGGCCATGACCTGCGCGTTGGCGCCGCCACCGATGTCGAGGAAGTTCGCGGGCTTGACGCCCCCGTGCTTCTCGCCGGCGTAGGCCACGACGTCGAGGGTGGACATGACCAGGCCCGCGCCGTTGCCGATGATGCCGACCTGGCCGTCGAGCTTGACGTAGTTGAGGCCCTTGTCCTTGGCCTTCGCCTCGAGGGGGTCGGCCTCCTCGCGGATCTCGAACTCCTCGTGGTCGGGGTGACGCACCTCGGAGGCGTTGTCGTCGAGCGACACCTTGCCGTCGAGGGCCTCGAGCTTGTCACCGGCCAGCCGCGCGAGCGGGTTGACCTCGACGAGCGTCGCGTCCTCGTCCACGAAGACCTTGTACAGCGCCTGGATCATGTCGACGGCCTGCTCGAAGACGGCCTCGGGGAACTTGGCCTCGGTCGCGATGGCGCGGGCCTTCTCCTCGTCGACGCCGGCGCCCGGGTCGATGGCGATCTGCTTGACGGCGTCGGGGTTGGTCTTGGCGACCTCCTCGATCTCCACACCGCCCTCGACGCTGGCGATGCAGAGGTACTGGCGGTTCGCGCGGTCGAGCAGGAAGGAGAAGTAGTACTCCTCCTCCGGCGGCGTCGCCGGCGTGACCAGCACCCGGTTGACCGTGAGGCCCTTGATCTCCATGCCCAGGATGTTCGACGCGTGCTCGAACGCCTCGTCAGCGGTCTTGGCGAGCTTCACGCCACCGGCCTTGCCACGGCCACCGGCCTTGACCTGCGCCTTGACGACGGTCACGCCGCCCATCTCCTCGGCAGCGGCCTTCGCGGCCTCAGCGGTCTCGACGACGACGCCCAGCGTCGTGGCCACACCGTGCTTGGCGAAGAGCTGCTTCGCCTGGTACTCCATCAGGTCCACGATCCACCCAGTCCTTCTTCAGTTGACAGTCCGGGGATTCCTCCCGGCACCTTAGTCCCGTCGTACGGCGCGGGACGAGGCCGGGGGCCGCGACGTGGCACACACCACTGCGGCGCGGAGGCGTGGAGTCAGGCGGGGGTCTCCTCGGCGAAGTGCTCGGCCACCCAGCCGGTGATCTCGTGGGTCGGGGCGCCCGGCGTGAAGACCTTGGCCACGCCGATCTCCCGCAGGACCGGGATGTCCTCCTCCGGGATGATCCCGCCGCCGAAGACCACGATGTCGGAGGCGTCGCGCTCGGCGAGCAGGTCGACGAGCTTGCGGAAGAGCGTCATGTGCGCGCCGGAGAGGACGGAGAGGCCGATCAGGTCGGCGTCCTCCTGGATCGCGGTCTCCACGATCTGCTCGGGCGTCTGGTGCAGGCCGGTGTAGATGACCTCGTGCCCGGCGTCGCGCAGCGCGCGTGCGACGATCTTCGCGCCGCGGTCGTGCCCGTCCAGACCAGGCTTCGCCACCACGATGCGGATCCGTCCGGTCGAGCCTGTCGAGGTCATGGGCGCAGGTTATCCGACTCGTGACGAACGCCACGAACGGGCCGCCTCCCCCGCCCCAGCCCCGCCTGAGCAGACGGACCGAGCCCCGCTCCGTACCCCAAAAGGACGGGATGGATGCCCCTCACAATTCCCCAATTGGGGGGTTTCGGTTTCACTGCCCGTGACCCATCCGTTACAGTCGTCGCTCGCTGACCCCCCACCCCCGACAGCAGGGACACTCCTCCATGGGCAACCACCGAGCGGATCGTCGCGGCCCGAACCGCGCCGTCTCGGAGACCCCGATCGCGGTGAGCTCCACCGGGGGCAAGCGCAGGGCCGAGAAGCCCGCGCGTCGCCACACCGCGTCCCGGGGGCAGCTCTTCCGAGGTCTTCCCTCCACGCCGGTCCTGCTGGGCGTCGCCGCCCTGGCCGTCTCCGCCGGCGGCGCGGTCACCGCCGCGAACCCCGGTCTCGTCGACTCCGGACAGACCGGCTTCGCCCAGGCCAGCGCCCTCACCGGCAGCAGCGACGTGTCGCGGGTGAGCCTCCTCGAGGCCCGCACCGCCGCCATCAGCCGTGACTCGAGCCGCGAGGCGCTCGCCGACGCCGCCGACGACAAGCTCGTCGCCCAGGCCGAGCAGCAGGCCGAGCAGCACAACGCCGCGCTGGCCAAGCTCGCCAAGCAGGCCGAGTCGCAGGCGGCCAAGATCGCGCTCAACCAGTGGGTGCTGCCGGTCGACGGCTACCACCTCACCGCCACCTTCGGCCAGTGCAGCAGCCTGTGGTCGTCCTGCCACACCGGCCTGGACTTCGCTGCTCCCAACGGCACCCCGATCCACGCCGTCGCCAACGGCACGGTCACCTCGGTGGGCTACGACGGGTCGTACGGCAACAAGACCGTGATCACCCTCGACGACGGCACCGAGCTGTGGTTCTGCCACCAGACGTCGTACGCCGTGAACACGGGCGACGTCGTGCGCGCCGGGCAGCTGATCGGCTACGTCGGCTCGACCGGCAACGTCACCGGTCCCCACCTGCACCTCGAGGTCCGCCCCGGCGGCGGCGACCCGGTGGACC
Organism: Nocardioides sp. GCM10023255; assembly: GCF_042653125.1. Taxonomy (NCBI): domain Bacteria; kingdom Bacillati; phylum Actinomycetota; class Actinomycetes; order Propionibacteriales; family Nocardioidaceae; genus Nocardioides; species Nocardioides sp. GCM10023255. The sequence goes on from NZ_JBHSHU010000003.1 coordinate 750,930, forward strand.
CGTACCAGGCGCTCGTCGTCCACGGACTGACCCCGTAGCGAGCGCCGGCGAGCGGAGCGGGTCGGCCCGTGGACGACTGGCTCGCAGGACTGGTGTCGGAGCCGAGTCGGCGGCCGCTCATCGAACCGCAGAGCCGACAGGACGCGCCCGAGCGAAGCGAGAGGGGCGCGACCCCGACCCCATCAGAGCTTCTCGACCGGCGCGTACCTCAGCAGCAGCCGCTTGACGCCCTCGGAGCCGAAGTCGATCGACGCGACCGACTTGTCGGCGACGCCCTCGACGGCCACCACGGTCCCCATGCCGAACGAGTCGTGCAGCACCCGGTCGCCCGGCTCGAGGGACGGGATCTCGCGGGCCGGCTTCGCCTTGGCGGCCGCGTCGGCGCGCAGCGCGGCCGAGGAGAAGTTGCGCCGGCCCGCGGCCGTCGGCTGGCCCATCCGGGCGGGTGAGCCGCTGGCGAGGTCGGGGCGCCCCCACCGGGTCTGGGCGGCCTCGGTGCGGCGCCAGTCGACGAGGTCCACGGGCAGCTCGTCGAGGAACCGTGAGCCGGGGTTGTGGGACGGGGCGCCCCACGCGGAACGCACCACCGCCCGGGAGATGTAGAGGCGCTGCTGGGCGCGGGTCACGCCGACGTAGGCGAGCCGCCGCTCCTCCTCCAGCTCCGGCTGGTCACCCAGGGAGCGGGCGTGCGGGAACACGCCGTCCTCCAGCCCGGTCAGGAACACCACCGGGAACTCCAGGCCCTTGGCGGTGTGGAGGGTCATCAGGGTGACGACCCCGTCGCCGTCGTCGGGGATCTGGTCGGTGTCGGCCACCAGCGCGACCCGCTCGAGGAAGTCCCCGAGCCCGGGGGCGAGGATGCCGGCGTCGACGTCGGCGGGGTCGGCGGAGGGGCCGGCCACCGGGTCGTCGGAGAACTCGCGGGCGACCGCGACGAGCTCGGCGAGGTTCTCCACCCGGGTGTCGTCCTGCGGGTCGTCGGACGCCTCGAGCTCGGCGAGGTAGCCCGAGCGCGAGAGCACGTTCTCGAGGATGACGTCGGCGCGCTCCCCCGCCTCGACCATCGACTGCAGCTCCTCGACCATCGCGACGAAGCCGCGGATGTTGGTCAGGGACCTGGTCGCCAGCCCCGGGGCGTCCTCGGCGCGGCGCAGCGCCTCCCAGAAGGTGATCCGCTCGCGCTCCGCGAGCGCGTCGACGCACGCGACCGCCCGGTCGCCGATGCCCCGCTTGGGGGTGTTCAGGATCCGGCGCAGCGACACCTGGTCGGCCGGGTTGACCAGCATCCGCAGGTAGGCCAGCGCGTCGCGGACCTCCCGGCGCTCGTAGAAGCGCACGCCGCCCACGACCTTGTAGGGCTGGCCGGTGCGGATGAACACCTCCTCGAACACGCGGGACTGGGCGTTGGTGCGGTAGAACACCGCCACGTCGGCGGCCCGGACGTCGCCGGCGTCCACGAGCTTGTCGATCTCCTCGGAGACGAACCGCGCCTCGTCGTGCTCGTCGTCGGCGACGTAGCCGACGATCCGCTCGCCGTCGCCGGCGTCGGACCACAGCCGCTTGGGCTTGCGCCCCTTGTTGTGCCCGATGACGGAGTTGGCCGCCGTCAGGATCGTCTGGGTGGAGCGGTAGTTCTGCTCCAGCAGGATCGAGGTGGCGTTCGGGAAGTCCTGCTCGAAGTCGAGGATGTTGCGGATGTTGGCGCCGCGGAACGCATAGATCGACTGGTCGGCGTCACCGACCACCATCAGCTCGGCGGGCTCGACCCGCTCGGCCTCGGGGTCGGCCATCGAGCCCCCCTCGTCCATCGGGTCGGCGCACAGCTGGTGGATCAGGGCGTACTGCGCGTGGTTGGTGTCCTGGTACTCGTCGACGAGGACGTGGCGGAACCTCCGCCGGTAGGTCTCGCGCACCTCGGGGAACGCCTGGAACAGGTGGACGGTGGTCATGATCAGGTCGTCGAAGTCCAGGGCGTTCGCCTCGCGCAGACGCCGCTGGTAGAGCGTGTACGCCGCGGCGTACGTCTCCTCCAGCTTGTTCTGCGCGTCCTTGGTCGCCTCCTCGGCGTCGCGCAGCTCGTTCTTGTGGTTCGAGACCCAGTGCAGCACCGCGTTGGGCTGGAAGCGCTTGGGGTCGAGGTCGAGGTCCTTGCAGACCAGCGTCATCAGGCGCTTCTGGTCGGCGGCGTCGTAGATGGAGAAGTTCGACTTGTAGCCGAACTTGTCGATCTCCTTGCGCAGGATGCGCACGCAGGCGGAGTGGAACGTGGAGACCCACATGATCCGGGCACGCTTGCCGACCAGGTCCTCGACCCGCTCCTTCATCTCGGCCGCGGCCTTGTTGGTGAAGGTGATCGCCAGGATGGAACCGGGGTGGGCCCTGCGCTCGGAGATCAGCCAGGCGATCCGCCGGGTCAGCACCCGGGTCTTGCCGGAGCCGGCGCCGGCCACCACGAGCAGCGGTGCGCCCTCGTGGACGACGGCGGCCCGCTGCGGCTCGTTCAGCCCGTCGAGCAGTTCCTCGCGGGTGGGGCCGCGTCGCGTGGTGCGGGGCTCCTCGGCGCCGTCGAGTCGCTCGAGTCCGGGCAGCGTGAAGGGGGTGCTCATGTCGCAGCCAACCCTACGTCCCGGCACCCCCCGGCCTGCGCGGTGCGTTCGTGCGGAGGCGTACGACGACGGGCGCGCTCGACCCGGGCAGCAGCGCGGCGGGGTCGGCGGGCAGCCGGACCTCCGGCTCGAGGTGGGGCGCCACACGGTAGGGCTGGGTGAGCAGCAGCCCGCCGAGCACCCGGCGCAGCCGGGAGACCTCGGCGCGCACGGTGACCAGCCGCCCTGGACCCGCGAACAGGTCGTCGGCGAGGTCGGAGGCAGTGCGCCCGGCCGCGCCCGCCTGCAGCAGGGCCAGCAGGATCTCGGCGTGCCGGCGGGAGAGCCGTTGGGTCCACTCCACGCTCGGGCCGCCGACCCGCACCTCCGGCTCCCGGGAGAGGTCGAGCACGAGCCGGGCCGGCTCCGGCTCGTCGGCGCCGGCCAGGCGCAGCAGCCACCCGTCCGAGAGCGACTCCACCGTGGCCGCGCCCAGGCGGGGCAGCCAGGCCTCGCCGTCGCGCAGCCCGTCGGGCAGCGCGACCCGGTCGGGCGCGCGCAGTCCCGAGGCGGCGGCGAGGTGTCCGTCGCGGTCGACGACCAGCGCCGGGCCGGCGATCCGCGCGAGGACCGGCGCCGCGTGGCCCCGCAGCCTGTCGAGGCGGGCCCGGTGCTCCTCGAGGAGCTCCACCGCGGCCAGCCGTGCGGCCATCTCGACCAGCGCGAGCTCGGCCGGGTGCAGGCTGCGGCTGGGTCCGCTCACGTCGACGACGCCGAGGTGCCGCCCGGTCCACGGGTCGACCAGGGGAGCCGCGGCGCAGCCCCAGCGGGTGTGGGACTCCACGTAGTGCTCGCCGCCCCGGATCTGGACCGGGGCGCCCAGCACGAGCGCGGTGCCGATGGCGTTGGTGCCCACGTTGCCCTCGGTCCACGCCGACCCGCGCACGAAGCCGAGGTCGTCGGCCATCCGGCGGACCCCCGGGCTGCCCTGGCGCCACAGGACCCGACCGTCCTCGTCGGCCACCACGACCAGCTGGCCGGCGTCCACGACCGACTGCAACGACCGCACCAGCCCGGGCACGACGTGGGCGAGCGTGCTGGCCGCGCGGCGCCGCTCGACCTCGGTCGGCGGCAGCGGCGCGACGGCGGGGCCGCCGGCCGGGTCGAGCCCGCACAGCGCCATCCGGCGCCACGAGGCCACGATCTCGGCGCGCGGCGCGGCGGGGCCGACGCGGCCACCCGCGAGGACGGCCTCGCGGGTGCGGCGTACGGCGAGGTCGTGGTCGTCCACGCTGGCCGCCTTCCTGGGGCCGACCGACGCGGAGGTGATGCAACCCCCTGCAACCCTGTCGCGGCACCACGGTCCCGGTGTGTGCTCCATCACAGCGTAGGCGAAGGAGGCAACACGTGACCCAGACCATCGACTCCCCCACCACGACCGATCCGCAGGAGCGCGCGGCCGGCTGGTTGTCCGGCTTCGAGGAGGCCTTGCGCGCCCGCGACGTGCGCCGGGCCGCCCGGATGTTCGCGGCGACCAGCTTCTGGCGGGACCTGATCTCGTTCTCGTGGAACATCACCACGGTCGAGAACCCGGACGGCGTGGCCGAGCTGCTCGACGACACCCTCGACCGCACCGACCCCGGCGGCTTCGCGCTCGCCGAGCCGGCCGACGAGGCCGACGGGGTGACGACCGCCTGGTTCACGTTCGAGACCGCGGTCGGCCGGGGCAAGGGACTGCTGCGGCTGGTCGAGGAGGACGGCGAGCCGCGGGCCTGGACGTTCCTGACGACCATGCACGAGCTCAAGGGGTACGAGGAGCCGCGCGGCGAGCGCCGCCCGATGGGTGCCCAGCACGGCGCCGACAAGCACCGCACGACGTGGCTCGAGCGACGCCAGCAGGAGGCCGAGTCCCTCGGCTCGACCAGCCAGCCCTACGTCCTGGTGGTCGGTGGCGGCCAGGGCGGCATCGCGCTGGGCGCCCGGCTGCGCCAGCTCGGGGTGCCCAGCCTGGTGATCGACAAGCACCCGCGGCCCGGCGACCAGTGGCGCAACCGCTACAAGTCGCTGTGCCTGCACGACCCGGTCTGGTACGACCACCTGCCCTACCTGAAGTTCCCCGACAACTGGCCGGTGTTCGCCCCCAAGGACAAGATCGGCGACTGGCTGGAGTCCTACACGAAGGTGATGGAGGTGCCGTACTGGCCGAGCACCGTCGCCCTCGGCGCGGCGTACCACGAGCCGACGCAGGAGTGGGTCGTCGAGATCGAGCGTGACGGCAAGCCCCTGACGCTGCGACCGAAGCAGCTGGTGCTGGCGACCGGGATGTCGGGCAAGCCGAACATCCCCGTCCTCCCCGGACAGGACGTGTTCCTGGGCGACCAGCACCACTCGTCCGCCCACCCCGGGCCCGACGCGTACGCCGGACAGCGCTGCGTGGTCATCGGCAGCAACAACAGCTCGTTCGACATCTGCGGGGCGCTGTGGGAGCACGACGCGGACGTGACGATGGTGCAGCGGTCCAGCACCCACATCGTCAAGAGCGACACCCTGATGGACATCGGGCTGGGCGACCTCTACTCCGAGCGCGCGCTCGCCGCCGGGGTGACGACGGAGAAGGCGGACCTGATCTTCGCCTCGCTGCCCTACCGGATCATGCACACCTTCCAGATCCCCCTGTACGAGCAGATGGCCGAGCGCGACAAGGACTTCTACGAACGCCTCGAGGCAGCCGGGTTCTGGCACGACTGGGGCGAGGACGGCTCGGGCCTGTTCATGAAGTACCTCCGGCGCGGGTCGGGCTACTACATCGACGTCGGCGCCGCGGACCTGGTGGCCGACGGCCGGGTGAGGCTCGCCCACGGCCAGGTCGACCACCTGACCGAGGACTCCGTCGTCCTCGCCGACGGCACGGAGCTCCCGGCCGACCTGGTCGTCTACGCCACCGGGTACGGCTCGATGAACGGTTGGGCGGCCGACCTGATCTCCCCCGAGGTGGCCGACCGGGTCGGCAAGGTGTGGGGCCTGGGCTCGGACACCACCAAGGACCCCGGTCCGTGGGAGGGCGAGCAGCGCAACATGTGGAAGCCGACCCAGCAGGAGGCGTTGTGGTTCCACGGCGGCAACCTGCACCAGTCGCGGCACTACTCGCTCTACCTCGCGCTGCAGCTCAAGGCGAGGTTCGAGGGCATCCCCACCCCGGTGCACGGGCTGCAGGAGGTGCACCACCTGTCGTGACCGACCACCCCCGGCCGGCTGTCCCCCCGGGCCGGCCGGGGGCCCATCAGGACCTCAGCCGTGCACCGGTGACCAGAAGACGGCGACCGCGATGTTCGCGACGGTGAGCAGGAGCAACCCGGCCCACAGCCCCTGGGGGATCCGCTCCTTGCGCATGTTGGCCATCACCAGCACGAGGATGACCAGCCCGATGGCGAACTTCACGCCGACCTTGGCGTGGTTCACCGGGTCGTCCCCCGCCTCGAGCACGCCGACGAGCAGGAGGCCGGCGACGAACGCCGTCCCGATCCCGTCACGCATGGCGGCGTTGACGACCTTCTCCGGGAGCCGGGCCTGGACCAGCAGGCCGCCCAGCAGCGCCGCGAACCCGAGGATGTGGACGAACAGCAGGACGAGCCGCACAGTCTCCATGGCCAGATCGTAGGGCCAGTCCTGCCGACCCTGCCCGGCCCGGCCGGGGCACCCCCTGGTGCTTGTTGCACATTGTTTGCAACTACGAACTCGGGGCTCCTACTATGCCCCGGTGACACCGACGACGATCGACCGTCCCGCCCGGCGCTCGCTCACGCGCGAGGAGAAGGGCAGCCTGGCCCGCACGCTGGGATTCGTGCTCCTGCTCCACGTGGTCGGCTGGGGCCTCCTGGTCGGCATCGTCGCCCCCCACGACTACGAGGTCGGCGGCAAGGTGCTCGGGGTCGGCCTCGGCCTGACGGCGTACACCCTCGGCATGCGGCACGCCTTCGACGCCGACCACATCGCCGCCATCGACAACACCACCCGCAAGCTGATGGCCGACGGCAAGCGACCGATGAGCGTCGGCTTCTGGTTCAGCCTCGGGCACTCCTCGGTCGTGTTCGTGATGGTCATGGGCGTCGCCCTCGGCGTGCGCGCGCTCTCCTCCGGCATCGGCGACGAGAACTCCGCGCTCCAGCAGCTCAGCGGCGTGTGGGGCACCGCGGTCAGCGGGCTGTTCCTGCTCACCATCGGCCTGATCAACCTCGCGGCGCTGATCGGCATCCTGCACGTCTTCCGCGAGATGCGGCAGGGCCGGTTCGACGAGGCCGAGCTCGAGCGGCAGCTCGACAACCGGGGCCTCCTCAACCGGGTCCTCGGCAAGGTCACCCGTGCCGTCACGAAGCCGTGGCACATGTACCCGACCGGCTTCCTGTTCGGTCTCGGCTTCGACACCGTCACCGAGATCGGCCTGCTGGTCATCGCCGGCGGCGCGGTCGCCGCGAGCCTGCCCTGGTGGGCGGTCATCACGCTGCCGATCCTGTTCGCGGCGGGCATGTCGCTCCTCGACACCCTCGACGGGGCGTTCATGACCGTCGCCTACGGCTGGGCGTTCTCCCGGCCGGTGCGCAAGATCTACTACAACATCACCGTCACCGCGCTGTCGGTCGCGGTCGCGCTGATCATCGGCGGCATCGAGATCGTCGGGCTGCTCGCCGAGAAGGCGGGCATCACCGGTGGCCCCCTCGCCACCATCGCGAACCTCGACCTGGAGCACGTCGGCTACGGGATCGTCGTCCTCTTCTTCGTCACCTGGGCGCTCTCGGTCGCGATCTGGAAGCTGGGCCGCATCGACGAACGCTGGAACGCGCACCTTCGTTGAGCCGGGCCTGATTCAGCGTCGGGCTGGCCCAGATCCGGTCCCGTCGGCGCAGTCGACCGCGACTGGGACCAACCTAGGGATTTCTCCTCATGCCGATGACCCTCCGCCGGCTCGACGATGACCGCACGTCGGTTCCGAGCTGGAGGTGCGTGATGATCTGGTCGATCCTCGTCGTGGTGACGATCGCCTTCTTGGGCTGGACGCGATGGCTGGACCGTCAGCATCGCGGTCGAAGCGACATCGGTGACATCGTGCGTCGCCAGGACCCCGAGGGTCAGGCATTGCGCAGCTACATCGGCCGAGACGTGTGACTGCCGCGCCGCCGTAGGCCCGGTCAACGAGCTGAGCGCTCGTCGGCACCGGCCGACACGAGACCGGCACGGTGTGCCAGCGCCGCCGCCTCGCCGCGGCTGGACACCCCGAGCTTCGCCAGGATGTTCGACACGTGCACCGAGGCGGTCTTGGGCGAGATGACGAGTGCCCGTGCGATGGATGCGTTCGAGGCTCCAGCGGCGACCAGCCTCAGCACATCCACCTCCCTGCGGGTCAGGCCGAGCTCGGAAGCAGGGCGAGGGAGGTCGACCGCCAGCCTCAGGTGTGCCCTCCTCGACACGGCCAGCGCCTCTTCCACCAGCGGTCGCGCTCCCAGCTGCATCCCGATCTGCACAGCCTCCCGCAGTGCCGCGCCGGCGTCGGAGGTGTGCCCGGCGACGCGACTGGCTTCGCCAGCTCGCACCAGAGCGACGCCGAGCTGGAACGGAGTCCCGATCGCGCGCCACCGGTCGACGACGGCGGTCCAGGTCTCCGGCGTGTCGGTCCCGGCTCGACGTTCGAGCTCCGCGCGAGTGTGCTCGGCGTATGCGCCGTCGCGGGCATTGCGCAGTCGTGCGCGCGCCAGCATGACCCGGATCCGGTCAGCCACCCGGACCCCGTCGGCCGGCGCCGGATCCGCTCCGGACCTGGCCAGGTCCGCCTCGACCCCTGCCGCCACCGCGAGAAGCGGCCACAGGACTCCGCTGCTGCAGTCGAGGACGCGGTCGTCGTCGATCACCGCCATGGCCTGCCGGCGGGCAAGGAGCAGGTCTCCGGAGCCGGCGGCGATGTCGCAGGAGATGCAGCGGGCGGTGATGAGGTCGTCGATCTTGCCGTGATCGACCCAGTCGTCCTGCCCCGTCGAGTCCGACGGGCCCGGCGGCGTCCGGTCACCGCGCCTGGCGGACAGCTGGGCCAGGAGCCGGCGGGTCCAGACTGACACCCAGTCGGGCACTCGCTCGGCGAGGACGAGCTCGAGCACGGCCTGCGCCTCGTCCCACCTGCCGGCATCGATCAGGGACTCGGCACGGCTCGTCTGCGCCAGGCCCCACCTGCCCACGAGGGGCCCGGACCGGTCACCTCCGAGGATCCCGACCAGGCGGGCGTCGAGGTCGAGAGTGCTCTCGCCTGCCTGCCACACCGCGAACTGCAGGCCGTTCAGGGCGTGGACCAGGCGGAACAGGTCGTCGCTCCGCTCCGCCACGGTCACCGCCCGCTGCGCAGTCGCGAGTGCATCGGCGTGACCGCCCTGGAGCGCAAGCGCCTCGCTCAATGGCACCAACGAGTGGACCAGGAGATCCGCGTCGGCGATCGCCTCGGCAGCCTCGACCGCTCGCCGCGCATACGGCTGAGCCCTCGAGGCCTCCCCCGCCTGGAGGAGGGCCTCGGCCGCCGTCAGGCACGCAACCGCTGCGTCCTCCGTGGCAGGTTCCATCTCCACGTCCGCGACGGCCGCCAGCACCCCGGACGTGTTGAGGCCCCCGCGCTCGTGCCACCGTGCCCTGTGCCACAGCAGCGTCAGCATCGCTCGGCGGTGCCTGGACGCCTCCGGCGGCAGCGCGTCGATCGCCCGATCGACCAGGCGCTGGGACTCCTCAAGGTCCGCCATCGTCTGGTAGGTCGCCCAGAACGCGTCCGAGTACACGTCGGAGAGGGTCGTGCCCGTGCGCGTCTCGGCGTCGGGGACCTCCGGCCAGAGCTCGGCGGCCTTCTTCAACATCTGCGACTCCTCGGCGTACGCCGAGATCTCCCGAGCGAGCCGCGCGGCGGCCAGGTACGCCTCGAGCGCGCCGCCCAGGTCGCCTGCCTCGCGCCGGTGGTGTGCGGCGGCGACGGTGGCCGCTTGGTTCTGCGGACGAGCACCGATGACCCTGCTCCAGGCTCGGTGTAGTGACCGCTCCGCGTTCGGAAGGGTGCGCGCGAGAGTCGCCTCGCGCAGAAGAGCGTGCCGGAACCCGACCTTGCCGTGGTGCCGGACGAGCACACCATCGGTGATCGTTTCGGCGAACGCCGTGTCGAACTTGTCGGGTGCGAGAGGCGCGGCCTCGGCGAGCTGGCCCGGGGTCGGCTCCAGGACAGCAACCGCAGCCGTCTCGGCCACGACCCGGGCGGCGCGAGACAGCCGGCCGAGCCGGTGGCCGACCAAGTGGTCCGCAAGTGCTCCGACGTCCTCCAGATCGGCGTCGACGACCTCCTCGACGAGCAGAGGGACGCCCTCGGTGATCGCGACGATCCGAGCCAGCTCCTCGACGTCCGTGCGCCCCGGGCGGAGGTTGGCGACCTGCGCGAGCACCTGCTGATCCGTGAGCCGAGACAGGTCGATGCGGGCGCCGTGCCGCAACCCAGTCAGGTCGGCGAGGAAAGTCCGACAGCTCTCGTAAGCCGGGTCGTGGGTGCGGGCCGTCATTACCAGCAGGAGCAGCTCGTCGCGCAGCGATCGTCCGACGAAGTCCAAGAGGTCGCGGCTCGTGTCGTCTATCCAGTGCACGTCCTCGACGATCACCAGCAGCCGCCTCGGTCTGGCGAGGTCGCGCACCAGGCGCGCCACGCCGTCGAAGAGCTGTGCCTGTGACCGGACGGCCACCCCACTCTCGAGCGAGCCACCGGGCTCGGACAGGAGCGTCGTGACCGCTGAGTTGTCCGCGTGGGTCAACCGACCCAGCCGTGGACCCAGCTCCCGGTGCAAGGACTGCACGAGCTCCCGGATCGGTGCCAGAGGGAACCCGCGAGCGGCGCCGGGAGCGCAGCATCCGCGCGCCACGAGCGCTCCCTCGGCGGAGAGCTCCCGGGCCAGCTCGTCCACGAGCCGCGTCTTGCCGATTCCGGCCTCACCGAGGACGGCTACGACGGAAGGCCGACGGGAGCCCGCGGCGGCGGCGAGCTCCCTCAGGACCGCCATCTCCGCATCGCGTCCGACCATCGGGGCGGACCGCAGCTCGGCCATCCCTCCATGCTGGCACTGCAGGCATGTGCCCGCCACCCGCCCCGGTGACGCACTGACCGGATGAGGCCCCCAACCTCCCGGTCAGCCCATCTGCATGGTCTGGCCGGACGGGATGGTCAGGCCGGGCAGCGCGCCGGGCGCGACCAGCAGCAGGACACCGAGCCCCAGCAGCAGGGCCGCCACGCCGTAGGTGAGCCCGTGTCGCAGCGGGAGCGTCTTCTCCACCGCGATGATGCCGGCGACCAGGGCCATCCAGCTGACGCTCATCACCCCCAGGGCGAACAGAGAGGCCATCAGCGCCCAGCAGCAGCCGACGCACCACGCGCCGTTGCGCACCCCCATCCGCAGCGCGCCCGTGGGCCCACCCCGCCACGACCCCAGGAACGAGCCGAGAGGGCTGCGGCACCGGGCGAGGCACACGTCCTTGAGCGGGGTGACCTCGTAGAAGGCGGCGACCAGCAGCGTGGCAGCGGCGATCTCCTGACCCGCGCGGTCCCAGGCCAGCACGTCCCCGAAGGCCGCGACCGCCACGACGCCCACGGTGTAGGCGACCAGGCCGGCCGCAGCCCACGCGAGCAGGTAGCCGCCGGCGAACAGCCAGGGTGCGGTCGGGGAGCTCTCCCTGGTCACCCGCGTGTAGAGCGCGATCGTCGGTGCGACCGAGGGGAACATCATCGCCGCCATCATCACGACCCAGACGCCCAGGAACCAGCCGAGGCTGCCGAGGCCCGTCCACGGGCCGGCATCCATGCCACGCATCTCGTGCACGGTCCAGACCCACCCGAGCGCCGCGACGGCGAACAGGCCCGCCACCAGGGCGAGCCGGGCCCGTACGGCGCCGACCGCGGTCGTGGGGCCGGCGCGCCCCGGTCCGGTCGCCGAGGCCATCGACGTCAGGCGGCCCAGGAGAACTCGGACGTGGACAGACCCGTCCTGCCCTCGTAGGAGATGCCGAACGCGTTGATGCGGCTGCGCCTTGCCTCGGCCATCGTGAGGTCCGACGCGACCGGGTGGAACATGCCCTGGAAGCGCACCGGCTCGCCGGTCTCCACACCGAACGGCACGACGTCCTCGATCTCGAAGTCGATCGTGTCGCCCACGCGGACGCTGTGCAGCACCCCGTCGTCGGTGACCTCGATCGCGGCACGCTCCACGCCGACGATCTCGCCGACCAGCGGGGCCAGGGCCGCCATCGGCCCACCCAGCTGCCCGCCGAAGACCTTGACGAGCTGGTCGAGCTGCCGGTCGCTGGCCTGGTCGTCGACGTACACGCCGAGCCGCCAGTTCCCGTCGGTCATCACCTTCGGGGTGTCCGCGATCAGCACCACCCGACGTCCGGAGATGTCGGTGCCCTCGATCTCACCCTGCCGGATGTCGAACACCAGCGTCACCCGGCAGAAGTCGTAGGTGGCACCGTGGTCGAAAGTGAGGTTGCAGGGACACATCAGCTCGCACGAGCAGGTCTCCACGTAGCTGCCGGTCAGATTCCATGCCATGGCCCGGCTCCTTCCCGCGTCCCTCCCAGTCTCCGCAGGCCCCGCGTGACCCGTCAATGGACCGACCGTGCCATCTGCGGGGTCGGCGGCTCAGAGCAGGCGGCGGTCCGAGGCCCAGCGGGTCAGCTCGTGGCGCGAGGACAGCTGGAGCTTGCGCAGCACGCTGGACATGTGGGTCTCGACGGTCTTGATGGAGATGAAGAGCTCCTTGGCCACCTCCTTGTAGGCGTAGCCGCGGGCGATGAGCCGCATCACCTCCCGCTCCCGCTCGGTGAGCCGGTCGAGGTCCTCGTCGACCGCCGCGACGTCGATGGTGCCGGCGAACGCGTCGAGCACGAACCCGGCGAGCCGCGGGGAGAACACCGCGTCGCCCTCGGCGACCCGCCTGATCGCCTGCACCAGCTCGGGGCCGGTGATGGTCTTGGTGACGTATCCCCTCGCCCCGCCCCGGATCGTGCCGATCACGTCCTCGGCCGCGTCGGAGACCGACAGCGCCAGGTAGCGCGACTCCGGCGAGGGCATCCGCCGCATCACCTCCACACCACCCCCGCCGGGCAGGTGCACGTCGAGGAGCACCACGTCCGGGTGGTGCGCTGCGATCGCGGCGACCGCCTCGTCGACGTCGGCGGCCTCCGCGCGGATGTCGACGGCTCCGGCTCCGGTCGCCTCGAGCTCGGCGCGGACACCGCGCCGGAACATCGCGTGGTCGTCGACGATCACGACGCTCACCGGGGCGTGCTCACTCATCCATGTCCTCCTGTCGGGCCCCACGGGCCTGGCGGGGCAGGTGCAGGCGCACCTCGGTCCCCTCACCGATCGTCGAGCGCACCTCGCCGGAGCCGCCGTGCCGGTCCATCCGGTCGATGATGCTCATGCGTACGCCGTGCCGGTCGGCGGGTGTGTCGGCGGGGTCGAAGCCGCGACCCCGGTCGCGGACGAACACGTCGACCGCCGTGGGCGAGACCTCGGCGTACACGTCGACCCGGCCGGTGCCGGCATGCTTGGCGGCGTTGGTCACGGCCTCGCGGGTGGCGGCCACGATCGCGCGAAGCGACTCGTCGAAGTCGCAGTCACCGACGGTCACCACGTCCACCGAGATCCCGTGCGCGTCCTCGACCGCGGCCGCCGCCCCGCGCAGCGCGCTCGCGAGCGTGCTCTCGTCGGTGGACTCCCCCGCGTAGAGCCACGAGCGCAGGTCGCGCTCCTGGGCCCGGGCCAGCCGGGCGACGGTCGGACCGTCGCCCGCGTTCTTCTGGATCAGCGCGAGGGTCTGCAGCACCGAGTCGTGCAGGTGCGCCGCGACGTCGGCCCGCTCCTGGGTGCGCACCCGCTCGGCGCGCTCCGCCGTGAGGTCGGAGGCCAGCCGGTAGACCCACGGGCCGACCACGATCGCGATGCCGACCACCCCGAGCAGGACCGCCACGAACACGTCGCGGGCCACCGCCAGCGAGTCGCCCCGGAAGACGAAGAGCGCCAGCGAGGTGACCACCAGGCCGAGACCTGCGGCGAGTCGGGCGTACGCCGCCCAGCCGCCGCTGCCGAGCACCATCCGCACCGGGTCGATGCGGCCGGTGGTGTCGAGCCAGCGCTCCCGCTGGGCCTCGTCGGCCTGCCGCCACAGCAGCGCGATGCCGATGATGCCGAGGAAGAGCGGCCAGAACACCGCGCCGCGGCCGAAGACCGCCTCGACCATGAGGACACCGCCGAACGCCAGCGCCGCCAGCGCGACCGCCGGCCCCACGTCCCCGAGACGGCGGATCCGGCCCGGCCGGCGGCCGCCGCGCGAGGCGCTCTCCAGCCCCGGGGCACCGGTCTCGAACCGGGAGTCCGACGGGAGGACCATCCACAGGCCGGCGTACAGCGCGACGCCGAAGCCGCCGAGCAGCGCGGCGACCACGAAGGCGGCCCGGACCCACAGCACCGGCACGCCCAGGTGGCGCGCCAGGCCCGAGGCCACACCGCCGATGATCGGCTCCTGGGCGTCGCGGTACGCCTTGCGGACGCCGAGCCTGGCGGTGGGGCCACTGACGGGTCCGGTGGTGGGTGCGCTGGTCATCTCGGCTCAATCGTCACACAGGGCAGGACCCCTCACCATGAGGACGAACCCCGAGCCGACCCTGAGCCCGGGTGCCCCCGCCCCCTGCAGGATCAGGGTCGTCCCCGATGGTGCCGGCGTCCCCGGCGCAGCAGGCTTGAGCCATGACGACGACACCACCCGATGCCCCCTCGGGCGCCGAGGCCCCCCAGGACCACGGGCCCCGGGTCACCCGCGACGAGGTCCGCGACCTCGGCCGCCTCCGCCGCAGCATCACCGACCGCAAGGTCGCCGGCGTGGCCGGCGGGCTCGCCCGCCACCTCGACGTCGACCCGGTCATCCTCCGGGTCGCCCTCGTGGTGCTGGTCTTCTTCGGCGGCGCCGGCCTGATCATCTACGGCGCCTGCTGGCTGCTGGTCCCCGAGGAGGGCAGCACGTCCGCCCCGCTGCACCTCGACGACCGGACCCGTGCCGTGGCGCTGATCATCGCGGGCATCGTCGCGGCCGCTGCGCTGGTCGGCGACTCGTGGGGTGCCTCCTGGTTCCCCTGGCCGCTCGCGGTGGTCGCCCTGGTCGTGCTCGTCCTGCTGACCCGCAAGGACGGAGGCCGGGCCCCGGCTCCTCCGCAGCCCCCGGTGTACGGGCCACCGACCGCCGACGCGGCGGGCCCGGCGTACGACCCCACCGGCACGGCGGCGTACGCCGCACCCCCGGTCGCCTCGTCCCCGGGCTACGCGCCGTACTACCCCCCGAACCACCCGCAGCCCGGCTGGGTTCCGCCCGCTCCGGTGCGCCCCCGCTCGCCGCGCAAGCGCGGCCCCATCCTGTTCTGGTTCACGCTGGCGCTGATCGTGCTCGCCGAGGGCGTGCTGGGCACGGTCGACCTGGCCGGCGTGGACGTGGCGGGTTCGGCCTACCCGGCACTGGCGGTCGGCATCAGCGGCGTGATGCTGCTGGTGGGGGCCTTCTGGGGCAGGGCGGGCGGGGTGATCCTGCTCGGCCTCGTCTCCTCGGTCTTCCTGGCCGGCGCCACCGTCGCCGACAACTGGGACGGCGAGCGTCTCGAGCGCACGCCGGCGAGGGCTGCCGACGTGGACCCGGCGTACAGCATCCGCACCGGCGAGCTGGTCCTCGACCTCCGTCAGGTGGAGAACCTGTCCGCGCTCGACGGACGGACGGTCCGCGTGAGCGGCGACGTCGGACGGCTCGAGGTGATCCTGCCCGACGGGCTGGACGCCGACGTCCACGCCGACGTCAACGGCCCCGGCAACGTCAACCTCTTCGGCGAGGAGACCGGCGGCATCGACCTCACCATGGACCGGCAGCACGACGGCGGTGCCGTCGCCCCCGAGATCACCATCGACGCCGAGCTCGAGATCGGCCAGATCGAGGTGCACCAGCGATGAAGGAGACCACGATGAGCGAGACGGCACAGATCCCCGACCGCCCCAGCGGTCGGCACCCCGTCAACGTGGGTCACCTCGTGATGGGCCTGGCGTTCCTCGGCCTGGTCGGGGTGTGGGCACTGGTCCAGGGCGACGTGGTCGAGGGCCGGGAGGTCCGCTGGCTGCTGCCCCTCCCCTGGGTGCTCGCCGGCATCGCCGGCCTGCTGGCCGCGACGCTGAGCAGCCGCGACCGGTGGGGAGCCAGGCAGACCGGCTGGGTGCAGCCCCCGGAGGAGCCCGACGACGGCACCACCGCCGGCGCGACGGCGTACGACATCCCCGAGGAGGACCGCTGAGCGCGGTCGGCGGACCCTAGGTCGTCGCGGGGGCGCTGGTCACCCGGGAGTGACCGGCGGCGTCGACCCAGGCGTCCCTGGCGCCGACCACCTCCTCGGGGTGGTCGGCGATCAGCCCGTCCACCCCGAGGTCCAGCAGGCGTCGCGCCTCCCCGGCGAGGTCGCCGTGCCGGTGCCGCCGGTCGCCCACCCAGAAGGGCGGTGCGAGGAAGCGGTTCTCCGCCCGCAGCGTCCAGGCGTGCACCGTCATCCACTCGCGGTGCGCTGCGGCGACGACAGCGGGACCGACGTCCTGCCGCAGCAGCATGCTCTTGCGCACCCCGATCCCGTCGGCGTACGCCGCGACCGATGCCAGCTGCCCGGCACCCACCTGGTCCCGCCGGTGGAGCAGCTGGACCAGCGGCACCCGTGAGCGCCCGGAGAGGCGCCGGAGCACCCGGTCCTCGAACGCCATCACGCTGACCCGCGACCGGTCGTGGTCCAGGCCGAGCCCGCGCAGCGCGTCGAGGACGAGGTCGTCGAGGGGCAGCCCGGCCGTGCGGAGGTGCGCCACGTGCTTGAGCTCGGCGAGCACCCCCACCGACCGGCCGCGCAGCGCCGACTCGGTGCGCACGAGGTGCACCACCTCCGCGAACGTCGCCACCGGGTGCCGGCCGTCGTGAGTCGCGCTCCCGGGTCGCAGGCGGGGCATCCGCTCCCGGGTGGTGAGCGTCCGCAGCTCCTCCAGCGTCAGGTCCTCGACGAACCAGCCGGTCCTCGGCTGTCCCTCGACCACCTTGGTGGTGCGCAGGTGGGCCAGGTCGCTGCGCCTGGCGACGTCGGTGGTCCGCGAGAGCTCGAGGTCGTGCCGGACGACCAGCGCACCGTCGCGGCTGGCCACCAGGTCCAGCTCCACGTCGTCGGCGCCCATCGCGACGGCGAGCCGGAACGCCTCGAGCGTGTGCTCGGGCCGGAGGCCGCTGGCCCCACGATGGGCGGCGACGGCGGGGGTGACGACCAGGGAGGCCGCACGGGCGGTCGGAACGGCGGTCAGCTGCGTGCTGGTCACCCGCTCAGGACAGCGGGTCGAGGTGGACCCGCGGCGGGATCGAGGTGAACCCAGGGTGAGCGTCCGTGGACGTCCCCGTCAGGATGGGGCGATGACGTTGCCGTCGCTGGGTTCCCTCACGTCCCTGCCCGCCACCGGGCACCCCCACCTGCTGGGCGCGCCGGTCGCCTCGCTGCTGGAGCGGTGGCCGCACGCGGCGTCGGTCGCCGTCGTCGAGATCGACCCCGAGCTGGCCGACACCGCCGCGATGAGCGAGGCCTACGACCTGCCGCTGCGCACCGGCGCCAACTGCGTCGTGGTGGCCGGGCGCCGCGACGGCCAGGAGCGGGTGGCGGCGTGCGTGGTCCGGGCCGACACCCGCGCCGACGTCAACAACCTTGTCAAGCGCACCCTCGACGTGCGCAAGGCGTCGTTCCTGCCGATGGACCGGGCGGTCGAGGAGTCCGCGATGGAGCACGGCGGCATCACCCCGTTCGGCCTGCCCCCGCACTGGCGGGTGCTGCTGGACTCGCGGGTCCTCGAGATGGAGGTGGCGGTGCTCGGCTCCGGCGTGCGCCGCTCCAAGCTGCTGGTGCCCGGCCGGCTGGTCGCGGAGCTCCCCGGCGCCGAGGTCGTGGAGGACCTCGGCATCTGAGGTACGGGAAGGGTCCTGCGTGGTCCACACTGTGCGCCATGGGAGACGAGACCGAGAAGGAACGCCTGGACCGCAAGTGGAACGAGCTGCTCCAGGAGCTGCGGGTGATGCAGACCGGGGCACAGCTGACCGCGGGCTTCCTGCTCACGCTGCCGTTCCAGCAGAAGTTCGGCAGCCTGGACGACTTCCAGAAGGACGTGTACCTGTTCCTGGTAGCGGTCGCGGCGCTCACGACCGCGACCGTCATGGCACCGGTCGCGGTGCACCGGCGCCTGTCGGGCGAGCACGTGAAGGAGCGGGTCGTCGTGACGGCGCATCGGCTCGTGCACCTGGTCCTGCTGGGGGTCTCGACGCTGATCACCGGGATGGCGCTGCTCATCTTCGACGTGGTCGTGGACCGCACGATCGCCGTGGTCGTCGCGGCCGCGCTCCTCACCTATCTGGTCACCGTGCTGGTGGTCCTGCCGTCCCGGCTCTCCGACGCGAAGTTCTGACCGGTGCTCCGGGGTCTGCGCGCGGCGGCCGGCGTCCTCCTGCTGGGGGTGCTGGCCGCCGCGTGCGGACCGGACGACTCGCCCGCCGGGGAGGCGGGCACCACCGAGAAGCCGGTGCCCACGCTGTCCCCGATCAAGCCGCCACCCGAGGGACCTCCGACCGGGAAGCTCTACGCCGACCTGCGCCAGTCCTCGCGGGACGCCGCGCTCGGCCGGATGGAGGTCTGGATCGGGAACGACACCCGGCACGACGTCACACCGACCCGGATCAGCTACATCGACCCGCGGTTCCGCGGACCGGTGCCCGGTGAGCGGCTGCGGCTCAACCCGTCGCGCTCGGAGCGCGGCTACCCGCTGGCGCTCCCGGCGTCGCCGGAGTGCGGGCAGCAGCACGGCCGCGGCCGGCTCACGGTGACGTACGGCGGGCGCACGGTCACGCTGCCGGTCACCGACGACAACGACATCGTGCAGCGCTACGTCGACTCACGCTGCCTCGCGCTGGCCGTCGGCCGGGTCGCCGAGCTCGCCTTCGCAGACGAGGTTCGAGTCGACCACGAGGGCGAGGGCAGCACCGGCACCCTGACCCTGGTCGTGCGGCCCACCGGGGTCGCGGGGCACGTGCTGCGCATCGACGACGTCGGCGGCACCCCGCTCCTCGGCGCGGCCGGCGGCGAGGCGTGGCGGCCGCACGTCCGGGTCCGCGGCGACGACCCCGTCCAGCGCATCGAGCTGCCGGTGCGGCCCGCGCGCTGCGACGACCACGTCTTCATGGAGTCCGCGGGCGCGACGGCGTTCCTGGTGTCCCTGCACCTCGACGGCCGGCCCGGCAGCCTGGTGGTGCGGATGAGCCCCGCCGGGGCGTCGGCCGCGATCTCCTTCGCGCGGGACTCCTGCGGCCTCTGACCGGTCCGGCTCTCAGGGGTTGTGGATGAGCGCGCCGACCACCAGGAGCACGCCGTAGAAGAGGCCGACCACGGCCAGGACGAACGCGGCACGCGCCAGCACGAGCTCCCAGCCGGCCGCGCCCTCGGCCAGAGCACGGCGGGCGAGGTACAGGCTGGCCGCGGCCGGGACCAGCCCGCCGAGGGCCCAGGTGGTGAGGTACTCCGTCATGCCCTGCGACTGGAGCGCCTCGTTGAAGAGCGCCTGGGTCCCCAGGACCATCAGGTTGTTGCCCGTCAGCACCAGGACCGCGAGCGTGAGAGCGACCACGGCGCTCGCACCCGGGCTCAGCAGCCCGTCCGGGCGCCATCCTGCCTGCGGACCGTCGTACGAGCCGTCGTCGCTCATCGTTCCCCCCGTCAGTCGATGGCTCGCACCCTACCCACGCCCCGGCCCGCCGGCCGCCCGGCCCGCCGGAAAACCGGTCGCTCCGGGACGCCCGCGCTACGTAACGTGGACGGGTGCGCCACCTCCCTCTCGACCACCCAGGAGCCCCCGACCACCGGTCGCCGGGTCGATTCCTGTGGTGGATGGCCAAGGGCCAGTGGCGCACCCTGGTGATGGGGATGCTCTTCGGCATCGTCTGGATGAGCTCGCAGGCCGTGATGCCCGCGGTGATCGGCCGCGCCATCGACCGCGGGGTCGCCGCGAAGGACGGGCGCGCCCTGCTGGTCTGGTCGATGGTGCTGCTCGCCATCGGGCTGGTCCAGGCGGCGAGCGGCATCATGCGGCACCGGTTCGCGGTCACGAACTGGCTGACCGCGGCCTACCGGACCGTCCAGCTCGTCGGCCGTCAGACCGTGCACCTCGGCGGCACGCTGCCGCGCAAGGTGTCCACGGGCGAGGTGGTCGCGATCGGCACCAACGACCTCTCGCACCTCGGCCAGGTCATGGACGTCACGGCCAGGTTCGCCGGCGCGATCGTGTCCTTCCTGCTGGTCTCGGTGATCCTGCTGAGCACGTCGGTGACGCTCGGGCTGGTCGTGCTGGTCGGCGTGCCGGTCCTGATGCTGCTCATCGGTCCCCTGCTCTCGCCGCTGCAGGTGCGCAGCGCCCGGCAGCGGTCGCTCATGGGTGAGCTGTCGAACACCGCCAGCGACATCGTCGGCGGCCTGCGGGTGCTGCGCGGCATCGGCGGCGAGCAGGTCTTCCACGACCGCTACCGCCGCGAGTCCCAGGCCACCCGCCGGGCCGGCGTCGAGGTCGCCAAGCTCCAGTCGCTGCTCGACGCGCTGCAGGTGTTCCTGCCCGGCGTGTTCGTGGTGGTCGTGGTCTGGCTCGGTGCGCGGTACGCCGTCGAGGGACGGATCACCCCAGGCGAGCTGGTCGCGTTCTACGGCTACTCGGCCTTCCTGATGATCCCGCTGCGCACCGCGACCGAGTACGCCAACAAGGTCATCCGCGCGCGCGTCGCCGCCCGCCGCGTGTGCCGCGTGCTGGCGCTCACGCCCGACGTCACCGATCCCGAGGTGCCGGCCCCCTCGCCGCCCGTGGGCTCGAGCCTGTACGACGTCCGCACCGGCCTGCGGGTGCGCGCCGGCTCGCTCGTGGCCGTGGTCAGCGAGCAGCCCGACGAGTCGGCCGCGCTGGCCGACCGGCTCGGGCTGGCCGCGGCAGAGGTCGACGACGACGTGCGCCTCGGCGACGTGCCCCTCTCCTCGCTGCCTCGTGCGGAGGTCCGTCACCGCATCCTCGTCTCCGACACCGGGGCCACGCTGTTCTCCGGCCGGCTCGCCGACCGGATCGACGTCACCGGCTCCGGCCGGGTCCGCGAGGCGCTCGACACCGCATCGGCCGCCGACATCCTCGAGGCGTTGCCGGCCGGGCTCGACACCCTCGTGGCCGAGCGCGGCCGCACGTTCTCCGGGGGCCAGCGGCAGCGGCTGGTCCTGGCCCGGGCGCTGGCGATCGACCCCGAGATCCTGGTGCTGGTGGAGCCGACCTCGGCGGTCGACGCCCACACCGAGGCCCGGATCGCCTCCCGCCTGCGGGCGCAGCGCGCCGGACGCACCACGGTCGTGACCACGAGCAGCCCGCTGGTCCTGGACGCAGTCGACGAGGTGGCGTTCCTGCGGGACGGGCGCATCGTCGCGACCGGCCGGCACGGCGACCTGCTCGAGAGCGACCCGGTCTACCGCGCGGTCGTGACCCGCGAGGGCGAGCCGTCGACGTCCGCGGAGACCCCCGAGGAGGTGCTGCGATGAGCACCCCGGACACCCGGCTGCCGGTCGCGTCGACGGCGCAGGTGCGTCGCTACGCGGTGTCGCTGACGCGGCACCACCCGCGCCTGCTCTGGTCCGCGGTCACCCTGCACGTGCTCGCCGCGCTGGCCGGCCTGGCCGCGCCGCGCCTGCTCGGCGACCTCGTGCAGTCGGTCCAGGAGGGCACCACGGCCCACCACGTCGACACGATCATGCTCACGCTGGCGGGCTTCCTGCTCGTGCAGACGGTGCTGACCCGCTACGCGCGCTACGTCAGCCAGGTGCTCGGCGAGCAGGTGCTCGCCGAGCTGCGCGAGGACTTCGTCGGCAACACCCTGGCGCTCCCGGTCGGGGTGGTGGAGTCGGCGGGCTCCGGCGACCTGCTCACCCGCACCAGCCGCGACGTCGACCAGCTCGGCTGGTCGGTGCGGATGGCGCTGCCGGAGTGGACCATCGCGGTCATCACCGCCCTCGTCACGTTCGTCGCCGCCATCAGCGTCGGCTGGTGGGTCGCGCTGCCGTGCGTGCTCGGCATCCCGCCGCTGGTGATCGGCCTGCGGTGGTACCTCGCCCGCGCGAAGGACGGATACCTGCGCGAGAGCGCGTCGTACTCCGCGATCAACGCCACGCTGACCGAGACCGTCGAGGGCGCCCGCACCGTCGAGGCGCTCGGCACCGGCGACGAGCGGATCCGCGCGATCGACGAGGACATCGCGGAGTCGTACGCCGCGGAGCGCTACACGCTCTGGCTGCGCACGGTGTTCTTCCCGAACATGGAGATCTCCTACCTGATCCCGACCGTGGCGACGCTGCTGTTCGGCGGCTGGCTCTACACCCAGGGCCAGGCCTCGCTCGGCGACGTCACCGCCGCGACGCTCTACGTCCAGATGCTCATCGACCCGGTCGACCGCATCGTGTCGATCCTCGACGAGCTGCAGATCGGCGCCGCCTCGCTGGCGCGGCTGCTCGGGGTCGCGCAGGTGCCCGACGACCGCGAGGTCTCCGGCCGGGAGCCGGTCGGCGAGGAGCTCGACGCGGAGGACGTCCGGTTCTCGTACGTCGACGGGCGCGACGTGCTGCACGGCATCGACCTGTCGGTGGGCGTGGGCGAGCGGATCGCGATGGTCGGCCCGTCCGGAGCCGGCAAGTCCACGCTGGGCCGCCTGCTCGCCGGCATCCACCCGCCGCGCACGGGCACGGTCACCGTCGGCGGCGTCGGCCTCACCGAGCTGCCGCTGGACGACCTGCGCGGCCACGTCGCGCTGGTGACCCAGGAGCACCACGTCTTCGTGGGGACCCTGCGCGAGAACCTCGCCCTGGCGGCGCCGCCGGGCGCCACCGACGCCGACATCCGCGGCGCGCTCGCAGCCGTCGACGCCCTCGACTGGGCCGACGCCCTGCCCGAGGGGCTCGACACCCTCGTCGGCTCGGGCGGTCGCGCGGTCACCGCAGCCCAGGCGCAGCAGATCGCCCTGGCCCGGCTGGTGCTCGCCGACCCGCACACGCTGGTGCTCGACGAGGCGACCTCGCTGATCGACCCACGCGCCGCCCGCCACCTCGAGCGTTCGCTCGCCGCGGTGCTCGAGGGCCGGACCGTGATCGCGATCGCGCACCGGCTCTTCTCCGCCCACGACGCCGACCGGGTCGCCGTGGTCGAGGACGGCCGGATCTCCGAGCTCGGCTCGCACGACGAGCTGGTCGCCGCGGGCGGCTCCTACGCAGCCCTGTGGGACTCCTGGCACGGTCGATCCTGACGCCGACACGTCGCAGCTTCACCGCGTACGACGCCGACCCGTCGCAGATTCACCGCGCACGACGCCGACCCGTCGTGAATTCACGACGGGTCGAGGCATCCGCGCGTGAACAAGCGACGGGTCGATGTTCCTTGTGTCCGTGACAGTGGTTCTGTCAGGGTTGAGGGCATGAAGCTCTCCATGCCGCTCATCTACGCCGGGAACCCTCGCGAGACCGCCGACCAGGTGGCCGGACTGGAGAAGGCGGGGCTGGACACCATCTGGGTCGCCGAGCCCTACGGCTTCGACTCCCCCACGCTGATGGGCTACCTGGCGGCCAAGACCGAGACCGTGGAGATCGGGGCGGGCATCCTCAACGTCTACTCCCGCACCCCCGGCGCGCTGCTGCAGACCGCGGCCGGCCTCGACAACGTCTCCGGCGGCCGCGCGGTGATCGGCCTGGGCGCCTCGGGGCCGCAGGTGATCGAGGGCTTCCACGGCCTCCCCTACGACAAGCCCCTGGGCCGCACCCGCGAGGTCATCGAGATCATCCGGATGGGCCTGCGCCGCGAGGCGCTGGTCAAGGACGGCATCTTCAAGCTCCCGCTCCCCGAGGGCCAGGGCCTCGGCCTCGGCAAGCCGCTGAAGCTGCTCAACAAGCCCGAGCGGCCCGTCGTACCCCTCTGGGTCGCCGCGCTCGGCGACAAGAACGTCCAGATGACCGCCGAGGTGGCCGACGGCTGGCTGCCGTTCCTCTTCCACCCCGAGAAGGCCAAGGACGTCTGGGGCGAGTCGCTCGCGAAGGGCACCGCCAAGCGCTCCGCCGACCTCGGCCCCCTCGAGATCAGCGCGGGCGGCATGGTCGCGATCGGTGAGGGCCCGGAGACCAAGGCCCTGCTCGACTTCATGCGCCCGATGTACGCGCTCTACGTCGGCGGCATGGGCGCTCGCGGCAAGAACTTCTACCACGACCTCGCCTGCCAGTACGGCTACGAGAAGGAGGCGAAGGAGATCCAGGACCTCTACCTCGGCGGCAACAAGCGCGACGCCGAGGCGAAGGTGCCGCTGGAGTGGCTCGAGGCCGGCAACCTCGTCGGCCCGGCCTCCTACGTCAAGGAGCGGATCGCGGCCTTCCGCGAGGCCGGCGTCACCAGCCTCCAGGTCTCCCCCGCCTCCGACGACCCCGCCGGCACGATCGCCCAGGTCAAGGAGTGGGTGGCATGACCCGCCTCTCCCGCAGGAGGTACGCCGTCCTGCGGGAGATCCGCTCGCTCGACCCCGAGCGTGACGCCGACCGGATCGTGTGGCTGACCAGCCGGCACGAGTTCCCGTGGGACTACACCCAGGGCACCGGCATCGCGTTCCTGCGCGACTACGGCATCCCCTCGATCTCGAGGCTGCTGGACCGCACCCGGCAATTCGAGGACGCCGGCGTCAAGCGGTACGACGACACGCTGCTCTTCGCCGAGGAGGCCTCGGTCGAGGGCATCGACTCGGACCGGTCGCACGCGGCCGTGCGCCGGCTGAACCGGATCCACGGTCACTACGACATCCCCGACGACGAGTTCCGCTACGTCCTGGCCACCACGATCGTCGGCCCGGTGCGCTGGATCGAGGAGTTCGGCTGGCGTCGGCTCGACCCGGTGGAGCTGCAGGCCCTGGCCCGGTTCACGACCCGCTTCGGCGAGCTGATGGGCATCAAGGACCTGCCGACGACGTACGCCGGCTACCTCGAGCTGCTGACGTCGTACGAGCGTGAGCACTTCGCGTTCGACCCGGCCAACCGGCGGGTCACCGAGGCGTCCCTGCGGATCGCGCGGCAGACCGCGCCCCGCCCGCTCCGGCCGGTCGTGCGCCGGGTGACGATCGCGCTGATGGACGAGCCGCTGCGCGAGGCTCTCGGGATGCCGCGCCAGCCGGCGTGGTTCGTGGCCGCGGTGCGGGGCGGGCTCCGGCTCCGGGCCCGGCTGCTGCGGCTCGCGCCGCCGCGGCGGACGGCGTACCACCACCGCCCGTCGACCTACCCGCAGGGCTACCGCCTCGGCGACCTCGGGCCGGCCTCGATGCTCGAGGAGCTGAACCACCACGACCGGGCCCGCACCGCTTGAATCGTGACAGCGATGCTGTAACAGTTGCGCTGTCATCGTCGACCGGCAGCCGCCGCCCCAGGAGGACCCCATGACCGCACCGTTCTTCGAGCAGGAGCACGAGGACTTCCGGGCCAGCGTGCGTTCCTTCCTCGAGCGCGAGGTCGTGCCGTTCCACGAGCAGTGGGAGCACGACGGCCAGGTCAGCCGCGAGGTCTGGACCAAGGCTGGCGAGGCCGGGCTGCTCTGCTTCGACGTCGACGAGGAGTACGGCGGGATG
The DNA here is from genome assembly GCF_042653125.1 of Nocardioides sp. GCM10023255. Taxonomy (NCBI): domain Bacteria; kingdom Bacillati; phylum Actinomycetota; class Actinomycetes; order Propionibacteriales; family Nocardioidaceae; genus Nocardioides; species Nocardioides sp. GCM10023255. The sequence continues at coordinate 776,311 of NZ_JBHSHU010000003.1, forward strand.
GGCACCCGCGACTTCCGCTACAACATGATCGTCAGCGAGGAGATCGGGCGGGTCGGGGCGAGCGGGCTCGGGTTCCCGGTCCACACCGACATCATCGTCCCCTACATCAGCAGCCTCGGCACCGACGAGCAGAAGCGTCGCTGGCTGCCCGGCCTGGTCAACGGCGAGCTGATCTCGGCGATCGCGATGACCGAGCCCGGCGCCGGCTCGGACCTGCAGGGCATCAGGACCACCGCCGTCGACAAGGGCGACCACTACGTGCTGAACGGCTCGAAGACGTTCATCAGCAACGGGATCATGTCCGACCTGGTGATCGTGGTCTGCCGCACCGACCCCGAGGCCGGCCACCAGGGCATCAGCCTGCTCGTCGTCGAGCGCGGCATGGCCGGCTTCGAGCGCGGCCGCAACCTCGACAAGATGGGCCTCAAGGCCCAGGACACCGCCGAGCTGTTCTTCGACGACGTCGAGGTGCCCAAGGCCAACCTCCTCGGCGAGGAGGGCTCCGGGTTCATCTCGCTGATGGTCAACCTGCCCCAGGAGCGGATCTCGATCGCCGCGATCGCCGTCGCTGCCTGCGAGCACATCCTGCGGCTGTGCCTGGACTACGCGAAGGAGCGGGAGGCCTTCGGCCGCCCGATCGGCAAGTTCCAGCACAACCGGTTCCTGCTGGCGGAGATGGCCACCGAGGTCCACATCGCCCGGGTCTTCGTCAACGACTGCGTGACGAAGCTGAACGCCGGGGAGGTCGACACCTCGCTCGCCTCGATGGCGAAGTGGTGGACCACCGAGCTGCAGAAGAAGATCGTCGACCAGGGCGTGCAGCTGCACGGCGGCTACGGCTACATGATGGAGTACCCCATCGCGAAGGCCTACGTGGACAGCCGGATCCAGACGATCTACGGCGGCACCACCGAGATCCAGAAGGAGATCATCGGGCGCAGCCTGGGGATCTGAGTCAGGCGGGCTCAGCCCCCGGCGTACTCCTCGCGCAGCCTCCCCTTGACCATCTTCCCGGTGGGCGTGCGCGGCAGGTCGTCGCGGAAGAGGATCTCCCGGGGCACCTTGAAGTGCGCGATCCGGTCCCGGGCGTACCCCGTGAGCTCGGCGGCGAGGGCGGGGCCGGGCTGCGCGTCCGGCGCGGGCTGGACGAACGCCACCACCCGCTCCCCCATCTCCTCGTCGGGCACGCCGATCACGGCGATGTCGGCGACCGCCGGGTGCAACGAGAAGAGGTCCTCCACCTCTTGGGGGTAGATGTTCACCCCGCCGCTGATGATCATGAACGCCAACCTGTCGGTGAGGTACAGGAATCCGTCCTCGTCGACGAACCCGAGGTCGCCGACGGTGGTCCAGGTCGGGTGGGCGGGGTGCTGCGTGCTCGCGGTCCGCTCCGGGTCGTTGTGGTAGGCGAACGGCACCCGGTCGCGCTCGAAGTAGATCGTCCCGACCTCGCCCGGACCGAGCTCGGCGCCATCCTCGCCGCACACGTGCAGCACCCCCAGCAGCGCCTTGCCCACCGAGCCGGGGTGGGCCAACCAGGTCTCGCTGTCGATCATCGTGGCGCCGTTGGCCTCGGTGGAGGCGTAGTACTCCTGCACGATCGGTCCCAGCCACCCGATCATCCGCCGCTTCACCTCGACCGGGCACGGCGCGGCCGCGTGCACGACGCACCGCAGCGACCCCACGTCGTACGACGTCCGCACCTGCTCGGGCAGCTTCAGCAGGCGGACGAACATGGTCGGCACCATTTGGGTGTGGGTGACCCGGTGCTCCTCGATCGCGCGCAACGCGGCCTCGGCGTCGAAGCGCTCCATCATCACCAGCGTGCCGCCGAGCGCGTGCACGACGCCGCCGAAGCGCAGCGGTGCGGCGTGGTAGACCGGCGCCGGCGAGAGGTAGACGGTGTCCTGGCCGAAGCCGTAGAGGCCGCCGAAGATCGTCACGTACATGTAGCCCGGCTCGTCGACCCGGATCGAGGGCAGGTCGACCTTCACACCCTTGGGGCGGCCCGTCGTCCCCGAGGAGTAGAGGAAGTCGTCGCCGTGCGGCTGCTCGGCGAGCGGCTCGTTGCCGGCGGCGGCGAGCGCGGCCTCGTAGTCGCCGAACCCGGGCACCGGCCCGCCGTACGCCAGCCGCTCCCGCACCCCCACGTCGAGCCCGGCGACCAGGTCGGCGACGAGCTCGGCCTTCGCCGCGGAGACCACCAGTGCCTTCGCGCCGCAGTCCCGGATGATGTACGCCGCCTCGTCGGCCGACAGGTTGTGGTTGACCGCCGTGACGTAGAGCCCGGACCGGAGACAGGCCCAGTAGACCTCGTAGGCCTCCGGAGCGTTGTCGCTCAGCAGTGCGACCACGTCACCGGTGGCCAGGCCGCTGCCCTGCAGGCGTCGCGCGAGCCGGAGGCTGCGGTCGTCGAGCTCGGCGTAGGTCAGCGTCCGCCCCGAGCCGGCCATCACCAGCGCGGGCTTGTCCGGCGTGGTCGCGGCCCAGGTCCCGGGATACATGGAACGAGAGTAGCCGGGCACAGTGGTCTAGTCGTGCCATCCGGATGGCACGACGGATGGCACCATCTGGCGATGAATTAGGGCTCGCGGCGGGGTCTGATCGGGGGAAACCCCGATGCGACCGTCCCCACCTTCTGATGGAGTTCTCTCATGCATCGTCAGATCGCCGGCAAGCTCACCGGCCCCGTCACCAAGTGGATCGTGCTGGCCGCGTGGCTGGTCATCGTGGTCGTCGCGAGCAGCTTCGCCGCCAAGCTCACCGACGTCCAGAACAACGAGTCGTCCTCCTGGCTCCCCGCGAGCGCCGAGTCCACCCGCGCCCTCGACAAGCTGGAACCCTTCCAGAACCCCAACGCCATCCCCACCGCCGTCGTCTACGAACGCGCCTCCGGCCTGACACCGGACGACCTGGCCGCGATCAAGCAGCAGGTCACCGAGTTCCAGGGCATGGACGGTGTCGAGGGTGACGTGATGGGCCCGATCGTGTCCAAGGACGGCAAGGTCGCCCAGACACTGGTCACGTTCAACTTCGGCAAGAACGGCTGGAACGACATGCCGGACACCGCCGACACGCTGCGCGACATGGCGGCGATCGACGGCGTGGAGGTCCACATCGCCGGCCAGGGTGGCCAGGCCGCCGACTCCGCGGAGGCGTTCGCCGGCCTCGACAGCACGCTGCTGTTCGCCACGGTGATCGTCGTCGTCGTCATCCTCCTCTTCACCTACCGCAGCCCGATCCTGTGGCTGCTCCCCGTCATCTCGGCCGGCGTCGCGCTGACCACGGCGCAGGCGGTCGTCTACTTCGCCGCGAAGTACGGCGACCTCACCGTCAACGGGCAGAGCCAGGGCATCCTCACCGTGCTGGTGTTCGGCGCCGGCACCGACTACGCCCTGCTGCTCGTCGCCCGCTACCGCGAGGAGCTGCGCCGCCACGAGGACCGGCACGAGGCGATGGCGTTCGCCCTCCACCGGGCCGCCCCCGCGATCGTCGCCAGCGCGGCGACGGTGATCCTCGGGATGCTGTGCCTGCTCTTCGCCGAGATGAACTCCACCGCCGGCCTCGGCCCGGTGGCCGCCATCGGCATCGCCGTCGGGCTGCTGGTCATGATCACCCTGCTGCCGGCCCTGCTCGTGATCACGGGCCGCTGGGTCTTCTGGCCCAAGCGCCCGCGCTTCGGCTCGGTCGAGCCCACCAGCTCGGGCATGTGGTCCAAGGTCGGCCGCCGGATCGCGGTCCGCCCGCGTGCCGTCTGGGTCGGCACCGCCGTGGCGCTCGGCCTCGCCTGCCTCGGCACGCTCACGCTCGACGCCAACGGCCTGACGACCGAGGACTCCTACACCAAGGACTTCGACTCGATCGTCGGCCAGCGCGTGCTCACCGAGCACGGCCTGGTCGACCAGTCCAACCCGCTGATGGTGGTGGCCAACGCCGACCAGGGCAAGGCCGTCGCCGAGGCGCTGGGCGGGGTCGACGGCCTGACCGAGGTCAGCCCCGAGCCGGTCGTCAAGGACGGGGTCGCCTACGTCCAGGCGACCATCACCAGCGACGCGCTGTCGCAGGACGCCTTCGACACCGTGGCGGCCGCCCGCGACGCCGTGCACGCGGTCCCCGGTGCGAACGCGCTGGTGGGCGGCTACTCGGCGATCTCGCTCGACGTCGAGGACGCGTCCAGCCGCGACAACCTGGTCATCATCCCGATCGTGCTCGTCGTGGTGATGCTGATCCTGATGGTGCTGCTGCGGGCCGTCCTGTCGCCGCTCCTGCTCATCGGCACCGTGGTGCTGTCCTTCGGCGCCGCGCTGGGACTCTCCTCGCTGCTGTTCAAGTACGTCTTCGGCTTCGCCGGGGCGGACGCCTCGCTGCCGCTGTTCGTGTTCGTGTTCCTGGTCGCCCTGGGCATCGACTACAACATCTTCCTGATGACCCGGGTCCGCGAGGAGACGCAGACCCGCGGGACGAGGGAGGGCTCGCTGGTCGCGCTGGCGGCCACCGGCGGCGTGATCACCTCCGCCGGACTGGTGCTGGCCTCGACGTTCCTGGTGCTCGGGACGCTGCCTCTGGTCGCGTTCGTCGAGATCGGGGTCGCGGTCGCGCTGGGCGTGGTGCTGGACACGATGATCGTCCGCTCGGTCCTGGTCACGGCGCTCAACCTCGACCTCGGCAGCAGGATCTGGTGGCCGAGCAAGCTCGACCGCGGCGACCACACGGTCACCCCGGCCGAGCCCGAGCGGGAGCCAGCGTCGGTCTGACCGGTCCGCGCCCCGGGCCCCGGGACTCCCGGGGCCCCGGGGCGCGTCGCAGGGTGGGCTCTCGAGTCGGCGACGACGCCGCCGGACCGGATGCGAGGCACCGCGCCGCAGGAGATCGGCTCGCGAGGCGCGCCCGATAGCCTGACGGAGATGACCGAGCAGCCGACTCCCCAGCAGGTACGCCGCGCGCTGGCCCGCGCCGACCGGGGTGCGGCGCTCGACGTCGACGAGGCGACTGTCCTCCTCGCCGCCCGCGGCGAGGACCTCGACCGGCTCTGCGCGGCCGCCGCCCGGGTGCGCGACGCCGGGCTCACCGCCGCCGGCCGGCCGGGCGTGGTCACCTACTCCCCCAAGGTCTTCGTCCCGATCACCCGGCTGTGCCGGGACCGGTGCCACTACTGCACCTTCGTCGAGACGCCGGGCCGGGCGGCGCGGGAGGGGCGCGCGCCGTACCTCTCCCCCGACGAGATCCTCGACATCGCCCACCGGGGCGCAGCCCTGGGCTGCCTCGAGGCGCTGTTCACCCTCGGCGACCGCCCCGAGGAACGCTGGCCCGAGGCACGCGCCTGGCTCGACGAGCAGGGCTACGACTCCACGCTCGCCTACGTCCGCGCGATGGCGATCCGGGTCCTGGAGGAGACCGGCCTGCTGCCGCACCTCAACCCCGGCGTCATGTCGTGGGAGGAGATGAACCGCCTCAAGCCGGTCGCCCCGTCGATGGGCATGATGCTCGAGACCAGCTCGCGCCGGCTCTTCGAGACCCGCGGCGAGGCGCACTTCGGCTCGCCCGACAAGGACCCCGACGTCCGGCTGCGGGTGCTGGAGGACGCCGGGCGGTTGTCGGTGCCCTTCACCACCGGCCTGCTCGTCGGCATCGGCGAGACGCTCGCCGAGCGGGCCGAGACGATCTTCGCGCTGCGCGCCACCCTGAGGCGGTACGCCGCGGTTCAGGAGGTCATCGTCCAGAACTTCCGGGCCAAGCCGGACACCGCGATGCGCCACGTCGACGACCTGGGCCTCGACGAGTACCGCGCCACGATCGCGGTCACCCGGCTCGTGCTCGGCCCGAAGGCACGGGTGCAGGCGCCGCCGAACCTGGTCGACACCGCGCCGGACTCTGGCGAGTGCCGGGCGCTGATCGCCGCGGGCATCGACGACTGGGGCGGGGTTTCCCCGCTCACCCCCGACCACGTCAACCCCGAGCGCCCCTGGCCCTCGCTCGAGCGACTGCGCGGGATCACCGCCGAGTGCGGCTTCGAGCTGCGAGCGCGGCTGACCGTCCACCCCGAGTTCGTGCGGCAGGGCGAGCCCTGGCTGGACCCACGCCTCTCCGGCCACGTCGCCGCCCTCGCCTCGGACGACGGGCTCGCCCGCCCCGGCGTACGCGCGACCGGCCTGCCCTGGCAGGAGCCCGACGGTGCCCAGGACGTGCTGCACGGCGCCCGCCTCCACGGCAGCACCGGCATCGGTCGCACGGACCTGCATGCGGCCATCGACACCGAGGGCCGCACCCACGACCGCCGCTCCGACTTCGACGACGTCTACGGCGACTGGGCGGAGCTCAAGGAGGGGATGGTCCGGCACGCCTCCGAGGACTCGGGACCGAAGCCAGGGCGATCCGGACCCTCCCTGCGGAGCGAGGGCCACGTCGCGCTGGCCGCCGCGGAGGCCGACCCCGGGAACCTCGCCGACGAGCACGCGCTGACCCTGATGACCGCCGAGGGCGACCTCCTCGAGCAGGTCTGCCGGCTCGCCGACGACCTGCGCCGCGAGATCGTCGGCGACGAGGTCACCTACGTGGTCAACCGGAACATCAACTTCACCAACGTCTGCTACGTCGGCTGCCGGTTCTGCGCGTTCGCCCAGCGCCGCACCGACGCCGACGCGTACTCCCTCTCCCTCGAGCAGGTCGCCGACCGCGCCGAGGAGGCGTGGGACCTCGGCGCCACCGAGGTCTGCATGCAGGGCGGCATCGACCCCGAGCTGCCCGGCACCGCCTACTTCGACCTCGCCGCAGCCGTGAAGCAGCGCGTGCCCGACATGCACGTGCACGCCTTCTCCCCCATGGAGATCGTCAACGGCGCCACCCGCACCGGCCTCTCCTTCGAGGACTTCCTCATCAAGGCCCGCGAGTCCGGCCTCGGGTCCGTTCCCGGCACCGCCGCGGAGATCCTCGACGACGACGTCCGCTGGATCCTCACCAAGGGCAAGCTCCCCACCAGCACCTGGGTCGAGGTCATCACCACCGCCCACCGGGTCGGGATCCCCACCACCAGCACGATGATGTACGGCCACGTCGACAACCCGCGGCACTGGGTGGGGCACCTGCGGGTCCTCTCGCGGATCCAGGACGCCGCGCTCGAGTCGGGGGAGGTCGGGTTCACCGAGTTCGTCCCGCTGCCGTTCGTGCACACCTCCGCGCCGATCTACCTCGCCGGCGTCGCCCGTCCCGGCCCGACCCTGCGCGACAACCTGGCGGTGCACGCGATGGCCCGGATCCTGCTGCACGGCCGGATCCCCCACATCCAGACCTCGTGGGTCAAGCTCGGCGTCGACGGCACCCGCGCCATGCTGCAGGCCGGCGCCGACGACCTCGGCGGCACCCTGATGGAGGAGACCATCTCCCGGATGGCCGGCTCCGAGCACGGATCGGCCAAGACCGTCGCCGAGCTCACCGACATCGGCGCCGGGATCGGCCGCCCCGTCCGGGAGCGCACCACGACGTACGGCCGCCCTGCCCGCTTGCGCTGAGCCCCTATTACGGAGATCCTCACCTGACGCCCGTCTGCGAACAGTAAAATCGCCCGGGTTCACGGGGCGGCCTGGAGGCCGGACAGGGGTCGAGGGCGGCGATGGCGGGATTTCCGAAGGCTGGCGACGAGTACGGCGGCCGGTACCGCATCCTGCGCGAGATCGGCCACGGGGGCATGGGCATCGTCTACGAGGCCCGGGACACGGTGCTCAACCGGTCCGTCGCGCTGAAGATCGTGCTGCCCTCGCTGCCCGACCGCGACGACTTCCAGGCCCGCTTCGCCCGCGAGGCGAACGTGCTGGCCCGGATCCGGTCGCGCAACATCGTCAACATCCACGAGTACGGCGAGCACGACGACACCGTCTTCTTCGTGACCGAGTTCTTCCCCGACGGCGACCTCCAGACCTGGATCGGCGCCCACGGCCCGCTGGACCGTCGGGCCGCGCTGTCGCTGGTCGCGCAGGTCTGCGAGGCGCTGGCCGACGCCCACGAGACCGGAGTCATCCACCGTGACGTCAAGCCAGGCAACGTGCTGCTCTGGAGCCGTCCCGAGGGGCTGATCCCCTACCTGTGCGACTTCGGCATCGCGCTCGAGGGCGGCGAGAGCCGGGCCAGCCTGACCCGCACCGGCACCCTCATCGGCAGCCCGGCCTACATGGCGCCCGAGCGGCACTTCGGCCACGCGGCCGACGAGCGGGGCGACATCTACTCCCTGGGCTGCCTGCTCTGGGCGGTGCTCACCGGCGACGCGCCGTACAGCGGCACCGACTTCCAGATGATGAACTCCCACATCAACGCACCGGTCCCGCAGCTCGGCACCGGGCACCCGGTCGACGACCGGATCGACGAGGTCCTCGCGGAGGCGCTGAACAAGGATCCCGAGCGGCGCACCCCCTCCGCCGCGGCGATGCGCGCCGCGCTGCTGGCCATCATCCGCGACATCGACTCCGCGGCGGTGCCCCCGCTGTTGCCGCCGGAGCCGGTCGGCCCGGACGCCACCGCTCGTCCCGAGCCCCCCGTGGCCCCTGCCGCGCAGCCGGAGAGCAGCGACCGGCCGGTCGAGCCGTCCGCCGCCCCCGCCGCCGAGCAGGCGCCCGCCCAGCACACCGTGATCCGGAGCCTGCCCGCCCCGCCACCGGCGCCGGTGCCCGACCACGCGGACTCCCCCGCGCCGGACCGCAAGCGGCACTGGCTGCCCGCGGCCCTGGTCGCCGCGGGTGCGGTGGCGGCGGTCGCCGTCACCGCCGTCCTCGTCACCGCCAGCCAGGGCGAGCCCGACCGTCCGGAGGCAGACCCCGGGCCGGGGTCCAGCGCCGAGCCGACCGCCACCGACTCGACGTCACCGGCCCCGCTGGACCGCCCCGCCGCACCGAAGGTGGCCGCGAGCCCGGGCTACCGCTCGGTCGTCTTCACGCTGACAGCACCCAGGGCGACCGGGGACGACGTGGAGCGCCGGGTCGAGGTCCGGACGCCGAACGGCTGGAAGGCGACCGACCGCTTCGCGCTGCCCACCGACGAGGGCGGCCGGCGGGGCTGCGTGAGCGCCCGGACCGTCGACACCGACGGGACCGGCCAGCGCGCCACGAGCAAGCCGGTGCGCAGCTGCGGCACCGCCCGGCCGCGCACGGTCCGCCTGGTCCGCACCGACGACGCGTGCACGGCCGGGCCGGGCTGCCGCTGGTACAACGTCTACGTCGAGGGCTTCGCCACCGGCTCGAGTCCGCAGGCGTTCGTCTACGGCGCCTCCGGCGAGCCGTGGTGCGACTGCACCTTCCGCAAGGTCCGGGTCGGCAAGGACGGCCGCGGCGCGCAGGTCCACGAGTGGCAGGTCACCCCCGGGCGCTTCAACGCCAAGGTGACGCTGGTCGTCGACGGGGTCCGGCAGCAGGTCTTCGTTCCCTGACCGGGCGCGACCAGAGGCCCGGTGCGGAAATGACCGAGGCCACCCGCGCCTCGTGGGCAGCGGGTGGCCTCGGTGTCGTGGTTCCGGTCAGCCGCGACCGCTCGAGGAGCGGGCCCGGCGGGAGACCGAGTCGATGCCGACCGCGAGCAGGAGCACGGCTCCGGTGATCATGAACCGGACCGACGAGTCGACGTTGATCAGGTTCAGACCGTTCTGGATCGCCTGCAGCACCAGGATGCCGAGCATGGCGGAGTACGCCGAGCCACGGCCGCCGAAGAGGCTGGTGCCACCGATGACCGCCGCCGCGATGGCGGTGAGGTTGGTGTCGGTCGTGCCGGAGCTCTGCGACACCGAGGTCAGCTGGGCGGCGGCGAGCAGCCCACCGAGAGCCGCCATCACCGAGCACAGGGCGAAGACCGAGAAGTAGACCCGGTTCACCTTGATGCCCGATCGACGTGACGCCTCCTCGTTGCCACCGACCGCGAACAGGTGTCGACCCCACTTGGTACGCCGCAGCGCGAAGTCCATGAGGACCACGAGCAGGGCGAACAACAGCCAGAGGTAGCTCCAGCCCTTGTCGATGTTGAGGTAGTAGGTCAGCCAGCCCAGGCCGATCGCCAGGGCCGCGGTCTTGATCCCCACGATCGGCAGCCACGGGGTGCTGAGCCCGGCGGCCTTGCGCGACCGGTAGCTCCACATCTGGCTGCCGAGGTAGGCGAGCACGATGAGGAGGACCAGCACGTAGGACGTGGTGTCTCCGAGGAACTTGTAGCGCGCGAAGTCGACGAGCCCGGAGTCGGCCGGCAGGTTGATCGTGCCGTCGGTGCCGAGCACGTAGAGCAACGCGCCCTGGAAGGCCAGGAGTCCCGCCAGTGAGAACACGAAGCTGGGCACGCCGATCCGGTTGTAGAGGACCGCGTAGAACGCCCCGATCGCCAGGCCGATGAGCAGCGCGGCGAGCACGCCGAAGAGCATCGAGTGGCCCTTGTTGACGACCAGGACAGCCATGCAGGCGGCCGCGAAACCACTGACCGAGCCGACCGACAGGTCGATCTCGCCGAGCAGCAGCACCAGCACGATGCCCAGCGAGATGATCCCGATCGGCGCCGCGAACTGGGTGATGCTGACCAGGTTGCGGGAGGACAGGAAGATGGGCTCCCGTGCGTAGAACACGGCACTGATGATCACCAGGCCCAGGACCACGGGCAGGCTGCCGAGCTCACCGGACCGCAGCCGGTTCCAGAGCAGCTTGGCCAGGCCCGAGACGCCCTGGCTCCTGATGAGCCGCTCGTCCAGCAGGTCCGCCGCGACCGGGGACGGCTCGGCCTCGGGCGGTGCGGTGGTCGTGTTGTCAGCCATGGGCTTCGTCCTTGTGTCGGGAGGCGCGTGCGGCGACCACGTTGTCCGAGGCTCCGGTGATCGCGGCGACCAGCTCCTCGGTGGTGGCCTCCTCGACCCGGAACTCGGCAGCGTTGCGACCGAGCCGCAGGACCACGATCCGGTCCGCGACGGCCTGCACGTCGGCCATGTTGTGGCTGATCAGGATCACGCCGAGACCGTTCTCCCGGAGCCGCTCGATGAGGTTCAGCACCTCGGCGGTCTGGGCGACACCCAGTGCGGCCGTCGGCTCGTCGAGCATGACGACCTTCGGGTTGCCGACCAGCGAGCGGGCGATCGCGACGGTCTGGCGCTGGCCTCCGGAGAGGCTCGCGATCGGGATCCGCACCGACGGGATCTTGGCGGAGAGGCTGCGCAGCAGCCGCCACGCCTCGGTCTCCATCTCGACCTCGCTCAGCACCGGCCCCCTGGCACGCTCCTGCCCGAGGAACAGGTTGGCCACCACGTCGAGGTTGTCGCACAGGGCCAGGTCCTGGAACACCGTGGCGATGCCCAGGTCCTGGGCGTGCCGCGGGCCGCCGACCTTGATGTGCTCGCCGGCGAGGGAGATCTCGCCCTCGTCAGCCTGGTAGACGCCGGAGATGACCTTGACCAGGGTCGACTTCCCGGCGCCGTTGTCGCCGACCAGGGCAACGACCTCGCCGGGCGCCACGTCGAGGTGGACGTCGGTGAGGGCCTGGACCGCTCCGAAGCGCTTGTGGACCCCGGTCAGGGAGAGCACGCTCTCCCTGACCGGAGCTTCCTGCTGGGACACGCTGCTCATCACTGGAGGCCGGCGGCCTTGCAGTCCGCGGCGAAGTCCGAGGTGCAGATGTCGTCGACCGAGTAGAAGCCGTCCTTGACGATGGTGTCGTTGACGTTGTCCTTGGTCACGACGATCGGCGTGAAGATGTACGACGTCACGCCGTTGTAGTCCGACTGCTCGATGCCGGTGTCGCTCTTGGTCGGGACGTCCTCACCCTTGGCGAGCTGGACGGCGACCTCGGCGGCGGTGTCGGCCTCGATCGGGATCGGCTTGTAGATGGTCATGGCCTGCTGGCCGGCGATGATCCGCTGGATCGCGGCGAGCTCGGCGTCCTGGCCCGTGATCGGGGGCAGGGCGTTGGCGGACACGCCGGCACCGGTGAGGGCCGCGACCACGCCGCCGGCCTGGCCGTCGTTCGCGGCGTACACGCCCTGGATCTTGTCGGCGCCGAACTTGGTGACCTGCTGGGTCGTGAACTGCTGGGCGTTGTCCGGGCTCCAGTCCGGGTTGTCGTACTCCGCGAGGATCTTCACGTTGCTGGAGTCCAGGACGCTGTGCGCACCCTTCTTGAACTGGGCGGCGTTCGGGTCGCTGGGCGCGCCGTTGAGCATGATCATGCTGCCCTTGTCACCCATCGCCTTGACCAGCGCGTCGGCCTGCATCTTGCCGACGGTCTCGTTGTCGAAGGACATGTAGTAGTCGACGCCCTCGATGAACCGGTCGTAGGCGATGACCTTGGCGCCCGACTGCTGGGCGCTCGTGACCATGCCGCCGGCGCCGGCGCCGTTGACCGGGTCGAGCACGATGACGTCGGCGCCCTTGTTGATCGCCGAGTCGACCTGCTGCTGCTGCTTGGCCTCGTCCTGGTCGGCGTTGTAGTAGTCGACCGTGCAGTCGCTGCACAGCTCGCCGACCTTCTTCTCGAACAGCGGCTTGTCGAAGGCCTCGTAGCGGGTCGTCTTCGACTCGGGCAGCAGCAGCGCGATGGTGCCGCCACTGCTGCCGCCGTCGCCGGAGTTGCTGGAGTCGTTGGCGCCGCAGGCTGCGAGCCCGCCGGTGCCGATGATGAGGGCAGTCCCGAAGGCTGCGAGACGGTGCAGGGGTGTGGACACGTAACTCTCCTCGACTGGGGGCTGCCCGTGGACGGGGCCCGGTGATCTGAGTCGAGTGTCGACGGTCACACCGTTGTCGTCAAGGCATGAACGCAAAATTGACGCACGAAGGTTATCTAACGACTTAATCTTCATGTCTTGACCACAAAGGCGACGTGCGTCACAGTTCGACCATGCCCCACCGTCGCTCGGACCCCGCCCCGGGGTCGACGTCCTCGCTGCGCACCGCCAACCAGCAGCGCGTCCTGGACGTGCTCCGCGGCGGTACGACGGGCGCCGCGACCGGTGACGACCCGGGCGCTTTCACGCAGGCCGAGCTGGCCAGGGCCACCGGGCTGGCACCGGCCACGGTGTCCAACATCGTCCGCGAGCTCGCCGGCGCCGGTCTGGTCGACACCGACCCCGGCAGCGGGCGGCGCGGCTCCTCGGTGCGGCTCGGACGGGCCGCCGGGCTGGTCGGGGGCGTCGACTTCGGGCACAGCCACGTCGCGGTCGCCGTGGGCGACCTCACCGGTCGGCTCATCGCCGAGGAGCGCCGTCGGCTCGAGGCCGGCCACCACCACCTCGAGGCGCTGCGGCTGGCCGCGACGATGCTCGAGGCCATGACCCCCGCCGACGGCGCCCTGCGCCACATCGGGATGGGCCTCCCGGCCCCCGTCACCAACGACATCATCCGCTCCTCGGCCATCTTCCCCGGCTGGGAGGGCGTGGACGCCCGCGCCGCCGCCGTGGCCGAGTTCGACATCCCGGTGCACGTGGAGAACGACGCCAACCTCGGCGCCCTCGCCGAGCACCGTCAGGGCGTCGGACGCGGCCACGACAGCTCGGTCTTCGTGAAGATCTCCTCCGGTGTCGGTGCCGGCATCATCATCGACAACAAGCTCTTCCACGGCGCCGGCGGCACCGCCGGCGAGATCGGGCACCTCACGCTCGACGACCAGGGGCCGCTGTGCCGGTGCGGCAGCCGTGGCTGCCTCGAGGCCTACACCTCGGTCGGCAACGTGCTGGCGATGATGGCGGGTCAGCTGCCCGAGGCCGACCTCGACGCCATCGTGGCGGCGGCGCGCAGCGGCAACGTCTCCGCCCAGCGCGCCTTCGAGGACGCCGGGCTGCACCTGGGCTGGGGCCTGGCGAGCATCGTGAACCTCCTCAACCCCTCCCTGGTGGTCGTCGGAGGCGACATGGCGCGCGCGGGCGAGCTGCTCCTGGAGTCGGCGCGGATCGGGCTGCGCCGGCACGCGCTGGACTCCGTCGCCCTCACCCCGGTGCTGGCCAGCGAGCTCGGCGAGCGGGCGAGCCTGGTGGGGGCGGTCCTGCTGGCCGCCGAACGGACCGAGCTGGCCGTCGAGCACGTGTGAGCCACGTCGCTGCGGGGAATGCTTCGGGCGGGTCTCGGGTACTCCCCCAGCTCACCCCCCGAACGGAGAACACACATGGCCTTCCTGCTCTGGATCCTCGCCGTCATCCTCGTCGTCGCCGGCATCGTCCAGCTCGTCAAGCGACAGATCCTCTGGGGCGTCGTGCTGATCGTCGTCGGCCTGCTCGTGGGCCCGGGCGGCGTCAGCATCTTCACCAACTGACACCAGCTGACACCAGCGGAGCAGGGCGGGGGCCGGTCCCCCGCCCTGTTTCGCGTCCCAGGCCGCCCACGGGCAGGCGGACCCGGCTCAGTCGCCGAGCACGACCTCGACCTCGAAGCCCTCGGAGCTCTCGAGGTAGAGCGCGGTGTGCGCCTCTCCCCCGGCATGGGGGTAGCGGTCGGCGAACAGCTCGTGCCACCCGTGCGCGGACGACTCGGCGCGGATCCGGTCCAGCGTCGGCCGGTCCTCGACCGTCAGCGCGAGGTGGTTGAGCCCCGGACGCATCCGGTCGTACGCCGCGTCGACCTGGTCGCTCGACCGCTCCAGGAACAGGTACGTGCCGTCCGGGTGCTGCCAGGCGACGTCGTCGTACTCCCAGCCCAGCTCGCCGAGGAGCCACCCCCACTCGGCGACCGCGGTCGCCGGGTCCTCCACCCACAGGTCGAGGTGGTGTACGGCCCGGGTCACGCGGTCACTCCCACTCGATCGTCCCCGGCGGCTTCGAGGTGATGTCGACGGTGACCCGGTTGACCTCACGCACCTCGTTGGTGATGCGGGTGGAGATCTTCTCGAGCACGTCGTAGGGCAGTCGCGCCCAGTCGGCGGTCATCGCGTCCTCGGAGGTGACCGGACGCAGCACGACCGGGTGTCCGTAGGTGCGACCGTCGCCCTGGACGCCCACCGAGCGCACGTCGGCGAGCAGCACGACCGGGAACTGCCAGATGTCGCGGTCCAGACCGGCGCGGGTGAGCTCCTCACGGGCGATCGCGTCGGCCTCGCGCAGGATGTCGAGGCGCTCGCGGTCGACGGCGCCGATGATCCGGATCGCCAGGCCGGGGCCCGGGAACGGGTGCCGCCAGACGATCTCGGCCGGCAGGCCGAGCTGCTCCCCGACCAGCCGCACCTCGTCCTTGAAGAGGGTCCGCAGCGGCTCGACCAGCTCGAACTCGAGGTCGTCGGGCAGGCCGCCGACATTGTGGTGGGACTTGATGTTGGACGTGCCGGCACCGCCGCCGGACTCCACGACGTCCGGGTACAGGGTGCCCTGGACGAGGAAGGCGACCTTGTCGCCCTCGGCGGCGCTCTTCGCGAGCACCTCGGCCTCGGCGGCCTCGAAGACGCGGATGAACTCGCGGCCGATGATCTTGCGCTTCTCCTCGGGGTCGGAGACCCCGGCGAGCGCGTCGAGGAACCGCTTCTCGGCGTCCACGACGTGCAGGTCGACGCCGGTGGCGGCGACGAAGTCGCGCTCGACCTGCTCGGCCTCGCCCTTGCGCAGCAGCCCGTGGTCGACGAAGACACAGGTCAGCCGGTCACCGATGGCCCGCTGGACCAGCGCCGCGGCGACGGCGGAGTCCACGCCGCCGGAGAGGCCGCAGATCGCCTGGCCCGCGTCACCGATCTGCTCGCGGATCCGCTCGATCTGCTCCTCCACGATGTTGACCATCGTCCACGTCGGCCGGCAGCCGGCGATGTGGTGCAGGAAGTGCTCGAGCACCTTCTGGCCGTGCTGGGTGTGCATCACCTCGGGGTGCCACTGCACCCCGGCCAGGCCGCGGGCGACGTCCTCGAACGCCGCGACCGGGGTGACGTCGGTGGAGGCCAGCACCGTGAACCCGGCAGGAGCCGCGGTGACCGAGTCACCGTGGGACATCCAGACGGTGTGCTCGGCCGGGATCTCGGCGAGCAGGGTGCCGGACTCGGTGACGGTCACGGGCGTGCGGCCGTACTCCCGGGCACCGGTGTGGGCGACCTCGCCCCCGAGGCCGCGGGCCATCAGCTGGAAGCCGTAGCACATGCCGAAGACCGGCACACCGGCCGTGAACAGCGTGGAGTCGATCGACGGCGCACCCTCGGCGTAGACCGAGGAGGGGCCGCCGGACAGCACGATCGCCTTGGGCCGGCGGGCGAGCATCTCCTCGACCGGCATGGTGTGCGGGACGATCTCGGAGTAGACCCGTGCCTCGCGGACCCGGCGGGCGATGAGCTGGGCGTACTGCGCCCCGAAGTCGACCACCAGGACGAGGTCGTGGTCCGTCACCTGAGTCATGGAGAGGGGCGCCCTTTCGACGTCGTACGGCGAGGCCCCAGCGTACCGAGCACCCCGCCCGCCCGACGAAACGAGTCGCCCGGCCGGAGAGCGAAGGCAGAGCGCCGGGCCCTGCCCGGCCAGGAAATGCATCAGGGCCCGGCCGGGGAGCGAAGGCAGAGCGCCGGGCCCTGCCCGGCCAAGAAATGCATCAGGGCCCGGCCGGGGAGGGAGGGTGGCCGGGCCCTGATCGTCCACGCAGCTGCTGGACAGTGCCTGGACCGCGGGACCCGGCGATTGGGAGGGAGCATGACTGCCGGGTCCGCTGGCTCAACGACGGCCCGTCGACCGGGTTACGGCAGGTTCCGGATTGTTTCCGGGACGGTCGGCGGGGTCGCCCTGGCCGCCTTGAACAGCAGCACGATGAAGCAGACGAACACCACCAGCTCGGCGATCCCCACAAGCAGCGCCAGGACTCCGACGTCGGGCTCGCCGGCAGCCACCAGCAGCAGGACGGTCAGGACCAGCGTCAGCCCCAGGTCCCACCAGCGGAGGGCGTTGGCGCCACCGCGGCGCTCGGGGAGAAGAGCCATGACCGCGGTGCACGTCGCGAAGACCACCACCGTCTCGGCCACCGTGATCTCCACCGCCACCACCGGGCCGCCGCGGCCCACCCAGTCCGGGCCCGACGCCACGAGCCCGAGTCCGCAGGCGACGGCCACGACGGGGAACGCCGGGTGCAGCCGCGACAGCGAGCCGGCAGCGGCCAGGGCGAGCAACCAGCCCAACGGGTCGGGCACCAGGTCCAGACCGTCGACCCGGAGGTCCAGGAGCACGAGGAGCATCCCGAACCCCATCGTCGAGAGAGGCTTCAGCGTCGCACCGCGCACGGCGTCCCGGTCCCCCATGACCCATGATCATCGGGGATGCGACGGCCGTTGCCCGGCTCCCGCGCCCGGGGTCAGCTGACTCCCACGATCGGCAGCCGCAGCGCCGCCGGCGCCTCGGCCGGCACCGCGGGCGAGTGCGGCGGCACCGGCTCGAGGCGCCGGTACGCCGTGCCGAGCGGCGGGCGCCGGTCCGGCTCGCCCTTGTTGGGCCAGAACGACATCGCCCGCTCGGCCTGCGCGGTGATCGTCAGCGACGGGTTCACCCCGAGGTTGGCGGTCACCGCCGAGCCGTCTGCGACGTGCAGGCCGGGGTGGCCGTAGACACGCTGCCACGGGTCGATGACCCCGGTCTCCGGGCTGTCCCCGATCGCGCACCCTCCCAGGAAGTGGGCGGTCAGGGGTCGGTTGAAGGGCTCGCCGATCGAGCCGCCCGGGGTCCCGCCCATGAAGTTCGCCATGAGCCGGACCGCGACGTTGCCTGCCGGGATCCAGGTCGGGTTCGGCACGCCGTGCCCCTGCCTGCTGGTCAGGTAGCGCTTCCGGGTGCCGGGGACGCGCCTGGTGTAGGTGGTGATCGAGTTGTCGAGGCTCTGCATCACCAGCGCGATGACCGTCCGCTCCGACCAGTGCCTGAGGTCGTAGAGGTCGGCGACGTTGCGCCGCTGGCTCCACATCTCCTTGAGCCAGGTGCGCCAGCGCGGCTGCGGCCCGTCACCGTCGGTGAGCACCGTCTGCATCAGTGACATGAAGTTGCTGCCCTTGCCGTAGCGGCAGGGCTCGATGTGGGTGTCGGGATCGGGGTGGAAGCTCGACGTGATCGCGATGCCCTGGCTGTAGTCGACGGAGGTGTCGGGGGCGATCGCGCCCATGATGGACTCCGAGTTGGTCCGCGACAGGTAGCCCAGTCGCGGGGAGATGCGCGGCAGGTGGCCCTCGTCGCGCATCCGGTGCAGCAGGCGCTGGGTGCCCAGCGAGGAGGCCGCGAACACGACCTGTTCTGCCGTGAGCACCCGGCGAGCCGAACGCCGCCCGGTCTTCGCCTTGGTGAACTTCACGTGGACGTCGTACCCGCCGGCGTTCCGGGGGCGCACCCGGGTGACCGTGGTGAGCGGCAGCACGCGCGCACCGTTGCGCTCCGCGAGGTAGAGGTAGTTCTTGACCAGGGTGTTCTTGGCGTTGTGGCGGCACCCGCTCATGCACTCGCCGCAGCCGATGCAGGCGGTGCGCTCGGGCCCCGCCCCGCCGAAGAAGGGGTCGGCGACGGTCTGGCCCGGCTCCCCGCCCGGCCCGCCGAAGAAGACCCCCACTGGCGTCGGGTGGAAGGTGTCCCCGACGCCCATCTCGGTCGCGACGTGCTCCATCACGTCGTCCGCCGGGGTGCGGAGCGGGTTCTCGACCACGCCGAGCATCCGCTTGGCCTGGTCGTAGTACGGCGCCAGCTCGGACCGCCAGTCGGTGATGTGGCTCCACTGGGGGTCGGTGTAGAACGCCGGCAGCGGCTCGTAGAGCGTGTTGGCGTAGACCAGGGAGCCGCCGCCCACACCGGCCCCGGACACGATCAGGCAGTCGCGCAGCGCGTCGATGCGCTGGATGCCGTAGCAGCCGACCTCGGGCCGGAACAGGTAGCGCTTGACGTCCCAGGAGTTGTCGGCGAAGTCCTGGTCCTCGAAGCGGGCGCCGGCCTCGAGGACGCCGACGCGGTAGCCCTTCTCGGTCAGCCGGAGCGCGGTGACCGAGCCCCCGAACCCGGAGCCGACGACCAGGACGTCGTAGTCGTGCTCGCTCATGCCCGTCCCAGCTTCCTCATCAGGCGGAGGTTCGTGGTCATCACCTTCGCGTAGGTCTCGTCCGACATGCCGAGCATGGGCGCGAACCGGACCAGGCGCTGCGTCGCGACCGACTGCGACTCGGTGTAGCGCAGGATCCCCTCGCTCCCCTGCCGCCTGCCCATGCCGGACTCCCGCATGCCGCCCATCGGGGAGTCGATGCTGGCGAACGTCGCACCGAAGGCCTCGTTGACGTTGACCGTGCCGCACCTGATCTCCCGGGCGATGGCGCGGGCCCGGCCACCGTCCTGGCTGTAGATCGAGGCGTTGAGGCCGTACTCCCCGGCATTGGCCCGGGCGACCGCGTCGGCCTCGTCGTGGAAGCGGTAGAGCGAGACGACCGGGCCGAACGTCTCGTGGCCGAAGCAGGTCATCTCCGGCGTGACCCCCTCGAGGATCGTGGGCTCGTAGAAGTACGGTCCGAGGTCGGGGCGGGCGCGGCCGCCGGTGAGCACGCGGGCGCCCTTGGCGACCGCGTCGTCGACGTGGGCGACCACGGTGTCCAGCTGCTCCCGGGAGATCAGGGAGCCCATGTCGTTGCCCCAGTCCAGCGTGGCGCCCAGGGTCATCGCCTGGGTGCGGGCGACGAAGCGCTCGACGAACCGGTCGTAGACCTGGTCGGCGACGAACATCCGCTCGATCGACACGCAGAGCTGGCCGGCGTTCGAGAACGACGCCCGGACGGCGCCCTCGGCGGCCTTCTCGAGGTCGGCGTCCCGCAGCACCAGCAGGGGGTTCTTCCCACCGAGCTCGAGGGAGCAGCCGATCAGCCGGTCCGCGCACGCGCGGGCGACGAGCCGGCCGGTCGCCGTCGAACCCGTGAAGCAGACGTAGTCCGCGCGACCGATGATCGACGTGCCGACCTGGGAACCGGGGCCCGCGACGACCTGCCACAGGTCCCTCGGGAGGCCGGCCTGCTCGAGCAGCTCGGCACCGAGCAGGGCCGACAGCATCGTCTGGGCGTCCGGCTTCGCCACGACCGCGTTGCCGGCCATCAGCGCCGGGAGACCGTCGCACAGCGCCATGGTGAACGGGTAGTTCCACGGCGAGATGATCCCGACGACGCCCTTGGGGAGCCGGTTGACCTCGACGCGCGTCAGTCCGGGGACCACCCCCAGCTTGCGCTGCGTGTCGAGGTGCTGGTGCCCGGTGCGGGCGTAGTACCTGGCCGTCAGCGCGATGTGCAACGGCTCGTCGAAGGCGTGCTTGCGGGCCTTGCCCGACTCCCACACGATCAGGTTGATGATCTCGTCCTGCCGCTCCAGCACCAGGTCGTGCAGCCTGAGCAGGACCGCGGAGCGCTCCTCCAGCGAGGTCCGGGCCCAGGCGGCCTGCGCACGCCGGGCCCGGGCGAACGCCTCGGCGACGTCGTCGTCCGATGACTGCGGGACGTGCGCCAGGGGCGCGCCGTTCAGTGGCGAACGCACCTCGACCGAGCCGCCGGACGTGGCCAGGATGCGACGTGTCAGTCGCGTCGTCACCTCCGGCTCCAGCGCGTACGCCGCGGTCGGGTCGTGCTCGGGGTCGTGCGGGCCCTCCACCGTCGGGCCGCCCGAGGGGGTGGGATTCTGCGCGCTCATGTACCGAGAGTATGTGACCCCCGTCTCCCTCACTACCCTCGGGTAGCAAGTGAGACGTTTTACACACGCCTTGACTTTGTCAAGGTTTGGCACACCGGACCGACGGCAAGGCTCTCCGCCCCGGGACGGACCACCGCGGCCGCCCGACGAACGGGGGACGACCCATGGTCAAGCAGCAGACCCAGGTGCTCACGGGCGCGACGATCGCCCTGCTGGTCGTGCTGGGGGTGGTGGCCCACAACGCCCTCGTCACCGAGGAACCACTCGCACCGCCACCCCTGTGGCTGCTGGCCACCCAAGGGGTGGCCGGCCTGGCGGCCCACCTGCTCTGCGACACGATCGGCTACCGGGCTCCGGCGCTCGCCCCGAGCACTCCCCGGGAGGACGCGACCCGGATCGCCGTCGCGTCGTTCCAGTCGCGGCTGATGCTCCGGATCGCGCTGTCCGAGTCCATCGCACTGATGTCTTTGTCTGCAGGCTTCGTCCTCGGCGGCGCAGGCGCATGGCCGGCCTACCTCAGCGGCGCAGCGGTGTCCGCCGTCCTGCTCGCGGTGCACTGCTGGCCCTGGTCGCGACCGGTCGACCGCACCGAGCGTGCGTTGGCGCGCGAGGGTGCTCGCGTCGAGCTGCGCCAGGCCTTCGGGCTCGAGCCGCGACTCACCGGCCCGATCCAGGAGCTGTGAGCCACAGTACGCACGGGATTTGATGCGTAAATGCAGGTAGGGCCACCCCGTGCGGGGTGGCCCTACCTTCAATGTTTGTCCG
>NZ_JBHSHU010000004.1:0-326868 GCF_042653125.1 Nocardioides sp. GCM10023255
TCCTGGCCCGGGGTCACCGTCTTCGGCCCGACCGCGAACGAGACCAGCGCAGGCGTCGCTGAGTCACCGGATGCTCCCAAGGCAGGGGCGCCGACGCCCAGCGCTAGAACCGCCGAGAGCGTTGCGAAGAAGCAGCGAAGAAAGGCCACAAGATCCCCCGAGACTGGCGGCCCGGACAACCGCTCCGTCCCCGCCCACCGAATTCAGATTGCCGAGGTTGAGACGATCGGCCGGGCGATGCTATCCGAAGCCTTGGGCAGACGTCCCATCTTCTGTGCCGATCGCACCCAGGCGGACAGAGCGTTGCCTGAGTAGGCTCCAGGCGCGTGGTGTCGGGGCCCCACCTTCCTCCCAGACCTGAGAGCGCACCTGACGAGCGCAAGACCAGGTCCCGACACCACCCGTCGGCCCCGACCCGCCGCGACGGACGGATTGGGCCACAGAGCGACGTCGTCGCGACACGTGATGGTGATCCAGTCGGACGACACGAGTGGCGCTCGGACGTTCCGATACTCAGATCGGCGCATTCCGCGGGCAAGACCGCCGGCGGCCGAGAACGCCCCAAACCCACAGGTCACAACTGATCTCCTGACCCCCCAGGGGCCCGGGGGTCAGGAGATCAGTCGGGAGAACGTTCACCAGAACACTCGTGCGGTTCAGTTCACCCAGCCTGAGCCACGAGAACCTTAGCCCGCTGCGCCGGCCCCCGCCGCTGGGGACCCGTCTGTCGCCACTCGAACAGTCCCGGGTCGGGCGGGCCGACGTCAGCCACTCTGGCCGAGCCCGCCACAATGGAAACAATCTGCCGCTGCCGAGGCCGCCGGACCGATGTGTCGTTAGCGCACGGCTCGCAGATCGCGATTACCAAAAACGACGTCGCTGGGGTTCGGGCCTTCCGTGATGAGCTGTTCGCAATGCTTGCACCGCGGGGATGACCTTGCGGTCATAACCGCTGCGGACAGACCAGTCCCGGCGTGCGCACGTTCGCCGCTGCCGGCCACACCCTCAAGCTCGACCCATCGAGTCCGGCTGGTCTGGGAGGAGCCAGATCTCGTCGCGGGTGCCGGGTGAGCCCCCGAACGTCGGGCAACGCACCCCGGGCACGGTCTGCACGTCGAAGATCTCTTCCACGCCGTTGGCGAACTGCAGCGTCGCGACGGTGTTGCCCGTGCTGAGCTCGATGACCCCCACGCCGCACTTGAGCTGCTCGTGGTAAGCCGCGATCGGCGCGCCCCCGAAGGTTGCTGTCTCCCGAATCCTCGACAGTCCGACGAACGCGAGGTCGCCATGGAAGGCCAGTCCCCGGGCATACCCGGGGAAAACTGCGACTGGCTCGCGTTGCCCGGTGGCGACATCGACGCGCTCGAGCCGGCCCAGCCCGGAGTTGAGCACGAACAGGTTGCCGTCATGCCAGCGCGGCGAGTGCGGCATGGCCAGACCAGCGGTCACGACCTCCCCGGTGCCCACGTCCAGGATGGCACCACTGTCGTTGCGCACCGTGCGCCACCCACCCGGATCATCGGTGGTCGCCATCACGGTCACGTAGGCGGGTTGTCCGTCCCGCATGCCCAGACCGTTGAGGTGGCATCGGTCCTGCGGAGCCAGCTGGGAAACGAACCGCGGGCGCCAGCGCGGCACGAAGCTGAAACGAGGATCAAGACCGGCCAGACAGGAGAACAGCGTGTTGACGATCCACAGGTCAGGCTCCCCGCTCGTTCCGGCGCCCCAGGCGATCTCGTGGCACTGGATGGCGCCGGTGACGCTCGAGGACTGTGGCAGCCAGCACCTGTCGTACCGGCCGGCGGGTGAGATGCCGTGGGCGAGCTCGGCGTGCCCACCCAGCGACCAGATCTGCCCTTTGCCCGCCACCGCGATGCGGTCTGCTCCGACGGCGATGCCCATGGCTTGGTCGAACCCGCGGAGGGAGAGACACAACTCCCCCTCAGCCACGCCGGCGGCGACGAGCTGACCGGCTTGGTAGGTCGACACCAGCAGCGCACAGCCGGTTCCCTCGAGCACGTCGGGAAGATGGTCGCTGTAGTGATACCGGACCTCCGTCGCCCGAACACCGTCCGGGGAGACCGGTGGCAGCGGTGCCGTGGATGTCACATCGGCCTGGCTGGCAGTTGACCCGCGCCGCGCACCGACTGGCGTGCTCACGGCCACCTCGGTGAGCACGGGCAGAGCTGACGCTGCTGGAGCCGACTCACCATGCGATGCCCGACCGCGGTCGAGCGCACCAGGCGCCCCGCTGCCAACGGGAAAGCCGCCGCGGGTGTGCCGGTCGTCGACCCGAGGACGATGCCGCCCGCCACGGCCGCTCTCAAGGGGTCGCTCCGGCCATGTCCGTGTTGATGTCCTTGACCATGACGGTCCCCGCCCGCGTGCCATCGGACTTCCACAACTCCCCGCCGTGAGTGCCGTCGTCTGCGGTGAAGAACAACCGGCTCCCCACTCCGGTCAGGGACTCGGGGTCATGTGCGTAACCACCCGTGACACAGGACCGGATGTCCTTGAGCATCACCGTTCCGGCCCTGCTGCCATCCGACTTCCACAGCTCCCGGCCGTGGATGCCGTCATCGGCGGTGAAGAACAGCCTCTCGCCGGCACCGGCCAGGTATTCGGGCCCCGCGTACCGGTCCGCGCCGGGTGCGGTGTCGCGGACCAGGGCTGTGCCCGCCCTGGTGCCGTCGGACTTCCACAACTCTCGGCCGTGCGTGCCGTCGTCTGCGGTGAAGAACAGCCTTCCGCCCGCCACAGTCATCTCGGAGGGCAGTCCACTGCGCGGATAGCCGTGGTCGATGAGCGGGTCGATGTCCTTCACCAGGACCGTGCCAGCCGCGGTACCGTCCGACTTCCACAACTCCCTGCCGTGGAGGCCGTCATCGGCGCCGGCGAACCACGTTCTCCCCCAACCGATCCCCGGATCCGGGGAGCTGCCCGGGTAGCCCTGGGTATTGATGTCCTTGACCTGGACGGTGCCCGCTCGGGTTCCGTCGGTCTTCCAGAGCTCGCGGTCGTGGACGCCGTCGTCGGCAGAGAAGAACAAGGTCCTGCCGACACTCACCAAGGCCGTCGGACCGTAGTAGTTGGAACCCGGGTAGATGTCCCTGACCAGGACCGTGCCCGCCCGGGTGCCGTCCGACTTCCAGAGCTCTCGTCCGTGAACCGTGTCGTCGGCGGTGAAGAACAACGTGCCCCCGACGGCGGTCAGGGAGAACGGCGAGGGGTTGTAGTGGTAGTAAGGTGGCGCGTTCCCGGGGTTGATGTCCTTGACCAGCACCGTGCCTGCCCGCGTGCCGTCCGACTTCCACAGCTCCAGGCCGTGAGTGCCGTCGTCGACAGTGAAGAACAACTGTCCGGCAGCGGCGGTCAGGTTACGAGGGCCGTACGGACTGCTGTCGGTCCGGATGTCCCTGACCAGCACCGTGCCCGCCCGCGTGCCGTCCGATTTCCACAACTCCCCGCCGTGCGTGCCGTCCTCTGCGGTGAAGAACAACGTCCCATTCACGGCCGTCTCGTAGGAGGGGTTGCTGGTGCCGGCGCCGGGATTGATGTCCTTGACCAGCACCGTGCCCGCCCGGGTGCCATCGGTCTTCCACAGCTCGCCGCCATGCGCGCTGTCGTTGGCATCGAAGAACACCGTTCCTCGCACGGCGGTGATGCCGCTGGGATCGGCCGATGCGGTGCGGGGTCCGGGGCACTGATCGAGCGAGACCCCGAGGCGCATGCCTGCCTCCGCGGCCGCCTCAGCCCCCTCGCCTGGCGTCGCGAAGGCCAGGGACGCGCCCATGCCGGCCAACGTGGTCACGGCGGCCGCGGCGGCCCGCGTGGTCCCTGACCTTCGAGCGCGACGCAGCACCTTCGCCCGCGCAACCCGGGTCCTGCTGGCCTTCTTCTTCGCAGATCGCTGTCGACGGCTCATGGCCCGACCCCCGTTGCGCTCAGGACTTGGCGGCTCCCGACTGCTTCAGGACTGCTGTCCTTTGATCCCCTTCAAGGGTGGCTCGACAACGTCACCGGGTCACTAGTTCAGCAGGACCATTTCGGAGAGCTGGTTGATGATCTCCAGACGTTCCCGTCTCCGCGGCCGCCGACCGCATGACCGCACAGCACGGGGGCTGACCCGGCGGGTGCTGACGTCGGACGGCAGCTTTCGACCCGCTGCTGGTCCGTCCCGCGCCAGGAACGGACGCACCACGATAGATGGCCTGCACGCGGCGAGATGGAAACGATCCTCCCTCCGCGACGGGCTCGGGCACAGGAGGTCGACCGGCGGCGACACCCCAACGGTCCGTCGGGACCGGGCACGGGCCCCGGGTCCCGACGGACCGGCGGGCGTCAGAACCGCGAGCGGATCAGGTAGTTGTCCTGCTGCGGGACGGGAACACCTTCTCCGAGCAGCTTGATCGAGCGGTAGTTCGCGTTGAACGCGACCAGCACCCTGTCGGCCCGCGCGGACACCTCGAAGTAGTCACCGATGAAGGCACCCCCGACCACGGGGTCGGCCTCGCTCTCGTTCGAGACGTTCGTCAGCCGCTGGCGATCTGCGACGGTGCCGTCGGGACGCACCGCGGCCAGCTCCACGTCCTGGCGGTTGTGGAACACGGGGTCGAACCGGTTCGTGTACCAGGCGACCGCGAGGTGGCGACCGCCACGGTTGGCCGAGATCGTCGGGAAGTAGTTGTCGCCTCCGGCCGACAGGGCCTTCGTCCGGCTCCAGGTCGCCCCCTTGTCGTCGGAGAAGCGCAGCTTGACCGCCGGCTCCTCGCAGGTGCTGTCGCCCAGCGGCCTGGCTCGGCAGCCCTCCCACACGACGTAGACCCGCGGCTTGCCGTGGACCATCCTGACGTCACTCTTCGGGTACGTCGCGATGCGGAAGTCGTTGGCGTGCAGCGGTGCGAGGCCGGCGTTCCTCGGCTCCTGCGCGACCAGCCGCGGGGGCCCGAACGTCGTGCTCCCCGGCGGAGCCACCCGCAACCAGAACTTCATCCGCTCCGGCGGCTGGAAGTCGGTGGCGAGGTCGTTGTCCTGCTCCCAGGTGACGTAGGTGCTGCCGTCCGGCGCGATCGTCACGTCCCCGAACTGGATGCTGGGCTGGTCGCCGCTGATCAGGATCGGGCTCGAGCAGCTGAACGACAGGTCGCACCGGACCGCCTTGATGCTGTTGGAGGTGTAGTCGCCCGTGCAGCCGACGTCGGGGCAGACGAACTCCGTGTACACCACCCACACCTGGTGGTTGTCGGCGTGGATCCAGGGCTTGTCCAGGAACACGTGCGGGTCGTCGGACTTCACGACGACCTTGCGGTCCGGCCAGCACGACGGGTCCGTGCCGCCACCGCAGGAGGCCAGCGTCGCCGGCGTGCTCTTGTAGAGCCCGATGCCGTTGGGGAAGAACGTCGACGGGTCGTAGTTGAGGTCCCCCGCGAGCAGCGTGCAGTTCGGAGTGGCCACGTCGATCGGGTCGCCCCCGGACGGGACCATGACCCCGCCCCCGAAGTCGATCGCGGGCAGCAGGCCCTCGTTGCGCACGGTGTCCCCGCCGTCGGACGAGAAGTGCCACCCGGTGAAGTTCTCCTGCGGGTCCAGCAGGCCGCGGTAGTCGTTGGTGCCGCTGAGGACGTACCGGGGCTGCTTGGGACAGCTCGTCACCGACTCCTCGTTCTGCGGCAGCCCGGTGACGTCGAGGTTGAAGACCGCGCCCTTCATCGGGCCGGAGCCGCCGAGAGAGGCGCCGGGAGCCGCGGCCGCCTTGCGAGCGCCGAGCAGGTCGTGCAGGTGCTCGAACCCCGGCCGTACCTCCTCGGGCGCCTCCTCGGGATGCGCGATGAGGTAGCGGGTCAGCGGTCCCGACGACAGCTTGCTCGCCATGGTCCCCAGGGAGTCCGCCGACGATGCCGGCGAAGGGGCCGGAGACGCTCCGGCCAGAGGTGCGGCGAGCAGGGCGAGCGCCCCGACCGCGACCACGTTCCTGATCATGCGAACAGATCTCGTGTGTCCCATGAGAACCCCCGTTCCCTCGATGAACAATGGTCCGACGAGCCACGCTAGGTCGGGAGCGCCCGGAACTTCATGGCCTCGATAGGGGAACTCTCGGCCACAACCGCCCGCCGGCCCCGCAGCGAGGTTGACGACGGCCGCTACGTTGACGACATGGCGCGGGCGCTGCCCTCCGACGGGGCGTGGGACCTGGTGGTCGTGGGCGCGGGCCCGGCGGGCGCCGCGGCTGCGCTGGGCGCCCTCGCCGTCGACCCGGACCTGCGGGTGCTGCTGCTGGACCGGTCCGACTTCCCCCGTGACAAGTCCTGCGGCGACGGGATCGCGCCGCACGTGGTCGACGTGCTGGCAGGCGTCGGCGCGGCGGACGTCGTGGACGGCTGGACGCCGATCCGTCGGCTCGAGCTGTCCCGCGGCCCCCACGAGGTCGCCGGACTGATGGCCCGGGCCGTGTGGGTCGTCCCCCGCGCCGTGCTCGACGCCCGGCTGGTCGACCGGGCGGTCGGGGCGGGCGCCGTCCTGCACCGGCACCGCGTCGGAGGCCTCGCGCGGCACCGCGACCGGGTCGTCATCGACGGGACGGTGACGGCGCGGGTGGTGGTCGGCGCCGACGGCGCCCACTCGGCGGTCCGCTCCGGCCTCGGCGCGGACCGCGTCGGCGCTCGGGCGCTGGCCATCCGCGGCTACGCCCCGACGCCGGCCGCCCGGTCCGCCCGGTCCGCCCGCCAGGTGATCCGGTACGGCGAGCGCCGCCAGCCGTCGTACGCGTGGTCCTTCGACCGCGGCGACGGCCTGTCCAACGTCGGGTACGGCGAGCTCATCGGCGGCGAGGACGCGCCACCGACCCGTGCCCTGCTGCTCGAGCAGCTCGAGCTGCTGCTGCCCGGCAGCGTCGCGGAGGGGCGGCAGTGGCGTGGCCACCACCTGCCGCTGTCGGGGTGGCGGTGGCACCAGCCGGACGGCCCGGTGCTCCTCGCCGGCGACGCCGCCGGACTGGTGAACCCCATGACCGGCGAGGGCATCTTCTACGCCGTCGCCACCGGGGTGCTGGCCGGTCGGGCCGCCGCGCACGCCGTCCGGTCCGGCTCGCCCGGCGGCGCCGGCGCGGCGTACCGCACCCACGTCAGGCGGCGGCTCGCCGGGCACCTCAGGCACACCTGGTCGGCAGCACGGCTCTCCCGCCACCGGGCGGTGGTCGTGGCCGGCATCCGGGCGGCCCGCCGGGACCGCGAGGTCTTCGACGACCTCGTCGAGCTCGGCCTCGGCGACGGCCGGATCACACCCCGGCTGGCCTCCGGGCTGGCCTCTGACCTGACCTCCGGACTCGTCTCCCGACTGGTCGCCCCCCTCAGGCATTCCCAGCGGTGAAGGAGTACCCGTCATGCACATCGACTCGGTCCGCGGAGTCCTGCCGCCGCACCAGTACCCGCAGGAGGAGATCACCGACGCGTTCGTCGGGGTGATCGCCGACGGGTCCCTCGACGAGCGCGTGCTGCGGCGCTTCCACCGCAATGCCGGCGTCCGGCAGCGCAACCTCGTGCTGCCGCTGGAACGCTACGGCCGGCTGGACGGGTTCACCGAGGCCAACGACCTGTTCATCGAGCACGCCGTGAGCCTGGGCGCCCGTGCGGTGACCGACGCGCTCAAGGACGCTGGCCTCACCCCGTCCGACGTCGACCTGGTCATGTGCGCCACGGTCACCGGCCTGGCCGTGCCGACGCTCGAGGCCCGCATCGCCTCCCTCATCGGCATGCGTCCCGACGTCAAGCGGGTGCCGCTCGTCGGCCTGGGCTGCGTCGCCGGCGCGGCGGGGCTGGCCCGCCTGCACGACTACCTGGCGGGGCACCCCGACGACGTGGCGGTCCTGGTCACGGTCGAGATCTGCTCGCTCACGGTGCAGCGCGACGACCTGTCGGTCCCCAACCTGGTCGCCAGCGGGCTCTTCGGGGACGGGGCGGCCGCGGTCGTGGCCCGCGGCAGCGGCGTCGGGCGCGCCGGCGTGGAGGTGCTCGACACGAGGAGCAGGCTCTACCCCGACTCCGAGCGGACCATGGGCTTCGACGTGACCAGCGGCGGGCTGCGCATCGTGCTGGACGCGCAGGTCCCGACGGTCGTCAACCACTACATCCGCGACGACGTCGACGCCTTCCTCGACGGCCACGGCCTGACGCGCGCCGACGTCGAGTGGTGGGTGTGCCACCCCGGCGGCCCGAAGGTCATCGAGGCGCTGGAGTCGGCCCTGGAGATCCCCCGCTCCGCCGTGCAGCTGACCTGGGACTCCCTGGCCCGGATCGGCAACCTGTCCTCCGCGTCCGTGCTGCACGTCCTCGAGGACACCCTGCGCGAGCGGCCGCCGCGGCCGGGCTCGTACGGCATCGTGATGGCCATGGGACCTGGCTTCTGCTCGGAGCTGGTGCTGGCCCGCGCCCACGACCCGATGGAGGCGCGCTCGTGACCAGCCTCGTCGCGTTCACCGTCCTGGTCGCGCTGGTCGGGCTGGAGCGGCTCGCCGAGCTCGTCGTGTCCAAGCGCAACG
This sequence comes from Nocardioides sp. GCM10023255, assembly GCF_042653125.1. NCBI lineage: Bacteria > Bacillati > Actinomycetota > Actinomycetes > Propionibacteriales > Nocardioidaceae > Nocardioides > Nocardioides sp. GCM10023255. The sequence continues at coordinate 8,534 of NZ_JBHSHU010000004.1, forward strand.
CCGCGTGGAGCTTCCAGCGGGGCGGGCGGGAGAGCGGAGCCGGTCACTACCCGGTGATGGTCGTCCTGCACACCGGCTTCCTCGCGGCGATGCTGGTCGAGGCGTGGGTACGCCGGCCCGACGTGCCACCGGCCCTGGCCTGGTCGATGCTGCTGCTGGTGCTGGCGTCCCAGGCCCTGCGCTGGTGGTGCATCGCGACCCTCGGCCACCGCTGGAACACCCGGGTGATCATCGTCCCGGGGCTGCCGCCGGTGACCGGCGGGCCCTACCGGTTCCTCCGGCACCCCAACTACATCGCGGTCGTGGTCGAGGGAGTCGCCCTCCCGATGGTGCACGCGGCGTGGATCACCGCGGTCGCCTTCACCCTCGCCAACGCGGTGCTGCTCCGCGTACGCATCCGCGTCGAGGACGACGCCCTCGCCACCCTCCCGCGGAGCACCGCCGATGCGTGACCTGCTCGTCGCCGGCGGCGGCCCGATCGGCCTGGCCACCGCCCTCCACGCCACCCGCGCCGGCCTCGACGTCGCCGTGCTCGAGCCCCGGGAAGGCGTGATCGACAAGGCGTGCGGCGAGGGACTGATGCCCGGTGCGGTCGCGGCGCTCGCCGGGCTGGCGGTCCGGCCGGCGGGACACCCCATCACGGGGATCCGGTACGTCGAGGCACGGCTGGACGGCCGGTCGGCCGAGGCGCCGTTCCGGCACGGCACCGGGCTCGGCGTACGCCGCACCGAGCTCCACGCGACCCTGACCGCGGCCGTCGAGCACGCCGGCGTGCCGGTCCGGCACCGGGCCGTGCAGTCGGTGGAGGACCGGGGGGACTACCTCGTCGTCGACGGCGAGCCCACCCGCTTCCTCGTGGCCGCCGACGGGCTCCACTCCCCCCTGCGCCGGATGCTCGGCGTGGACCGCCCCGCGCGGACCCGCCGCCGCTACGGCCAGCGCTGCCACGTCGCGGTCGCGCCCTGGACGTCGTACGTCGAGGTGCACTGGGCGCCCGTGGGCGAGGCCTACGTGACCCCGGTCGGGCCGGACCAGGTCGGCGTCGCGGTGCTCACCGACCAGCGACGACCGTGGGAGGACCTGGTGGCGGACTTCCCCGCCCTCGCCGAGCGGCTGACGGGCCTGGGGGTGTCGCGGGTCCGGGGCGCCGGCCCGCTGCGCCAGCGGGCCCGACGCCGCGCGGTCGGTCGGGTGCTGCTGGTGGGGGATGCGGCGGGGTACGTCGACGCGCTGACCGGCGAGGGCATCGCGCTGGGCCTCGCGCAGTCGCGCGCAGCCGTCACCGCGATCGCCACCGGGCGCCCGCAGGCCTACGAGCTGGCCGCCCGCCGGCTCGGCTGGCGGCACGAGCTGCTGACCCGCGTGCTGCTGACCTCCACGAGACCTCCCGCCCTGCGCGAGCGGATCGTGCCGGCGGCAGCCCGGCTCCCACGGGTGTTCGGCACCGCCGTCGACCAGCTGGCGAGGCCGGCGTGAGGCCCGGCACGACCGGGGAGCTCGTCGTGCTCCTCGACGAGAGTGGTCGGGCGGTCGGGACTGCGCCGAAGGCGACCGTGCACCACGCCGACACCCCGTTGCACCTCGCCTTCTCCTGCTACCTGTTCGACGGCGGCGGCCGACTGCTGCTCACCCGGCGCGCGCTGGACAAGCCCACCTGGCCCGGGGCCTGGACCAACAGCGTCTGTGGCCACCCCGCTCCCGGTGAGGACGTCCGCGACGCCGTGCGCCGTCGGGTGCGCGCCGAGGTCGGGGTGCGGGCCGAAGCGGTACGGCTGATGCTCCCGACCTACCGCTACCGCGCCGTCATGCCGAACGGCACCGTCGAGCACGAGATGTGTCCCGTCCTGGTGGCGACCACGTCCGACCAGCCGGATCCCGACCCCCGGGAGGTCCACGACACCGCGTGGGTCGACTGGGCCGACTTCCGGAGCGAGGTCCTCAGCGGCGCCCGCGAGGTCAGCCCCTGGTGCGCCGAGCAGGTGACGCTGCTGCCCGAGCGACCGCTGACGGCCCCGACGCAGCCGGACGACGCCCTCCCACCCGCGCTCCTGGAACGTTCGTGACCGCACTGCTGCGGGCCGCTCATCTCGGCCCCGCCCTCGCCGTCGTGGTCCTGTCCGCGTTGCTGGGCGCGGCCGCCGGGCTGGGTCCCGCGCGCGTGGCCCTCGTCAGCCTGGCCGTGCTGGCGGGCCAGCTCTCGGTCGGCTGGTCCAACGACCTGGTCGACGAGGCCCGCGACCGCGCCGTGGCCCGCGCGGACAAGCCCCTCGCGGCCGGCGAGGTGGACCGGCGTGTCGTCCGGCTCGCCTGCGGAGCGGCGGTGGTCGCCACGGTGGTGCTGTCGCTGGCGTGCGGCCTCGCCGCCGGTCTGGTGCACCTGCTCTGCGTGGCCTCGGCCTGGGCCTACAACCTGGGCCTGAAGTCGACGCCGTGGTCGTGGGCTCCCTATGCGTTCTCGTTCGGGGGCCTAGTGGTGTTCGTGCCGCTCGCGGGCGACCCGCCGGACCTCCCGCCGTGGTGGGTCCCGGTCGCGGGTGCCCTGCTGGGGGTGGGCGCCCACCTGCTCAACGTGCTGCCGGACCTCTCGGACGACGAGGCCACCGGCGTCCGGGGGCTCCCGCACCGCATCGGCGCCCGTCGCCTCCCGGCGGTCGCCGTCGCCGTCCTCTCCCTGGGCAGCCTCGTGGTGGTCCTCGGGGCAGGCGTCTCCCCCGCCGCCTCGGTCCTCGCCCTCGGGGTGGTCGCCTGCCTCGGCGCCGTCGCGCTCACCCGTCGCGGCCGGCTCCCGTTCGTCGCAGCGGTCGGGATCGCGCTGACGGATGTCCTGCTGCTGCTGGCCGTCGGCTGACGTCGGCCCGACGGCCCGAAAACGGCGGCCGGGGACCGCCGACGGGGTAGCATGCGCGTCCGGTAGCTCGAGTTCCCCCGGAGATCAGAGTGGGACCCGACAGGCATCTCTCACGTGACGGGTCACCCATGAGTCTCACTGACCGCATCGCCGAGCTGCATCGACTGCACTCGTCCGGCTCCCTCACCGATGACGAGTTCGCCGCTGCCAAGCGTGTGGTGCTCGCGGAGTCATCCCAGAGCCGGAGCTCGGCTCGACCCGCTGACGCCGTACCGTCCACGGGAGCAGATGCGACAGGCTCGCGCGCCCGGCGACCGTGGCTGTTCGTCGCGGTGGGCGTCATGGTGCTCTTCGTCGCGCTGGCGAGTGCATGGGTCCTCGGCACGAGTGGTGGCGATGAGACGCTGACGGCTGATCCGAGCGACCGCGATGTCACGCCGAGCGCGGCTCCCACCCCGGCGCCGTCTGGAACGCCCAGCCCCACGCTGGGCGAGGAGCCGCCACCAGCTCCGGCCGCGCCGTCCGAGACCACGCGGACGGACGCGGAGTGCAAGCAGCTGATGGACGACCTGGTGCTCGACCAGGGTCTCCCGTCGGCCGTTGCATACCCCACGCTGCGCCAAGAGGGCTGCGGCGTCTGGCTCGACGAGCAGCTCGCGGCCGCGCAAACAGCCCAACCCTGATCACTCGACAGCGCACCACCTCAACCGAAGGGAAGCCGTCCTTGGACGTCGTCGCCGAACTCGCCCGTCTCGCAGAGCTGCACGAGGCGGGCGCCCTCTCGGACGAGGAGTTCGCCCAGGCCAAGGCTCGCGTGCTGCAATCCACCGGCGCCGTGCCGGGGACCGACGAGTCGCTCCGTGACGTCTCGACGAGTCAGCCGGCCGGGCCAGTCGCTGGGCGCACCCGACCAAGGACCGCGATGGTCCTCGTCGGTGCCGCCGCGGCCGTCGCCCTGCTGACCGGGCTCGGCGGCCTCGCGCTGGCGCTCACTGGCGGCTCGGACGAGAACAGCACGGCTCGCGACAAGGCCGCCGGGCAGGTCTACGACGCCAGTGATGCTGACAACTTCGCCGCCGTCTCACACAGCTGCGACGAGCTCGAGTCCTGGTACGAGCACCTCCCGCGCGACAACAACAAGCGCGTCGCTGAGCAGTACTGGGACGAGTGCGACAAGGTTCCGCCCCCGGTCCGCTCCTTCGACCTCGCCCCGTGGGACAACGACGCCATGTTCGCCTCGCTCCTCGCCGAGATGTACCCGAAGAGCGACGCTTCTCTGGCGGACGACCTGGTCTCCAACGGTCGACTCCTCTGTGAGAGCGCGCAGCTTGGCATGAAGCGGTGGGAGGTCGACAAGCTGGTGACCGACAACGGGGTGTCCGCCGAGGATGCCGCGACCCTTCTCACCGTCTCGGTCACCACCATGTGCCCGGAGTACGAAGCTCTCCTCAACGCCTCGACGGAGGCGCCGGACGTTCCGACGCGCGCAGAGCTCGCAGCCCAGCTCGACCAGGCGTTCGCCGACAGGTACGGGGACAAGTGGAACCGCCCCACCGACCGCGAGGTCATGCAGACTGCCAAGTCCATCTGCTACGCCGTGGAGAACGGCGACCCCACCGCCGGCGTGCTGTGGTCGACCTACATCGACCTGGGCTACGACAACCTGAACGTGTACGGCGAGGCGGCCGGTATCAGCATGTCGATTGTGTGTCCCGACAGCGTCAGCGACGTCGCCGACTGAGACAGGGCCCCTCTGACGCCAGGCCCTCGGCCCGCGAGGCGGGCGCCACGCGAGACGATCGGGTAACGCTCGCGCGCGTTCCCCGATCCGCGCCCGCGGGGTTCGACGAAGATGAAGGTGCGAAGTCGCCGTACAGGGGGTCCAGATTGCGCAGTCTCGAGTGGTTCGGTTGGTCGTCCAGCGGCCCGAGCCTCGGCCTCGTCCACGCCGCTGGAGCCACCGCGTGACCTCGACGACCACGATCGCCCGGGCGTTCACCGGCACCACGTGTCGGGACCGCCTTCGCCAGGTCCTCGCTGCGATCGACGACCTGGGTGGCGTCGGTCCCGAAGTCCTGCCGCGTCTGGTCGAGGACTCGGCGTGCACTGCCGGGCACGACCTGCACTACGCCAGCCTGACCAGTGGCCTGATCCGCGAGGATGCCGCCGGGATGCTGCGGTTGAGCCGCTCGGGTGATGACTGGCTGCTGGACAACGGCAGGCCCAGTCCGAGCTGGAGGCGGTCGATCGCCGGCGGCGCACCGCCGCTGCGCGACTGGCAGGACGAGGCGCTGAGAGCCTGGTGCGCGCACGCTCGGCACGGCGTGATCGAGGCGGTCACCGGCACGGGGAAGTCGCGGGTGGGCGTGGAGGCCACCCGCGAGGCACTGGCCGACGACTACACCGTGGTCGTCGTCGTGCCCACCGTGGACCTGGTCGCCCAGTGGGTCCAGACACTCAGGCAGAACAACGTGCCAGGCGTCGGTGCGGTGGGTGACGGCAGCAAGGCGTCGTTCCGTACGCACCGTGTTCTCGTCGGCACGGTGCAGTCGCTGTACCCGGCTCCGCCGACGCGGCCCGACGGCAAGGTGCTGGTCGTTGCCGACGAGTGCCATCGCTACGGCGCAGGGCAGTGGCGACGCGTGCTGCATCCGTCGTACCGCCGTCGCCTGGGGCTCACGGCGACCTTCGAGCGCAACGACGACGGCATCAAGGATCTGCTGTCCTACTTCGGCGGCGGGCCGGTCTTCACCATCGGGTTCCAGCGAGCCATCGCCGACGGAGTGGTCGCCCCCTACGACGTGAAGCTTCTCGGCGTCCAGCTCACCCATCAGGAGCGAGCCGAGTACGACGAGGCCGACAGGACCCTGCGTGACACCCGTCTCCAGCTCCTGGCCGCGGACTTCCCGCCCGACCCGTTCGGAGCGTTCCTGCACGAGGTCCAGAGGGCGGCCGAGGACGACGCCGACCCCACCATCACCGAGGTCGCACGTCGCTACCTCAAGGCCTTCTCCCGCCGCATCGACGTCACGACCAACGCTGCGGCGAAGCTCGACGTCGCCCGACGCCTTGCACCTGTCGTGAAACGGTCCGCGGGCTGCATCGTCTTCACCCGACGGGTCGACATGGCCGAGGAGATCGCTGCGGCGCTCGTCGAGTCAGATGTCCGGGCCGAGCCCATCCACAGCGAACTCACCCGGACGCAGCGAGACGAGCGACTCGCCGCTCTCAGGGGCGGCCGGATCAAGGCGCTGGTGGCCCCGACCATCCTGGACGAGGGAATCGACGTCCCCGACATCGACCTCGCCGTGGTGATGGGTGGATCTCGCTCCCGGCGCCAGATGATCCAACGCATGGGCCGCGTCCTGCGTCTCAAAGCCGATCGTCGCAAAGCCACGTTCATCGTCGTGTACGCCGAGAACACGGCGGAAGACCTCACCCTGACCGACGGTGCCGAGGGTTGTCTCGACCTGATCGTGGAAAGCGCGGGCAGCGTCGTGCGGATGGACGGGAGAGACGACCTGCGCGTCTCGGCGCTCGACCCGCCCGAACGTGACGCATCCGGCGCCCCCGCGCTCCATGTTGCGAGTTCCCCAGCGCACGTGAGCACCCACGCCGAGAGCACCAAGAAGCCGGCAACAGTCGAGGATGGACAGCGAGCAATCCTCGACATCGATCCCATGACGCTGCCTATGACGCGCAGGACCCTCCGCGGGTTCACTCATGCGCACGGCTCAGAGGACCACGAGGCCGAGATCGCGCTGCGCCGGATGCTCGCCGATTTCCTGGAGTTCGCCACGATGACCGCGTGGCCGCACCAACTTGGCGCATTCGCCTTGTGCCACCAAGGTCTGGAAGTGGTGGTGACGCCCCACCACTTCGTCCAGTACCTCTCGCGGAGAAACGACGCCTCGACCTGGGACGACCTCAGGGACACGGCACTCCCCCGCCCGGTGGCCCATCCCGGGTCCGAGGACAGGACCAAGACCGCCGACACGCGGGTCACGCAGCGTTCTCATCGCAGCGAGCTGCCCACCCGGCGTACCCGACCGCAGGACGGGCAGAGGTCCCGCCCGACGACATCACCAATGGGGTCCGCGGAGATGCTTCGCCAGCACCCCACAATGCTGCTCGATCTGCTGGACGCCAGGTCGATCGCCGTCGACCTGCCCGTGGTGACGCGTGCATGCGCAGCGTTCGGCCTCGGCGACCCGTTCACCGAGGAGGCGCTCGAGCGAACTCGCGAGGTCCTCGCCGAGGACCTGAGCAGCCATCCCGACGTCACCTCCGTCTTCGGTCGCTTCACCGTCCATGGGCGACGCGCGACCTGGACGATCCGAGGAGACGCGCAAACTGTCCTCAAGATGGAGCCCAGGCGCGGCGGACCAGCACGATCATGCGAGGGCGCACCCCCGGTTCTCCGCACTGAGGAGACATGCCAGCCCGACGAGCGACCCGCCGACGTGGAGGGTGCAGTCGACTGGGTTCAGCACGATGCTGAAGTCCGCGCGTCAGTCTCGCTCGGAGTGCCACCTGACCATGCGGCTGACCCTGGTCTCGCTCGGGATCGGGCACCGGCCGAGGACCTCGTCGAGAGGATCGAGCGCTTGGCGGCGCTCAGGGAGCGCGGTTTGCTGACGGATGACGAGTTCACCGCGGCGAAGGCGAAAATCCTGTTCTGACTGTTGACCCTCGATGCTGGGACGGAGTCACGAAGGTGGCCCCGATGGGCTCCGGGTGACGGTCGTGTGGACGGATCAGCTGCGGTGACGATGGTCTTCACGGTGCTGCCTCAGTCGGCAGACGCGGTCCAGGGCGGCGTGTTCCGGCGGCGACAGGCGGACCGGCCACCTGGAGGGCGCGGCCGCCGGACAGGGAAGTCGACTGCTGAACCCGGCTCCGGGCACCAGGTTCGTCATGCGGTCCATCAGGAAGCGGCATGCCGGAGACGCGACGAAGTGCTCACCCCGGGTCCTGACCCCCCAGGCCGGGCCAGGGGGTGGGTCGACCTGCGGTGGCAGTCGCGTCTCCGGACCGGTCAGGACACCGGCCAGCTGATTCGAGGTCAGGTGCTGGACCATCGAGAGGTCAGCGCCCCGCAGGTTCGCCCCGGTGAAGTCGGTGCCGCTCACGTCAGCGGTCCCCAGGTTCGACGTCTGCAGGTCCGCACACGTGAACATCGCGTTGCGCAGGTCCGGTGCCTGCGGTGCGTGCGTGAGGTCCCATCCGGCGACTGCCGCACCGCGGAAGTCGGCCGCGACGGCGCGGAAGCTCCCCTCGGGTCTGAAGTCGCTGATCGCGACACCGTGGAAGTTGCCGCGGCTCACATCCACCGCGATGGCGGGCACCTCGACGTCTCCGTCCTGCTGGCGCCCGGTGAGCTCCATCAGCTGTGTCATCGCCCGGGACACGACCACGGGTTGCGGGTCACGGAAGCTCGTCAGCCCATCGTGTCCCGGGACCGTGCTCTCGTCCTCGATGAAGGCGGTGAGCGTCTGGGCAGCGTTGACCTCCGCCTCCTGCTGCATCCCGGCGCTGTCGAAGTTCTCGGGCTCGTCGACGTAGTGCACGAGCCGACGGATCGAGTTGACCTGCACCCCCACGGAGGTGCTGGCGAGACCATCGACGATGTCGGAGTACTGCTGCTGCCGAACCGTCTGCTCGAACTGGTCCGACGAGCTGCTCACCTGGCGTTGCGCCCCCCACACCGTCGCGCAGACAGCGAGCGCGCCGACGACAACGGTGGCGGGGGTCGCCCACCGCTCCCATGCACCCTTGGGCTTGGCGCGCTCCTCCACGTCCCTCTCGAGCGCAGCCACCAGGCGCTCCAGCAGCGCGCGCTGTTCCTCCCAGCTCATGGACGCATCCCCAAGACCGGCCTAGCGGAACCGATGGGTCATCGGTTCCGGACACCTCGATCGACATCGCTGGTGTCCATCGTGTGCTCGCCCCGGCCCCGGGCCACATCCCCCGCATGAGGGAATCGACCGCCTCAGAGGGCCGCCTCGGGGCGGATCCGCTTGGGCACCCACACCCGCTGCCGCCGCGCGACAATCGAGGTGAGCACCAGGGCGCCGACGAGGTAGGCGAGCAGCACGACGACGTCGTCGGCCACCCGGGCGCTGAGCCCGCCGTACAGCAGCTGGCGGAGCCCGTCGACGCCACGGCTCATCGGCAGCACGTGGTGCAGCCAGGCGATCGGCGGCGGCAGCGTCTGCCACGGGAACGTGCCACCGGCCGTGACCAGCTGCAGGACCATCAGCACCAGCCCCAGGAACTGCCCGGTCGAGCCCAGGGCGGCGTTGAGCAGGTGCAGGATCGCCACGAAGGTGACCGAGAGGAGCAGCAGGAACGCCAGCGTCCCGGGGAAGTCCGCCGGCCGGATGTCGACGCCGAACGCGACGATGCTCAGCACCACCACCATCTGGGTCACCCCGATGAGGGCCGGGGTGAGCCAGCCGCCGACCGCGATCCGCAGCGGCGACTGGTTGGCGGCGAGTGCGCGTCGGGACAGCGGCCGGACCAGCATGAACAGCACGTACCCGCCGATCCAGGCCCCCAGCGAGAGGAAGTACGGCGCGAGGCCGGCGCCGTAGCTGTCCGCCTGCGCCTGCGAGGCGGACCGGAGGTCGACGGGGTCGGCGATGGTGTCGGCGATCCGCTTGCGGGTCCCGGCATCCGCCCGGGGCACCTGGCGGGCGCCGTCCCGGAGCCCGTCGCGCAGCTTCTCGGCCCCGTCCCGGGCCGTGGCGGCGCCGTCGGCGAGGTCGCCGAGGCCGTCGGCAAGGCCCCTGGCACCGGTCGCGAGCCGGTCGGCTCCTCCGGCCAGGCCCTGCGCCCCCGTGCGCGCCCGGTCGATCCCGGACACCAGGGCAGGCACGTTCGCGGCGAGGGCCTCGTTGCCGTCGGCGACCCGGTCGGCGCCGGCCGCGAGCCGGTCCAGCGCGCGGGAGGCGGCCCGCACCTTGTCGTTGCCGTCGACGACGGCGGGCCGGAGGCCGTCGTACACCGCGAGCACCGCCTGGCGCTGCTCGGCGTCCAGCCCCTGCCGGCGCAGCTCGTCGACGAGGTCGCGGCGGGTGCTCGCGTAGCCCTGCACGAGGGTGGACGCCGCGGAGGCTGCGGTGCCGCCGATGTCGGCGATCCGCTGGTCGGCGTCCGCGACCCGGCGCGCGCCGTCGGCGAGCCGGCGGGTCTGGGCCGGGAGGTCGGCCGTGGACGTCGCAAGGGTGCCCAGCCCGGTGGCGAGCTCGTCGCTGCCGTCGCGCAGCCGGCCGGCGCCGGTGGCGAGCCGGTTCGCCCCGGCGCGGGCGGTGCGGGCACCGTCGACGAGCCGGTCGAGCCCGTCGGCGAGGCGGTCCGCGCCCTTCGCGCCGCGCAGCAGCCCGGCGCGCAGGTCGGAGATGCCGAGCAGGAACTGGTCGGCCGCGGTCTCGGAGACCTGCTGGGACAACGAGGTCCGGACCTTGGCCACCACCGTGTTCGCGATGCTCGTCGACAGGTAGGAGTTGGCATCGTTCGTGACCAGCTGCAGGCGCGCACGCTCGGGCTCGTAGCGGCCGCTGCTGGTCAGCGCCGCCGAGAAGTCCTCGGGGACGACCAGCGCGAACTGGTAGTCGCCCTCCCGCACGCCGCGCCGGGCATCGGCGGCGTCGACCTCGTGCCAGTCGAAGGAGCCGTCCTCCACCAGCTGGTCGGCCACCCGGCGGCCGGCGTCGACCCGCTTGCCGTCGGTGTCGGTGGCCCCGGTGTCCTCGACGACGATCGCGGCGGGGACGTACATCAGGTTCCCGTAGGGGTCGTGGTTGGCGTACAGGTAGACGCCGGCGTACAGCGCGGGCACCAGCACCAGCGCGACCACGACGATGCGCGCGGTGCGGGTCGCGGTGATCCGGCGGATCTCGGTCCAGGCCATGCGTAGCGAGGTCACTGCGGGTCCTGCTCTCCGGTCTCGTCGTCGGCGTCGGACGGCGCCGCCTCGGTCGTGCCGATCCGGGCCGTCTCCCCCGCGGCGGCCGCCCGGCTGCCGGTCACCACCACGCCGAGGCCGCGGTCGGCGAACCGTTGCGCCAGGGCGAGGGCCTGGTCCGCGGACAGGCCGTGCCGCTCCGGCCGCACCCACACCAGGAACGCCGTGCCCGGTCGCAGGGCGGCGGTGCTCAGCAGCGCCTCGCCGCGGTCGGCCCCGGGGACGTCCTCGGTGATCACGTCGAGGAGGTGGTCCTCGCCGCGCTGGCCGAGCCAGGCCGCGACCGCGGACCTGCTGCTCCGCTGCCCGGCCATGGCCAGCTCCTCCGACAGCACGACGTGCCACGGCACCAGGTCGTCGAGGTCGTTGACGCCGGGCACGTCGACCAGCGCGACCGCGGCCTGCAGGCGGGCGGCCGAGGGGTCACCGCCGAGCGTGACCGTGCCGGCGTCCAGGGCGAGCCGCCCGGCCAGGGCCAGGGCGAGGGCGGCGTGGGCGGGGCCCGGCGGTCCCACCACCTCGACGACCTGCCCCGGCGCGACGGTGAGATCGGTGGCCGGCAGCAGGGTGCGCCTGCCCTGGCGGACGCAGATGCCGCGCGCGACCAGCGGCGGCGGTGCGGGACGGTCCGGCTCCGGTGCTTCCAACGACTGCCTCCTCCGCCGGTCCATCAGGTCGTGCCAGACGATCGTCCCAGTGCCGGCTCGCGCGCGCTCGCCCCGGCCACCGGTCGGGCGGCCGGTTCGTGACCCAGGTCCCTTCGCGCGGCACCCCACTTCGTCGATTGAGGGGACGACGCATCCCGGGCGCGGACGTACGGTCGAGGTGGAGATCGGAGTCGCCATGCGCACATCCCTCGCGGTCTCGGTGGTCGCTGCGCTCGTGGCCGCCCTCGCGCCGGCCTGCACGTCGTACGCCGCACCGGCCGACGTCGCCGCCGCGCCCACCACGACCGGCCTGGTGCTCAACTACGGCTTCGACGCCGACACCGGCACCGTGGCCCGCGACTCCTCGCCGAACGCGGTCAACGGCACCTACGTCAACACGACCGCGGAGGCCGCGCGGTCCACCGGCGTGCCGGGCCGGTCCTGGGCGATCACGCTCGTCGGGGCGGAGCACCAGTACGTCGCGGTGCCGGAGCGGAACGTGCTCGACGTCAGCCGGTTCACGGTGGCCGCGCTCGTGAACTACACCGGCGTGCAGAACGACCGCACCAACGAGCGGTGGGAGGTCGTCGAGAAGGCCGGCGCGTACTGGATCAACGTCCGCACCGACGGCCACGTCCGTGTCGGAGGGTTCTTCGGCGGTTGCAGCTCCGCCGCGTGGAAGTACCTCGACAGCACCGTGGTCGTCCCCACCGACACCTGGACCCACGTGGCCAGCACCTACAACGGCAGCCGGCTCACCGTCTGGATCAACGGCACGCGGGCGGGCAGCCGGGCGGTGACCGGCACGACCTGCCACAACAACCGGCCGCTGGCCGTCGGCGCCAAGAACTACCCGGCCGCCGGCCCGCCCGAGGCCTTCTGGGACGGCCGGCTCGACGACGTCCGCATCTACGGCCGGGCCCTGTCCGCGACCGAGATCCGGGGCCTGCTCCCGGGGTGAGACCGGCTGACCCCCGACTCGTGACCCGCACCCGCGTGTCGACACCCGATCGTTACGGCATCGGAGCCGCGCTGATGCGGCGGCGTTCCAAGGTGGGAGGGAGGGGACTCGACCTTCGTGACCGACCGTGGCGCCGCTTCCAGCGCGTCACCCAGCACGCAAGGGAGAAGCGCATGTTGAAGCATCCAAGGCGGGGGATCGCCGTCGCGGCCGCGGTCGCGCTGGCGGCAGGTCTCGCCGCCTGTGGTGGTGGCTCGTCCGACAACAGCAGCTCGTCCGGGCCGACCAAGGCCGGCGGCACGCTCTACTACTACATCTTCGCGCCCTACGACTACGTCGACCCGCAGCGGGCCTACACCGGCGTCGAGATGACCAACTGGAGCCGGACGGTCTTCCGGCAGCTGGTCACGTTCCCGACCTCCACGGACCCGAAGAAGGGCTTCACGCCCGTTCCCGACCTGGCGACCGACACCGGCACGTCATCCCAGGGCGGCAAGGTCTGGGAGTTCACGATCAAGGACGGGGTGAAGTGGGAGGACGGGAAGCCGATCACCTGCGAGGACTTCAAGTACGGCGCCTCCCGCTCGTTCGCCACCGACGTCATCACCGGTGGCCCGACCTACCTCCTGAGCTACCTCGACATCCCGACCGACTCCAAGACCGGCCTGCCGGCGTACGACGGTCCCTACAAGGGTGACGGCCAGCAGTACTTCGACAAGGCGATCACCTGCGACGGCAACACGATCACCTACCGCTTCAAGCAGCCGTGGCCGGACTTCCCGCTGGCGATCGCGTCCCTTCACATGATGGATCCCTTCCGCAAGGACAAGGACGAGGGCGCGAAGTCCAACTACATGATCTTCTCCAACGGCCCGTACCGGGTCGAGGGCAACATGTGGGACAAGCAGACGGGTGCCACGTTCATCCGCAACGAGAACTACGACCCGAAGACCGACTCGCCCGAGAACCGCAGGGCGTTGCCGGACAAGATCGTCTTCGACGTGGGGCAGACGGCCGAGACGATCTACGACCGCCTGATCGCCGACAACGGCAACGACCAGTACGCCGTGACCTCCTCGCGCGTACCGCCGTCGTACTACACCCAGATCACCGGGGCGGTCGCGGACCGTTCCGACCTGGTGAAGTCGCCGTACGTCGACTACCTGCAGCCGGTCATCCCCAACATGCCCGACGTCAAGGTCCGTCAGGCCCTCGCAGCCTCGACGAACGCTCAGGCGTGGATCGACGCAGGTGGCGGCGAGAAGGCCTACAGCCCCGCCGAGTCGATCGTGAACCCGAACCTGCCGGGCTACCAGCCGAACCCGGCGTTCGCCGGCCCGAACACCGGCGACGTCGATGCCGCCAAGAAGCTGCTGGCGGAGGCCGGTGTGAAGACCCCGGTGCCGGTCACGTTCACCTACCAGAGCAGCGAGACCTACGACAAGCAGGCAGCAGCGCTGAAGGACACCTGGGACCAGGCCGGGTTCGACGTGACCCTGGACGGGCTGGGTGACACCTACTACGACGTCATCATGAAGCCGAACAAGGAGAGCGACGTGGTGTGGGCCGGCTGGGGCGCCGACTGGCCGTCGGCCATCACGGTGTCCCCGCAGCTGTTCGACAGCCGGATCATGAGCAAGACCTCGACGAACGCGGACTACGGCTCCTACGACAGCTCCGAGTTCAACGGCCTGGTCGACCAGGCCAGGGCCGCCCCGACCCTCGAGGAGCAGACCACGGCGCTGCAGAAGGCCGACGTCGTGCTGGGCAAGGACGTGGCCTACATCCCGCTGGAGATCACCAACTTCTACTGGCTCCACGGGTCCAAGGTCCAGGACTTCACCACCACGCCGTCGTCGAACGGCAACCCGGACCTCGGCACGATCGGGGTGGAGAACTGACCGACCAGCCGGACCGATCCCGGTCGGCCCGGCCGCGTGGAGCGGCCGGGCCGACCGGTGTCACCCGTCCGAGGCGGTCAGCAGCTCCGCGACCCGATCCGGGTCCCTGGTCACGTCACGGGCCACCTCGGTCAGGGGCCGGCCGGTCCGTCGGGTGTAGAGCTTCAGGAGGTCGAAGGCGTCGTCGATGCTGCAGCCGTGGACCTGGGCGAGCGCACCCTTTGCCTGCTCGATCGCGATCCTGCTGTTCAGGGCGCCCTGCAGCTGCTCGGTGAGAACCTCGCCACGGCGGATCGCCCGCTCCTGCAGCAAGGCGATGGTCGCGACGTCCGCGAGCGCCTGCACCACCCGGGCGTCCGCCGGGTCGATCGCCCCCGCCGCGGAGCTGAACAGGTTCAGCGCCCCGATCACGTGCTGGCGCAACCGCAACGGGAAGGCGTGCACGGCGTGGAAACCCAGCTGCACCGCGCGCGGCGCGAACTGCGGCCAGCGGTCCGTCGACAGCCTGAGGTCCGCTCCGACGACGGCACGGCCCTCGCGGAAGCACTCCAGGCACGGTCCCTCACGGGACTGCAGCTGGAAGAGCTCGAGCATCTGGGTGCGCTCGTCGGAGGCCGCCATCAGCTGCAGCCGGCCACTCGGGTCGGCGAACAGCACCCCCGCCGCGTCGACACGAAGCAGGTCGGAGCTGCGCGCGGTGAGCATCTGCAGGAACTCGATCAGGTCGAAGTCGTCGGTGAGGCTGTCGGCCACCTCGACGAAGAGCTGCCCGAGCCTGTCGGCTGCAATCACGGTTGACGACCCTACTCGACGTTCATGAACCGACGGCTCAGCTGTCCGGCTCGAGCTTGAGTCTACGAGCAGCCACGTCGGCGGCCACGTCGCTCAGCGTGCGTCCCGTGGCGTAGGCGTGCGCACGCAGCCGCGCCAGCGCCTCCTCGAGGCTGACCCCCAGCTGCACCTGCACCATCCCCTGTGCCTGGAACACCACGAAACGACCGTCGAGTGCCGTACCGAACGCGGGGACGTCCGGTCCGGTCTGCTCCTGGGCGTCGAGGAGGGTCACCATGGCGGCCTCGGCGAAGGCGACCGCGAGCCGGATCTCCGTCGGGGTCAGGGAGCCGGCACGGTCCCGGTAGACGTCCATCGCCCCGAGCTGGGCGGCGCCCAGCTGCAGGGGGAACGCGAACACCGCGTTGACGCTGTGCTCCTGGACGGCTGGTGCGTAGCCGGGCCAGCGGGTCCGGGCCGCGTCCACCAGGTCGGGCGTGAGCACGGGACGGCCCAGGGTCAGCGAGTCCAGGCACGGGCCCTCGCCCAGGGTGAACTGGAGCTGCTCGAGCGTGTCGACCTCGACGCCGGACGTGGCCAGGACCGCGGGATCGCCCTGGGGCGTCATCACGCTCACCCCCACGCCGGCCGCACCGAGCTCCCGAGCCGCGGCCCGGCACATCCGCGGCATCCAGCCACCCATGTGCCGCGTGTCGTCGTCGAGAGCGCGTTCGTCGCGGACCAGCGCCCACACGTCAGGGTCACCGGACCCCGCAGCGCTCAGGTCGACTTCCACCGCCGCACACACTCTCCAGGAGATCTGCCAGAACGGGCGGTCGAGTCCACTCGTAGGAAGCTCCAGCCTACTCGCCGGCTCCCGGCAGGAAGACGGATCCGGTGCCGGCGCCGCGGCCACAGATGGGGAGCCGCTCCCGATGTCGCCGCCCGTGCGAAGGCCGAGTGTGGGAACACCGCCGGCACCGTGCCGGCGGACGACCACAAGGAGCAGAACCATGCAGCGTTTCCTGATCGAGCGTGAGATCGACGGCGCCGGCGACCTGACGCAGGCCGACCTCGCCCAGATCGCAGCCACCTCCAACGCGGCCGTCGAGTCCCTCGGCGTCCCGTACACCTGGGTCACCAGCTACGTCGCCGGGGACAAGATCTACTGCGTGCACGAGACCGACGAGGTCGAGACGATCCTCGAGCACGCCCGGCGCGGCGGCTTCCCGGCCGACCTGGTGACCGTGGTGGCGAACGAGTTCGGGCCGCACACGGCCGAGCAGGTCGCCGCCGGGTGAGCGGTCGGCCCACCGGCTCCGGGGCGGTGACCGCACCGGTCGGCGCCCGGCCCGCCCCCACAGCCGGGCGCCGGGTCACGCCCTTCCTGGCGCGCGGGGAGCGTCCTAGGGTGGCTCCCGTGAGCCTGTTCGAGCGGGACGCAGAGCTCGCCGCGCTCCACCAGGCTCTCGGGCAGACAGCGGCGGGTCGGGGCTCCGGGGTCGCCGTCAGCGGGGACGCCGGGGCCGGCAAGTCCGCGCTCGTCGCGGCGGCGCTGGCCGACGTACCGGATGTGCGGGTGCTGCGCGGCGCCTGCGACCCCCTGGCCACGCCCCGCCCGCTCGGTCCGTTCCGCGACATAGCCGGGCCGGCCGGCATCACCCCGCTGCTGACCGGCGCGGAGCTGGCCCGGACCGCCGTGTGCGAGGCGGTGTACGCCGCCCTCGGCGCCGAGCGCACCGTCCTGGTCGTCGAGGACCTGCACTGGATCGACGCGGCGTCGGCCGAGGTGCTCCGGTTCCTCGTCCGCCGCATCGACGCCGTGCCCCTCGCGCTCGTGGTGACCTACCGCGACGACGAGGTGGGGCCGCGGCACTCGGCGCGCGCCCTGCTCGGCGACTTCGCGTCGCTGGAGAGCCTCACCACGGTGCAGCTCGGGCCGCTCAGCGAGAGCGGCGTGGCGCGGCTGCTCGACGGCACCGGCCTCGAGCCGGCCCGGGTGCACGCGCTCACCGGCGGCAACCCGTTCTTCGCGGTCGAGGTGGCCAAGGACCCGGAGCGCCCGCTCCCCCGGTCGGTGCGGGACGCCGTCCTCGCCCGCACCGTCGACGTCGGACCCGAGGACTTCGAGGTGCTCCAGCTCGCGGCGGCCGCGACGGACCGGCTCGACGACCGGCTGCTCCCCGGGCTCGGGGTCGACCTGCCCACCCTGCGGCGGCTGCACGCCACCGGCCTGCTGCTGCGCGACGGGCGCGGCCTGGTGTTCTGCCACGAGCTCGCCCGGCTGGCGATCGAGAGCACCATCCCGGCCGGCGGCGGTCCCCGGCTGCACGCCCGGCTCCTCGAGCTCCTCGAGCAGACCGGGCCGCACGACGTGGCCCTCCTCGCCCACCATGCGGTGGCGGCCCACGACGGCGCCCGCGCCGCCCGCTACGCCGAGGCCGCAGCCGTCGAGGCGATGCGCGCCGGCTCGCACACCGAGGCCGTGGCCTTCCTCGAGACCGCCCTGGCCCACCTCGACGACGACCCGGCCCGCCGGGCGACGTTGACGACGCAGCTGGCGAACGAGCAGTACATGACCAACCAGCTCGGCACGGCGCTCGGCACCATCAACGCGTCGCTCCCCTTGTGGAGTCTCGCCGGGGACGCGGCGGGACTGTCCGCGGCGTACGAGTCCTACGCCAAGTTCGAGTACTACAGCGTCCACCGGCGCCAGGCCGAGTCGCACGCGGACCGGGCGGCCGACATCGCCAGGGACGCGGCGGTGATGCAGTACGGCGCGGCCCGCGTCATCCGCAGCTACCTCGCCCTGCAGCGCAGCGACTTCGACCTGGTCCAGCAGTGCCAGGCGGACGCCACCCGGGTCGCCCGCGAGCAGGGCAGCGAGGCGCTGGCCGTGCGCGCCGGGCTGTTCACTGCCGCGAGCGACCTGGCCCGCGGTGACCTCGACGGGCGGGTCGGGCTCGTCGAGATGATCGAGGCGGCCCGGAGGCTGGGCCTCGACGAGCTCGCGTCGACCGGCTACTCCAACCTCGCGAACCTCGACGTGGAGCAGCGCCGGCTGCGGGCCGCGGAGCACGTCCTCGAGGAGTCGTTGCAGTTCGCGCGGGACCGGGACATCCCGATCTGCATGTACTGGCAGACCGGGGTGCGGTCCCGGCTGCACCTGGCGCAGGGCCGGTGGAGCGCCGCGCTGGAGGACTCGACCTGGGTCCTGGAGGGCTCGGACATGCCGCTCGCCGGGCTGTGGCCGCACATCGTCCGTGGCCTGCTCGAGCTGCGTCGCGGCGGCACGGTGGGTGAGCACCTCGACGACGCCTGGCGGCTGGCCGACCAGCTGGACGAGCCGCTGCGCCGGCTGCCGGTGCTCTCGGCCCTGGCCGAGCAGGTGTGGCTGACGGGCACCCACGACACCCGGGTCACGGACGACGCGGTGGCCGCCGTGCGCGACCTGGCCGGCACCCCCGGGTCGATGTGGGGTGTCGGCGACCTGGCGGTCTGGCTGACCAGGCTGGGCCTGCTGCCCGAGCCCCCTCTCCACGCCGTGGCCGAGCCGTTCCGGCTCGCGCTCTCGGGACGGTACGACGACGCCGCGGCCTGGTGGCACCGGGCCGGGGCGGTGTTCGACGAGGCGATGGCGTGGGCGGACTCGCTCGACCCCGGGCACCGCGTCCGGGCGATCGAGCGGCTCGACCTGCTCGACGCCGTCGCCGTGGCCGACCGGCACCGGCTGGCCCTGCGCCGGGAGGGTGTGACGCAGGTGCCGCAGCGGCCGCGGGTCAGCACCCGCGCGAACCCGGCGGGCCTGACCAACCGCCAGCTCGACGTGGCCAAGCTGGTGGCCCGCGGCTTCACCAACGCCGAGATCGCCGGCCGGCTCTACATCTCTCCCAAGACGGCCGACCACCACGTCTCCGCGGTGCTGGCCAAGCTGGGGCTGCCGCACCGGCGGGCCGTGGTGGTGCAGGCCGACGAGCTGGGGCTGTCCTGACGCCCGTCAGTCGAGGGCCATGGTCCAGCAGACCGCGGTGCCCTCGATAGCGACGACCCCGTCACCGCGCACCACGCTGGTGGCCAGCGTCGTGATCGGCTTGTCCTCGCGCACCGCCGTCACCTCGACCTCGCCGGTGATCTCGTCGCCGGGCCGGGTCGGGGCGAGGAACTTCCAGTGCGTCTCGAGGAAGACGGTGCCCGGCCCCGGCAGCTTCTCGGCGACGACCGCGTTGAGGATCGCGGTGGTCACGCCGCCCTGCACGACGATGCCGCCGAGGCGGGTGCGCGCCGCGAGCTCGGCGTCGTAGTGGAGCGGGTTGCGGTCGCCGCTCATCGCGGTGAAGCGCTCGATGTCGGCCGCCTCGACGACGCGGCTCATCGACGCACGGTCGCCGACGGCGGGCGCGCCGTGCGGCCAGGCGGGCAGGATGTCGGTCATCGGGGTCTCCGTTCCGGCCGGGCGACGGTTCGCTCCCGACCCAACCCGACGCGCGCGGGGCTGGCAACCCCGGACAGATCGTGGAGTCCTCGACGCACCTGGCACGTCAGGCCATCCACGATGACCGACGTTCGCGGAAACCTTGCCGCGCGAAACCACGGCGACGTACCGTCGAACTCACCCTTCGACCACCGGGGTCGGACGAGGGCGCTCACGGGAGGCGACGATGGTGCTGCACCCGCACCCCGCTGACGTGCGCCGCCGCGTCCACCAGGACGCCTGGACCCGGGGCAGGGTGGCCCACGGCTGGGAACGCATCTCCTGACCGGGCGGCCGCCACGCGACGACCGCCCGCCGTCGCGACCGCCGGTCGCGACCTGACGTCGCCGTCGGACCGTCGCCCCCGGACCGTCGCCCCCGGACCGTCGCCCCCGAATCGCCCCCCCGGATCGTCGCAGCAGGAAGTGCACCCCATGGAGCCACCCGTCATCACCGTCAACGGCGCGCCCCTGCCCCTGGCAGGCACGCCGCCCCACACCACGGCGCTCACCTGGCTGCGGGCGCGCGGCCTCACCGGCGCCAAGGAGGGCTGCAACGAGGGCGAGTGCGGCGCCTGCTCGATCCTCGTCGCCCGGCCCGGCACCGAGACGCCGACCGAGTGGACCGCGCTCAACGCCTGCCTGCTGCCGGCCGCAGCCCTGGCCGGCCAGGAGGTCGTCACGGTGGAGGGGCTGGGCGACCCGGCCGACCTGCACCCGGTCCAGCGTGAGCTCGCCGAGCGGGGCGGGTCGCAGTGCGGCTACTGCACGCCGGGCTTCGTGTGCAGCATGGCGGCGGAGTACTACCGCCCCGGTCGCGAGCCGCGGGAGGCCGGACCCGAGCACGGGGCCAACGGCTTCGACCTGCACGCGCTGAGCGGCAACCTGTGCCGGTGCACCGGCTACCGGCCGATCCGGGACGCGGCGTACGCGCTCGGGGCGGTCGCGCAGGACGACGCCCTGGCCGCCCGCCGGGACCGGCCGGCGCCTGCGAGTGCTGCCGTCCACCTCGGTGTCGAGGGCGCCGCGTTCGTGCGCCCGGCCGGGCTCGACGAGGCCCTCCGCCTGCTCGCCGAGCATCCCGACGCCACGGTCGTGGCCGGCTCGACCGACTGGGGCGTGGAGGTCAACCTGCGCGGTGCGCGCACCCCGCTGACGCTGGCCGTCGACCGGCTGCCCGAGCTGCGCGAGCTCCGCTTCGAGGAGGGGTACGTCGAGGTCGGTGCCGCGCTCTCGCTGACGGAGGTGGAGCGCCGGCTGGCCGGACGGGTCCCGATCCTCGCCGACCTGTTCCCGCAGTTCGCCTCCCGGCTGATCCGCAACGGCGCCACCCTGGGCGGCAACCTCGCCACCGCCTCCCCCATCGGCGACGCGCCCCCGGCCCTGCTGGCGCTGGACGCGAGCGTCGTCCTCACCTCGCCGGACGGTGACCGGGAGGTGCCGATGGCGGAGCTGTTCACCGGCTACCGCGAGACCGTGCGCCATCATGAGGAGCTGATCCGCTCGGTCCGGATCCCGCTCCCACTGGCCGGCATCCAGGCGTTCCACAAGGTCGCGAAGCGCCGCTTCGACGACATCTCCAGCGTCGCGGTCGGCTTCGCCCTCGACGTCTCCGACGGCGTCGTGCAGCGGGCGCGGATCGGGCTCGGCGGGGTCGCGGCCACGCCGGTGCGGGCGCTGCGCACCGAGCAGGCGCTCACCGGGGCGCCGTGGACCGAGGAGACGGTCCGCGCCGCGGCCGACGTGCTCGGCACCGAGGGCACCCCGATGGACGACCACCGCGCCAGCGCGGCGTACCGCTCCGCGATGCTGCGCCAGTCGCTGCTCAAGCTCTGGGCCACCCGCGCCGACCAGGCCGAGGTGGTCGCATGAGCACCGTCGTCGGGCAGGCGCTCCCCCACGAGAGCGCGACCCTGCACGTCACCGGCGAGGCGCTGTACACCGAGGACCTCGCGCTGCGCGCCCGCGACGTGCTGCACGCCCACCCGGTGCAGGCGCCGCACGCGCACGCGCGGGTCACCGGGCTGCGTCCCGAGGCGGCGTACGACGTCGCCGGCGTCGTACGCGTGCTCACCGCGGCCGACGTCCCCGGCGTCAACGACGCGGGGGTCAAGCACGACGAGCCGCTCTTCCCCGACGAGGTGATGTTCCACGGGCACGCGGTGTGCTGGGTGCTCGCCGAGACCCCCGAGGCCGCACGGCTCGGCGCGGCGGCCGTGCAGGCCGACTACGAGCCGCTGCCCTCGATCCTGACCGTGCGCGAGGCGATCGAGGCGGGCAGCTTCCAGGGCGGCCGGCCGACCCTCGAGCGGGGTGACGTGGCCACCGGCTTCGCGGGGTCGACCCACGTGTACAGCGGTGAGCTCGACCTCGCCGGGCAGGAGCACTTCTACCTCGAGACCCACAGCTCGCTGGCCGTCGTCGACGAGGCCGGGCTGGTGTTCGTCCAGTGCAGCACCCAGCACCCCACCGAGACCCAGGAGATCGTCGCGCACGTGCTGGGCCGCAGCAGCCACGACGTGGTCGTGCAGTGCCTGCGGATGGGGGGCGGCTTCGGCGGCAAGGAGATGCAGCCGCACGGCTTCGCCGCGGTCGCCGCGCTCGGCGCCGTCCTGACCGGGCGGCCGGTGCAGCTGCGGCTCTCCCGCACCCAGGACCTGACCATGACCGGGAAGCGGCACGGCTTCCACGCCCGCTGGCGTGCCGGCTTCGACGACGACGGCCGGCTGCAGGCGCTCGAGGCGACACTGACCTCCGACGGCGGCTGGAGCCTCGACCTCTCCGAGCCGGTGCTGGCCCGGGCGCTGTGCCACGTCGAGAACGCCTACTGGATCCCGCACGTGCTGGTGCACGGCCGGATCGCGCGCACCCACAAGACCTCCCAGACCGCGTTCCGCGGCTTCGGCGGGCCGCAGGGGATGCTGGTGGTCGAGGACGTGCTGGGCCGGTGCGCGCCGCTGCTCGGCCTCGACCCCGCCGAGCTGCGGCACCGCAACCTCTACCGCCCCGGCCAGGCCACGCCGTACGGCCAGCCGGTCCGGCACGCCGAGCGGCTCGACGTCGCGTGGCGGCAGCTGCTCTCGTCGAGCCGGTTCGCCGAGCGCAGCGCCGAGGTGGCGGCGTACAACGCGACCCACCCGCACAGCCGCCGCGGGCTGGCGGTCACGCCGGTGAAGTTCGGGATCTCCTTCAACTTCACCGCGTTCAACCAGGCCGGTGCGCTCGTGCACGTCTACAAGGACGGGTCGGTGCTGATCAACCACGGCGGCACCGAGATGGGCCAGGGGCTGCACACCAAGATGCTGCAGGTCGCGGCCACCGCGCTCGGCGTACCCCTCTCCCGGGTGCGGCTGGCGCCGACGCGCACCGACAAGGTGCCGAACACCTCCGCCACCGCCGCGAGCTCAGGCGCCGACCTCAACGGCGCCGCGGTCAAGGACGCCTGCGAGCAGGTCCTGGCGCGGCTGCGCGAGTTCGCCGGTGACCGCGAGCTGGGCTGGGAGGAGCTGGTGCGCGAGGCCTACCTGGCCCGGGTCCAGCTGTGGGCGGCGGGCTTCTACCGGACCGAGGGTCTGGTGTGGGACTCCGCGGCGATGCGCGGGCAGCCGTTCAAGTACTTCGCGTACGGCGTGGCC
This sequence comes from Nocardioides sp. GCM10023255, assembly GCF_042653125.1. Taxonomy (NCBI): domain Bacteria; kingdom Bacillati; phylum Actinomycetota; class Actinomycetes; order Propionibacteriales; family Nocardioidaceae; genus Nocardioides; species Nocardioides sp. GCM10023255. The sequence continues at coordinate 31,736 of NZ_JBHSHU010000004.1, forward strand.
GCGACCGAGGTCGAGGTCGACGGCTTCACGGGCGCGTACGCCGTGCACCGGGTCGACATCGTGCACGACGTCGGCGACAGCCTCTCGCCGCTGGTCGACGTGGGCCAGATCGAGGGCGGGTTCGTGCAGGGCGCGGGCTGGCTGACCCTGGAGGACCTGCGCTGGGACGAGTCGTCCGGGCCGGGCCGGGGGCGGCTGCTGACCCAGGCGGCGAGCACCTACAAGCTGCCCAGCTTCTCCGAGATGCCGCCGGACTTCCACGTGTCGCTGCTGGAGGAGGCGACGGAGTCGGGCGTGGTGCACGGGTCGAAGGCGGTCGGGGAGCCGCCGCTGATGCTGGCGTTCTCGGTGCGCGAGGCGCTGCGCCAGGCGGTCGCGTCGTTCGGCCCGCCCGGCACCAGCGTGCACCTGCCCTCACCCGCGATCCCCGAGGCGGTCTACTGGGCGCTGGAGGCGGCCCGGTGCGGCGGCGGACCGCTCCCCGCGGCCGACCCCGGCTCCGTGCTGCCCGAGCTGCCGGACGGTCCGCCGCTGCGCCCCGCGTCGGAGCAGCGCGTCCTGGGAGGTGCCTGAGATGGACTGGGTGCGGGCGGTCGCGCACCTGCGCGAGACCCGGGAGGCCGGCGTCCTGGTGACGGTGGCGACGGTGCGCGGGCACGCGCCCCGCGAGGCCGGGGCCAAGATGCTCGTGTCCGCCGCGTCGACGTGGGGATCGGTGGGCGGCGGCAACCTGGAGGCGGTCGCGATCGAGCGGGCGCGGGCCCTGCTGTCCGCGCCGGCCTCCGCTCCCGAGCTGGTCGAGGTCGCCCTGTCCGACCGCGCGGCGTACCAGCACGGCGTCCAGTGCTGCGGCGGCGAGGTGACCCTGCTGCTCGAGCCGCTGGAGGTGGTGCCCGCGGTGGCGGTCTTCGGGATGGGCCACGTCGGGCTGGAGCTGGCCCGGATCCTGGCCCGCCACGACCTCGACCTGCACCTGGTCGACTCACGGGCCGACCAACTGTCCCCCGAACGGCTGTCGGTGCTCGCCGACGCGCGGGCGCACGTGCACGTCCACCAGGTGCCGGTGCTGCCCGAGCTCGTCATCGCCGACCTCCCGCCCGGCACGCAGGTCCTGGTGATGACCCACGACCACGCCGAGGACGTCGCCCTGTGCGACGCGGCGCTGCGGGCTCCCCACCTCGGGCCGATCGGGCTGATCGGGTCGTCGGCGAAGTGGGCGCGCTTCCGCGGCCGGCTGCTCGAGTCGGGCCTCCCGGCGTCGGTGGTGGACCGGATCCGCACCCCGATCGGGCTGCCCGACCTCGGCGGCAAGGACCCGGCGACGATCGCGGTCAGCGTGGCCGCCGACCTGCTGGGCGAGTTCGAGCGGTCGCGGCGCCCGACCCGGCGGTGACCCAGCCACCGTTCCGGCCGACCGACGTCGTCGACCTCGGGGAGCTCGCGCCGGGCCGTCCGGGTGAGTGGCGGGCTGGAGATCCACAGGTTCCTGTGCTGACCGCCAGCAGACCACCCCTTCCGGTTTGAACGAACGTTCGTTCAAACCGGAAGGGGTATCGCTTGGAACGCGGAACCCACGACTCCTGCACCCAGGGCTGCGTGGCCGTTCACCGCCCGGGCGACTCGGCGTCCCACAGCACCGCGGCCAGGATTGCCGGCGACGGCGGCTCACCGGCCAGCACACGCTCCACGTCCTCGACGGGGACCTCGGCCTCGGCCAGCACCTCCCGGGTGGAGGCCTCGGGCATCAGGGACAGCCACCGCGACACCATGCCGGCCAGTGCTACCGGCGCCACCTCCCCGTGCACCCGCAGCCGGGCCACCCCGCCGTCGGGGTAGACGTTCAGCATCACGCCCGAGACCGGCGCGGGCGCGGCGACCCGGAAGAAGTGCCGGGTGTCGGGCTGCAGCCGGACCCGCGGGACCAGCGGCGCCCACGACTCGTCCCGCAGCAGGCCGGCGACGGCGCACTCCCCCGGTGCGTTGCCCACGAAGTACGACGTGTCCACCTCGATCCGGCGCACGAGACCGGGCGCGGCGAGGGCGACGGTGACGTGGTCGTTGCCGCCGTCGCGGCGTCGCGCGTTCTCCCAGCCCTCCCCCATCTCCCGGGCCCGGTCGGGCAGCAGCAGCTGGCGCGGCGAGGAGTAGAACATGTTGGAGCAGTCGACGACGTCGCCCCCGAGCTCCAGCGCCGCCAGGTCGACGGTCCCGGTCATCAGCCGCGGATCGGGCACCGGCGTGCCGTGCACCCGGAAGCGCGCCACCCCGCCGTCGGGGTGGATCGTCAGCCGCACGTGCGTCCAGCGCACCCCCGAGGCGACCTCGAAGTGGTTCTCCGCATCACCGCGCAGCCGCGACTTCACCACCAGCGTGGTCCACGTGGCCGACTCCAGCTCGGCCGGGGAGGGGTGCCCCAGCAGGGAGGTCGCCTCCACGGAGGCGTACGGCGGGAAGTTGCCGGTGAACCACGACGTGTCGACCACGACCCCCGCCACCACACCCGGCACGCCCAGCCGCACGATCGCCCAGTCCTCGCCGGGCTCGCGGCGGCGGCGGGTCTCCCAGCCGTCGTACACCTTCCCCTTCGGCCCGAACTCCGTCGGGTCGAAGACGGCCGGCCCCGGCTTGACGAGGTTCTCGCGCTCGGCGAACAGCTCGTCGTTGGCGTGCACGACGCTGCCCGCGAGCGACCGGGAGGCCAGGTCCGGCAGGCGGGTGAAGTCGGGGGCGTCATCGGCCACGGGGTGCTCCTGTCAGCAGCCGCCCGCGCGGGGCGGCATCGAGGTGGATCGGTTCGCCGCGCAGCCAGGTGGCGCGGACGGCGCCGGTCAGCGTGCGGCCGTCGTACGGCGTCACGGGGTTGCGGTGGTGCAGCCGGGCCGCCTCGACCCGCCACTCCTCGTCCGGGGCGAAGACGCAGAGGTCGGCGGCCCGGCCCACCTCGATCGCGCCCTTGCCCGGCAGGCCGGCCAGCGCGGCCGGCGCGGCGGACATCCAGCGGGCCACGTCGCCGACCCCGAAGCCGCGGTCCCGGGCCTCGGTCCACACAGCCGCCAGCCCCACCTGCAGCGAGGCGATGCCGCCCCAGGCCGCCCCGAAGTCCCCGGTGTCCAGGCGCTTGAGGTCGGGCGTGGACGGCGAGTGGTCCGAGACCACGAGGTCGATCACGCCGTCGCGCAGCGCCGCCCAGAGCGCCTCGCGGTTGGCACCCTCCCGGATCGGCGGGCAGCACTTGAACTCCGTGCCGCCCTCGCGGATCCGCTCGGCCTCGAACGACAGGTAGTGCGGGCAGGTCTCCGCCGTGATCGGCAGGCCCTCGGCCCGCGCGGCGGCCAGGAGGGGTACGGCGTCGGCGCTGGAGAGGTGCAGGACGTGCACCCGGCAGCCGGTCTCGCGGACCAGCCCGACCAGCGCACCGATCGCGCGGTCCTCCGCGGCACGCGGCCGCGACCCGAGGAAGTCGGCGTACCGGCGGCCGCTGGCCTCCCCCACCAGCTCGGCGTCCTCGGCGTGCACGACCAGCAGCGCGTCGTACGCCGCCAGCTCGCGCATCACCCGCTCCACCTCCACCAGCGGCAGCGGCGGGAACTCGGGCACCCCCGAGTCGACGAGGAAGCACTTGAAGCCGAGCACCCCCGCCTCGTGCAGTGCCCGCAACGACGCGAGGTTGCCGGGCACGGCGCCGCCCCAGAACGCCACGTCCACGTGGCACTTCCCGAGCGCCGCGGCCCGCTTCACCTCCAGGGCGGGGACGTCGACCGTCGGCGGGATCGAGTTCAGCGGCATGTCGACGATCGTGGTGACCCCACCGGCCGCAGCCGCCCGGGTGGCGCTGGCGAACCCCTCCCACTCGGTGCGGCCGGGCTCGTTGACGTGCACGTGGCTGTCGACCAGGCCGGGCAGCAGCACCTCGTCGTCGGCGAGCTCGACGACCCGGTCGCAGGCCAGCTCCCGAGCGACCGCGACGACCACGCCGTCCCGGATCCCCACGTCGGCGCCGACCACGCCGGCCGGCGTCACCACCCGCCGGGCGCGGACGACGAGGTCGAGCGCCAGGTCGGGCTCCTGGTCGGGCTCCCGGTCGGGCATCAGCAGAACCCCGGGATCGCGTGCCACGCCGAGCCCGGGTCGGAGGCGTCGTCGCGCACGACGCTCGCCTCGATCAGCCCGTAGGGCCGGTCGGCGGCGATGAACACCTCCCCGGGGTTCTCCAGCCCGAACGGCGCCAGGTCGACCAGGAAGTGGTGCTTGTTGGGCGCGGAGAACCGGATCTCGGCGACCTCGGGGTGCTGCTCGAGCACGGCCTCCCCCATGCCGTAGAGGGTCTGCTGCAGCGCGTGGCTGTGGATCTCGGCGAAGCGTCGCAGCAGCAGCGCCTTGATCGAGGCGAAGGAGGCGTCCCAGTCGACCTCGGCGGCGTCGTACCGCCACCGGGCGACCAGCGAGGTGGCCAGGATCCGGTCGTCGGCGTCCTGGAGCGTGGTGTAGCGGTCGCGCAGGAAGCCGCGGAACTCCGACCCGGTGGTCTTCATGACCACCAGGTCCGAGATGCCGGAGACGACGTGCGCGCGCCGCTCGGTCCCGCGACCGTCGACGTTGACGACGGTTGAGCGGGTGCCGGTGCCGGCTCTCACGAACGCGTGGTCATGGTCGTCGATCCGCTCCCACGTCTGCTCGGTGACCTCGACCCGGGCGCCGTCGGCCGCCGGCGCGGCGACGAGGAAGTGGTCGGCCAGCGTCAACGCGAAGTCCTCGATCGCGCCGATCCCCTTCTCCTTGGCGAACGCGAAGGCGGTGTTCTTCTGGGTGTCGGTGGGCAGCACGTCCTTCTGGTCGCCGGTCACGTGGGCGTCCTCGAAGCGGCCGCGCAGCGCCGACGACACGGTCAGGTCGCGGACCTGGTGGCGCGGGGTGTCGCGCACCACGCGGACGACCCGGCTCTCGGCCTTGCCGTACTGGTTGGGCCCGAGGCGGATGGCCATCAGCTCCCCCGATAGGTCGAGTAGGCGAACGGGCTCAGCAGCAGCGGCACGTGGTGGTGCCGCTCGTCGGCGACGGTGAAGGCGATCGTCACCTGGGGGAAGAACGCCTCCGCGCCGGCGTACGCCGCGACGTCGAAGACGAGCTCGTAGGTGCCGTGCTCGAGCGCGTCGGGCCCGAGCTCGCCGACCCGGCCGTCGTCGTCGGTGACCGCCTCGGCGAGGACGGTGCCGTCCCGGCGGAGGCTGACGGGTACGCCGGCGGCGGGCCGCCCGCGACCGGTGTCGAGCACGTGCGTGGTCACCAGGCTCATTCGGCGAGCACCTTCCCGAGTCGGAGCAGGGCGATCCTGCGCAGCTCGTCGGCGACCACCGCGGCCTCGGTCGCGTCGTCGTTGCCGAGCCGCTGCCGGGCGGCGGCGAGGATCTCCTCGGCCGACAACCCGGTGGCGCAGATGAGGAACACGTGACCGAACCGCTCCTCATAGTCCCGGTTCGCCCCGACCAGCTCGGCGCGGGTGCGGTCGTCGCGGGAGACGCCGGACTGCTCCTGCCGCGACCAGGCCGCGCCGGTGTCGCTCCCCTCGGCGTGCTCGCCGATCCGCGGGTGCGCGGCCAGCGCCCGGTCGACCTCGTCCGGGGTCAGCGACCGGGCCGCCTTGTCGGCGGTCTCGAGCAGTGCGTCGACGTCGGCGTACGGCCGAGCCTCGACCACCGCCCGCGCCCAGGACGGCACGTCGCAGCAGGCGAGCAGGGTCGCCTGCAGCTGCTCGGCCGGTGCGGCGTTGAGCTCCTCGAGGTTCACGGGTCCCCCTGGTTCATCCGGTCTTCCGGTTCATCGGTCTCGCTCGTTCATCGGTCACCCGCGGGTCGTCGGGCCAGCACCGCGAGCCGGGTGGTGTCGACGTCCGCGAGCTCGGCCACCTCGGTCTCGTCGACGGCCCCGCACTCGAGCCCCCGCAGGACGAACCCCGCCAGCGCGGCCGCGGTGGCCGGCTCGTCGAGGTAGCCCGCGTCACCGCCTCCGACGTACGCGCGGAGCCGGCGGGCGGCGAGCGGCAGACCCTCGCGGAAGAAGGAGTACGTCGCGGCGTACCTGCTCGGCAGCTGGTGCGGGTGCAGGTCCCACCCCTGGTAGAAGCCGCGCTCCAGCGATCGGCGCACCAGCCGGGCGTGCAGCCGCCACGCGTCGGGCGCGCCGTCCCCGACCGGCAGCACGTTGGTGGAGCCGTCGCTGAGGTGGACGCCGGTGCCGGCAGCCGCCACCTGCATGACCGCCTTCGCGTGGTCGGCGGCGGGGTGCTCCATGCTCTGGTGGGCCGCGGCGATGCCGCAGGACGCGGAGTAGTCGTAGGTGCCGTAGTGCAGGCCGGTGCAGCGGCCACCGGCGGCGTGGATCATCGGGGCCACGAGGGCGGTGCCGTCCGGCCCGCACACCGCCTGCGGGGTCTCGACCTGGATCTCGAACCGGAGCCGTCCCGTCGGCAGCCCGTGCGCGGCCTCGAGCTGCTCGCAGAGAAGCACCATCGCCCCCACCTGGTCGACCGAGGTGACCTTGGGGAGCGTGACCACGAAGCCGTCGCCCAGCGCCCCGGCGGCGACCAGCGCGCCGACCACGAGGTCGAGGCTGCGCACGCCCCGTGCCCGGGTCGGGCGCTCGAGGCTCTTGAACCGCACCCCGTGGAACGGTGGGGCGTCGCCGTCGAGCACCGACCGCGCCAGCGCCCGGGCCGCGGCCCGGGCGTCGGCGTCCTCCTGCTCGTCGGGCCGGGTGCCGTAGCCGTCCTCGAGGTCGACGCGCAGGTCCTCGACGGGCTCGCTGGCCAGCTTCCCGCGCACCCGCTCCAGCACTGCCTCGTCGACCGGGCCGAGCGCGGCCGCGCAGTCCGGGAGGACCCGGCTCGCCTGCTCGCCCCACGCGGCGACGGTGCGGGCGTCGTACCGGTCCGCGGGGACGTACGCCGTGTGCACCGGCTGCCGCACGCCCCGCTCACCCGGGTAGCCGGACGCCAGCGCGTCGTCGGCGCGACGGAGCCGCGCGTCGAGCTCCCCGAGCAGCCCTGTGAGGTGGGTCACCCGGCGATCATGCCACCGACACTGTCACGGGCCGTGGAGATCCAGTAGCGCCGTTTGCCGGCGCGCACGTCCTCCAGCTCACCGCCGCCGTTCTCGATGGTGCGCCGCGAGCCGAGGTTGTCGTCGTCGCAGGTGACGAGCACCCGGTCCAGGCCCAGCTCGGCCGCGCGGGACACCGCCAGCGCCAGCGCCCGCGACGCGTGCCCCTCGCGCCGTCGGGCGGGCCGCACGGAGTAGCCGATGTGGCCGCCCTGCTCAAGCAGGTAGTCGTTGAGCCGGTGCCGCAGCGCGAGGAAGCCGATCATCTCGCCGGCGTCGACGATCCAGAAGTAGTCGCAGCTCACCCAGCCGTTGGGCAGCTCGGCGGTCGGGTCGGCGAACAGCAGCTTGTCGGCCACGAACTCCTCGAAGGCCGACCGGTCCAGCGGCTGGCCGTCCGGCGCGCAGCCGGAGCCGTGCGGGTACTCCGCGCCGAAGTCGGTCAGCGTCGCCACCCAGTCGTCGTACCAGCGCAGGTCGGGGGTCACCAGCTCGGTCATGGCGTCATTCCACCAACCCGGCCACACGCAGCGCCACCGGGATTCCCGCCGACACGTCGAGCTGCGCCGGCTCGACCAGGGGGTCGGTCAGCGGCGCTCGGCCAGGTGGACGCCGCGCTCGCCGGCGTCGGTGAGGCGAGCCTCCTCGGCGGCCTGGGCCTCGAGCTCCGCGCGGCGCGTGGTCTCGAGCAGCGCCCGGGCGGCGTCGTACGCGCCCGGCTCGGAGACCAGGTCGGTCGCCCCGCGCTTGAGCCGCGCCAGCGCGCTGCGCGCGAAGATCTGCTGCTCGGTGGTGGTGCGCTCGGAGCGGCCGCGGCCCAGGAACGAGACGAACCAGTGCAGCACCGCGGTGACCCGGTTCTTGAAGCCGGTGATGTAGACGAGGTGCACCGCCAGCCACATCAGCCACGCGATCACGCCGGTGAGCCGGAGCTTGCCGACCATGGCGACCGCGCGGAAGCGGCTGATGATCGCCATCGAGCCCTTGTCGAAGTACTTGAACGGGCCCTGCGACGGCTTGCCCTTGATCCGGTGGTCGATCTCCTTGGCGGCATACTTCGCGCCCTGGATCGCGACCTGCGCGACGCCGGGGAGGTTGTCGAGCGAGATCATGTCGCCGACCACGAACACCTCGGGGTGGCCGGGCAGCGTGAGGTCGGGGTTGACGCTGATGCGGCCGGCGCGGTCCAGCGGCGCGCCGGTCTGCTCCGAGAGCGTCTTGCCGAGCGGGTTGGCCTGGACGCCGGCCGCCCAGATCTTGGTGACCGTGTCGATGCGCTCCACCCGGCCGTCCTTGAACTTCATCTCGATGCCGCGCTCGTCGACGTCGGTCACCATCGCACCGAGGATGACCTCGACGCCGAGCTTCTCCAGCTCGGCCTTGGCCTTGTCACCGAGCTTCTGGCCGAACGGCGGGAGCACCTGAGGCGCGGCGTCGACGAGGACGACGCGGGCGCTGCGGGTGTTGATCGCCCGGAAGTCGCGCTTGAGCGTGCGGTGGGCCAGCTCGGCGATCTGGCCGGCCATCTCCACGCCGGTCGGGCCGGCACCGACGACCACGAAGGTCAGCAGGTGGTCGACACTGTCGCCGCGCACCGCGCCGAGCTCGGCCATCTCGAAGGCGCCGAAGATCCGGCCGCGCAGCTCGAGGGCGTCGTCGATGTTCTTCATGCCGGGGGCGAACTCGGCGAAGTGGTCGTTGCCGAAGTAGGACTGGCCGGCACCGGCGGCGACGATCAGGGAGTCGTACGACGACACCGTCTCGCGCCCGAGCACCTGCGAGGTGACGGTGCGGGCCTCGAGGTCGATGCCGGTGACCTCGCCGAGCAGCACCTGCGCGTTGTTCTGCCCGCTGAGGACCTCGCGCGTCGGCGGCGCGATCTCACCCTCGGAGAGGATGCCGGTCGCCACCTGGTAGAGCAGCGGCTGGAAGAGGTGGTGCGTGGTCTTGGCGACCATCGTCACGTCGACGTCGGCCCGGCGCAGCGCCTTGGTCCCGAACAGCCCACCGAACCCGGACCCGATCACCACCACCTGGTGGCGCTTGCCCGTCCCCTGCTCCGTCTGCGTGCCTGCCATGCCGAACCTTTCCCGCGGCGATGGGCCTCGCCGTGACCGACGGGCCCGCGTGCTCCCCCATTGTCCCGCTGCACGCCACCCCTTGACCAATCGGCCCGGGGGTGAGGCGGGGCACTCCGGACGGCGCCGGTCACCCGGGGGCCTCGCCCCCGTTCTGTGACCGGCCCGACGGTGCCGAAACTTTCAACGACTCACGTTTCGCTGCCGGCCGAGCCGGGTAGACAGACGGACAATGAACTGATCGACCCCCCGTCCCTCCGGAGTGATATCCGTGCCGCTGAACCGGCCAGCCCTCTCACTGGGTTCTGGTCCCCGCGGCGTGCAGAACGCACGTCGCTGGGTGGTCGACACCTGCACGGACATCGATCGTCCAGACCTCATCGAGTGCGCCGAGCTCGGCGTCTCCGAGCTCGTCACGAACGCCCTGCTGCACGCCGACCCGCCCATTCAGGTCCGCGTCCGGGGGACCCGCGAGCACCCGCGCGTCGAGGTGCGGGACGGCTCGCTCGAGCCGCCGCGGCTGCCGGAGACCCACCCCACCGACGAGGACGAGCTGCTGCTGACCTTCGGCCGCGGCCTGGGCATCGTGGCCCGCTGCGCCGACGCGTGGGGCGCCGAGATCGAGGACGACGGCAAGGTCGTGTGGTTCGCCCCGAGCTCTCAGGTCCGCGACGAGCTCGCCGAGGGGATCATCACCGGGGTGGTCGACCCCGCGCCGCGCGAGCCGCGTCCCGACGACGTGGCGGTCAAGGTGGTCGGCGTCCCGCTGCGCACCTACCTGCGCTTCCAGCACCACTACCGCGAGCTGCGTCGCGAGGTGCGGCTGCTCGCGCTCACCCACGAGGCCGACTACCCGCTCGCCAAGGACCTCTCCGACGTCTTCGGATCCCTCGAGCGGCAGCTGCGCGACGGCATGGGCGCCGACCAGATCGACGCCGCGATCCGCGAGGGCCGCGAGCTGACCGACCTCCACGTCACCATGCCCGCCGAGGACGCCGGCAAGATCGGCCACTTCATCGAGCTGCTCGACCTCGCCGACGCCTTCTGCCGCGAGGAGCGGCTCCTCTCCCTGGCCCGCACCCCCGAGCAGCAGCAGTTCCAGCGCTGGTTCCTCGGGGAGTTCGTCCGACAGAGCATCGGGGAGTCCCCGGTGGCGTGGCACGATTCCGGCGTGCCGAGCCCCCGCAGCAGCGTCTCGTGAGACCGCCTCCCCCACCGCGGCTGGTCGCCGCGGTCGCGGTCGGCGGCGCCCTGGGCGCCCTGCTCCGGTGGGGCCTGGGCGAGCTGTTCCCCGACGACCACGGCTTCCCGTGGACGACCTTCGCGATCAACGTGAGCGGATCGTTCCTGCTCGCCACCCTCCCGGCCTTCTACGCCGTACGCCGCAGCCCGGTGCTCGCCGCCGGGCTCGGCACCGGGGTGCTCGGCGGCTACACCACGCTGTCGACCTGCTCCGAGCAGACCCGCCACCTGCTCGACGCCGGTGACACCGGGACCGCCCTCACCTACCTGCTCGGCACCCTGTTCGCGTGCGTGGCCGTCGTGGCCCTGGCGCACCGGCTCTCGAGCCCGCTGGCCCAGCGGGCGTTCGAGGACGAGGAGGGCAACGAGTGACCCCGGTCCTGGTCGCCCTCGGTGCCGCGGTCGGGGCGCCGCTGCGCCTCCTCGCGGGGCACTGGCTCGACCACCGGTTCCCCTGGGGGACGCTGACGGTCAACGTCGTGGGGTCGTTCCTACTGGGCCTGCTGACCGCGGCCGCGCCCGGCGAGCACGCCCTGGCCCTGCTCGGCACCGGCTTCTGCGGCGGGTTCACGACGTACTCCGCGTTCGCGGTGAAGGCGCACGAGCGCGGCCCGGCCGGCGGTACGGCGTACGCCGTCGTCACCCTGGCGCTCGCGCTGCCGGCGTGCGCGCTGGGCTACCTCCTCGGCTGAGCCGCGCGGCCGGGTCAGGCGTAGCCGAGCTCGTGGAGCCGGTCGTCGTCGATCCCGAAGTGGTGCGCGATCTCGTGCACCACGGTGATCCGGACCTCCTCGACGAGTTCCTCCTCGCTCTCGCACATGTCGAGCAGCGGCCCCCGGAAGACGAAGATCCGGTCCGGCAGCTCCACCGGAGGCGTGCCCCACCGCTCGGTCAGCGCAACCCCCTCGTAGAGGCCCAGCAGGTCGTCGGGCTCGTCCTCGGGCGGCTCGTCCTCGACGAGCACCACGACGTTGTGGACCAGGGCCGCGATCTCGTCGGGGATCTCGTCGAGCGCCTGGTCGACGAGGGCGTCGAACCGGTCGGGGTCCATCTGGAGGGGCACGGGTCCATTCTGGGGGTGCCGGCAAATGCAAGAACGCTCCGGATCTGGTGATCCGGAGCGTTCATCTGCGACCCCGACGGGACTCGAACCCGCGGCCTCCGCCGTGACAGGGCGGCGCGCTAACCAACTGCGCTACGGGGCCTTGGTGCCTCACTGGTGAAGCGGGTGGAACTCTAACCCATGGTTGCCGGTGACTCCCAATCGGGACTCTCGCGAGCCTGAGCTGGCACCCCCAACGGGATTCGAACCCGTGCTACCGCCGTGAAAGGGCGACGTCCTAGGCCGCTAGACGATGGGGGCCTGACTGCCCCGACAGCATAGGGGCGGCGCGCGTCGGGCTCCAACCCGACGTGACGCGTGGACTACCGGCCGCGGACCCACGCCAGGACCCGGCCCGAGAGGCCGGTCGGACGTCCGTCGGGCTCCTCGAGCAGCTCGTACCCGTGCCCGGCCTCCTCGAGCGCGAGCTCGCTGCCCCGGGGAGCGCTCGCCGCCGCCTTCCGCATCGCGGCGACCTCGTCCTCGCCCTCGTCCCTGGCGACGGCGAACAGCGTGGGCGCCTCGAGCCCACGGGCCGCGACGTGCACCGCCGGCGCGGCCCACTCGTCGGGGCCGGACAGGTCGACCACGGCGTCCACCCGGTGGTCGCGGGCCGCGGTGAGCACGGCCAGGCTGCCGCCCATCGAGGCGCCGACCAGCACCACCCGCTCGGCGTGCAGCGTCTCGAGGGCGTGGTCCACGGCGAGCCGGACCTGGTCGGTCTGCCGCTCGACGTACCCACCCTCGCAGCGCGCCTCGCCGTAGGTGCACAGGTCGAGCGCGAGGGCCCTCACGCCGGGCACGCCCGCCAGGTGCTGGGCGAAGCTGAGCCAGCCGCACAGGCCGTTGCCGTCGGTCTGGTGGACCAGGATCGCCACCGTCCTGCCGTGCCCGGCCGTCACGGCGGGAAGGACCGCTCCCGCGGGACCGCGCAGCGAGACCAGCTGGTACCGCTGGTCCGCGACCCGCTGGGGCAGCGGACCGCACCGGCCGAGCGGTCCGTCGACGGCCCGCCAGGGCAACGGGTCGTACGCCGGCGAGGGGGTCGACGTCGGGCTGACGGCGCTCCGCTCCGGCGAGGCCGAGGCCCCCTCCTGCCCGTCGGCGGAGCACCCGCCCGTCACGGACCCCAGCCCGAGCAGCAGCGACACGAGCGGACCGAGCGCGCGGCCGGCCGGCACGACGTTCACCGGGTGTGCCGGTAGTCGAGGGTGCGAGCGGTGCTGTCCCAGCGCGCCGTCCGGATCCGGGCACCCGCACCCGCCGGCCGACGCCGCCCCGACCGCAGCCGGCGCCACGCCAGCAGCGCACCGCCACCACCACCCAGCAGCAGAGCCACCAGCACGCCACCCACCCCCGTCTCGATCGGGACCCCTCGTGGCCCCGCACCTCAAACTAGTACGAGTTCGTAATTGTTTCCAGAGGTTCACGCACGGAGGTCGAGGCACCACCACAATGGCCCCATGAGCGAGGAGCACCAGCCCGGGCGCCAGATCGGGGCGGCGGACGGCAACCTCGTCCTCGACCTCTTCGTGCTCCACCAGCGGATCGGCGAGCTGATGGAGGCGACGCTCGGCGGCACCGGCGTGCGCCCGTCCGAGTACGCCGTCCTCAGCCAGCTGGGCATCTCGCCGCTGACCCCGCGCGAGCTGACCGACCGGCTCGGGGTCACCGCCTCGACGCTCACCGGGCACCTGGCCGCGCTGCGCAGGCGCGGGCACACGCGCACCACCGCCAACCCCGCCGACGGCCGCTCGCACCGGGTCGAGCTCACCGAGTCCGGGGCGGGGATCCTGCGGGAGTGCCGGGACCGGTTCCGCCGGATGCTGGCCGACCTCGACCAAGCCCTCGGCCCCGACGGGGGCCGCGCACGCGAGCTGCTGGTCCGGATCGACGACGCCGCCACCGAGGTCACCGAGCTCGTGCACCGGCGCGAGTCATCCTGACCCGGGCCCGTTTTCGCCGGGCGCCCGCCCCTCCGGTATGGTGACGCCTGCTTGGGCAGGTAGCTCAGTTGGTACGAGCGTCCGCCTGAAAAGTGGAAGGTCGGCGGTTCGACCCCGCCCCTGCCCACAAGCACCGAGAGCCGCAGGTCATCGACCTGCGGCTCTCGTCGTCTTCCAGCCGGCTCACACGAGGATTCCCGCGGACCGGTCCCTCAGGTCCCCGCCACGTGCCAGGGGTCGTTGCACCCACACGCGTCACGCAGGTTGTCGGCGGTCCCCACGGGCTCGGGACAGTAGGGCCTCAGCCCCCACAGCCGGTCGACGAACGACCGGCGTTCGGCTTTGGCCGCGTGTCCGCACACGGGGCACCTGTCCACACCACGAGCGTAGTTCGCCGCCGCCTCATCGTGCGGCAGCGTCGAAGGCGATGCGTCCCACGGACCTGATGACCAGGTCGTGGATGACGGGCCCCTGGATCGAGGCGGGCCAGCACGCGTGCTCCAGCGCGGGCCCGGAGGCCTCGGCGAAGCGGCCCGTGCCCCCGGCGAACGTCGCTGCGGTGTCCACGCACAGCCGGTCACCCTCGAGCGTGATGTCACCGGCACTCACGTAGTCCTCGCGCAGGACGTCGCCGTCTGACGCCACAAACTGCAGGCGGCCGCTCGACACGGCCACGTCCGGCGGGTCCAGTGACGTGACCAGGCTGCAGTGGCTCGACGCCCACGTGAAGGAGCCCAGGTGCGTGCCCCGCCCGGCGCCGACGACAGGGGCCAAAGGCCCGCGGCGACCGGTTTGGGTCGGCCCCCCGCAGGGAAGGTGCGGTGGGCGCGTCAACGGGGGCGCGCTCCACCACTCTCGGAGGTCTTCATGCCCCAAGCCCGCACCCGCCGCCTGCTCGCAGCCGGCGCCCTCACGGCCACCGGTCTCACGCCGCTCACCGTCACCGCCTCGCCGGCCGAGGCGACACCTGCTCGCATGTGCGTGCACGACCACGCCTTCGTCAAGAGCACCGAGCGCGGCGCTGCAGTGTGGATGCCGACCAGCAACCACTTCAGCTCGCCCAGCAACCCGAGCGGGTGGCAGCAGGGCGGCCAGCAGGGCTACTCGGAGTCCGACGGAGACCAGACGTCGCGGACGAAGGGCTCGGCCGACACCGCCGAGGCCGGGGGCGGCCTGAACTTCGGCATCGGCAACGTGAGCACGAAGTACAACCACCAGTGGAACCGGAGCACCACGACCGGCAACACCCAGACCAAGACCTGGTCGCAGTTGGTCTCGCTCCCCTCCGGGAAGACCTCCCGGATGCGGATCTACCAAGCAGGGTGGCGGTTCAAGTTCACCTACGTGATCGTCAACGACGGCGGCCCGACCTGCAAGAACCAGACCTACACGCGGACGGCGATCCTGCCGACCGAGAAGAAGGTCACCGCCATGCTCGTCGAGCTCTACAAGAATCGCGGCAAGGCCCGCCCGCGCGGCTGACACGACGACGCACGAGGGCCGCAGCCGGATCACCGGCTGCGGCCCTCGTCGTTTGCCTGCCTGACGTCAGCGCTTGGTGATCGCGTCCGTGATCAGGTCACGCAGGGTGCCGGTGTTCTCGTCCTGCACCGGCGCGCGGAGGCTGCGCGCGGAGGGGGTCGCCGGCGTCGGGTCCGGCGGCGGCACCGGGGCGCACTTCACGTCGGACCGGTTGTCACCGGCCCTCCGCTTCGGCAGCTGACCGGTGAGCAGGTAGTTCGCGATCCGGTTGTCCACGCAGGAGACCCCGGAGAGCGACCCGGCGTGCGTCGTACCGCCCACGCCCTCGATCAGGACCGACTTCGGGAACCGCTGGCGCACCTCGATCGCGCCCGCCCACGGCGTCGCCGCGTCGTTGGTCTCCTCGATCAGCAGGATCGGCTTGACGTGCTGGCCCTTGACGTTGACCGGCTTGCCCGACGGCGCTGCCCAGGTGCGGCAGGGCAGGTTGTACCACGCGTTGTTCCAGGTGAGGAACGGAGCCGTGGCGTACAGCCGCTGGTTGTCGCGCTTCCAGGTGCTCCACCTCGCCGGCCAGGGCGCGTCCGCGCACTGCACCGCGAGGTAGTTGGCGTAGGTGTTGTCGGCACCGGGACCGGTCGGGTCGCCGTAGTACTCCTTGGCCGGGCCGAGGTCGCCCTGGGCGGCGGCCACGAGGATGTGCGCGGTGTCGTCCCACCCATAGACGTAGTAGGCCGCGCCCACGAAGACGTCGTTCCAGTCGGCGGCACCGAAGTCCGGCTCCGGGTTCTTGGTCAGCTTGTCGAGCACGTCGTAGTAGATGGCGCGCACGGCGTCACCGTCGGTGCCGAGCCCGTAGACGTCGTCGTGGCTGGCCACCCAGTCGAAGAAGATGTCGATGTTCTTGTCGAACTGCTTGTCCTGCTCGAGGTTGGCGTCGTACCAGACGTCCTCGGGGTTCACCACGCCGTCGAAGACGAACCGCCGCACCCGGTCGGGGTGCATCGTGGCGTAGACCTGGCCGAGGTAGGTGCCGTAGGAGAACCCGTAGTAGTTGATCTTCTTCGCGTGCAGCGCCTTGCGGATGCTCTCCATGTCCTTGACCCAGGTGCGGGTGTCGGTGTTCTTGAGCAGCCGGAGATTCGTGTCCTTGCAGGCGACGGAGTACCCCACCGCCTTGTCCTGCCAGTAGTCCGTGATCTTCGGGGTGACCGGCACGTAGGTGGGCCGACCGGCGGCGAAGTAGTCGCCGTCGCAGCTCAGGGAGGGCTTGCTGCTGCCGACGCCGCGCGGGTCGAAGCCGATCCAGTCGTACGGGTCACCGCCACCGTTGGGGACGTAGGCGCCGAGCCGGGCCAGGCCGAGCCCGGAGCCGCCGGGGCCGCCGGGGTTGACCAGCATGACGCCCTGGGCGTCCGCCTTGGACGTCTTGTGCTTGATGCGCGAGACCGCCAGCTGGATCTTGCGACCCTGCGGGCGGTCGTAGTTGAGCGGCACCTTGACCATGCCGCACTTCGCGCCCGCGTCCTGCAGGCTCTGGGACGCGCACTCGCCCCACGTGATCGGCGGCGGCTGGTAGCCACGTGCCGCGACGTGCTTGAGCGAGTGTTGGACGGCGCTGCTGGCGACCGGCGCCTGGTGTGCGTTCGCGGCGCCGGTGCCCATGGTGGCGACACCCGCGCCCACCAGGGCCGCAACCGCGGCCGCGCTGACGAGCTTCCTCATCGAGGTTCCTCCCGTTGGTTCTCCTGGGGCCGGGGGTGTGGCCCCCGGACAACCAACCACGGCAGGGCGGGTTCGCGGAAGACCCGCGCCCTGACGACTCGTGCCCGGGAACGCGCCATGACGGGCCCTGCACACGACCCGTGGTCAGGCGCCGAAGATCCGCCGCTGCGCGCGATAGAGGTGGACGAACGCCGCGAACGAGCGGTCGTAGGTCTCCCTGGTGCCGGGGTCGGGGTGGAGCACGGCGTCCACGGGCACCAGGTCCCGCACCTCGGCCCAGCCGATCTCCCCCAGCGCCAGGCCGCTGAGCAGCCCCACGCCCCGGAGCCCGGTCAGCAGCGGCTGCGCGACGCGTTCGACGCGACGGCCGGAGACATCGGCGACGACCTGGCACCACAGCAACGACCGGGCCCCGCCTCCCACCAGGCGCAGCGGCTCGAGCCGTCGGCCGGCCACGTGGTCGGCCGCCTCGAGCAGCCAGCGTGCGTTGAGCGCGACCCCCTCCAGCACCGCGCGGACCAGGTCGGCGCGCGTGCTGGACAGCGACACGTGGTGGAAGCCGCCCCGCGCGGCCCGGTCGTCCACCGGGGAGCGCTCCCCCGCCAGCCAGGGCGTGAAGACGATGCCCCCGGCCCCGGGCGGCGAGGTCGCCGCCAGCGCGAGCAGGTCGTCGTACGCCGGCGGCCCACCGCCGTCGGCCAGCACCCTGGCGAGCCACTCCAGGCAGCGGCCGGCGGTCTCCTGGTTGTTGCCGAGCAGGTAGCGGTCGGGCCGCAGCCCCGGCACGGTCGCCATCTGCCGCAGCAGGTCCGTCTTCTTGTCGGGCAGCGGGCAGCTGACCCAGGCCGTGGTGCCGATCGAGAGGTGCGCCTCGTGGTCGCGCACGCAGCCGGACCCGAGCGCCGCGCCGTGCAGGTCGGGCACGCCGGCCACCACCACGGCCTCCGGCGAGATCCCGAGCTCCGCGGCGACGTCGGCGCGCACCGGAGCCACGACGCTGCCCGTCGCGACCAGCGGGGGCAGCCGACCGGGGTCGACACCGGCCCGGCGGACCAGCACCGGGTCGTAGGCGAGCCGCCCGGGATGCCGGTTGTCGGTGAGCCACGCGGCGGTCATCGAGGCGGGCGTGGCCGCCGCCACCCCGGTGAACCGCATCGCGAGGGCGTCGACCGGCTCGAGGTACCAGCGGGCGGCCGCGGCGACCTCGGGCTCGTCGTGCCCGAGGTGCAGCATGTGCCCGACCGGGTCGGCGCCGGACGTGGAGGGGACGCCGGCGGTACGTCGTACCCACGTCGCGAGGGCGGTCGCCCGGTAGCCCTGGACGTGGCCACCGACGACCGCACGGGACCACGCCGCCCCCTCGGTGTCGCTCCACATCAGGCACGGGCCCACGGGAGACCCTGCGGCGTCGACGGGCACCGTGCTGGCCCACTGCCCGGTGACGCACACGGCGGCGACCCGGCTTCCGTCGACGGCCGCCTCGGCCAGGCAGTGGCGTGCCGACGCCGTGACCACCCGCCACCACTCCGCGGCGTCCTGGGTCACCCGTCCTCCGGGGCCCAGGTCGGTGCACAGCGGCTCGGAGGTCCACGCGACGACCTCGCCGCGCAGCGTCACCAGCCCGACCTTGACGTTGCTCGACCCGAGGTCGACCGCGAGCACCAGGCGACCCCCGGGCGTGGGCATCAGGACCCCGGCGGCACCGAGAGCTCGGTGTCGAGCATGTCGTCCATGACCGCGACGATGAACTCCTCCGCCTCCAGGCTCATGCCGCCGGGCACCCCGCCGTAGATCGCGCCGGAGAAGGCCTGCTGGCCCGCGGCCTCGGCGCGCCGGGCGTACGCCACCCCCTGGTCGAGGTCCTCGGCGAACGTGTCCACCAGGCCGGGCTGGGTCTGCGGCCCGGTCACGGCCATGTGGATCGCGTTGGGGTACTGCTGGCCGTTGAACCGCCAGCCGCGCCCGCGCATGAAGTCGGCGACGTGGTAGATGTCGAAGTCGTCGGAGGTGAAGCTGAAGCAGAACGTCGGGCTCCCCATGATGCGCAGCTCGGGGTGCGAGCGGACCACGTCCTTCATCCGGTCCGCGGTGCGGAAGATCGCGCGCGCGTGCTCGAGGTACCCCTCGCGGCCGAGCTGGACCATGGCCGCCCAGGTCTCGGCCAGCAGCCCGCCCGAGCGGGACCCCTCGATGCCGGGCGACATGTACTTGCCGCCGCTCCAGCCGGGCAGGTGGAAGTACTGCGCGTCGCGCAGCGCCTTGTCCCGGAAGAGGACGGTCGAGGTCCCCTTGAACGCGTAGCCGTACTTGTGGGTGTCGGCCGAGATGCTGGTGACGCCCGGGACCCGGAAGTCGAAGACCGGGATGTCGTAGCCGAGCTCCTGGCCGAACGGGAGGATGAACCCGCCGAGGCAGCCGTCGACGTGCATGCCGACGCCCCGGCTCGCCGCGAGCTCGGCGAGCTCGGCGATCGGGTCGATGGTGCCGTAGCCGTAGTTGCAGGCAGACCCCATGATCGCGACGGTCCGGTCGTCGATCTCCGCGGCCATCCGGTCGGGGTCGACCACGGTCGTCACCGGGTCGACCGGCACCGTCCGCAGCTCGATGCCGAGCAGCCGGCAGGCCTTGTCGAAGGCGGGGTGCCCGGTCTCGGGCTTGACGAAGCGCGGCTCCGTGACACCGCGGGCCGCGGCGTGCTCCCGGTAGGCGAGCACCGCGTGCAGGATGCTGCCGCTCCCGCCGGTGGTCACCAGCCCACCGGGGGTGCCGTCGGTGACGGCCTCGGCGTGCAGCAGGTCGAGCGCCATCGCGATGATCTCGCCCTCGAGCTTCGTCGCGCTCGGGCACATGTCGCGCTGCAGGACGTTGACGTGGGCGAACATGCCGAACGCCTCGGTCAGGAAGCGGTAGTGCTCGTGGTCGCCGGAGTACATCGTCCCGGAGCACTTCCCCGTCTCCCAGAACGCGTCCTCCTCGATGGCCATCGCCCGCAGCTCGGCCAGCACGTCCTCGCGAGGAGTCCCCCGTTCGGGCAGCACCCGATGCACCGGGAACCTGTCGGCGTAGGGGAAGTCGCTCTCCGCCATCGCTCACCTCCGCGGGGTTCGGGATGCCTCCACCCTCCGCGGGCCCTGCGCGCACGGGACAGGGCCAGTGGTCCCGCGCGCCGACCGCCTGACGGCCCTGCGGTGCGACCTCAGGTCTGCGGCACGACGTCCGGGACGGCGTCGAGGATCGCGTCCGCGAGGTCGCGGTCGGCCTCGACGTCGGCGGAGGCCCCACCGGCGCGCTTGTCCGAGACGCGCACGGCGACCACGAGATTGCGGTCGCGGACGGTGAGCCCCACGCTCGCCGAGGCGGGCGCGGTGTCGGAGGTGGTCGCGACGACGCTCACCCCCTCCTGCCACCAGCCCTCCACCGGACTGGGGTCGACCTCGTGGATGGTGCCGTCGAGGCCGACCTGCCCGCCGTCCCGCAGGTCGTACAGCGAGTTCTTCCCGCCGTCGGACCGCGAGGAGAGCTCCACCTGCACCACCAGTCGTCCGCCGTCGGGGGTGTCCGCCCTGGCGAGGCACACCGCACCCCTGCTGCCACCGTCCGAGGTCTCGTCGGCGCTGGCCTCGGCCGCCGGCAGGGACGGGTAGGCGTCGCCGACCAGACCGGTCAGGTCCAGCTCCCCGCAGGTGTCCGTGTCGACGGCCCCCCAGGAGGGGGACTCCTCGCCGCAGCCGCCGAGCAGGCCCGCCAGAGCCACCACCGAGGCCAGCCCGGCCGCCACCCGCACCGTCCGCGGCCCTCCCCTCGGCGTCACTGGTACTGGTTGCTGGAGTTGTGGTGGAACCCGCCGGGACCACCCGGGCCCTGGGCCAGGTCCGGGCTCCTGAGCCACAGCAGCGAGAGCTCCTCCAGTGCGTCGATGTTCTTGTCCACCTTGACCAGGTAGTCGACGTCGAGCTGGTCCCAGGCCTTCGTCAGGTTGTCCCCGATGCTGTCGATCGCCGTGTGGAAGTCGGCCACCACGCCCTCCGGTCGCTGGGAAGCGGCGGTCTGCGGCACCGCCGACTTCTCGGGGATGCTGTCCTCCGCGTAGCCGATCAGCGTCGAGGCCGTGGACCGGGCGTCCCCCGTGACCTCGTCGAACTTCTCGACGTACTGTTGCATCGAGTCGGGGACGGCGATCGGGATGATGTCGATCAGGTCCAGGATCGTGCTGGTGATCGTCAGGAACTCCGTCGGCGAGATGCTGTGCGCGTCCTGCCGGGCACGCAGCGCCTCGTCGGCGCGGGAGACCATGGCGGCCACGGTGTTCATGGCGCTGTTGCGTCCCATGTCGATCACGCTCTTGGCGGCCCCGCAGGCGTTCTGCAGCATCTCCGCCACCCAGGCCTGGTTGTCCACGCACTGCGGCATGAGGTTGTAGAAGTTGTTGAAGAAGTTCGTGGCCGTGAGGCCCTCCCAGTGGCTCTCCGAGTAGTCGAGCTGCGCGAAGTCGTCGGGGACCTGGGTGCCCAGGACGATCCGGATGTCCTCGAACTCCGAGGCGGCGCTCTCGAGGTGGCCCGGCCACGGATCGATGATCGTGTCGAAGCGGGGCTTCAGCTCGGCGACCTTCCCCCGGGCCCAGCCGTCCGCGTACGACGCCCAGCCGCTGCGCTCCTTCTCCCAGTGCGCCCGAGCGGCGTCCTCGCTGCCCGCCTCGAAGTCGTAGAGGGTGAAGGTGAGCGAGAAGGGGTACTTCTCGCCCACCATCACCGACGTGCGGTACTCGACGCCCATCGTCGACTCGTGGTGCCAGTCCTGGTTGGCCTGGTAGGCGTCGAGCGCGAGGGTGATGGTGCCGAAGTCGACCAGCAACGTCTCGAACTCGTCGAACTTGCTCGAGAACTCGCTGTCGCTGAAGGGGACCTGGGGCTCGCTCATGTCGTCACGTCCTCGGGATCAGATCAGGACCTGGCGGCCGCCGGGCTTCGGGATGGTCTCCCTCGGCGGTTCGTAGGGCTCGTCCGGCCGCGGCGGGTCGGGCACCCTCACCGGCGGGTCCGCGTACAGGTTCTGCTCCGAGACCTGGCCGAACATCGCCCGGAAGGCGGTCCGGGCGTCCTCGTCGGTCGCGGCGTAGTCGTCGGCGACCTTGACCAGCACCGGCCCGAGGTCGCGCAGGGCGAGAGTGGTCTTGTAGATCGCGAGGTGCAGTCGCTCGCGCAGCTCCAGGATCTTCGACAGGGCCGCCGGGTTGCCGGCGGCCGCCTGCACCGACGAGACCCCGTGGCCGGCGTACTGGGCGTCGGAGGCCAGGCCGGAGAACCGCTCTGCCTGGGCCGGGAAGTGGAGACGTCCCGCCTTGTAGAGGCTGTACAGGTCAAGGCCGAACTGGTTGCCGTGACCGACGTCGCCCAGGTTGCCCCGCGAGCTCGTCCCGTCGGGACGGTAGCCCGGTTCGTACGGATCGGATCCCATGCGTTTCCCCCTCGGCGATGGTGCGACGAGGGTGTCCTGCCCGACCGGCGCCCCGTCCAAACCCGGCGCCTGTCGGACCTCAGTCGCTGGTCACGATCTCCCGCCACGCGCGCTTCGAGGTGTCGTCGTGGAGTCGGTAGTCGAATCCGACGAAGGAGTCGAAGTACGTCGCGAACACGCCGCCGTTGTCGCGCACGAAGTCGGCCATGCCGCGCAGCCACTCCGCGCGGCCCTGCTCGCCCCCGTCCGTGTCGACCACGGTGGTGCCGAACTCCGCGATCCCCCACGGCTTGCCGTGCTGCTCGGCGACGGCGCGCACGGGCGAGAGGATGCTCGCCGGGTCCCGGTAGACGCCCTTGCGACGGCCGTTGTTGTAGCAGTCGAAGCCCAGCACGTCGATGCTCCCGCCGCCCGGGTAGTAGTCGGCGAAGTCCCGACCGGACTTCGGGCTCAGCGTCCAGCACATCAGGATCAGCGTCGAGCGCAGGTCGGGGTTGGCGGCCTCGTCGGCCAGGTCGTCGAGGTGCTGCCAGGCCAGGCGGTAGGTCGCGAGGTCGACGTCGTCGTTCTCGGGCTCGTGCCAGTACGTCCAGTGCGTGACCCGACCCCGGGGCGCCTCGCCGAACCACTGCCGGAACCGGTCGTCGTACCGGCCCGCGACCACCGCGGCCGGGTCGGCCTTGAAGGAGACCACCACCGGAGTGCCGTGCACCTTCTGGTCGATGCTCGCCCAGGTCGCCGGGAGGCCGGGGAAGAACATCCGGATCGCGTCGAGGCCGCCGTAAGCCGCCTGCACCCGCTGGTAGGCGTGCTCGTAGGTCTCCCCGCCGGCCCGGAAGACGGTGCCGCCCCAGAGCGGTCGGCCCTCCGCCGGGGTCGGGGTGGCGATCGGTTCCGGGCACAGGTGCCGCCGGCACCAGCCCCGGTCGTGCCCGCCGCCGCGCGTCGCCGCGGCCGACTCAGGGACGGTGACGAGCCCGGCCAGCCCCAGGGAGAGCACCAGGGCCAGCACCAGGGCCAGCACCAGGGCCGGCGCCGGGGCGACAGGGCCGGTCCGCGACCGGTGACGTGAGATGCGCATGCGCCTGCGACCCTCCATGAGCTCCGCCCCCGCCCGCTGGTCCGTGTCGCTGTCAGGATGCCGGGATCCGGCCGATCCGTCCCCGAAATGGGGTAATCCGTCGGGTCGGGATGCGGACCGTCGGCGCCCGCGCGGGGGGACCATCGTCTCTGGCCGCCGGCCGCGGCACCGGAGACGCTCACCGCATGGGTACGACGACGACGGCTCCCGCGGTGACGTCCGGCCAGCGATGGCTGGCGAGGCTGGCGTTCGTCGCGGCGGCCGGGGCGGTCCTCGCCCTGCTCGCCGGCGGCCGCAGCAGCATCACCGTGCTGGTCGTGGGCGTGCTGGGGACGGGACTCGCACTGGCCGGCCTCTGGTGGTTCCTCAGCAACCGTGGCGTGCGCCGCTGGGTCGGCGCCGCGGTCGCGGTCGCGGGCCCCCTGGGGGTCGTGGGCTTCTACGTCGCCCGCGGCCACCTGCTCGAGATCGTCGTCGTGCTGCTGCTCGCCGCTGCCGCCCTCGCGGCGGCGCGCGCTGCGACGGAGCGCTCGCGGCCGGTCGAAGGGATGCCCGAGACGCCGGTGCCTCCCCCGTCGCGGCCGTTCCTGATCATGAACCCGCGCTCGGGTGGCGGGAAGGTCGGCCGGTTCGGCCTCGACACGCTGGCCTCGGGCCTCGGCGCCGAGGTGGCGCTGCTCGAGGGCCCGGAGCACGTGGACATCGCCGAGCTCGCCCGCACCGCCGCGGCCCACGGGGCGGACCTCCTCGGTGTGGCCGGCGGCGACGGGACCCAGGCACTGGTCGCCGGGATCGCCGCCGAGCTCGACCTCCCGTTCCTCGTCGTCAGTGCAGGCACCCGCAACCACTTCGCCCTCGACCTCGGGCTGGACCGGGAGCACCCCGACGCCTGCCTGGACGCGCTGAGCGACGCCGTCGAGCTCCGTGTCGACCTGGGCCTGATCGGGGACCGGACGTTCGTCAACAACGTCTCGTTCGGCGCGTACGCCGACATCGTGCAGAGCCCGGCGTACCGCGACGACAAGCGCGGCACCACGCTGCAGCTGCTGCCCGACATCCTGGCCGGGCACCGCGGGCCGCGGCTGGTCGCGCACGTGGACGGCCAGCTGACCGTCGAGGCGCCCCAGGCGCTGCTGGTCAGCAACAACCCCTACGGTCTCGGGGACCTCGCCGGGCTGGGCCGGCGGGCCCGGCTCGACACCGGACGGCTCGGCGTCGTGGCGATCACCGTCGACTCCGCGGCGAGGGCGGCCGGCCTGCTCAACGGCCGGCACGCGCGGGGGCTGAGCACCGCCCTGGCCCACGAGGTCGTCGTGGAGGCGGACGTGCCCGAGATCCCGGTCGGCATCGACGGCGAGGCCGTGCTGATGCCGACGCCCGTGCGCTGCACCATCCTGCCGCTGGCGCTACGGGTGCGCGTCCCGCGGAGCCGGCCGGGCGTGCCCGCGCACCGGCCGCCGCTCGACCTGCGGCTGCTGCGCCACCAGGCGCTCACGCTGCGCCGCCTCGCCGTGCCCGACGATCAGCCGCGCGAGGCTGCGTAGCGGCCGGCCGCCCGGCCGGTCAGCCTCGTCGTCAGCTGGGCGATCACGGTGCCGAGCAGAGACCCCACCAGCACGTCACCGGGGAAGTGCACGCCGGTGTGGACCCGCGAGTACGCGACGACCCCGGCCAGCCCGTGCAGGGGCACGGTGACCACGGGCAACCGGGTGCCGGCCCCGGTGGCGAACGCGAACGCCGATGCGGAGTGCCCCGACGGGAACGACAGCGAGGTCGGCATCGTCACGTGCCGGTCCAGCGGCACCTGCGCACCCTCGCGGTCGGGCCGGGCCCGGCCGCCGAGGCGCTTGACGCCCAGGTTGACGACGGCACTGCTCACCGCGACGCACACCAGGCCCTCTGCGGCCGCGCGCCGGCCGCTGCGGCCGCCCACGACGGCGAGGACCCCCGCGGTGGCCAGCCACAGGCCGGACCGGTCGGCGGCCCGGGACAGGCGGCTCATGCTCCGGTCGAGCGCGGGCGTGGGCGTCCGGGCGACCGCGGTGTAGACGGCCTGGTCGACCCGGCGGGCGTCGGCCAGCCAGCGGTGCGTCGTGCCGGCCCGTCGGCCCGGCCCCGCGGCCTCGTCCTCGGGACGGCTCATCGCTGGTCCTCTCCGTCGGGCTCCGGGTCGGGCTGCGGGTCGAGCGCGGCCTCGGCGGTCACCGCGTCCTCACCGGCGATCGCCTCCAGGGCCGCGTCCATCGAAGGATAGAAGTGGTCCTTGTCCAGGGTCTCCATCAGCCCGTAGCGCAGCAGCAGGACCCGCAGCCGGTCGCGCAGCTCGACGAACGCGAGGTGCACGCCCTGCTCGTTGAGCTGCCGGTCGAGCTGCTCCAGCTTCTCCGCGGCCGTGACGTCGACGTCGGTCACCGCCTCGCACTGCAGCACCACCCAGCGCACCTGCTTCTCGCGGACCAGCGAGCGGAGGTTCTGCCGGAACATGCCCGCGTTGGCGAAGAACAGCGGCGCCTCCCAGCGGTAGACCGCGATGCCGGGCAGCTCCTCGAGGTCGCTGCGCCCGTCGAGCTTGTGCCAGCCCCCGGTCGCGTCCCGGCCGAGCACCACACCGTGCGGCCACCAGCTGCGCCGGAAGAAGAGCAGGATCGACAGCGCGACCGCGACCAGGATGCCCTCCAGCACCCCGAAGAAGACCACCCCGGC
Source organism: Nocardioides sp. GCM10023255 (assembly GCF_042653125.1). NCBI lineage: Bacteria > Bacillati > Actinomycetota > Actinomycetes > Propionibacteriales > Nocardioidaceae > Nocardioides > Nocardioides sp. GCM10023255. Next base: position 57,646 of record NZ_JBHSHU010000004.1, read on the forward strand.
GGTGGCCACGAGCGACAGCGTGAAGGCCGTACGCCGTACCCGCCACAGCCGGCGCACCTCCGGCAGGTTCGTGAGTGACAGGGCCGCGGCGATGACGACGGCGGCCAGGGCGGTCTTGGGCAGGTCGGCCAGCAGCGAGTTGAGGAAGAGCAGCATCAGCGCCACCGCGCCCGCGCCGACCAGCCCCGCGACCTGGCTCTTCGCGCCGGACTGCTCCGCCACCGCGGTGCGCGACCCGCTGGTCGAGACCGCGAAGCCCTGGAAGAGCCCGGCGGCGATGTTCGCGCCGCCGAGGCCGATCATCTCCTGGTTGGGCCGGACCTCGTCGCCGCGGCGGGCGGCGAAGCTGGTCGACGTCGCGATCGTGTCGGTCAGCGAGACCAGCGTGATGCCCAGGGCCGCGACCAGCAGCGGCGCCACGTCGCTGAACCCGGTCCACGGCACGCTCGGCCTGGGCAGGCCCTGGGGCAGGGACCCGACCGTCGCGACACCCTCGGCGGACAGGTCGAGCACCGCCGAGACCACCGTGGCACCGACGATGGCCACCAGGATGGCCGGCACCCTCTTGCTCACGCGGGGCAGCACGAGCAGCAGGGCCAGCACGGACAGGCCGACCGCGAGCGTCGTCCCGTCCGTCTGGTCCAGGCCGGCGCCGAAGGCCTGGAGCTCGTCGACGAACCCGTCCGCGTCGGTCGAGAAGCCGAAGAGCTTGGGCAGCTGGCCCACGACGATCGTGATCGCCAGGCCGTTCATGTAGCCGACCTGGACCTCCACCGAGAGCAGGTCGGCGACGAAGCCGAGCTTGGCCACGCCCAGCCCGATCTCGACCGCGCCGACCAGCAGCGCCATCATCCCGGCCAGCACGATCGCGGACCCCGGATCGCCCGAGGCGGCCACGAGGGGGACGATGGCGGCGAAGATGAGCGGGCTGACCGAGGAGTCGGGCCCGAGGACCAGGATGCGCGAGGGCCCCAGGGCCGCGTAGGCCACGAGGCAGGCGACGGTGGTGTAGAGCCCGGTGACCGCGGGCAGGCCCGCGAGCTCGGCGTACGCCATGCCCTGCGGCACCAGGATGGCCGCGAGGACGAGGCCCGCCACGAGGTCGGCGCGGACCCAGCCGCGCTGGTAGCCGCGCACGACGTCCAGGCCGGGCACGTACCTCCGCACGCCGGAGGACCGACCGGTGAGCTCCCCTGCAGTCATCCGCGTGGCACCTCCTCGCGCCGATGATCCCGTGGCGCGAGGGGCGCGGGCATCATCCCTTCCGCATGAGGAGCACCCGCCGCCTCAGGCTGCCCGTTTCGGGTCGGCGAACGGCCACCGGTCCGGGGCCGGGTCGGCCTAGACTCCCAGCTACCGGTGCGCAGCAGCGCGACCGCACCCCCGAGAGGAGACCCGGGTGCGCGATACGTTCCTCGGCGGCGGTGAGGTGGGTCGGGACATGCTCGCGGTCGACTGGGCCGCGACCCCGCTCGGTCCCCCGGAGACGTGGCCGAGCAGCCTGCAGACCGCCGTGCGGATCGTGCTCTCCTCCCGGTTCCCCATGTGGATGGCGTGGGGACCCGAGCTCACGTTCTTCTGCAACGACGCCTACCGGCGCGACACCCTCGGCGCGAAGTACCCCTGGGCGCTCGGCAAGCCCGCGTCGACCGTCTGGTCGGAGGTCTGGCAGGACGTGTCGGGCCGCATCGAGGACGTCATCAGCACCGGGGTGGCCACCTGGGACGAGCGGCTGCTGCTCTTCCTCGAGCGCAGCGGCTACACCGAGGAGACCTACCACACGTTCTCCTACAGCCCGCTGTCCTCCGACGACGGCACCGTGGCCGGGATGCTGTGCGTGGTCAGCGAGGACACCGAGGAGGTGGTCGCCCAGCGACGTATGCAGACCCTGCGCGACCTCGGGCTGCGCACCGCCGGCAGCACCTCGGTCGAGGAGACGGTGGCCCGCGCGTGCGCCGAGCTCGAGCACAGCAGCCTCGACCTGCCGTTCACGCTCGTCTACGTGTACGACGACGAGCAGACCGGGCGCCTGCTCGGGTCGACCGGCTTCGCCACCGACCACCCGGCCGCGCCCCCCGTCCACGACCCCGCCCACCCGGTCTGGGACGTCCCGACCACGCCCACGGTGGCCGCGGTCGACCTCGCGGAGGTGTCCCCACCACTCCCGTCGGGCGGCTGGCAGCGGCCCCCGGCCCGGGCCGCGGTGGTCCCGATCGCTCAGGGCAGCAACCCGGCGTACGGCTTCCTGGTCGCGGGCCTGAACCCGTTCCGTCCGCTCGACGACGGGTACGCCGACTTCCTCGGGCTGGTCGCCGGGCAGCTCGCGTCCGCGGTGACCGACGCGCGGGCCTTCGAGCTCGAGCAGCGCCGCGCCGAGAGCCTGGCGGCGCTCGACCAGGCCAAGACCGACTTCTTCACCAACGTCAGCCACGAGTTCCGCACCCCCCTCACCCTGCTGCTGGGCCCGGCCGAGGACGCGCTGGCCGACACCGAGGCGCCGCTGCCCGCCACCCAGCGCCAGCGGGTGGAGGTCATCCACCGCAACGGGCAGCGGCTGCTCACCATGGTCAACACGCTGCTGGACTTCTCCCGGCTCGACTCCGGCCGGGTCGAGGCGTCGTTCGAGCCGGTCGACCTGGCCCGCTACACCCGCGAGCTGGCCAGCATGTTCGAGACCGCCGCCACCCGCCTGGGCCTGTCGTTCACGGTCGACTGCCCCGAGCTGCCGGAGCCGGTGTACGTCGACCGCGACCTGTGGGGCAAGGTCGTGCTCAACCTGCTCTCGAACGCCCTGAAGTTCACCTACGCGGGCGGCATCACCGTGGCGCTGCACGTCGACGGCGAGATGGTCGTGCTGTCGGTCGCCGACACCGGTGCCGGCATCCCTCTCGACGACCAGGCCCATCTCTTCGAACGGTTCGCGCGGGTCAGGGGCGCCAGGTCGCGCACCCACGAGGGCTCGGGCATCGGCCTGGCGCTGGTGGCGGAGGTCGCGCAGCTCCACGGTGGAGACGTCGACGTCACCAGCCGGCCCGGCGAGGGGAGCACCTTCCGGTTCCGGGTGCCCCTGGGCAGTGCGCACCTGTCACCCGAGCGGATCACCGCGCCGACGTCGACGACGGTCACCCAGCAGGTGATCGACGGCTTCCTCGTCGAGACCAGCCAGATCCTCGGGCCCGTGGTCACGGGTCCCGCGCCCCTGCCCGCCACGCCCCTCGACGCCCGGCCGCGGGTGCTGGTCGTCGACGACAACGCCGATATCCGCACCTACGTCTCGAGCCTGCTCGCCCAGGAGTACGACGTCGGCATTGCCGTCGACGGCCAGGACGGGCTGGAGCAGGCGCTCGCCGACCCTCCCGACCTGGTGCTCACCGACGTGATGATGCCGCGCCTCGACGGGTTCGGCCTGCTCACCGCGTTGCGCGCCGACCCGGCGACCGTCGACATCCCGGTGGTGATGCTGTCCGCCCGGGCCGGGGAGGAGGGCACGCTCGAGGGACTCGAGGCCGGCGCCGACGACTACCTGGTCAAGCCGTTCACCGCCCGGGAGCTGATGGCGCGCGTCCATGCCAACCTCGAGCTCGACCGGGCCCGCCGGAGCCGGGAGCAGCTGGAGCGCAGCCGCGCGCTCCTCGACCAGACCCAGCGCCTCGCCCGGGTCGGCAGCTGGGAGCTCGACCTGCAGAAGGGCAGCCTCCGCACCTCGGAGGAGTACCGCCGGCTGGTCGGGCTCAGCGCCGCCGAGATCACCGAGCTCGGCTTCCGCGGGGTCGTCGAGGCCGTGGTGCACCCGGACGACCTCGCGCGGGTGGTCGGCACCCTCGTCTCCGCCACGCCCGGCGAGGACATCCGGTACGAGACCCGGATCGTCCGCCCGGACGGCGAGGAGGTGCTCGTCGCCGTGCACGCGGAGGTCGTGGACAGCGACGAGTCCGGGCAGGCGACGCTCCTGCGCGGGTCGCTGCAGGACATCACCGAGCGCCGCGCGGCCGAGGAGGCGCTGGCCCGAGCCGCGGCGGACGCCGAGGCGGCTGCGCGGGAGCACGCCATCGCCGACGCGCTCCAGCGCAGCCTGCTGCCCCAGCAGTCCTTCGACCTCGAGCACCTCGAGGTCGCCACCTACTACCGGGCCGGTGTCGAGGGCACCCAGGTCGGCGGTGACTGGTACGACGTGATCGAGCTCGGCGGGGGGCGCACCGCCCTCGTGGTCGGCGACGTCATGGGGCGCGGTGTGCAGGCGGCCGCGGTCATGGGGCAGCTGCGGTCCGCGGTCCGCGCCTACGCGCGGCTCGACCTGCCGCCGGCAGACCTGCTGGAGTTCCTCGACGGCATCGTCCGCGACCTCGGTGCCGACCAGATCGTCACCTGCCTGTACGCCGTCTTCGACCCCGTGGACCGGAGCCTGCGCTTCGCCAACGCCGGTCACCTGCCGCCGATCGTCGTCGACCCGGTCGAGGGCGCGACGGTCCTCCCGTCGACCGACGACCCACCCCTGGGCGTGGGCCTCTACAACCTCCACCAGAGTGACGTCACGCTCGCGCCGGGCGCCACGGTGGTGCTCTACACCGACGGGCTGGTCGAGCGCCGGGGCGACGACCTCGAGTCGGGCATCGAGTCGCTGCGCAGCCTGACGACGGGGCTGGCCGGCCCGCTGTCGGACGCCCCCGAGGCACTGGTGCGCGAGCGGCTGCCCGAGGGGCCCGACGACGACGTCGCCGTGCTGGTCGCCCGCGTCGACACGGCGGCGACCCGGCCGGGGCTCCGGCTGTCGTTCCGCGATCGCGCGATCGACATCTCGCACGCCCGGCGCGCCGTCGCCCGACAGCTGCGCCGCGCCGGGGTTCCCGAGCACGTCGTCGACGACGCGATGCTGGTGACCAGCGAGCTGCTGACCAACGCCGCCCTGCACGCCGTGCCACCGGTCGAGCTGCGGGTCAGCGGCGACGACGCCGAGATCCGCATCGAGGTCCACGACCGCGCCAGCTACGAGCCGCGCAAGCAGCGACCCGGCGTCCAGGACGAGCACGGTCGTGGCCTGCAGATCGTGGCCGCTCTCGCCGACCGCTGGGGCTCCCGGCCCACCGAGGTCGGGAAGACGGTGTGGTGCGTGCTCTCGCTGCTGTCCTGAGGGCGCCGGCGGCCCGGCGCGCCGACCCGGCGTACCCCACACGGGGTACGTCGGGCGCCTCTCGTTGCGCGGGACCCCGCGAGGGAGCAGGTTCTAGCCATCGTCCGCGACATCTGGGGGTTCTCATGCGCGCTCGCCCACCCGGGGTGCTTCTCGCCGTCCTGCTGCTGCTCGCAGGGGGCACGGCCACGGCCAGCTCGCTCGGCTCGGCCCCGACCGCTGCGCAGCCACGGGCCCGCGCCGTCCTGAAGCTCACCTTCAACCACGACACGCTGCGGCCCGGGAGCCGGGTCCACAACGCGGCCGGCCGGTACGACGGGGTCGTCCGCACCGCGGACGGTGGACGCCTGACGCGGGTCCGGGGGGTCAAGAAGGCCGCTGCCCAGTACCCCGGTTCCTGTGCAGGCTGCGGCGCCGCGATCATCGAGGTCGCCGACCGGCGCAGGCTCGACCCGCGGCAGCGCAACATCCGGTTCGGTGCGGACATCCGGATGTCGGCCTCGCAGGAGGCCCACCACTCCAACCTGATCCAGAAGGGCTACTACCGCACCGCCGGAGGGCAGATCAAGCTGCAGGTGGACCTGGGCCGTCCGAGCTGCGTGGTGAGCGGCTTCGACGGTCGCGCGATCGCGCTGTGGGACCACCGCATCACCGACCGGCAGTGGCACCGGGTCGTCTGCAAGCGGAAGGCCACGGGAGTCGTCCTCCGGGTCGACGGGAAGGTCCGGGCCCGGACCCAGGGCGCCACCGGCAGGGTGTCCAACGACCTGCCGGTGCGGATCGGCGGCAAGAAGCTCGGCCCCGGGCGGGTGGACCAGTACCACGGCCGCATGGACAACGTGTTCATCCGGTACGCCCGGCGCCCCGCCTGACCCTGCACCGCTGACCGGGGTCAGGGCACCGCGAGGTTGACCTGCGCGAAGACGTCGGAGGGCTCGCCCCCCTCGCCGCCGCTGGTCTCGACCGTCCACCCTCCCCGGGTGCGGGTGCCGCAGCCGGACAGCTCACCGCGGTGCAGGCAGCCGACGTTGAGCACCTTCACCGACCGCACGTGCACCGTCGACGGCAGCCCGCCCGCCTCGAGCACGACCAGCGGGGTGACGAGGGCCAGGGCCCGTTCCGGGTTGGAGGCGTCACCGGACCGGGCCACGACGCCGCTGGCGTCGTACTCGACGACGACGCGCGTGGCCGGCGCGTCGAGCCGGAGCGTGGTCTGGTCGCCGACGTCGAGCGGCCCGACGTCGCGGAGCGGGCCCGGTGCGCGGAGCACGACCGAGCCGAGCACCGGCCGGAGCTGCTCCCCCACGCCACCCCGGCGCGGCACGGCGAGGTCGAGCCGCGTGCGGGCGCTGGGGAAGGTGAGCGTCTCGACCACGTGCACGGCGCCCGCGTCGTCGATGCTGACCTGGCTGGTCACCCCCACCTGCCCGGCGGTCCCGTCGGCCACGGCGGTGTCGGCCGCGGACGGTGCCGACGGGCCGCCGGGCAGCAGCCGGAGCAGCTGCCACGAAGCCACCGCGAGCACGACCACGACGACGGCCGCGAGCGGGGCCGCCCAGGGCGGTCGCCGGCGCGCCGCGTGGACTCCGACCCGGGCGGCGCGCGAGGAGTGGGAAGGCGCCCGTCGGAGTGTGTCCTGGGAGAGCGGCTCGGGCGCTCCGGCCGTCCTCATCACGCCACCTCCTCGTGCCGGCGCCACCTGGTCCAGCACCCGGTGACAAGGCTCCGGGCGACTCCTACAGTGGTCCCGGGCGAGCGGCCCGCGGGGGGACCGCCGCGGCCAGCCACGCCACGAGCACGGGCCTCGAGGCTCGGGACCCGATCCGTCTCCCCTTCCCGATCCGTCTCGGGCCTTCCCCGGAGCTGTGATCCCGCATGTCCGCATCCACCTCTCACCGGACCTCCCTGCTGATCGGCCTCGCGGCCCTGACGACCGTGGTGGTCGCCGGCACTCCGGCCGGCGCCACCTCCCCCACCTCCGCAGCTGCTGCACCGGCCGCCGGCACCTACGTCGTCCAGGGCGTCCCCGGCGCCTCGGTCGACGTGCTCGTCGACGGCGACGAGATCCGGTCCGGGGTCGCTGCCAAGCAGGTCGTGGGGTCGCTCGACCTCTCGCCCGGCAGCCACCGCTTCACCTTCCGCACCGACGACTGGGAGGTCTCCTCCGCGGTCGACACCTCGGGCAGCCAGGACGTGGTCCTGCACTGGCCCGCCGACGCGGCCGACCGGCCGGTGGTCACGGTCTTCGCCAACGACGTCTCCGCGGTCGGGCCCGGCAAGGGCCGGCTGACGGTCGCGCACACGGCAGTCGTACCTCCCGCCGACATCGTCGCGGACGGCCAGACGCTGTTCACCAACATCGCCAACGGCGAGTTCGTGAGCGCCGTGGTGCCGACGAGCACCTACGAGGTCGCCGTGGTGCCCACCGGCGGCGGGGACCCCCTGCTCGGTCCGCTCGACCTCCCCGTCGCGGCGGGCCAGCTGACCCGCGTGTTCGCGATCGGTGCGCCCCGGGACGGCACCATGGACGCCGTCGTCCAGACCCTGCCGGTGCCCACCACCGGCGAACGACCGGCCGCTGTGGACACCGGCGCGGCCGGGCTGGTCCGGCTGGACGGCTCCGTCGACGGGACCCGCCTGGCGCTGTGGTGGTCGCTGGTCGCGCTGCGCGGAGGGCTGCCCGGCTGGTGGCCGGCCCGCTAGGGGTCCCGTGCCGAACCCGGTCCTTTTCACGATCCTGAGCCTCTCCGTGCTGCTGGGCGGCTGCTCCGCCACGTCGTCGTCCTCGGTGCCGAGCGCCTCTCCGGCCACCGGACCGGCACCTGCCCTCCCGTCGCCCCCCGGGACCGCGGGGACGCCCGGACCTGCTGTCGTCGCGTCCGCCGCGGCCAGCCAGGTCCGGCCCGAGCCGCCGGTCCGGGTCACCCTCCCCAGCGGCCGGGTGCTGCCCGTCGACCCCGCCGGGACCCGGCCCGACGGAGCGCTGGCGGTCCCCGACGACATCCGCAGGGCGGGCTGGTGGACGGGTGGCTCACGTCTCGGGGACCCGTTCGGCAGCATCGTGCTGGCCTCTCACGTCGACTCGTTCACCCAGGGCGTGGGGCCCGCCGCCGAGCTGCTGTCCGCCCGGCCGGGCGACGAGGTCCGCCTGGTCGGGGCCCACCTGGTGCAGCGCTACCGGGTCGCCTCGGTGCGGCTGGTCCCTCGCGCCGACCTGACCCGCCGGTCGGTGGTGTTCTCCGCCGGAGGAGAGGGTCGGCTGGTGCTCATCACCTGCGGCGGCGAGTACGACGCCTCCCGCGGCGGCTACCAGGACAACGTGGTCGTGGTGGCCCGACCCGTCGGTGGGCGCTGAGCCGGCACCCGTGGGCCGGCCTCGACGCCCGGCTCGGCGCCCGGCTCGACGACGCCCGGCTCGTCGGTCAGCTGGCGGTGCGCACCCGGCGGGCCGCGAGCCAGGACTCGAACTGGCCCTCGGCGGTGGTGAGGAAGCGCTGGAACCCGGTCTCGAGGTGCGCGACCTCGTCCCGGAGCAGCTGCATCTGGAACTCGGCCCGCTGCTCGGGGGAGCACGCGTGCTCCCCCGACCTCGAGAGGTCGACCGAGGCGCCGCACTCCGGACAGGGCATGAACCGCGACTTGAACATGGAAGCTCCCATCTCACTTCCCCGCGACAGGGAGGCTTCCCCCTCCCAACAGGGCCCAAACGGCCCATTGCCGCCCAAATCCGGCCGGTCTAGCGTCGATGGAGGGCGGGCAGGCAGGTGTCAGAGCGGAGCCATGAGATGACAGACAACACGAGCCTCGCACGCGAGATCCACGAGGCATGGAACGAGCGGAACTTCGACGAGATCGCGGACGCCACGGCGCCCGGGGGCACGATCACCATCGTCGGCTCGGGCGACACGTTCGAGGGCCCGGAGGGGTCGCGCACGTACAACTCGATGTGGGCGGAGGCCTTCCCCGACGGCCTGGTGACGGTGAACCGGGTGATCGGTGAGGGCGAGCACGTCGTCGTCGAGTTCACCGGCCGCGGCACCCACACCGGGACCCTGCGGACCAGCATGGGCGACTTCCCGGCCACCGGGCGCTCGATGACCCTCGAGCTCTGCGACGTGATGGAGTTCGAGGACGGCAAGATCCGGAGCATGCGGAGCTACTTCGACACCGGATCGATGATGGCGCAGCTCGGGCTCAGCCCCGAGATGAAGGCCATCACCCAGAAGTAATCCCGACAGCAACCGGCACCTGCCCCGGCCGCCCCCACGCTCACCGGTCGTCCGGGCTCAGCCGTTCTTGCTCAGCCGTTCTTGAGGAAGAGCCCCCGGAACTTCCAGGTGCCGTCCGAGCTGAGCACCGTGGGCGTACCGGTCACGCGGCCGCCCGAGAACGGCACCGAGCGGAGCGCACCGTCGCTCGAGCCGTACAGGATCCTGCCGCTCGCCAGCGTCATGCCCGCGACCGCGCTGAAGCTGACGCCGCCCGCGTCCGCGGTGAAGGTCTGCGCACCCACGACCTCGCTCTCCGGGGTGAAGTACCGGTAGAAGAGCCGGGTGTCGCCGGACACCGTGTAGTAGATCCGGTGCAGCGCCGGGTCGTAGAACATGCCCGTCATCGTCGAGATCGCGAACGGGATCCTGGCGCCGTTGTCCGGGTCGTCGTAGAGGTTCACGGCGCTCTGCGAACCGAACGTGCCGGTGGCGGCGTCGAAGCTCCGCTTGTAGAGCGCAGCGTCCGACAGGCCGTAGTAGAGGGTGCCGTTGAGCAGGAACGCACCGCGCACCTTCGACCAGTCCACCGTGGAGTCGACCGTCGTGGCCGCCCCGGTGGGGGCTCCCGACGCGTCGACGCTACGGCGCTGGAGGGTGCCCGGCGAACCGCCCGCGGCGTTGTTGTTGAGGATCTCGACGCCGTTGACCAGGGCGTTGTCGGTGACGTTGCGCAGGTCGATGTCGACGTTGCCGTCGCTGACGATCGAGAACTCCCGCATGGTGCCCGTCTTGTCACCGGCGGCCGCCACGATGTCGAAGTTGGACAGCCGGGCCACGTTGTCGATGAGCACGTTGAAGACCCGCTGGCCCGGCTGCGACGTGCCGGCGTACTGGTTGGCGAAGTAGAGCCGGACCGTGATCGGGGTGCCCGCGGTGACCGGGAGGTTCCAGTCCTGCTGCCCGTAGCGCTCGCTGAGGAAGATCTGCGGCGGGGTCGAGGCCGGGACCGTGCTGTCCAGGGTCACCGGCGTCGTGTACGTCGCGTTGCTGCCGCCGCTGAGCCGGTTGCCGGGAGGGTTGACCCAGCTGGGGCCGCCGTCGGTCGCCGCGACCGTGGAGCCACCGGCGTTGTAGCGGTAGAGGACGTTGGCCGGCGCAGTGCCCTGGCCCATCCCGAACAGGTCGTTCGGCAGGGTGGCCTGGGGCGTGTCGGGGATCGTGCTCCCACCGGCCAGCGGGACGAAGGCGATCCGCCCGCGCCGCTGGTTGTGGAACAGCGTGGTGTCGCTGCCGACCCACAGGCCCTGACCGGTGGCGAAGAGCGCCTGCGCGCCCACACCGCGGTCGCGCCCGGGGTTCCAGGAGAGCGGCAGGCCGTTGACCGGGTCCAGCGCCGCGATGCCCTCGCGCGGGACCGCGCCGGGGCCGGCCTGGTCACCCTGGAAGGGGTTGTTCTCCCAGCGCATGTGGCCACCGACGTACACCGCTGCCCCGGTGACCGCGAGGCCGAACGTCGTGTCGCCGCCGGTGTAGTCGATCCAGGTCGGGTCGTTGCCGGTCTGGTCGGTCTCCCAGCGGGAGCTGGTGTCGCACATCGTGCTCGAGCCCGCACCACCCGCGAACGCGCCGGTCGTGGTCACGACGTAGTAGCTGCCGTCCGGGGAGAAGTCGACGTCACGGGTGAAGGTGTCGAAGACACCGGCGCAGACGCTGTGGCTGCGGTCGAACCGGTTGGTCGACCACGGCATCACCGAGGCCGTGGCACCGCTGGTGTCGAGCATGACGATCTGGTTGTGCGCCGCGCCGTTGACCGTGGCGAAGTTGCCGATCGCGATCAGCCGCGACCCGTCGGCCGTCACGTCGAAGTGCCGGACGTTCGTGGTCCCGGGGTTGCTGGCCGAGGGGTTGTAGACGCCGGCGAAGGTGGCGCTCACGACGTTCGTGGGTGTGCCCCGCTCGGGGTCGAGCGCGGCGAGGTGGGCCACCGGGTAGGTGACCGTGCGCGACTTGATCGAGGTGAAGCCGCCGCCGACGTAGACCCGGCCCCCGCGGACCACGACCTCGTTGGTCGTGGCGCTCGGCACGGCCTTGAAGTTGGTCACCGGCGTACCGGTCAGGTCGAGCTTGACCAGGCGCTTGAAGCCGGTCTTGCCGCCCACGGACTTGAACGACCCCGCCGCGTAGATGGACGTGCCGTCGGTGTCGACCGAGCGGACCTCGCCCCCGATGTTGGGGTTGAAGGCCATGTCGATGGCGCCGGTGGTCGCGTCGAAGGCGAACATCCCGTTGCGGGTGATGTCGTCGCTGGTGTCGGTGTAGGTGTCCGCCGGGCTGACCTTCGTGAAGGTGCCGGCGGCGATGACCCTGTTCCCGACCTGGGTGATGGCCAGCACCGCGCCGTCCATCACGTGCGGGGTGCCCCGCACCGGGTCGACCGAGACGATCCTGTTGCCGTGATCAGCGTTCACGGCCCCGGCAGGACCGGCCTCGAAGCCGAGAACTGCCAGGGCCGATACGGCGAGAAGCGCGGTCGCGCGGCGCAGCAAGCTTGAGTGCATTCGAATCCCCTCACGCGCCCCGTCCTCCAGTGCGGAGATCCCATCGAGGCGCCCACCGTCACCGAAGGTACGGACGCCGGAGACCCCGGGCATCACTGCCTTTGGGTAAGTGCCCCCCATGCGGTCGATCGCGAGCGGGCCGCCCGTGCAGTGGCTTGCGGGTCGCTCCTGGTTGCGGTTCTTGGCAGCTACGGGGAGGGGTACGCCCTGGGCTGCGGTCGCCTCCCGGCTTGCGGGCTGCGGTGGGCGGCTCCCGGCGGGTTTCCGCACCCGAAAGTTTTACCTTCGGATTTCCCCAGCACCCCCGGATCGGGCCCTACTCGGGGGGTGAGTGTCGGTGGTCGATGAGACCATGGACACATGTTCGAAACAGGCGCCAACTGGGACCCGGTCGAGGTCGACGACCTCGACGCGGACGGCGTGCTCGAGCTCCTCGAGATCCGCCGGCAGGGCGCCCGTGCCGAGGAGCGCGGCAAGCTCCGGCTGGCCCTGCAGTGGGCGGTGCTGCACCCCGCCACCGCGGACACGGGGGTCGCGACCTGGGGCGGTCCCAGTGTCCTGCTCACCGACGAGTCCCTGGGCGGGGAGGGGACCCCGACGGTGGCGGCGTTCGCGCCCGAGCCGGTCGCCGCGACCCTGGGGATCTCCACCCAAGCAGGTATGGCGCTGATCGCCGACGCGCTGGACCTGCAGTTCCGGCTGCCCCGGATCTGGCGACTCGTCGAGCAGCTGGCGGTGGAGCCGTACCGGGCCCGGCAGGTCGCCCAGGCCACCCACCGGCTCTCCAAGGCCGGAGCCGCGTACGTCGACGAGCAGCTCGCCCCGCGGTTGTCCTCGTGCGGGTGGAAGGCGGTCGAGACCACCGCGGCGCACGCGATCGCCACGTTCGACCCCGACCTGATCGCCCAGCAGGAGAAGAAAGGCCGCAACGGGTGGCACGTCACCCTGCGCCACGACCACCCCGGCCGGTTCGACGGCACCTCCTACCTCGACGTCGCCGGCGACACCCTCGACCTCACCGCCTTCCACGACCTGGTCTGCGACCAGGCCGCCCAGCTCAAGGCCCTGGGCGACCAGGACGACCTCGAGATCCGCAAGGCCAAAGCCCTCGGCGTCATCGCCGCCCAGCAGGCCACCCTCGACCTCCTCTCCCTCACCGGACCCGACACCGGACAGCACCCCGACCAGGACACGGACCGTGCGGGCGCATCGGTGGCCGCGAGGCCGCGGCCGCCCAAGACCCGGCTCTACCTCCACCTCTCCCTGGCCGACCTCGCCACCAGCTGCACCACCACCGAGCCCGGCACCAGCGGGACGGTGACCGGCACCGTCGAGCGGCTCGGCGCCGCGACCATCGACCTGATCAAGGACTGGGTCGGCCGTTCGAGGGTGACCGTCCTGCCGGTCATCGACCTCGCCTCGACGGTGGCGGTGGCGGTGGACCAGCACGACCCGCCCCCGTGGATGGCCGAGCTGGTCATCCTCCGCGACGGCCACTGCGTCTTCCCCTGGTGCCAGATCGACGCCAGACGGTCCGACCTCGACCACATCGACCCTTATATCCCGATGGACGAGGGCGGATCACCGGGCCAGACCACACCCGACCGACTCGCCCCACTCTGCCGGCGACATCACCGCTGCAAGACCAGTGGCCGCTGGCGCTACCGACGCCGACCCGACGGCAACTACGAATGGCACGGCCCCCACGGCCGCACCTACCTCGTCACCCCCCACGGCACCATCCGCCTCGACACCAACTGACCCACACCGGACAGCACCCGCAGTCCCGACCACCCGGCACCCACCGGGCGATCGGGCCTGCCGTGCTGCCCTACCGGGCCTTCGAGAGAAAGCCCCGCGTCGAGGTCAGCCCGAGCGGGGGCTGCCCAGGTGGCACTCGTAACGGACACCCGGCCTGCGGCCGAGCTCGACCGGCTCGGCCTCGGTCACCTCGACGAACCCGACCTTCAGCAGGACCCGTCGTGAAGCGACGTTGTCGCGGGCTGCTGCCGCTCGCAGCCTGTGAAGCCCGTGCCGGGAGACCGCCAGGCCGCACAGCTCCCGGACGGCCCTGGTCGCCACGCCGCGGCCGGCGACGTGCTGCGCCACCCGGTAGCCGAGGTCGGCACCTCCGTCCTGGACGTCGTACAGGTTGAACCGGCCCAGGACGGAGCCGTCCTCGCCGACGAGCACGTAGAAGGCGCCTTGGCCGGCTGCTTGCTCGGCCAACAAGGCGCCGAGCCGGTCGGCGAACTCGTCGAAGTACTCGTCCCCACGGTCGGAGATCGAGGCGGAGAAGTAGGCCCTGTTCGCCAGCTCGAAGGCAAGCACCGCCGGCACGGCCGGGCTCACGAATCCTGGGGCAGGGCATCCCCAATTCTGGGTATCAAGGGAACAACGGCCCTGAGATTCGAACTCGCCGCGGCCCTACCTTCGACCGGCACCCCACCGGGCTGTCCACGCCCCGACCGTAGGGAAGAAGAAGGTTGACCACGACGATCGCGCGCCGTCAGTGAGCGGGGCGACCATGTACGTCCCCCAGCATCAGAGCCCTTCGGCACTCACCGGAGCCGATTCCGGACCCGAGGATCGGGTCATGAGTGGCGAACCCACCATCGATCCCGCCGACCAGCTCGCTGCGCTGGGCCAGGCCGTGATCACGACCCGGCTCGACGGCACCATCCTCGCCTGGAACCCCGCCGCCGAGCGGCTGTACGGCTGGACCACGGAGGAGGCCGTCGGCGAGAACATCGCGTCGCTCTGCGTGCCCGACCTGGCCCTGGAGGTCGCCGAGGAGATCATGGACGCCCTGCGCGCCGGGGTGCCGTGGTCCGGGGGCTTCCCGGTGCGCCGCAAGGACGGCACCCTGTTCACCGCACTCGTGACCGACTCGGGCGTCTACCGGTCCGGGGAGCTGGTCGCCATCATCGGTGTCTCGACCAACCTCGGCACCGCCCTGCAGCCGCTGCTCGAGCGATCGACCGACGCCGCACTGGTCCTGCGGTCCGACGCCGTCATCACCTACGCCAGCCCCGCCGTGAAGCAGCTGTTCGGCTGGGAGGAGAACGAGGTGGTCGGCTCCTCGCTGGTCCCGCTGCTGCACCCCGACGACCGGGCAGCGCTGGCGGTCTACCTCTCCGACGCGGTCCGCCAGCCGGGGGCCCGGCCCGCGCACGAGGTGCGGGTACGCCGCGGCGACGGCTGGGCGTGGGCCGAGGCGGCCCTCACCAACTTCCTCGACGACCCCTACGTCCGGGGCGTCGTGTGCAACCTGCGCCGCAGCCTCGCCCACACAGAGGACGAGTCCGCGGAGGAGCGGGTGGCCCGGATGGAGACCGCGCTGCAGTCGCGGCTGGTCGTGGAGCGGGCCACCGGCTTCCTCGCCGGTCGGCACGGGATCACCCAGGACGCGGCGTACCAGCGGCTGGTCCAGCACGGTCGCCGGCACCACCAGTCCCTGCAGGACGTGTCCCGGCGGGTGCTGGCCGACGAGCTGGACCCGGCCGATCCCGGCGAGAGTGAAGGGCCGTCATGAGTCGACCACGACGCGCCGGTGACAGCTGTGACCACCGCGCCTGAGTCCTGGGATACGATCCGCACCCGGGGTTGGAAGAACAGCCCGCGCAACGGGCCCCGCCCCTGGATCTCCCAGGCTCGACACGCCCGTCCTCTCGCGCATGGCACACCCCTCACGCGGAGACGACCAACGTGGGCACGCGCCCGGACCTCGCCACCCTCCTCGCCCGTGCGGCACGCGACATCAACGCCCCGGGTGACCTCGACTCGACGCTCGCCGCCGTCGTCGACTTCCTGACCTCCTGCCTGCCTGCGGGCCACCACGTCGGCGTCACTCTCCTGCGCCGCGACGCCGCCGAGACGAGGGCCGCGTCCGACGACCTCGTCGCCGAGCTCGACCACGCCCAGCACGAGCTGGGCGAGGGGCCCGGGATCGACGCGCTCGCCGCCGACCCGGTGGTCTGCGTCGACCGGATCGCCCGCGACCAGCGCTGGCCGGCGTACGTCCCCGTCGCGGTCGGGCACGGCGTCCTCGCCCAGGTGGCGGTGCGCCTCTGCGTCGAGGAGCGGACCTGGGGCGCGATCAACCTCTACCTGACCGAGGCCGACACGGTCGACCCCGATCTGGTGCTCATGCTCACCCTGCTCGCCAGCCACGCGGCGGTCGCCGTCGAGCGGTCCACCCGCGAGGACAACCTCAAGGCGGCCCTGCGGACCCGCAAGCTGATCGGGCAGGCGGTCGGCGTGGCGATGGAGCGGTTCGAGCTGGACGAGGAGATGGCGTTCCGGTATCTCGTCCGGCTCTCGTCGAGCCGCAACGTCAAGCTGCGCGACATCGCCCGCGAGCTCGTCAGCGAGGCGAACGCCCGCCCCCGGGGAGCCGGCCGACCCGGGAACGGCCCGGCCGACGGGCCATCAGCGTGAGCAGCGCGCGTCCCGCTCGACGAGGGCGTTGACGAGGTCGGCCGCCTCCGCCGCCCCGTCGACGGTGACGGCGAACGCCGACCCGTCCCGCAGCTCCAGGACGACGCCCGGCCCGCGCCGGGTGACCACCGCCCGGCCGCGGCTGCTGAACCGGTAGCCCCAGCCGCCCCAGCGGCGCGGCTCGATCTCCTCGGCCCGCGCGCCCTCGAGCTGCTCGAGCGGCACCCGCACCCGCGGCCAGCGGGCCGGCCCCCACGACGTGGTCACCCCGCTGTCGTCCACCCGGACGGTGACGACGTGGGTCCAGAACACCGCCAGGGCCACCAGGGCCACGACGTTCGCCACCGGCCACGCGGTGAAGACCAGGAACACCGACACGACCACCAGCACGGCTGCCACCCCCATCAGCACGCTCGAGGAGGACCGCCCCACCCACGTGGCCCGCTCGCCGTCCCGGAGGGTCAGCGGCGTGGCCGGCGCCGCCCCGGCCCGACGCGGGCGCAGGGTGACCGGCTGCAGCCGCCACACCAGCGCGGCGACGAGGGTCGGAGCCAGCACCAACGCGGCCAGCCACACCGGCTCGACGCGTACGTCGGCCGCGCGCGCCTCGCCGTACGCCGTCGCGACCGGCACCACGAACACCATCGCGGCGAGCCAGGCCGCCCAGGCGCCCGCGGCGACGAGCGTCCGGTCGGTCCGGTCCTCGCGGGACCGGAAGGCCAGGACGGTCGTGGCCAGCCAGAGCCCGGTGGCGACCAGCAGACAGGTCGTGAAGAGGACGGCCAGCCCCACTGAGTCGTCGGCCCGCCCGTGCAGGTCCCAGTGGGTCGGCACCGGGTCGGGCAGGTTCCCCGCCGTCGCGGACCGCGCCACCACCACCGCGATCGGTGCGAGGCCGACGAGCCCCCCGGTGACGACCTTTCGTGCTGCCCTGCTCATGCCGTTGCCCTCCTGATTCGTTCGACGAGCTCGTCGGCGTCGAGCCCCATCCGGTTCGCTGTCTCCACCAGGTCTCGGACCTGCTGCTCCAGCCGCGCCGCCCACGGGGTCTCCGGCGCGGCCACCACGTGCGCCCCCCGCCCACGGCGGAGGTCGATCAGACCCTCGTCGCGCAGGTCGGCATAGGCGCGCAGCACGGTGTGCATGTTGATGTCGAGGCCCGACGCCAGCTCGCGCGCGGCCGGCAGCTTCTCGCCCGGCCGCAACGACCCGTCGGCGACGGCGCTGCGGACCTGGGCGGCGATCTGGCCGGCCAGCCCGAGCGGGCTGTCGGGATCCACACGGAACAACATAGTTCATATCGTACTAGAACAATCTAAACTACTGCACATCTTTTCGCCCTTACCCTCAGCAGGCTCGCCGCCAGTCGTGGGCAAAGTCGACCGAGACCCTCCGGGACGTGGATGATGACCCCAGAGCCGATCTCGGGAGGAGGTGCAGCCGTGGAGCAGGAGCCCGCGCTCTACGAGGCGCTGGTCCGCGCCAGCACCGACGGCCTGTGGGTCCTCGACGAGACCGGCACCACCCTGTGGGGCAACGCCAAGATGGCCGAGCTGCTCGGCATCTCCCCCGACGACCTGCCCGGCCACCGGGTCGAGGACTCCCTCGACGCCGACGGACGCAAGCAGCTCGTCGAGTACCTCGCCCAGCTGCCGACCTCCGCCAGCCAGGAGAACGTCGAGACCAAGCTGGTCCGGCCGGACGGCAGCGAGATCTGGGTCCTGGTCAGCGCCGGCCCGATGTGCGACGCGCACGGCCGGCACCTCGGGTGGCTGCACCGCGTCACCGAGTACACCGACCGCAAGGCCCTCGTCGAGACCCTCCGCGACCGCGAGCAGCAGCTCGCCACCGCCCAGACGATCGCGCACGTCGGCAGCTGGTCGTGGGACGTGCCCAGCGACACCGTCACCTGGTCCGACGAGCTCTACCGGATCTACGGGTTCGACCCCAGCGAGCACGACGCGACGTACGAAGGCTTCCTCAACCGGATCCACCCCGAGGACCGGGACCGGGTGCGCGAGGTCGTCGAGGCGACCTTCGCCGGCAGGGACGAGTTCGCCTTCGACGCGCGCATCGTCCGCAAGGACGGAGAGGTGCGCTGGATCCGGGGGCTGGGCCGGGTCGAGCGCCGCCCCGACGGCAGTCCCCTGGTGATGGGCGGCACCACCCAGGACATCACCGAGCTCAAGCGGGCCGACGAGCAGGCCGCCGAGGCGACCCGCAGGCTCGAGCTGCTCCAGGAGATGGCGATGGCGGCCAACCAGGCCAGCAACCTCGTCGACGCCATCGGGGAGGCCGCGCGCGGGCTGCCGCACTTCACGACCTGGGCGGCGGTCGGCGTCTACACGGTCAACGAGGGCGGCGGACTCACCCGCACCGAGCTCCAGCCGTCCGGCCGCGACTGGGCCCCTTCCCCGGCGCCGTTGCTGGCCGAGCGGGCGCGGCTCTCCCGGCGGGTCGAGGTCGGGCCGCCCAGCGCGCACGCGGACACGCACAGCATGGTCGCGATCCCGGTCCTGCTCGCCGGGCGGGTGACCGCCGTCATCGAGGTCCTCGCCGACGAGGTGCCGCCGGACGAGAACTCCCTGTTCCTCATCAGCCAGATCGCGGGGCAGCTGAGCCTGGTGGCCGAGCGCGAGCGCAGCGCCCAGCAGCTCGCCGAGGCGCGCGACGAGGCCATGGAGGCCTCCCGGCTGAAGTCGGAGTTCCTCGCCACCATGAGCCACGAGATCCGCACGCCCATGAACGGCGTGATCGGCCTCAACGAGCTGCTCCTGCGCACCGAGCTCGACGAGCACCAGCGTCGGCTCGCCGAGGGCCTCCAGCGCGCCGGCCTCACCCTGCTCGGGATCATCAACGACATCCTCGACCTCTCCAAGATCGAGTCCGGCAAGCTCGAGCTCGAGGCGGCGGACTTCGACGTGCGCAGCGTCTTCGAGCAGACCGCCGGCGTCCTCAGCACCCCGGCGCACAGCAAGGGGCTCGAGCTCGTGGTGGCCTGTCACCCCGACGTCCCCCTGTTCCTGCGCGGCGACTCCGTGCGCTTCGGCCAGGTGCTGACCAACCTCGGCTCCAACGCGGTCAAGTTCACCGACAGCGGCGAGGTGGTCATCTCCGCACGCGTGGAGCGCCAGACGCCGCAGTCCGTGGTGCTGCGCGTCGACGTCGTCGACAGCGGCGTGGGGATCGCCCCGGCGGCCCGCGCCCGGCTCTTCGACGCCTTCACCCAGGCCGACCCCTCCACCACCCGCCAGCACGGCGGCACCGGCCTCGGTCTCGCCATCTCCCGCCAGCTGGTCGAGGCGCTCGGCGGCCACATCGACGTCTACAGCGAGGTGGGCGAGGGCAGCACGTTCTCGTTCACGGCCGCTTTCGAACGTGCCCGCAGCTCCCCCACGCGGCGGGCCGCCGTGCCTGCTCGCCTCCAGGGCCGCCGGGTCCTGGTCGTCGACGACAACGAGACCAACCGGTTCATCCTCACCGAGCAGCTCCTGGCCTGGGAGATGCAGGTCGTCGCCGTCGAGTCGGGCGCCGACGCGCTCACCGCGATGCGCACGGCCGCGGCCGAGGGCCGCCCCTTCGAGATCGCCCTGCTCGACATGATGATGCCCGGCATGGACGGTCTCGAGCTGGCCCGCCGGATCGACGCGGACCCGACCCTGCGCCGCCCCACCATGATGCTGCTCTCCTCCGACCAGAGCGTCGGCGGCGAGGCGGCCCGGGCCGCCGGCTTCCAGGCTTCGCTGGACAAGCCGGTCCGCCACTCCGAGCTCTACGACGCCCTGGTCGGCATCGCCGGCGCGGGCGAACCGGCTCCCGCCCGCCGCCGCCGGGGCCCGTCGCTCGGGCTGCGCGTGCTGGTCGTCGAGGACAACCAGGTCAACCAGCTCGTCGCCACCGGCCTGCTGGAGAACCTCGGCTGCGAGGTGGAGGTGGCCTCCGACGGCGCCGAGGCCGTGGACCGGCTCGCCGCCGACCACGACTTCGCGGCGGTGCTCATGGACTGCCGGATGCCGCGGCTCGACGGCTTCGACGCCACCCGGGCGGTGCGCGCCCGCGAGACCGACGGCCGGCACGTCCCGATCATCGCGATGACCGCCTCCGCGCTGGAGGGCGAGCGCGAGCGGTGCCTGGCCGCCGGCATGGACGACTTCCTGACCAAGCCGGTCAACGCCACCGACCTCGAGCGCGTCGTGCGGCGCTGGACGGGCAGCCGGCTCAACGAGCGGCGCACAGCCGCCACCCCGAGCGGCCCCACCCCCTCCCCCGCCGCGGTGCTCGACCGGGAGCGGATCCGGCTGCTCAGCGAGCTGCGCAAGGACGGCGTCAGCTTCTTCGAGCGCACCGCCGCGTCCTTCATGGCCCGGGTCGGCGACCAGGTCGTGGCGATCCGGGACGCCGTGGCCGCGCGCGACGCCGTACGCCTCCAGACCTCGGCGCACCAGCTCAAGGGCAGCGCCCTCAACCTCGGCCTGCCGCTGGTGGGGGCCACCGCCGCGCGGCTCGAGGCCCTCGGCGACGCGGGCCGGACCACCGGCGCGGAGCCGCTGCTCGACGAGCTCGTGCGCGAGGTCGACCGGGCCGTCTCCGCACTGCAGGAGGCGACCGCCTGACCGGTCGCGGTGCGAGCCGCCCGACTCGGCCTGCGAGACTGGCCCGGTGCTGCCCCGCTTCGAGGTCGTCGCCCGCCGTCGGCCCGTGGACCTGGTGGCCCCCGGGTCGGTGCAGCTCGACGAGCCCCTCACCGCGGAGCTGTCCGCCGACACGCCCCAGCCGGCGCCGTACGTCGCCGTCAGCGCCGTCCTCGCCGCCCCGACCGGGCCGGCGGCGCCCGGGGGCGGCCGTCTGGTGCTGGAGCTCACCAGCGGCCCGGTCCGGCTGGTCGGTCGCTGGGACGTCGCCAGCGGCACCGTCTGCCTGGAGGTCCACACCGGGGACCGGGTCAGCGAGCACCGCAGCCGACGCCACGGACGCCTTCCCGCCCCGGTCGAGGCCCTGGGCCTGGCGCTGACCGGGACCCACCTCGCCGTGCTGACCCGCGGCGCCGACGGCTGGGCCGCCCGGGGGCGCGTCGACCTGCGCGACCGGGTGGACACCCGGGGCGAGGCGTTCCTCGCGGCGCTGCGGTCGGGTCAGCGCTGGGACGGGCCGGGGCGGCCGCCCGAGGGGCGCCTGCTCGCGGGCGGGTTCGGGCAGCTCGGCCTGCGCGACGTGCGGCTGGTCAGCGAGCCGGACGGCACGCCGTACCGCCGCGAGGGGCGGCTGCTGCTGACCGCGACCAGCGCCGGCCCGGGGTTCTTCGACACCGCCCACACCTCCGTCTGGAGCCTCGACCCGGGCACGCTCGAGCTCGGGCACGACGCCGACCTCTTCTTCCGCAGGCCCGGACGGCCCGGCGTGTTCGGCGACCACGCGACCCACCTGGTGCGCGCGGGCGACGAGTGGCTGGTCGCGACCAGCACGTGGGGCGACTTCGACCCGTCGCGGACCGGCGCGACGGTCGGGGCGACGCTGGCCCGCACGCGTGCCGACCTGACCTCGGGCCGGCACGTCCTCGACACCCGCCGGCTGGCGCTGCCCACCGACGGGCTCCGCTCGGTGGGCGTCTGGGACCCGTACCTCGTCCACGCCGACGGCCGGTGGCTGGTCGGCTTCGTCAGCGCCCGGAAGTTCTTCCGCTTCCACCCCGCCCTGGCCGAGGGGCCCGACCTCGACCGGCTCACGCTGCGTGCGGCCGCGCGCGACCGGACCGCGACCGAGGGGACCACGCTGGCCCGCCTCGACGGGGACTGGCGGGTGCTCGCCAGCGACGGGCGCGACGGCCGGCGCGGTCAGCGGCGCGGGTTCCCGGTCTTCGACATCGACCTCCAGCAGGTCGGCGCGCTCGACGCGCCGTACCCCACCAACATCCCGTGGCCCAGCGTCGTGCGCCTCGACGACGACCGCTGGCTGATGGTGACCTTCGACGGGACCTCGCACGGCGGCCCGCTGTCGGGCTACGGCACCCACGGGGACCTGGTCGTGCTGCGCACGTCCTGACCGACGCCGACGTCGACTCGAACGACCCGGGACGCCCGTCCTACGATGTGATCACGGACACGCGCCACCCCTGCGGTCCGCGACAGCAGCGCCACACGACCCCGTGGCCGACACACAGAAAGTGGGCACCACCCATGTCTGCACCCCTGGACGCCGACGTCTTCGAGCTCGGCGCCGAGCACGAGCAGGTCGTCTTCGCCAACGACCCCGCCACCGGCCTCAAGGCGATCATCGCCATCCACTCCACGGCCCTCGGCCCGGCCCTCGGCGGCACCCGGTTCTACCCCTACGCCTCCACCGCCGACGCGGTGCGCGACGTCCTGAACCTCTCGCGCGGCATGTCCTACAAGGCCGCGCTCGCCGGGCTCGACCTCGGCGGCGGCAAGGCGGTCATCATCGGCGACCCGGCCACGCTCAAGGGCGAGCCGCTGCTGCGCGCCTACGGCCGCTTCGTGCAGTCGCTGAACGGCCGCTACTACACCGCCTGCGACGTCGGCACCTTCTCGGAGGACATGGACCACATCGCCCGCGAGTGCTCCTACGTGACCGGTCGCACGGTCGCCCACGGCGGCGCGGGTGACAGCTCCGTGCTCACGGCGTACGGCGTCTTCCAGGGCATGCGCGCGGCCGCCGAGGTCGTGTGGGGCACCGACTCGCTCGCCGGGCGCACCGTCGGCGTCGCCGGCGTCGGCAAGGTCGGCCGGCACCTGGTGCGGCACCTGATCGAGGACGGCGCCTCCGTGGTGGTGACCGACGTGCACCAGCCGTCGGTGGACCGGATCCGCGACGAGTTCCCGCAGGTCGCCGCGGTCGACTCCACCGAGGCCCTGGTCGCCTCGCAGCTCGACGTCTACGCCCCCTGCGCCCTCGGCGGCGCGCTCACCGACGAGGTCGTCGACGTGCTGTCGGCCAAGGTCGTCTGCGGCGCCGCCAACAACCAGCTCGCCCACCCGGGCATCGAGAAGGCGCTCGAGGACCGCGGGACCCTCTACGCCCCCGACTACTGCGTGAACTCCGGCGGGCTGATCCAGGTCGCCGACGAGCTCGAGGGCTTTTCCTTCGAGCGGGCCCAGCAGCGGGCCACCGGCATCTTCGACACCACCCGTCGCGTGTTCGAGCTCGCCGCATCCGACGGGGTCGCCCCCGCCATCGCCGCCGACCGGCTCGCCGAGCGCCGGATGCGCGACGTGGGTCGCCTGCGCGGGATCTGGCTGGGCTAGGCCCGCGCCAGTCTCACCGGCTGGCCGGGGAGACTGGCACCTGTCAGGTGGTGCCCCCGCCGACAGGTGCCGGTTTCACCGGCTGACCGGTGAATCCGCCCGGCACGAGACCGTCCCCCGCGCAGCGGGGGACGTCCGCGTCGCGAACCCGCTCAGTCGCGCCCGGGGTCGGCGTAGTCCGACCAGTCGTCGTACTCGTCGGTGGACGAGTCGGCCTGGTCGTTGTTGCTGCTCTCGCCGCCATGCAGCTCCTGCGCCAACTTCCCGAAGTCCGTCTCGTGAGTGCGGTACTTCAGGTCGCGGGCGACCTTCGTCTGCTTGGCTTTCGCTCGGCCGCGCCCCATAGGGTCAGCCCCCTCGCACGCTCGGCCGGGGCACTGTGGCTCCCGGGCTGTCCTCAGAGTTCTCTCGTGGGCCCAACGCTACCGGTTGACCGGCTGTTCCCGCACACCGAGGCTTCTTTTCACCTCGCCGGTGGCCGCGGGAACGGTCACCAACCGGGGTGCTGACCGCTCAGCAGCACCCGGCCGCCGTTGCTCTCGTCACGTCGGACCTCGCCCGCGGCCCAGGCGCGGATGCCGTGGCCGGCGAGGATCTCGACGGCGGAGTCCACGTCGTCCGGCGCGATCAGGGCGACCATGCCGACCCCGCAGTTGAGCGTGGCCTCGAGGTCGGCCTGCGCGACGTCGCCCACGCGGCGTACGACGTCGAACACCGGCTGCGGCCGCCACGTGCCGCGGTCGATGGTCGCGCTCAGCTCCTCCGGCATCACCCGCTCGAGGTTGGCCGCGAGGCCACCCCCGGTGATGTGCGACATGGCGTGGGTCGCGGTCCGGCCGGCGAGGTCGAGGCAGGCCTTGGCGTAGATCCGGGTCGGCTCGAGGAGCTCCTCGCCGAGGGTGCGACCGAGCTCCGGCACGTCGCGGTCGAGCTCCCACTTCGCGGTGTTCAGGAGCACGTGGCGGACCAGCGAGTAGCCGTTGGAGTGCAGCCCGCTCGCCTCCATGGCGAGCACCACGTCGCCCGGGCGCACGCGCGCCGGGCCGAGCAGGTCGTCGGCCTCGACCACGCCGGTCGTTGCGCCGGCGACGTCGTACTCGTCCGGCCCGAGCAGGCCGGGGTGCTCGGCGGTCTCACCGCCCACCAGCGCACAGCCCGCGACGACGCAGGCCTCGGCGATGCCCTTGACGATCGCGGCGATCCGCTCGGGGACGACCCGGCCGGTGGCGATGTAGTCGGTCATGAACAGCGGCTCGGCGCCGCAGACGACCAGGTCGTCGACGACCATGCCGACCAGGTCGAAGCCGATGGTGTCATGGACGTCCATCGCCTGGGCGATCGCGACCTTGGTGCCGACGCCGTCGGTCGACGTGGCCAGCAGCGGCCGGCGGTAGCGGGTGAGCGCGGTGGCGTCGAAGAGCCCGGCGAAGCCGCCCAGGCCGCCGATCACCTCCGGCCGGCGGGCCTTGTCGACCCACCCCTTCATCAGCTCGATGGCCTTGTCGGCCGCCTCGATCGAGACCCCGGCCTCGGCGTAGGCCCCGGCGGTCTGGGCATGGTCGGCGGGAGGCTGGGTCACAAGGTCTCCTGGCTCGGGGGTGTCTGTCAGGGATTGTTGAGGACGGGCAGCGCCTTGCCCGCCGTCGGCGAGGTCAGCGACGTCTCCAGCAGGTGCTTGCCCAGGAGGCTCTCGTCGGGGAGCTCGATGGGGTACTCCCCGGTGAAGCAGGCCTTGCAGAGCCGCTCCGCGGGCACCTTGGTCGCCTCGATCATCCCCTCCAGGGAGATGTAGCCGAGGCTGTCCGCGCCCACGCTGGCCGCGATCTCGTCGACGTCGAGGCCGTTGGCGATGAGCTCGGCCCGGGTCGCGAAGTCGATGCCGTAGAAGCACGGCCACTTCACCGGCGGGCTGGAGATCCGCACGTGCACCTCCAGGGCGCCGGCCTCGCGGAGCATCCGCACCTGGGCGCGCTGGGTGTTGCCGCGCACGATCGAGTCGTCGACCACCACGATCCGCTTGCCGCGGATCATGTGCTCCAGCGCGTTGAGCTTGAGCCGGATGCCGAGCTGGCGCAGGGTCTGGCTCGGCTGGATGAAGGTGCGGCCGACGTAGGCGTTCTTCACGAAGCCCTGGCCGAACGGGATCCCGCTCTCCTCGGCGTACCCTGCCGCCGCCGGCGTCCCGGACTCCGGGACCGGCATGACCAGGTCGGCCTCGACGGGGAACTGGCGGGCCAGCTCGCGGCCCATCTCGACCCGCGCCTCGTGGACGCTGCGGCCGCTGATCGTCGCGTCGGGCCGGGCGAGGTAGACGTACTCGAACACGCAGCCCTTGGGGGCGGCCTCGGCGAAGCGGTGCGAGCGCAGGCCGTTCTCGTCGATGACCAGCATCTCGCCGGGCTCGACCTCGCGCACCACGCTGGCGCCGATGGTCGCCAGGGCGGCGTCCTCGCTGGCCACGACCCAGCCGCGCTCCAGCCGGCCCAGCACCAGCGGGCGGATGCCCTGCGGGTCGCGGGCGGCGTACAGCGTGTCCTCGTCCATCCACACGAAGCAGAAGGCGCCGCGCAGCTGCGGGAGGATCTCCAGGGCCCGCTGCTCGAGCGAGGTGTCCGGGTGGTGCGCCAGCAGCGCGGTCACCAGCCCGGTGTCGTTGGTGGACGACTCGAGGTTCTTGGCGTGCAGCTCGAGCTCGTCGCTGGGACCGGGGAGGTCGCTGACCATCTGGGCGAGGTCGTGGGTGTTGATCAGGTTGCCGTTGTGGCCGAGCGCGATCGAGCCGTCCCCCGTGGGCCGGAACGTCGGCTGGGCGTTCTCCCAGGTGCTGGCACCGGTCGTGGAGTAGCGCGAGTGGCCGATCGCGAGGTGCCCCTTGAGGGACTCCAGCGTGGACTCGTCGAAGACCTGGCTGACCAGGCCCATGTCCTTGTAGACCAGGATCTGGCGCCCGTTGCTGACCGCGATCCCGGCCGACTCCTGCCCGCGGTGCTGCAGGGCGTAGAGGCCGAAGTAGGTCAGCTTGGCGACGTCCTCGCCGGGGGCCCAGACACCGAACACCCCACAGGCGTCCTGGGGTCCCTGCTCGTGCGGGTCCAGCGCCGCCGTCAGTCGGCCGTCGCCACCCTTGCGCGTGCTGCTCTGGTAGGGCACGGCTCCGAGTCTAGGGCCGTGACTGGTCCAGTCCCATTCGTCGATCACTCAGAAGGCGTTTCGGGTGCCCGAAAGGGTGAATGACCGTAAGGTGGGTCACACCAGGGGGACAGCGAGACCAGATGACCGGGCATCACACCGACTTAGAGCCACGCCCCGCGCAGCAGGGCGAGTGGTACGACGCCTCGCGCGAGGCGCTGCAGACCATCGCCGAGGGCGTGACCCAGCTGGCGGGGTTCGGGGTCGCCGCGATCAGCGTCGTCCGCGACGACGGACGCCTCGAGGTGATGGCGGTCGCCGGCAGCGACGAGGCACGCGAGCAGCTGCTGGGCACCCGCACGCCCGTCGACCGGCTCGAGCGCGAGATCGTGAAGGCCGACGAGTGGGGCCTGCTGCGCTTCGTCCCGCACGAGCGGCTCGACGCCGAGGTCGGGGAGTCGTGGTGGGTCCCCGACATCACGCCGTCGTCCGACCCGGACGCCTGGCATCCGCTCGACCTGCTGATCGCCCCGCTGTACGACGAGCTCGGCGCCCTGCGCGGCACCCTCGCCATCGACCTGCCCGACGACGGGCGACGTCCCGGCACGGCCCGCCGCCAGCTGCTCCAGCGGTACGCCGAGCAGGCCGGTCGGGCCGTCATCACCGCGCTCGAGCGGGAGGCGCTCGCCCACAAGGTCCGGCTCGCGGAGGCGGCGCGCGAGGTCGTCCGGCACGCGAGTGCCCAGCTGCGCCTCGACCGCATCCTCAGCGACATCCGCGGGGCGCTGATGGAGGGGTTCCAGGCGCGCGGCCTGTGGATCCAGACCATCGACGAGGACGGTCACGGGACGGGCGCGGTCTACTCCGCGCTCGGCATCGAGATCGAGCTGACCGGCGACCTGGTGCGGATCGCCGAGGCCGCCGCCCGACGGGCCTGGGACGGCCAGCGGGTGGAGATCGTGCAGCGAGGCCGTCCGTTCGGCCCCTCGATCAACGCGGAGGAGGGCGACCAGATCCTCCACTTCCTCGAGACGATCGGCATCGGCTCGCTGCTGTTCGCCCCGCTCGGCGCCGGGCCGGAGTGCCTGGGCAACCTCGTGCTCACCCGCGCCGACGGCGACGCCGACTGGACCAGCGTCGAGAGCGACGCCGCGCGGGACATCGGCCACGACCTGGGCCGGGCGATCCTCAACGCCCGCAACTTCGAGCGCGAGCACCAGCTGGTCGAGGAGCTGCAGGCCCTCGACACCTACAAGAGCCAGCTGATCGCGACGGTCTCCCACGAGCTGAAGAACCCGCTCACCGCGATCCTGGGGCATCTCGAGATGCTCGACTCCTCACCCGACCTGACCGGCACCACGCGCGCCTCGCTGGCTGCGATGGACCGCGGGGCGCAGCGGATGGTCCGCGTCGTGGAGGACCTGCTGCTGCTGTCCAAGGTGGGCGACCCCGACAACCCGGTCATCCCGGCGCCGGTGGACCTGCGGAGCATCGTCGACGAGGTCGTGGACCTGAACTCCGTGGCGGCCGAGCGCAAGGACATCCGCCTCGACGTCGAGGCACCCCGGGAGCCGGTGCTGGCCTGCGGCGACCACGACGAGCTGGACCGGGTCTGCGCCAACCTGGTCAGCAACGCCGTGAAGTACACCCCCGAGGGGGGTCACGTGACCATCGAGCTCGCCGCCTGCGGCGACGAGATCCTGCTGCAGTGCAGCGACGACGGCCTCGGGATCTCCCCCGAGGACCAGCACCAGCTGTTCGCGGAGTTCTTCCGCAGCTCCAACCCCGCGGCCCTGGCACAGCCGGGGACCGGCCTCGGCCTGGCGATCGTGAGCCGCATCGTGCAGCGGCACAAGGGCCGTATCGAGCTCGAGTCCGAGCTCGGCAAGGGCAGCACCTTCCGGGTCCTGCTGCCGGCCGCCCCGCCCTGCTGACGCCGACCCCGCTCACATGTGGCGCTCGCCCTGCCTGATCGCCTCCCGGATGCGGGTGTAGGTGCCGCAGCGGCAGATGTTCCGGATGCCGTCGAGGTCGGCCTCGGTGATCGACCGGCCCTCGCGGCGTACCTTCCTGACCAGCGCGACCGCGGCCATGATCTGGCCGGGCTGGCAGTAGCCGCACTGGGCGACGTCGCGGTCCAGCCAGGCCTGCTGCATCGGGTGCAGGTCCGCGCCGACCGTGTCGGGCAGGCCCTCGATCGTGGTCACCTCGTCGCCGGGGCGGAGGTCACCGACGCGCACCGAGCAGGGGTTGAAGGCGCGGCCGTTGATGTGCGACGTGCACGCCTTGCAGACGTTGATGCCGCAGCCGTACTTGGGGCCGGTGACCCCGAGCAGGTCGCGCAGCACCCACAGGATCCGGACGTCGTCGTGGACGTCGACGGTGATGCTCTTGCCGTTGAGGACGAAGGTCTGCTTGGGCATCGGGTGCTCCTCAGTAGGTGAGCTTGAGCCCGTTGGTGGGCGACTGCGGGATCGGGGGGACGACAGGCTTGGGCCGGAACTCCAGCGGGTCGCGGTGGTTGATCGGGAAGTACGACGGCACGTGGCCGGTGGCCCGGGCGTAGGCGCAGGCGACCGCGGCGAACGTGGCCGCCACCCCTGCCTCGCCGGCGCCGCCGGGCTGCCCGCTGTCGGAGGGCATCAGGTGGACCTCCACCTCGGGCGGGGTGTTCCACTGGCGCGTGTAGAAGTAGTTGTCCCAGCTGGCCTCGAGGAAGTGCCCGTCACGCAGGTGCAGGCTGGAGGTCAGCGCGAGCGCGATGCCGTCGTTGATGCCGCCCTGCATCTGCGCCTCCAGGCCCCGTGGGTTCACCACCAGGCCCACGTCGATGGCGAAGACGACCTTGGTGACCCGGGGGCCGCCGACGCCGTGGTGGATGTCGCGGCCGACGGTCGCGGGCCGGCAGTCGATCTCCACCAGGCAGGCGCTGGCGCCCTTGTACTCCTTGTGGACGGCGATGCCCTGGGCCGTGCCAGCGCGCATCGTGCGCCCCCAGCGACCCGCGTCGGCGACCTTGTCGAGCACCGCCCGGACCCGGTCGTTGCGCAGGTTGGCCTTCCGGAACTCGTAGGGGTCCTGCTTCAACGCCGCGGCCAGCTGGTCGACCATCAGCTCTCCCGCGGTGCGTACGTCGGGCGAGTAGATGTTGCGCATCGAGCCGGTGTTGAAGCGGTCGTCGGTCTCGGTCAGCGTCTGGGAGACCACGCCGAAGTCGTAGGGGACCTCCTGGGTGAGCGCGAAGATCGTCTCCGCGAAGCCGAGGTTGCCCAGACCTGCGGGCAGGTCGGCGGCCATCGCGCTGACGATCTCGCCGAGGCCGTGCCGGAAGTCGGTCTGCACGCTGGTGTGGGCCTGCTGGAAGGCCAGCACCTGACCGCCGGCGTGGGTGACGCGGACCCGGCTGGTGGCCATCGGGTGGCCGCGGCCGACCCGGGCGTCGTCGGCCCGGTGCCACATCAGCTTGACCGGCTTGCCCATCGCCTGGGAGATCGTGGCGGCCTCGAGGGCGCCGTCGAAGAAGAGCCGGCGACCGAACGACCCGCCGCCCTGGACGACGTTCACCGTCACCTGCGCCGGTGTCATGCCGAGCCTCTCCGCGATCCGCTCCTGGGCGGTGACCGGTGACTTCAGGCCGGCCCAGATCGTCGCCCGGTCCGCACGCACGTCGGCGATCGCCGCGTTGGTGTCCATCGCGGAGTTGCTGCGGAAGTAGAACAGGAAGTCGTGCTCGATCGTCTCGGCCAGCGGGTTGTCCGGCAGCGCGGGCAGGGAGACCTCGGCGGCCCGCAGCTCCTTGACGATGTCGGCGTCGGACCGACCGGCGACCGGTCCGTCCTCCCAGTCCACCTTCATCGCCCGGATCGCGTCGATGCACTGCCCGAACGTCTTGGCCCGGACCGCGACCCCGGTGTCGACCACCGCCACGTCCTTGACTCCGGGCATCGCGAGGATCGCCTTCCGGTTCCGCAGCCGCTTCGGGGTGCCGTTCAGCGTGGGGGCGCGGCAGACCATGGTCGGCAGCGCTCCCTTCACCTGCAGGTCGGTCGTGAACTCCTTGCGGCCGGTCACCGCCGCGAGCGCGTCGACCCGGCCGTGGCCGACGCCGACCACGCGGAACTGCCCGGGGTCCTTGAGGCGCACGTCGACCGCGCGCGTCTCCGAGGCGGCGGCCCTCGTCGCGAGCTCGCCGTAGGTCACGCTGGACCCGTCGGGCGCCTGGACCACGCCGCCACGGGCCGTCAGGTTCGCGACCGTGTCACCGAGCACGACCGCAGCGGCGTCGAGGAGGGCGGCCTTCGCCACCGCGGCGGCCACCCGGATCGGGGTGTACGTCGAGATCGTGGTGTTCGACCCGCCGGTGAGCTGGTTGAAGACCAGCTCGGGCCGGGCGGGGGCCAGGGTGACGTGGACCTTCTCGACCGGGAGCTCGAGCTCCTCGGCGATGAGCATCGCCGTCGAGGTGGTGATGCCCTGGCCGACCTCCATGCGGGGCAGCGCGAAGGAGGCGGTGCCGTTCTCGTGGACGGTGACCGTGATCAGGTTCGCGGTCGGCCGGCACGAGTCGGTCAGCATGTCGTTGAGGTCGTAGAGCTCCGCGGGCTGCGGCGGGGTCGGGACGGCGGCCGCGGCGTCGACGAGCCCGAGGTCGGCGGCGGCGACGAGGGTGGCACCGCCGAGGACGTAGCCGACGAAGCTGCGGCGCCGCAGGGACACCGGGTCGGACGGGGCGTGCGGGGTCACGTGCGGGGTCATCGACCAGCCTCCAGAGCGTCGTTCCCGGCGTGCCGGGCTCGTGCTCCCTCCCGGGACCAGCGTGACAGCCGTCACGCCGGTGCGCCATGCCCGGCGTGCCCACGATCGGCGCCCCGCCGTTGTGCAGCTCGCACAACGACTGGGTCAGCGGTGCAGCCCCGCCCCGAGGGCGCGGAGCGCGAGGGCGAGCTCCAGGGGTGGCACTGCGTCGTCCCGGCCCGGGTCGAGCCGGTCCTGGCCGATGAGCGTGGCGATCCGGCGCAGCCGGTTGATGACGGTGTTGCGGTGGCAGTGCACGCGCGCCGCCGTGTGGCTGGTCGAGCCCGCCGTGGCCACCCAGGCGTGGAGCGTGTCCAGCAGCGGCCCCTGCTCGGCGGCCGGCAGGGCCAGCAGCGGGCCCAGCCACACCGCGACCAGCCGCCCGGCGACCTCGGGCGAGGTGAGCAGCAGCGCCTCCGGCAGGCGGTCGTCGAAGGCGACCACGCCCGCCCCGCCGTCGACCGTGCGCAGCGCGAGCGTCGCCTGCCGCATCCCGGCGTCGACGCCGGCCAGGCCGGCCACCACCGCGGAGACGCCGGCCGGCCCCTCGGCCCGCTCTGCGAGCGTCGCGTAGACGGGCGCGGCCGGTCGGCCGGCGAGCGCCACCAGCCCGACGACGCCCCCGCTGCGGCGTACCCACACCGAGGGGCACGGCCCGAGCAGCCGCTCGAGCCGGGCGCTGTCGAGGCGGGGACCGACCACCACCACGTAGCCGCCGACGACCGGGACGTCGAGGATGCGGGCGGCCTCGTGGGCGAAGCCGGGGTCGCCGGCCCGACCACTGAGCAGGCCCTCCCACAGCTCCGCGCGCAGCTGCTCGTCGGCGCGCACCGCCGCGCGCTCGGCCACGTGGTAGGCGGCCGCCACCTGCGCGGAGGTCTCGTCGACCACCTCCCACAGGCGGGTGCCGACCTCGCGCAGCTCGGCGGCGTCCAGCGTGGCGTGGGCCTGCTCGACCAGGTCGTCCCAGATCAGCCGGCCGCCCATCCGGAAGGAGCGCAGCACGTCGTCGAGGGGCAGGCCCTGCTCGGCCCGGCGGCGGCCGGTGGCCCGCGCCGCGTCGTACGCCGGATCACCCTCGGGCGGGGCCGCACGCCCCTCGACGGCCGTCGCCAGCAGCTCGAGCACCCGCCCGATGTTGTCGTGGCAGGAGTCCCAGAGGTCCGCGCGCGGCACCAGGCGGGTGGCCCGGTAGCCCGGGTTGCTGGCCTCGATGGTCGCGACCAGCCGGTCGGTGAGCGACCCGACCCGGGCGCGCCGGTGCCCGGCGAGGAAGGCCAGGGTCGCGGCGCGCACGGGGCGGTCGGGCTACAGGTTGCCGAGGTTGTGCAGCAGCAGCGCCTCGGCGAGGACGACCCGCTCGAACTCCGCGAGGTGGAGGCCCTCGTTGGCGCCGTGGGCGCGGGTGTCGGGGTCCTCGACGCCGGTCACCAGCACGCTCGCGCGGGGGAACGCCTCGAGGAACTCGGCGATGAACGGGATGGACCCGCCGACGCCCATGTCGACCGGCTCGGTGCCGTCCCACGCCTCGGTGAACGCGCTGCGCGCGGCGTCGTACGCCGGGCCGGTCGCGTCGATCTGGGTGGCCTCGCCGGTGTCGACGACGGTGACCTTCAGCTCGGCACCCCACGGGACGTGGGACTCCAGGTGGGCCCGGAGGCAGGCCAGGGCGTTCTCGGTGGTGTCGCCGGGGGCGATGCGCATCGAGATCTTCGCCCGGGCGGCGGGCACCAGCGTGTTGCTGGCGCCGTCGACCTTGGGGGCGTCGAGGCCGGTGATGCTGATCGACGGCTTGGTCCACAGCCGCTCGACGCTCGAGCCCTCGCCGATCCACTCGATGGTCGAGATCGCGCCCGACTCGGCGCGCAGCCGCTCCTCGGGGTACTCCACGTCGGCGGCGGGGCCGCTGTGCAGGCCCTGCACCGCCACGTTGCCGCGATCGTCGTGCAGGCTCGCGACGACCCGGGAGAGGGTCATCAGCGCGTCGGGCACCAGCCCGCCCCACATGCCGGAGTGCACGGCGTGGGTCAGGGTGCGGACCTCGACGTCGACGCGGACCAGGCCGCGCAGGCTGGTGGTGAGGGCCGGGACGCCGATGTCCCAGTTGCCGGAGTCGGCGATCACGATGACGTCGGCCGCGAGCTTGTCCTGGTGCTCCTTCAGCAGCGCCGGGAGGGTCTCGGAGCCGACCTCCTCCTCGCCCTCGATGAACATGGTGACGCCCACGGGCAGGTCGTCGCCGTACACCCGCAGGGCGCCGAGGTGGGCCGCGATGCCGGCCTTGTCGTCGGCCGCGCCACGGGCGTAGAGGCGGCCGTCGCGCTCGGTCGGCTCGAAGGGCGGGGAGTCCCAGTCGGCGTGGTCGTTCTCGGGCTGGACGTCGTGGTGGGCGTAGAGCAGCACGGTCGGGGAGCCCGCGGGGCCCGGCTTGTGCGCGATGACCGCCGGGGCGCCGCCGTCGACGCTCACGATCTCGACCGACTCGAAGCTCTCGGCCCGGAACAGCTCGGCCACGGCCTCGGCGCTGCGCTGCACCTCGGCCGCCCGCGCGGGATCGGCGCTGACCGACTCGATGCGCACCAGGTCCTCGAGATCCTGACGGATGCCTGGCAGGACCCCGGCCACCTTGTCCCTGATGCCGTCCACGTCGTACTCACTCATGCGGGTCAACCTATCCGGGCGGGTCGGAGGGGTTCTGCGAGGGATGGTCCCGCACGTGTCCCGACGTCCGGCAGACCATGGACGCGGAACTTCCGACCCGGGGCGACGAAACGTGCCGGACTATCTCAGGGGAACGGGAGGTACGGCGTGAGGTCGGCGCGCTCGCCGGAGGCGCGGACCCGGGCGGAGCCGGCGGCGGTGGGCCAGTCGAGGGCGCCGGTGGCGAGGGCGATCCAGGTCTCGGCGTCCATCTCCACGACGGCGGGCGGGGTGCCACGGGTGTGCCGGACGCCCTCGACGACCTGCACGGCGGCGTACGGCGGGACGCGCACCTCGACCGACCTGCCCGGCGCCCGGGACTCCAGCAGCGCGAGGTAGTGCTTGGTCAGCAGCCGCAGGTCGGCCGGCGCGGCGTCACCCGCGTCGAGGCGGGCGCGGGCCTCGGCCACGGCGGCGGGGTCGGCGGGGCGGAGTCGGGCGGGCACGCGGCGATCCTAGGTAACCGGGTCGCCGTCACCGTCGGCCCGGCCGGCGTCGCCCGGCTCGTCGACGCCGTCCGGCTCCGGCCCGGGGTAGGGCTGGATCAGCTGGTAGACGGAGTAGGTCAGCCGCCCCTCCCCCGCGCCCTGGGTCTTGCGGCGCCAGCGCTCGACGACCTCGGACATCTCCTGCAGCAGCTCGTCGGACTCCTCGGGGGTGAGCCGCAGGGCCCACTCCGAGACGCTCTTGTGGGGCTGCTTCCCCGGGTCGTGGGCCAGGGCCACGTCGACCAGGTGGTGCCCCCAGGCGACGGCGTTGCGCTGGAACACGGCGTACGCCGCCCGGCCGCCGGGCTGCTCGAGCATGTCCCGGGTGCGGAAGCTGATCCCGTCGGCGTCGGCGAGCCGCCAGACCCGGTCCCGCTGGTCGCGGGCCTCGTCGGGGGCCTCCTCGATCAGGCCGTACTTCGCGAGCTGGCGCAGGTGGAAGCTGGCCTGGTTCGCGGGGATGCCCAGCTCGCGGGCGATGTCGGCCGCGCGCAGCGACCCGGACGCGAACAGCTCGGACAGGATCCGGTTGCGGGTGGGGTGGGCGACCGCGCGCAGGATCCGCGGGTCGTCGTACGTCGCCATGCCCCCAGTCTACCCAGATCCGCACCAACAATTGCGCAATAACTCTTGCGCAACTTCTGATGCGCACCATATCGTGCGGAACATGACCAGCTACCGCGCCCTCGCCCGCAACCGCGACTTCACCGTGCTCTGGGTCGGGCAGACCGTCTCCGAGCTCGGGAGCCGGGTGAGCATGTTCGTGTTCCCGCTGCTCGCCTACCAGCTCACCGGGTCGGCCACCATCGCCGCCGCGAGCGAGGCGCTCTTCCTGCTGGGCATGGCCGGCACGCTGCTGCCGGCCGGGGTCTGGGCCGACCGGGTCGACCGGCGCCTGCTGATGCGGGCCTCCAGCGCCTCCGGCGTCCTCCTGTACGGGTCGCTGGTCGTCGCCGGCGTGCGCGACGCCCTCACCGTGCCGCACCTGCTCGTGGTGGCGCTGCTGACCGGGATCGGCGCCGGCCTGTTCAGCCCCGCGGAGATCGCCGCGGTCCGCTCGGTCGTCCCCCGCGAGGACCTGCCCACCGCGCTGAGCCAGAACCAGGCCCGCCAGCACGTCGCGGCGCTGGTCGGCGGCCCGCTCGGAGGACTGCTGTACGGCGTGACGCGCTGGCTGCCGTTCGCCGCCGACGCGGTCAGCTTCGCGGTCTCCTGGTTCCTCCTCGGCCGGATCCGCACCGACCTGGCCGCGCCCGCGCGGACCGGCCCCCGGCGCAAGCCGCGTGCCGACATCGCCGAGGGGATGCGGTTCATCTGGGGCCGGCCGTTCTTCCGGGTCCTGCTGACCTGGGCCGCGCTGGTCAACCTCGCCGTCAACGCGCTCTTCTTCGTCGCGATCCTGCGGCTCATCGAGGGCGGCTTCGACCCGGTCCACATCGGGCTGGTCGAGACGGTCGCCGGCGTCGCGGGGATCCTGGGCGCGATCGCGGCGCCGTGGATCATCGACCGGTTCGCCACCGGGTGGCTGACCATCCTGTGCGGGTGGGCGTTCGTGCCGCTCGTGGTCCCGATGGTGTTGTGGAACCAGCCCGCCGTGGTCGCCGCGGCGCTCGGCCTGGGCATGCTGCTCAACCCCGCCGGCAACGCGGGCATCGGTGCCTACCGGGTCGCGGTGACGCCGGACGCCCTGCAGGGCCGGGTGCAGTCGACGATGCAGTTCGTGTCGATGTCGACCATGCCGCTGGCTCCCGTGCTCGCCGGCGTGCTCCTCTCCGGCCTCGGCGGGTCGGCCGCGGTGGCCGTGCTCGGCGGGCTGACCGCGCTCGTGGCGCTGATCCCGACGCTGAGCGGCAGCGTCCGCCGGGTGCCGCGGCCCAGCCAGTGGAGCACCGGGGCGCCGGAGCAGGCCGAGGACGAGGCGGTCGCCGAGTCGGTCGCACCGGTCCCCGCCTGAGCCCTAGCGTGGGAGCCCACCGACGAGGGAGGCCGCGATGGCGCAGCAGGTGCTGGTCCTCAACGCCGGCTCGTCGTCGCTGAAGTACCAGGTCGTCGACCCGGGCACCGGCGCCGCGGCGGTCCACGGGATCGTGGAGCGGATCGGCAGCGGCGACGCCCGGCTGACCCACACCGACACCGACGGCACGCAGCGGCGGGAGCTCGCCGCCGACGACCACCGGGCCGCGCTCACCGCCGTCCACGACGCCCTCGACTCCTCCGGCGTCACCGAGGCGCAGCTCGCGGCCGTCGGGCACCGGGTCGTGCACGGCGGGCCGCGGCTCACCCGCACGCTCGTGGTCGACGACGACGTGCTCGCCGAGATCGAGCGGCTGGCCAGGCTCGCCCCGCTGCACAACCCGCCTGCGGTCGACGGGATCCGCAGCGCCAGGGCGGCGTACCCCTCCCTGCCGCAGGTCGCCGCCTTCGACACGGCCTTCTTCGCCGACCTGCCGGCGCCGGCGGCGACGTACGCCCTCGAGCGCGGGCTGGCCGAGCGGGAGGAGATCAGGAGGTACGGCGCGCACGGGATCAGCCACGCGTACGTCGCCGCCGAGGCCGCTGGGCTCCTCGGCCGGGACCCCGACGGGCTGGCCCTGGTCACGCTCCACCTCGGCAACGGCGCCTCCGCGGCGGCGATCCGCGGAGGACGTCCGGTCGACACGTCGATGGGGCTGACACCGCTCGAAGGGCTCGTGATGGGGACCCGCGCCGGCGACCTCGACCCCGGCATCCTGCTGCACCTGGTGCGGCACGCCGGCTTCGGCCTCGACGACCTCGAGGACCTGCTGCACCACCGCTCGGGCCTCGAGGGGCTGGCGGGCTGCCACGACTTCCGCGACCTGCTGGCGGCCGTCGACGCGGGCGAGGCGGCCGCGCGGACGGCGTACGACGTCTACTGCCACCGGCTGCGGAAGTACGTCGGGGCCTACCTGGCCGTGCTCGGGGGCGCCGATGCCGTGGTGCTCACTGCCGGGGTCGGCGAGCACGTGCCGCGGCTGCGTGCGGACGCCCTGGCGGGGCTCACGCGGCTCGGGGTCGCGGTCGACCCGGCCCGCAACGCGGCGCCCGCCGCCGGCCCGCGGGTCATCTCCCCCGACTCCTCCCCCGTGACCGTGCTCGTGGTGCCGACCAACGAGGAGCTCGCGATCGCGCGGCAGGTGGTGGCGGTGCTGGCCGGCCGCTTGTAACGCGGTGTCCACGTCACTGGTGCGGGGTTGCGGCACCGCACCAGTGCCGTGGACACCGCGTTACAAGGGGGGGGCGGCCTCATCCGCGGTCCGGCCCCAGGGCGGTCGCGGTCGTCGACGGCGAGCGCCCGTGCCCCGGGGACGAGAGCTCGCTCCAGCTCCACTCCCGCACCTCGGGCAGGTCGTCGCCGTGCTCGCGGGTCCACTGGCGGGCCCGCCGCCGGGTGTCGCCCATCTGCTGGCGCAGCACGGCCGCGCGGGACCCGAGCCCGGGGACCCGGTCGATGACGTCCATGACCAGGTGGTAGCGGTCGATCTCGTTCATCATCACCATGTCGAAGGGCGTCGTGGTGGTGCCCTCCTCCTTGTAGCCGCGCACGTGCAGGTTGTGGTGGTTGGTGCGGCGGTAGGTCAGCCGGTGGATCAGCCACGGGTAGCCGTGGTAGGCGAAGATCACGGGCTTGTCGGTCGTGAACAGCGTGTCGAAGTCGCGGTCGGAGAGGCCGTGCGGGTGCTCCTTCTCGTCCTGCAGCCGCATCAGGTCGACCACGTTGACGAAACGGATCCTCAGCGACGGCAGGTGCTCGCGCAGGATCGACACCGCGGCGAGCGCCTCCAGGGTGGGGACGTCGCCCGCGCAGCCGATCACCACGTCGGGCTCGCCGTCGTCGTTGGAGGCCCACTCCCAGATGCCCAGCCCGCGCGCGCAGTGGAGGTCGGCCGCCTCGGCGTCGAGCCAGTCGAACACCGGCTGCTTGCCGGCCACCACGACGTTCACGTAGTGCTCGCTCGCCAGGCAGTGCTGCATCGTCGAGAGCAGGGTGTTGGTGTCCGGCGGCAGGTAGACGCGGACCACCTCGGCCTTCTTGTTCACGACGTGGTCGATGAACCCGGGGTCCTGGTGGGAGAACCCGTTGTGGTCCTGGCGCCACACGTGCGAGCTCAGCAGGTAGTTGAGGCTGGAGATGCGCGGCCGCCAGGACAGGTCGCGGGTGGTCTTGAGCCACTTCGCGTGCTGGTTGAACATCGAGTCGACGAGGTGGATGAACGCCTCGTAGCAGCTGAACAGCCCGTGCCGGCCGGTGAGCAGGTAGCCCTCCAGCCAGCCCTGGCAGGTGTGCTCGGAGAGGATCTCCATCACCCGGCCCGAGCGGGCGAGGTGCTCGTCGCTGTCACGGATCTCCCCGGCGAAGACCTTGTCGGTGACCTCGTAGACCGCGTCCAGCCGGTTCGACGCGGTCTCGTCCGGCCCGAAGATCCGGAAGCTGGAGTCGTTGTCGCGCACCACGTCCACGAGGTAGCGGCCCAGCACCCGGGTCGGCTCGTGGATCGAGGCGCCGGGCTCGGTGACCTCGACGGCGTGGGTGCGGAAGTCGGGCAGGTGCAGCGGCACCCGCAGCAGCCCCCCGTTGGCGTGCGGGTTCGCGCTCATCCGGCGCGCACCGACCGGCGCCAGCGCCCGCAGGTCCTCGGCCGGCGCACCGGTGGCGTCGAACAGCTCCTCGGGGCGGTAGGAGCGCAGCCACTCCTCCAGGATCGCCCGGTGCTCGGCGTTCTGCCGGGTCTCGGCCAGCGGCACCTGGTGGGACCGCCAGGTCCCCTCGACCTGCAGCCCGTCGACCACCTTCGGGCCGGTCCACCCCTTCGGGGTCACCAGCAGGACCATCGGCCACGGGCGGCGTACGACGTCGCGCCGGCCGGCGGTCTCCCGGGCCTCGCGCTGGATGTCCCGGATCGTGTCGTGCGCCCGGTCCAGGGCCGCTGCCAGCTGCCGGTGCACCTCCCGCGGGTCGTCGCCCTCGACGGTGAGCACCTCGTGGCCGTAGCCGCGCAGCAGGCTCTCGAGCTCCTCGCGCGGGATCCGCGCGGCCACCGTGGGGTTGGCGATCTTGTAGCCGTTGAGGTGCAGGATCGGCAGCACCGCCCCGTCGCGCACCGGGTCGACGAACTTGTTGGCGTGCCACGACGCCGCCAGCGGACCGGTCTCGAACTCGCCGTCGCCGACCACCGCGGCCACCACGAGGTCGGGGTTGTCCATCGCCGCGCCGTACGCGTGGGAGAGGACGTAGCCGAGCTCGCCGCCCTCGTGGATCGAGCCCGGCGTCTCGGGCGCCACGTGGCTGGGGATGCCGCCCGGGAAGGAGAACTGCCGGAAGAGGCCCTGCATGCCCTCCCGGTCGTGGCCGATGTGCGGGTAGACCTCGCTGTAGGTGCCCTCCAGCCAGGCGTTCGCGACGGCGGCGGGCCCACCGTGGCCGGGCCCGGCGAGGAAGATCGCGTCGAGGTCGCGTTGCCGGATGAGCCGGTTCAGGTGCGCCCACACCAGGTTGAGGCCCGGCGTGGTGCCCCAGTGGCCGAGCAGTCGCGGCTTGACGTCCTCGGCCACCAGCGGCCGCTCGAGCAGCGGGTTGTCCAGCAGGTAGATCTGGCCGACCGCGAGGTAGTTGGCGGCCCGGAACCAGCGGTCCAGCGACTCGACCTCGGCGTCGTCGATGATGCGGACCTCGCGGGTGGAGCGCTCGGAGGACTTCCGGGTGAACACGGGCATGCGCGATTCTCCTCGGGTGGACGGGGCCGGTCCACCGTCGCACGGCGACCGGGCTGCCGCCACGGGTCGAAGGTCCGCACGGTGGGGCCGTCGTACCCTCGGCGGGTGAGCGGGGACGAGAGGCGCGTCGGCGTCGTGGGGGCCGGGATCGTCGGGCTGGCGGTCGCCCGGCGGCTGCTGGAGACCCGGCCGGGGGTCGAGGTCACGGTCTTCGACAAGGAGCCCGAGGTGGGCCGGCACCAGACCGGTCACAACAGCGGCGTCGTGCACGCCGGCCTCTACTACCCGGCCGACTCCCTCAAGGCCCGGCTGTGCCGACGCGGCGTCGGCCTGCTCCGGGAGTACTGCCAGGAGCGGGGGATCGAGTACGTCGAGTGCGGCAAGACCGTCGTCGCACTCACCGACGACGAGGTGCCGCGGCTGCGCGCGATCGAGGAGCGGGCGACGCGCAACGGCGTCCCCGGGCTGCGCTGGCTCTCCGCGGCGGGGATCCGCGAGCACGAGCCCCACGTCACCGGGGTCGCCGGCCTGCACTCGCCCTCGACCGCGATCGTCGACTTCGTCGCGGTCACCCGGGCGTACGCCGAGGACGTCGTGGCCGGCGGCGGCCGGCTGCTCCTGGGCACCGAGGTCGAGGAGATCGAGCGGGCGGGTGACGTGGTCCGGGTGACCGCCGGCGGTGAGCGGCACGAGCTGGACCACCTCGTCGTCTGCGCCGGCCTGCAGTCCGACCGGGTGGCCCGGCTGGCCGGGGACGCCGCGGAGCCGGCGATCGTGCCGTTCCGCGGTGAGTACCTCACGATGCGGCCCGACCGCGCGCACCTGGTGCGCGGGCTGGTCTACCCCGTGCCCGACCCGCGTTACCCGTTCCTCGGCGTGCACTTCACCCGTCGCGTCGACGGCACCGTCGACATCGGCCCGAACGCCGTGCTCTCGACCGCCCGCGAGGGCTACCGCCGCTCCGACGTGGTGCTGCGCGACCTGGCCGAGACGCTGGCCTGGCCGGGGTTCCGCCGGATGGCCCGGCAGCACTGGCGGATGGGGCTGACGGAGATGCGTGGGTCGCTGTCCCGGCGGGCGTTCGTGGCCGGCGCCCGGCGCTACCTGCCCGAGCTCACCGTCGCCGACGTCGACGGGCGGCACGCCGGCGTGCGGGCGCAGGCGCTGGACCGCGACGGCAGCCTCGTCGACGACTTCCGGATCAGCCGGCTGGGGCGGGTCACCGCCGTCCGCAACGCCCCGTCACCGGCCGCGACGTCGTCGCTGGCCATCGCGGAGCACCTGGTCCCCTGACGAGTCGCGCGGCTGGGCGCGCGCTCGGGCGCACCCCGACCGGCACGACTCTCAGGCGAGGGCGTCGAGGATCGCGAGGGTGCGCCGCCACGCCTCGGAGCCGGTGTCGATCACCACGAAGTGGTCGCCCTCGACCTCGACCAGCTCGGCGCGCGCCCCGGCGGCGGTGGCCGACTCGACGTACCCCCGCGACTGGCTGATCGGCACGATGTCGTCCGCGCGGCCGTGCACGCACCAGAGGGGTACGTCGAGGGGCACCTGGCGGGCGGGGTCGGCCGGGTCGTCGCCGGGCCCGGGCGGGTGACCGAGGAGGGCCTCGACCGCACCGCCGCCGAGCCCCTCGACGTACGCCGCGCGCAGGTCGAGCACCCCCGCCTGGGAGATCACGGCCGTGACGTCGACGCCGTCCTCCCAGCGCGCGAACCGGCGGCGGGACGCGGCCCAGGCGGCGAGGTGGCCGCCGGCAGAGTGGCCGAGGGCGACCACGGTGCCGAGGTCCAGCTCGAGGTCCGCGAGCCGGTCGATGCCGGCGGCGACGTCGTCGAGCGTGGTCGGCGAGCCGCCGCCCGCCCCCCTCGACCCGGCCGGGCCGACCCGGCGGTACTCGAGGTTCCACGCGGCCCACCCGTGCCCGACCAGGCTCGCCGCGAGCGGGCGCCCGAGGGAGAGGTCGTACTCCGCCTTCCAGAAGCCGCCGTGCACGACCACGACCACCCCGCGGGGGGTGCCGTCGGGCAGCGAGAGCTCGCCGTACTGGCTGGGGTCGTCGCCGTAGCTGATGGTCCGCGCGTCGGTCACGACCTCATCCTCGCAGCGACGGGTCGCGTGCCCGGGAACGCGCCGTGGCGCGGCTGGGGCGCACGACCCGATCGGGAACGTCAGGCGAGCGCGGCCGGCAGCGTGGCGGTCCAGGCCTCGCGCAGCTCGGCGAGCGGGACGTCGAAGAGGCCCTCGACGACCACGGCGTCACCGCCGGTCGTGCCCAGGGCGGTGAGCGGCACGCCGTGACGCGCGGCGAGCTCGGCCAGCCGGTCCTCGTCGCCCGCAGCGACGGTGACCAGCACCCGCGCGGCCGACTCGGCGAAGAGGTCGACGAACGCGTCGCCGGGCAGCGAGACCGTCGCCCCGACGTCGTGGCGCAGCGCCGCCTCGACCAGCGCCTGGCCCAGGCCGCCGTCGGAGAGGTCGTGGGCGCTGGAGAGCAGCCCGACCCCGTCGCGCAGCAGCTCGGCGAGCGCCTTCTCGGCGGCCAGGTCGACCCGCGGCGGGCGACCACCGAGGTGCCCGTGCACCACGTGCGCCCACTCCGAGCCGGAGAGCTCCTCGCGCGTCTCGCCGAGCAGGAACACCCGCTCCCCGGCCGAGGCCCACGCCGACGGCGTCCGCGCGGTGACGTCCTCGATCACGCCGAGCACGGCGACCACCGGGGTGGGCAGGATCGCCGTCTCGCCGGTCTGGTTGTAGAGGCTGACGTTGCCGCCGGTGACCGGGATCCCGAGCTCGAGGCAGGCGTCCTTCAGGCCGCGGCAGGCCTCGGCGAACTGCCACATGACGTCAGGGTCCTCGGGCGAGCCGAAGTTGAGGCAGTCGGAGATGGCCAGCGGCGTGGCACCCCCGGTCGCGACGTTGCGGTAGGACTCGGCGAGGGCGAGCTGGGCGCCGGCGTACGGGTCGAGCTTGGCGAAGCGGCCGTTGCAGTCGGTCGAGACCGCCACGCCGAGGTTGGTCTCCTCGTCGACCCGGACCATCCCGCTGTCGGAGGGCTGGGCGAGCACGGTGTTGCCGCGCACGTAGCGGTCGTACTGGTCGGTGATCCAGGACTTGTCGCAGAGGTTCGGGGAGGCGACCAGGCGCAGCAGGGTGTCGCGCAGCTCGGCGCCGGTCGCGGGCCGGGCCAGCGCCTCGGCGGCGTCGGCCTGCAGGGCGTCCTGCCAGTCCGGGCGGGCGAAGGGGCGCTGGTACGTCGGCCCCTCGTGCGCGACGGTCCGCGGCGGCACGTCCACGACCCGCTCGCCGTGCCAGTCGATGTGCAGCCGGCCGGTGTCGGTCACCTCGCCGACGACGACCGCCTCGACGTCCCACTTGGCGCAGATCGCCATGAACGCGGCCACGTCGTCGGGCTCGACGACGGCCATCATCCGCTCCTGCGACTCGCTCATCAGGATCTCCTCCGGCGCGAGCGTGGAGTCGCGCAGCGGGACCCGGTCGAGCTCGACGTGCATGCCGCCGTCGCCGGCGGAGGCGAGCTCGGAGGTTGCGCAGGACAGGCCCGCGCCGCCGAGGTCCTGGATGCCGGCGACGAGGCCGGCCGCGAAGATCTCGAGCGTGCACTCGATGAGCAGCTTCTCCATGAAGGGATCGCCGACCTGCACGCTGGGCCGCTTGGCGGGACCGTCAGCATCGAAGGTCTCGGACGCCAGCACGGAGACGCCACCGATGCCGTCCCCGCCGGTGCGGGCGCCGTAGAGGATCACCTGGTTGCCGACACCGCTGGCCTTGGCGAGGTGCAGGTCCTCGTGCCTGAGCACGCCGACGCACAGCGCGTTGACCAGCGGGTTGCCGAGGTAGGTCTCGTCGAAGACCGCCTCGCCGCCGATGTTGGGCAGGCCGAGGCAGTTGCCGTAGCCGCCGACGCCGGCGACGATCCCGGGCAGCACCCGGTGGGTGTCGGGGGCGTCGAGCGGGCCGAAGCGCAGCGGGTCCATCACGGCGACCGGCCGGGCACCCATGGCAAGGATGTCGCGGACGATGCCGCCGACGCCGGTCGCGGCGCCCTGGTAG
Organism: Nocardioides sp. GCM10023255; assembly: GCF_042653125.1. NCBI lineage: Bacteria > Bacillati > Actinomycetota > Actinomycetes > Propionibacteriales > Nocardioidaceae > Nocardioides > Nocardioides sp. GCM10023255. Next base: position 102,160 of record NZ_JBHSHU010000004.1, read on the forward strand.
GGCTCGACGTACGACGGGTGGTTGTGGCTCTCCACCTTGAAGGTGACGGCGTAGCCCTGACCGATGTCGATGACGCCGGCGTTCTCGCCGATGCCGGCGAGCATCCTGCCGGCCGGGGTCTGCTGGGGGATCTCGGAGAACTGCTTGAGGTGCACCTTGGAGCTCTTGTAGGAGCAGTGCTCGCTCCACATCACGGAGTACATCGCCAGCTCGGAGCTGGTGGGCCGACGGCCGAGGATCTCGCGGATCCGCTGGTACTCGTCGGCCTTGAGGCCGAGGTCCGCCCAGGGCTGCTCGCGCTGGGGGTCCTCCTTGGCGACGGCGACGGTGTCGAGATGGGTCACGGGGGCGGTGCTGGTCTCGGGCACGGGCGCCAATCTACCGGCGCGACCGCCCCTCCCGGTGCTCGGGCCACGGGCGGTGAGAAACGCCGAGGTGCAGGAACGGGCGCGCGTTCCCCCAGGCTCGGTAAGTGAGGCTGCGGACCGGTCCAGACAGGGCCGGGCGATCCTAGGCTGCCGACATCTCATGAAGCCCTCGGCCGGCCGAGAGCCTGAGGGAACGGGGCGAGCCATGGCGGCTGGGCGCACGAGCAGGCGAGGAACGACCCGGCCGCGTGCCCTGCTGTGGCTCCTCGCCGCCGTCCTGGTCATCACCGGCCTCGGCGTGGTGTCGCCGACGCCGGCCGTCGCCGCACCGTGCGATGCCCCGGTCGTGAGCCCGGTCGCCTGCGAGAACACCAAGCCCGGCAACCCGCAGAGCGAGTGGGGCGTCACCGGGGCCGGCAGCAGCACGATCCAGGGCTTCGCCACGCAGATGAGCGTCAACGTCGGCGACACCGAAGGGTTCAAGATCGACACCCCGGCGACGTCGTACCGCCTCGACATCTACCGGATGGGCTACTACGGCGGCCTCGGCGCGCGCAAGATCACCACCGTCAACCCCACGAACATCGTGCGCAACCAGCCGAGCTGCCTCAACGACGCGAGCACCGGGCTCGTCGACTGCGGGAACTGGGCCCAGAACGCCACCTGGACGGTGCCCGCGGACGCGGTCTCGGGCATCTACTTCGCCCGGCTGGTGCGCACCGACGGCACGACCGGCGCCAGTCACGTCTTCTTCGTGGTGCGCAACGACAGCTCCGCCTCGAAGCTGTTGTTCCAGACCTCGGACACGACCTGGCAGGCCTACAACCAGTACGGCGGCAACAGCCTGTACGTCGGCTCCCCTGCCGGCCGGGCCTACAAGGTGAGCTACAACCGGCCGTTCACCACGCGCGACACCGGCCCGGAGGACTTCGTCTTCAACAGCGAGTACCCGATGGTCCGGTACCTCGAGGCGAACGGCTACGACGTCAGCTACACCTCAGGCGCCGACACCGACCGCCGGGGCGCCGAGCTCCGTGAGCACCAGGTCTTCCTGTCAGTCGGCCATGACGAGTACTGGTCGGGCCAGCAGCGGGCGAACGTCGAGGCGGCCCGCGACGCCGGGGTCAACCTCGCCTTCTTCAGCGGCAACGAGATCTTCTGGAAGACGCGGTGGGAGAACAGCATCGACGGCAGCGGCACGCCGTACCGCACCCTGGTCTCCTACAAGGAGACCCACGACAACGCCAGGACCGACCCCCAGGACCCGCCGACGTGGACCGGGACCTGGCGTGACCCGCGCTTCAGCCCACCGGCCGACGGAGGCCGCCCCGAGAACGCCCTGAGCGGCACGATCTTCACGTCGAACTGCTGCGCCATCAACATGGTCGTCGGCTCGGCCGACGGCAAGATGCGCTTCTGGCGCAACACCAGCGTCGCGAACCTCGGCGCCAACCAGACCGCCACCATCGGCTCCAACGTCATCGGCTACGAGTGGGACCAGGACGCGGACAACGGCTCGCGACCACCGGGCCTGATCCGGCTCTCGCAGACGAACGGCAGCGCCCAGGTGCTGCAGGACCAGGGCAGCACGTACGCCAGCGGGACCGCGACCCACTCGATGACGCTCTACCGCGCCGCCAGCGGCGCCCTGGTGTTCGGCGCGGGCACGATCCAGTGGCCGTGGGCGCTGGACTCCACCCACGACCGGGGCTCGGCCGCGGCGAGCACGCCGGCCCGGCAGGCGACCGTCAACCTGTTCGCCGACATGGGTGTCCAGCCGACGACGCTGCAGACCGGGCTGACCGCAGCCACCACGTCGACGGACCGGACCGCCCCCACCTCGACGATCACGGCGCCCGCGGACGGCGCCAACGTCCCGGCCGGCAGCCAGGTGACGGTGACCGGAACGGCGAGCGACACCGGCGGTCGCGTCGGCGGGATCGAGGTCACCACGGACGGCGGCACCACCTGGCACCGGGCGACCGGCCGGGAGTCGTGGACCTACACGTTCACCCCGGACGCCGGCACGACCCTGAAGATCCGCAGCCGGGCGGCCGACGACAGCGGCAACATCGAGGCCCCGAAGCCCGGGATCACCGTGACCGCCGGCGGCGGGGGCGGGTCCACCACGTGTCCCTGCACCATCTGGCCGTCCTCGGCGGTCCCGCAGGGCACGGACCCGGACACCAGCCCGGTCGAGCTGGGCGTGAAGTTCCGCGCCGCGCAGAACGGCTCCATCACCGGCATCCGCTACTACAAGCCGACCCAGGCCACCGGCACGCACGTGGGCACGCTGTGGACGGGCACCGGCACCAAGCTCGCCACCGCCACCTTCACCAACGAGACCGCGAGCGGGTGGCAGCAGGCGAGCTTCGCCACCCCGGTCCCGGTCACGGCGAACACGACGTACGTCGCGTCGTACTTCGCCCCCTCGCGGTACGCCGTGAGCTCGGCCTACTTCACCTCGGCGGTCACGAACGGACCGCTGACCGCCCTGAGGGACGGCACCGACGGCGGCAACGGCGTCTACCGCTACGGCACCACCGCCGGGTCGTTCCCGACCAGCACCTTCAACAGCGAGAACTACTGGGTCGACGTGGTCTACGACAACGGCCCGGACACCACCAAGCCGACCCTCAGCAACCGCTCGCCCGCCTCCGGGGCGACCAACGTCGCCGTCGGCGTCGCGCCGACGGCGACCTTCAGCGAGCCGGTGACGGCCTCGACCGTCACCTTCACGCTGAAGAATCCCGCCGGCACCACGGTCACCGCGACGACGGCGTACGACGCGGCCACCCGGACCGCGACCCTGACGCCGGGCGCGCCGCTGCAGCCGTCCACGACCTACACCGCCGCCGTCTCCGGCGCCACGGACGCGGCCGGGAACGTGATGGACCCGGACACCTGGACGTTCACGACCGCCGCCGCCGACACGACGAAGCCGACGGTGACCGCGCGGACGCCGGCCGCGGGCGCGACGAACGTCGCCACGAGCGTCGCGCCGTCGGCGACCTTCAGCGAGCCGGTCGCCGCGTCCTCCGTGGCCTTCACGCTCAAGAATCCCGCCGGGACCACGGTCAGTGGCACCACGGCCTACGACTCCGCCACCCGCACCGCGACCCTCACCCCGTCGACCGGGCTCCAGCCGTCCACGACCTACACCGCGTCCGTGTCCGGCGCCTCGGACCCGTCCGGCAACGTCATGGACCCCGTCACCTGGACGTTCACGACCGCCGCCACCACCAGCGCGTGCCCGTGCACGATCTGGCCGAGCACCGCCACGCCGGCGGCCACCGACCCGGACACCAGCGCGGTCGAGCTCGGCGTGAAGTTCCGCGCCAGCCAGGACGGCTACATCACAGGCATCCGCTACTACAAGCCGACCGCGACCTCGGGCACGCACGTCGGGTCGTTGTGGACCTCGACCGGAACCCGGCTCGCCTCGGTGAGCTTCACCAACGAGAGCGCCAGCGGCTGGCAGCAGGCCACGTTCGCCAGCCCGGTCCCCGTCACCGCGAACACGACCTACGTCGCGTCCTACTTCACCCCGTCGCGGTACGTCGTCACGTCGGCGTACTTCGCCACCGCGGCGACCACGCGCGGGCCGCTCACGGCGCTCCAGAACGGCGTCGACGGCGGCAACGGCGTGTACCGCTACACGAGCACCGCCGGAGCGTTCCCGAACAGCTCCTACAACAGTGAGAACTACTGGGTCGACGTGGTGTTCCAGGAGTCGGCCAACGACACCAGCGCCCCCACGCTGCAGGACCGGACACCGGCCGCGAACGCCACCGGCGTGCCGACCAACACGCTCGTCACGGCCACCTACAACGAGGCGTTGAGAGCCGGCAGCGCGAGCGTCGAGGTCCGCAACCCGTCCGGCACCCTCGTCGCGGGCACGACCACCCTCGACACGAGCAACACCCGCGTGGTGTTCCAGCCGGGCGCGGCCCTGCAGTCGTCGACGACCTACACCGTGCAGGTCAGCGGGGCCGCGGACGCCTCGGGCAACACCGCGGCCACGACGACGTGGACGTTCCAGACCGCGGCGCCGGCACCGCCGGCCCCCGACCAGGGGCCGGGCGGGCCGATCGCGGTGGTGACCAGCGCGGCCAACCCGGTCTCGACCTACCTCGCGGAGATCCTCCGGGCCGAGGGGCTCGACGAGTTCACCACGATCGGACCCGCCGGCATCACCGCGACGGCGCTGGCGTCGTACGGCGCGGTCGTGGTCGGGGACGTTGCCGTCACCGACGCGCAGGTCGCCGACCTGACCGACTGGGTGAACGCCGGGGGCGACCTGGTGCTGATGCGGCCCGACAGCCGGTTCCTCCCCCTGGCGGGGCTGACCGCCCAGGCCGGCACCGTCAACGACGGCTACCTCGCCGTCGACGCGACGACGCCTCCCGGCGCGGGGATCACGACCGAGACGATGCAGTTCCACGGCACTGCGAACCGCTACGCGCTGGCCGGCGCCACCAGTATCGCCACGCTGTACTCCTCGGCCACCGCGTCCACGGGCCAGCCGGCCGTTGCCTGGCGGAGCGTCGGGTCGAACGGAGGCCAGGTCGCGACGTTCGCCTACGACCTGGCCAGGTCGGTGGTGCTGACCCACCAGGGGAACCAGGCGTGGGCCGGCCAGGAGCGCGACGGGCAGGCGCCGATCCGCCCGGACGACCTCTTCTTCGGCGGGGCCGGCGCGACGGACTGGGTGAACCTGTCGAAGGTGCACATCCCCCAGGCCGACGAGCAGCAGCGGCTGCTGGCGAACCTCCTGACAGTCATGCGGCGCGACCGGATGCCCCTGCCCCGGTTCTGGTACTTCCCGGGCACCGACAAGGCCGTGGTCGTGGCGACCGGTGACGACCACGGGAACGGCGGGACCGCGGGCCGCTTCGACTCCTACCTGGCCTCGAGCCCGGCGGGCTGCTCCGTGGCCGCCTGGACCTGTCCGCGGTTCACCTCCTACGTCTACACCTCGACGGCTCTCACCAACGCCCAGGCCTCGACCTACGCCGGGCAGGGCTTCGAGGTCGCCCTCCACCACACCACCGACTGCGGCGACTTCACCTCGCTGAGCTCGCTGCAGAGCAGCTACAGCAGCCAGCTGGCCACCTGGCGGGCGAAGTACTCGACCCTCCCCGCGCCGACGACCAACCGCACGCACTGCCTGGTCTTCAGCGACTGGAGCTCGCAGCCACGGGCGGAGCTCGCCAACGGAATCCGTCTCGACACCAACTACTACTACTGGCCCGGCACGTGGGTGCAGGACCGACCGGGGTTCATGAACGGCTCAGGGATCCCGATGCGGTTCACCGGCACCGACGGTTCGCTGATCGACGTCTACCAGACCCAGACCGCGATGACCGACGAGTCGAACCAGAGCTACCCGTTCACGCCCGACACGTTGCTCGACCGCGCCCTGGGTCCCCTCGGCTACTACGGCGCGTTCACCGCGAACGTGCACACGGACGCCGCGACCACCTTCGAGAGCTCCCAGCTGCTCGCCTCGGCGCAGGCGCGGGGGGTCCCCCTGGTGACCGCCCGGCAGATGCTGGCCTGGGTGGACGGGCGCAACGGCTCGTCGTTCGGTGACCTCGCCTGGTCGGGCAACACCCTGTCCTTCTCGATCGCGGTCGGCGCCGGCGCCTCGCGGCTGACCGCGATGGTCCCGACCAGCGGACCGGGCGGCACCACGCTCACCGGTGTCGCACGCGGGGGGACCACCGTCGCCTTCACCCGGATGACGGTCAAGGGCCAGGAGTACGCCATGTTCCCGGCCTCGGCCGGCGCGTGGACCGCTACGTACGCCGCGTCGGGCACACCCGCCCCCTCGGCGATCCGCGTGGCGAGCGATGCCGACGGCACGTCGGTGGCCTGGGCGACCTCCACCCCCTCGTCGACCAGGGTCGTGGTCGGCACCGCCCCCGGAGCGCTAGCCCCGGTCGCCTCGACCGCGAACAGCACCACCCGCCACCGCGTCGACCTGCCGGGCCTCCGACCCGGGACGACGTACCGGTACCGGGTGGTGTCGCGGGCCCCGGACGGCACGACCCGTGCCTGGCCGAGCCGCCGAGAGCCTCCGGCGATGTTCCGAACCCCGCGGGCCGACACGACGAGGCCGAGGGTCGCCCAGGTGCAGGCGCTCCCCCTGCCCGACGGCACCGTGAGGGTCACCTGGCGCACCGATGAGCGGTCCGCGTCCGAGGTCCGGTTCGCCAGGCACGGGGACCTGGTGCTCGAGTCACGCCGCGACGACCGTGAGGTCACGCGGCACGAGGTGGAGCTCACCGGGCTCGACCCCCGGACCCGGTACCGGTTCGTGGTCGGGTCCACCGACGAGGCCGGCAACCACGGCTCGGGCGCGCTCCGGGCCTTCCGGACCCCGGCCGGCGGTGTTGCGATGCAGACGACCGAGGACTTCCGGACCGGGCGGACCGCCGGCGACCTGCGCGTCGGCACCGCCGGCTTCGGCTCGCTCGTGCTGCCGCACGGCGGGCACGGCTCGTTCGTGTCCCCGGTGCTCGACGCCCAGCTGAGGACGACGTGGCACCAAGCGGTCATCCAGCACTCCGCACCTCCGCGCGGGTCTCGGCTGGCGCTCGAGGTGCGCACGGGTGACCGCTCCACACCGAACGGGACCTGGACGTCGTGGCGGCGAGTGCGCCCCAGCCAGCTGCACCTGCCTGGCCGCTACCTCCAGTACCGGTTGCGCGTCACCGCGCCGACTGGGTCGGCGTACTCCGTGACCGCGGTCGGCTTCAGCCACCGGGGCAGGGCACTCCGCGCGCCGGGAGAGGTGTCCTGACGGATCGGCTCAGCGCAGCAGGCCGTCAGCGACGACCTCGAGCAAAGGACGTACGGCGCTGACCGGCTGGTCCGCGTTGTCGGCGACGGTGGCCACGCCCCCGACCAGCTGGCAGACCTGCACGGCGTCCACGTCCCCGCGGAGCGCACCGTCGGCGTCGAGCCGGTCGATGACGCGCTGGCTGGCGGCGGTCAGCACCTGGCACTTGGACATGATCGGGGAGGAGGGGTCGCCCATCGCGGACGTGATCTTGGCCGGCCCGCCCTTGTGCAGGGAGATCAGCGACGCGTAGGTCTCGAACCAGCCGATGAGCAGCTCGCGGTCGGGCCCCTCGAAGGCCAGCGCCTTCTCGGTCGCCTCGTTCACCCGGTCGACCCAGCTCTGCATGATCGCGTCGAGCAGCGCGTCCCGGGTGGGGAAGTGCCGGTAGAGGGTGCCGGCTCCGACGCCGGCGCGCTTGGCGACCTCGTCGAGCGAGGCGTCGTACCCGTGCTCCCGGAACACCTCCCGCGCGACCTCGACGATGCGGTCGCGGTTGCGCCTGGCGTCGGCACGCATGGAAACACCCCTTGCTAACCGGAGAGACTCTCCGCTACTGTTGATCCAGAACCGGAGTCATTCTCCGCTAAGTCTACGTCGGTCGGCAAGACCAGAACAGGACTGACCCTCATGCCTCTCGCCTCCACCGAGAACAACCTCGGCTCCACCTCCCGCCGGGCCACCCGCCGCGAGGCGCTCCCCGACGAGCTGCCGCCGGGCTCCGGCCGCGCCGCCACCGGGATCGCCATCGTCCTGGTCGCCCAGCTCATGCTCGTGCTCGACGCCACCGTCGTGAACGTCGCCCTGCCCCGCATCGACACCGACCTCGGCTTCGGCCCTGCCTCGCTGTCGTGGGTCCTCAACGCCTACACGCTCGCCTTCGGCGGCCTGCTGCTCCTCGGCGGCCGGCTCGGCGACGTGCGGGGCCGGCTGCGCCTCTTCGAGATCGGCCTGGCGCTCTTCACCGTCGCCTCGATGCTGGGCGGGCTCGCCCAGACCCCGGGCCAGCTCGTCGCCGCCCGAGCCGCCCAGGGCGTGGGCGCCGCGCTGGCCGCACCCAGCGTCCTCGCGCTGCTCACGACCAGCGCACCCGACGAGGCCGCCCGCAACCGGGCGTTCGCGCTCTTCGGTGCCGTCTCCTCGGGGGGCGCCTCGATCGGGCTGCTGCTCGGCGGCCTGCTGACCGACGTCGGCTCCTGGCGCTGGACGCTGTTCATCAACGTGCCGCTCGGCATCGCGGTGCTGCTGCTCGCCCGCCGCTTCGTCGACGAGACCGAGCGCCGGTCCGGACGCTTCGACCTGGTCGGCGCGGCGACCGCCACCCTCGGCGCGGTCTCGCTGGTCTGGGCCCTGATCGGCACCCCTGAGCACGGCTGGACCTCCGCGCGCACCCTCGGCGGCTTCGCGCTCGGCCTGGCCCTGCTCGCGGTGCTGGCCCGCACCGAGGTGCGCCACCCGCACCCGATGGTCCAGCCCCACCTGGTCCGCGACCGGCGTCGGGTCGGCGCCCTGGCCGTCATGGCGCTGGTGATCGGCGCCAACCTGTCGATGTTCTTCCTGGTCGTGCAGTACGTCCAGCGGGTCCTCGGCTTCGGTCCGCTGGCGTCCGGCTTCGCGTTCCTGCCGTTCAGCCTGGCCATCTTCGCGATGTCGCGCGTCACGCCGTGGCTGATCGGCAGGCTCGGTCCGCGCACCATGATCATGGTCGGCACCGCAGCGATGGTCGCCGCCTACGCCTGGCTGAGCGGCATCGGCACCGCCGACACCTACCTCGGTGCGGTGTTCGGGCCGATGCTGATCGCGGGCCTGGCGACCGGCTTCGTGTTCATGCCGATCACCGCGACCGTGCTCGGGGGCGTGGAGCCGGAGCACGCCGGCTCGGCCTCCGGCCTGCTGCAGACCACCCAGCAGCTCGGCAGCGCGGTCGGCGTCGCGGCGATCGTCTCGGTCTACGCCGCGGGCGCCGTGCCAGGTGAGTTCGTGCCCGGTGTCCGGGCGGCCTTCCTCACCTCGGCCGCCTTCGCGCTGGCTGCCCTGGTGGTGGCCACGGTGGTGCTGCGTCCCCGGCGTACGCCGGCCCCCGCCGACACCGTGGCCGAGCCCGCGGGCGCGGCGGAGCCCGCGCCGGCGATGGCGGCCGACGCCGCCTGAGGAGTCGCCGAGTCGGCGCTGCTTGACGTGCACTGCGTCAACCAGCGCCGACTCGGCGTTCTGTTCTGTGTACTGCCGGGAGCCGGGCGGGGAGCCCGACTGGGCGGCTACTCGTAGCGGACCAGCTCGGCCACCTCGGCGGTCGCGGCCCGACGGGCCGCCAGCACGGCGAGCCCGACGGTCACGACGACGGCGAGCGGTGCCACGAGCACGACCACGGTCCACGAGGGGTGCTGCGCGATGCCGGGTCCCATCCCGATCTGGGCCCCGACCGCGTCGTTGGCGGCGCCGCTGAGCACCCACCCGAGCGGCAGCCCCACCGCGACCGCGAGCAACGCCAGCACCACGCCGTCGGTGGCCACGACGGCCACCGCCTGCCGCGGCGTGAAGCCCACGGCGCGCAGCACCGCCAGGTCCCGGGCGCGCTGCCGGACCACGAGGGCCAGGGTGGCGGCGAGGTTGGCCAGGGCCACGAGGATCACCAGGCCGCTGATCAGGTCCACGGCCAGCAGGAACGGGTCGACCACGTCGGCGTTCTCCTGCGGGACGGCCTCGACCCGGGCAGCCGGTCCGAGCGCCTGCGTGAGGGAGCCGGCGACCTCGGCGCGGTCGGCCCCCGGCGCGAGGTCCACCCGGTAGGACTCCGGTCGCACCCCGGAGTCCAGGGCGGCGGCATCGGCGAAGGGGTACATCAGCATCTCGCCCGCCTCCTCGGTCTCGGAGTACCACCCGACGATCGTGAGCGTGAGCGGGTGCCCCTCGACGCGGACCGCGATCCGGTCGCCCACCTCGACGCCGAATCGCTGCAGGAACCCGTAGCCGGTGACCGTCTCGCCCCGGTGCCTGATCATCCGGCCCTGTCGGACGACGAACCCGGCGTCCTCGATGTCGCCGCCGACGGCGTTGGCGAGGAACTGTTCCTCCCCGAGCGTCGCCTCGGACCCGGTCTCGGTGAACCAGGACCGGACGCCCGCCTCCCGGTCGAGCGCGCGCGGCACCACGCCGCGCGGGGCGCCCTCCGCCGGGAAGACCCGGACCTCCTCGGGCTCCCCGGTGACGGCGGGGTCGCCGATCACGCTGTCGATGGTGCGGCTGAAGCCCGCGGTCACCACCACGCCCACGACCGCCACCCCCAGCGCCAGCGCCGTCATCGTCGCTCGCGCCGGCTGGGCGAAGGCGTCGCGCAGGCCGGCCACGACCACCGGCCCCAGTCCGAGGCGCTCCCCGAAGGCCGCCAGCCGCGACCGGTGCCCGCGCGTTGGCGGCACCGGTGCGAGCGCGACCGTCGTCGGGATCCGCCCGGCCCGGCGGGCGGGGAGCACCGTCGCCGCCACGACGAGCACCTCCACGACCACGAGCGTGATCAGCAGTGCGACGGGATCGAAGACCGGGCCGGCACTGCCGAGGACCTCGGCCACCCCGAGCTGGAGCTTGCCGGACAGCCATCCACCGAGCAGCCAGCCGAGGAGGACCCCGACTCCCGCCACGAGCACGTGGGCGAGCACGACCGCGGCGGTGACCTGCGCCGGGGTGGCACCGACCGCCTTGAGCAGGCCGATGTCGCGGCGGCGCGCCAGCACCCGGGTCGCCACGGACCCCGCGACCACGATCGCCGCCGCGACCATGACGAAGCCGCCGAGAGCCCGGAGGAAGGTCGCGAAGACGCTGCCCGCGCGCAGCACGTCGGTGCGGGTGTCGCGCCAGTCGCTGGTGCCGACGCTCCCGGAGACGTCGGAGACGAAGGCCTCCGCGGCATCGGGGTCGTGCAGCCGGAGGAACACGGTCCGCTCCCCCGCCCCCGGTGCGAGCGCGTCGAAGCCGGCCGGGTCGAGCCAGACCGTGGCGTCCCCGTCCGGGTAGAACGTGTCTCGCAGGTTGATCGCCTGGCCGACGACCGTCACCGTGACGCTGCGGCCGCCCTGGCGGAGGGTGAGCCGGTCGCCGAGGGAGATGCCCTCGTCCAGCGCGAACGCCCGGTCGACGACGGCCTCGTCCGCGGCCCCCTCGCTCCCCCAGCGTCCGTCGCGGAGCAGCGGGCGCGCGATGTCCGGCCGGGACCGGTCCGACATCCGCAGGACGACCGTCTCGCCGACCACTGCCCGGCCGCGCAGGACCTCCACCCCGAAGGCCACGGCGTACGCCGCGCTCCGGGCCGCGACCCGCCGGTCCGCCGCCACCCGGCGCAGCGCAGCCGGGCCGTCGGAGGTGATGGTGACGTGGGCGCCGTTCGACTGCGCGAACGCGGCGTCCCACCGGCTGCCCGCCTGCTGCTGCGTCGACAGCCCGGCGACGATGGCCGCGGCCGCGAGCGCGACGACGCCCAGCAGCACCAGCATCGCCCGGAGGCGGCGGCCGCGCAGCTCCGGCCGGATGAGTGCGGCCAGGGCGCGCACGGGGATCACGCGTCCCGGGCTGCGGGCCCGCGCAGGAGGGACCGAGCGGCCAGGGCCTCGGTCCCGGGCGCGGCGAAGCGGCCGTCCTCCATCACCAGCAGCCGGTCCGCGGCCGCCGCCACCCGTGGGTCGTGCGTGACCATGATGATGGTCTGCCCGCCCGCGTGCTGCCGGGCCAGCAGCTCCAGGACCTGACGTGCGGCGGCGGTGTCGAGGTTGCCGGTCGGCTCGTCGGCGAGCAGGACGCCCGGCTGGTTGGCCAGGGCCCGGGCCAGCGCCACCCGTTGCTGCTCCCCTCCGGACAGCTGCGAGGGCAGCGCCCGCCCGAGCTCGGCCAGCCCGACGTCCGTGAGCAGGTCCCGACCGCGCCGGCGCGCGTCCTGCCGGCTGCCGCCGGCCAGCAGCACGGGGAGCTCGACGTTCTCCGCGACGGTCATGTCCTGGACCAGGTTGAAGAACTGGAACACGTAGCCGACCCGGGCCCGGCGCAGCACCGCCCGCCGGGCCTCCGAGAGCCGGGCCAGGTCCGCACCGTCGACGCGGACGCTGCCCTCGTCCGCGGCGTCCAGGCCGCCGAGCAGGTGCAGCAAGGTGGACTTGCCGCAGCCGCTGGGGCCCATCACCGCCAGCCACTCACCGGCGTCGACGTCCAGGTCGAGCCCGCGCACCGCCCTGGTCTCCCGCGCGCCGCTGCGGTAGGTCTTCACCACGCCGCGGCACTCGACGACGTGGAGCGCGCGGCCACCGCCGGTCGGGTCGGTCGTCTCGCGCATCGGCGGTGCTCCTGGTCGCCGGACCTCGGGTCCCTCAGGTCTGCTCGTGTGCCCTCGAGGTGTGTCGAGGGCCCCTCGAGGCGAGTCTTCGGCTCCGTGCAGGGTCCCGGTCAGAGCCGAACGGCCCCGCCCGGGAATTACAGATCTGTAGTTCCCTGTAACTCCTGTTACGCCTGTGATTTCTGAGGTTATGGTGAACCGCCGTTCTCACCTGTCCCCTGGAGCCACCATGTCCCGATGGGCCGCCTCGACCGCCCGCGCCGCGGTCCTCAGCCTCGTCGCCGGAGTGTTCGCCACCCTCACCGTGAGCGCCCCCGCCCGCGCCGTTGACACCCCGGTCACGCCCGGGGACTTCACCGGCTACGGGTTCGACCAGTGCCTGGCGCCGGACCAGCAGGCGATGAACGCCTGGCTCAACCACTCGCCGTTCCTCGCCGCCGGCATCTACATCGCCGGGGACTCCCGTGCCTGCCGCAGCCAGCCGAACCTGACGCCGAAGTGGATCAGGACGCAACTGACCAAGGGCTGGCGGCTGCTGCCGATCACCCTCGGGCCGCAGGCCTCCTGCCAGCCGCGCTTCCCGCGCTACGGCGACGACGAGACGATCATCCCCGACCCCGGGAGCCGCGGGAAGTACGTCAAGGCCCGCAAGCAGGGCCGGGCCGAGGCGGTGAAGACGGTCGGAGTCGCCACCTCGCTGGGCATCGTGAAGGGCAGCACGCTCTGGTACGACCTCGAGGGCTACGACAACTCCAACACCAACTGCCGGGAGTCCGCGCTGGCGTTCCTCAGCGGCTGGACCTGGGCCCTCCACGACCTCGGCTACGTCTCCGGCGTCTACTCCAGCGCCGGCTCGGGCATGGTCGCCCTCGACAACGCGCGGGTGAGCCGTCCCGACGCGTTCCACCTGCCCGACCAGATCTGGATCGCGCGCTGGGACGGCAAGGCTGACACCTCCACGTCGTACATCCGCGAGGACGGTTGGCAACCGCACGCCCGGATCAAGCAGTACCAGGGTGGTCACGACGAGACCTGGGGCCGGACCCGCATCAACATCGACCGCAACTACCTCGACCTGGGCCGCGGCTCGGTGGCGGCGCGCGAGACCCACTGTGACGGGGTGCGCGTGAACTGGCGCGACTACGTCCGGATCAGGCCGGCGACCGAGCAGCGCACCCCCGATGCCGGCCAGGTCTCCGCGCTGCAGTGCCTGCTCAAGGAGCACGAGGTGTACGGCGGCAAGGTCAACGGCGTCTACAACGCCAAGACCGTCGCCGCCGCCAACGCCTGGCAGCAGCAGCACGGCCTCGAGGTCAGCTCCACCTGGTCGCGCACCAGCTGGATGACGCTGCTCGCCGACGGCGACCGTCCGGTCCTGAAGATCGGCTCGGCCGGACCCGCCGTACGCCGCGTCCAGCGGGCGCTCAACGCCGCCAGCCGCTCCTCGCAGGTGGTCGTCACCGGGGTCTTCAGCCCCGCGACCCAGTCGGCGCTGCGAGCCTGGCAGGACCGGGCCGGGCTGACGGTGGAGGGCATCGCCAACCCGAAGACGTGGCAGGCGCTGGCCGCCGGTCGGCGCTGACCTGCCGCAAGCCCGCAGGTCGGCCGGGGATCAGCCCGCGGGCGGACCCACCAGCAGGGCGACACCGGTGAGCGCGGCGACCGCGACCAGGCCGGCCAGTGCGCCGCGCAGCGGGTTGCGCAGCAGCCAGGCGGCGACCCGCTCGTCCGGGCGGACCGGCGCGTCCGAGAGCAGCCGCCAGGAACCGGCCAGCGCGCCGCGCCTCTCGGCGTACCGGTCGAAGGGGATCGTCGCGAACGGCGGGATCGACGACACCAGGCCGAGCAGCAGCCGGCCGCGCGACCAGCGCTGGTCGACCGCGACCAGGACCGTGGTGAGGCAGTAGGCGATGAACACCACGCCGTGGACCATCCCGAAGACGCGGACCCCGAGCTCGGTGGTCTGGGTGACGTACTTCAGGAACATGCCGGTCAGCAGCAGCGCCCAGGTGACCGCCTCGGCGATCGCGACCCGGCGGAACAGCAGCAGGGGGCTCACGACAGCACGACCTCCGCGAGCGAGGCGAAGAAGCCCAAGCCGTCGACGCCGGACCCGGTGAGCTCCTCGACGGAGTGCTCGGGGTGCGGCATCAGGCCGACGACGTTGCCGCGCTCGTTGGTGATGCCGGCGATGTCGCGCATCGACCCGTTGGGGTTGTCCACGAGGTAGCGGGCGACGACCTGGCCCTCGCCCTCGAGCCGGTCGAGGGTCTCGGCGTCGGCGACGAAGCCGCCCTCACCGTTCTTGAGCACGATCGTGACCTCGGCGCCGGCGGCGTACCCCGACGTCCAGGCGGTCCGGTTGTTCTCGATCCGCAGGCGCTGGTCGCGGCAGACGAACTTGCGGTGGTCGTTGCGGATCAGCGCACCCGGCAGCAGGTGGGACTCGCAGAGGATCTGGAAGCCGTTGCAGATCCCGAGGACGGGCATGCCCCTGCGGGCCGCCTCTACGACCTCGGTCATCACCGGCGAGAAGCGGGAGATGGCCCCGCAGCGCAGGTAGTCGCCGTAGGAGAAGCCACCCGGGAGGACCACCGCGTCCACACCGCGCAGGTCGTGGTCGCCGTGCCAGAGCGCGACGGCCTCGTGGCCGCCGAGACGGACCGCGCGCTGCGCGTCGACGTCGTCCAGCGAGCCCGGGAAGGTGACGACCCCGACCTTCACTCGACGGCCCCGACGGGGGTCTCGACCGAGACGGTGAAGTCCTCGATGACCGGGTTCGACAGGAGGGTCTCGGCCATCTGGCGGACCTCGGCCAGCGTGTCCTCGGTCAGCTCGCCTGCGATCTCGAGCTCGAACCGCTTGCCCTGGCGGACATCGGTGACTCCGGAGAACCCCAGCCGCGGCAGGGCGCCGAGGACGGCCTTCCCCTGCGGGTCGAGGATCTCGGGCTTGGGCATGACGTCGACGACGACTCGGGGCACGGACGGCTCCTACTGCTCGGGCGAGCGGGCGGGGGGCGGCTCCGATTCTACGGGACCTTCGACCTGCGGCCCCCGCTGGTCCGCTCGGGCAGACTGGACGCATGAGCATGAGCACCGGCTTCGCCCGCCAGCACCCCATGAAGCTGCAGTTCCCGCAGTCGCTGGCGGTGTACGACGACTACGAGTCCGCGCAGAAGGCCGTCGACTTCCTGTCCGACAACAAGTTCCCCGTCGAGCAGTGCATGATCGTCGGCACCGACCTGAAGCGGATCGAGCGGATCACCGGGCGGCTCACCACCGGCAGGGTCGCCGCGGGCGGTCTGCTGTCCGGGCTCTGGCTCGGCCTGTTCGTCGGCCTGGTCTTCGCGCTCTTCGACACGGGCAACAACGCGGTCGCGGTGGTCACCTCCACCATGCTGTTCGGCGCGCTGTTCGGCGTCGTCTGGGCACTGGCGGGGTACGCCGCCACCCGCGGCCACCGCGACTTCTCCTCGGTCACCTCCGTGGTCGCCACGAAGTACGAGGTGCTGGTCGAGCACAAGGTCGCCCAGCAGGCCCGCGAGCTGCTGGCACAGCTGCCCGGGGCCCTGCCGAACCCGTTCGCCTGAGCCGGACCGACGTCAGGTCAGCTCGCGCTTGAGGATCTTGCCGGTGGCGGTCATCGGCAGGGACGGGACGATCTGGACCAGCCGCGGGTACTTGTAGCTGGCCATCTGCTCCTTGCTCCAGGCCACCAGGTCCTCGGCGGTCGTGGTGGCGCCGTCGTTGAGGATCACGAACGCCTTGATCTCCTCGCCGTGGCTCTCGTGGGGCACGCCGACGACCGCGGCGAGCGACACGTCGGGGTGCGTGAGCAGGACCTCCTCGATCTCGCGGGGGTACACGTTGTAGCCGCCGCGGATGATCATGTCCTTGGACCGGTCGACGATGTAGTACCAGCCGTCCTCGTCGCGTCGGCCCAGGTCGCCGGAGCGGAACCAGCCGTCCCGGATCGCCTCCTCGGTGGCCTCGGGCCGCTTGTAGTAGCCCTTCATGATGTTGTGGCCCTTGATCGCGATCTCGCCGACCTCGCCCTCGGGGGCCTCCTCCCAGCTGTCGGGCCTGATCAGCTTCATCTCGACGCCGGGGATCGGGATGCCGATCGAGCCCACCCGCACCTCCCCGCCGTACGGCGAGAAGCTCGCCACCGGTGAGGTCTCGGACAGCCCGTAGCCCTCGAGGATGGTGACCCCGAACTTCTTCTCGAAGTCCTTGTGCACCTCGACGGGGAGCGCGGAGCCGCCCGCGGCGGCGACCCGGAGGTTGCCGGCCAGCCGCTCGACGTCGACCGCCTTCCCGTCCGGCTGGGTGCCGAGGGCGCCCAGCAGTCCCCAGTACATCGTGGGGACGCCGGCGAAGAACGTGACCTCCTCCTTGCCCATCAGCGCCAGCGCCTGGTGCGCCTCGAAGCGCGGCAGCATCACGACCGTGCCGCCGAAGGCGAAGGCACCGTTCTGGATGACGGTCTGGCCGAAGGAGTGGAACAGCGGCAGCACGCACAGGTAGGTGTCGGGCCTGTCGGCGTCGGCACCGAAGAGGTCCGCGCCCGCGAGCGCGTTGTCGCGCATGTTGCGGTGCCGCAGCTCGGCGCCCTTCGGCTGCCCGGTGGTGCCGGAGGTGTAGAGGATGACCGCCGTGTCGTCCTCGTCGGTCGCGACCGTCTCGAAGGTCGCAGGCTGCCCGGCGACGGCCCGGCCGAAGGTCTCGACACCCTCGATCGGGGACTCGGCCGCCGGATCGGCAGTGACCAGGAAGAAGTCGGTGCACCCGTCGGCCTGCTGGAAGCCCGCATACCCCTCCTGGCCGATCGGGAGGTCCGCGGTGCCCTCGAAGCAGAAGTAGGCCTTCGCGTCGGAGTCGCCGAGGTGGTAGGCCACCTCGCGGCCCTTGAGCAGCACGTTGAGGGGAACCACGGTCGCGCCGGCCTTGAGGATGCCGTAGTAGACGATCGTGAAGTACGGCAGGTTCGGGCAGCTCAGCGCCACCTTGTCGCCGTGCTCGATGCCGCGCGAGACCAGCAGGTTGGCCACCCGGTTGGCGGCGCCGTTGACCTGGGCGTACGTCAGGCGCGTGTCACCGAGAACCACCGCGTCGCGGTCCGGGAACCGGCGGGCGCTGTCCTCGAGCAGGGTCGACAGGTTGTACAACGTGGCCTCCATCACGAAAGGGCGTGGTGGGGCCAACCTACTCAGGAGTCATGACCGCGACGAGAGGATGTCCGCGGCACGGCGCAGGTCGGCACGGACCGCCGGCACGGCCAGCCTCGTCAGCGCCGTCCCGACCGGGCGCAGCGGCCCCGCCCCCTCGACGGCGAAGTCGAAGCGCACGTCGCACCCCGAGGCGGTGGGCGTGAAGGCGAGGTCGAGCACCGCCCGGAAGCCGCGCCAGGTGCCGCGCTCGGACCAGCGGCGCGGCCGGTCCAGCTCGGTGGTCTCCATCGCCGGGCGCAGCCCCGGGCGGGTCACGTCCACCCACCGCTGACCGACCCGCGGCTCACCGGTGACGCCCTCGACGCCGGCCAGGCTGGACTGCCACGCCGGCCGGTTGGCCGGGTCGGCGAGGTAGTCGAAGGCGACCTCCGGCGACACGGGGAACGCCACCACGCCCGAACCCGTCACCAGGCCTGCCCGGTGAGCAGCTCGAACGCCTCGACGTAGCGGGCGCGGGTGCGCTCGACGACCTCCGGCGGCAGCGCCGGCGGCGGGCCGCCCGCGGCCCGGTCCCAACCGGCCTCGGGGGACAGCAGCCAGTTGCGGACGATCTGCTTGTCGTACGACGGCTGGGTGCGGCCCGGCTGCCACTGGTCGGCCGGCCAGAACCGCGAGGAGTCGGGCGTGAGCACCTCGTCGCCCAACACGATCTGGGGCAGCACGGTCTGGGGGCGCACGCTCGCACCGCCGGTGCGTCGCCCGAACTCGAGCTTGGTGTCGGCCAGGACGATGCCCCGCTCGCGGGCCACCTGCTCGGCGCGCGCGTAGACCGCCATGGTCAGCCGGCGCAGCTCCGCGGCCGCCTCGTCGCCCACCTCGCGCACCACCGCGTCGTACGACACGTTCTCGTCGTGGTCGCCGAGGGCCGCCTTGGTGGCGGGCGTGAAGATCGGCTCCGGCAGGCGGCTGCCGTCCTCGAGGCCCTCCGGCAGCGCGATCCCGCACACCTCGCCGGTGGCCCGGTAGTCGAGCAGGCCGGAGCCGGTCAGGTAGCCGCGGGCGACGCACTCCACGGGGAACATCTCGAGCTTCTCGCAGACGACCGCCCGGCCGCGCACGGCCTCGGGGACCTGCGTGGACACCACGTGGTTGGGCACGATGTCGGCGAGCTGCTCGAACCACCACAGCGACATCCGGGTCAGGATCTCGCCCTTGTCGGGGATGGTGGTGTCGAGCACGAAGTCGAACGCCGAGATCCGGTCGCTGGCGACCATGAGCAGGCAGCCGGCGTGCTCGCCGGTCTCGAGCTGGTACAGGTCGCGCACCTTGCCCGAGTGCAGGTGCCGGGCACCCTCGATCGTCGGGGCGTCGGGGATGTCGATGTCGGCCACGGGGCCAGCCTAGTGAGGACCGGGTGCGCATCGTCCGTCGAGTAAGTACAGTGGTTTACACGTCTTACGATCAGGGTGGTGCCCATGGAACGCAGACCCCAGCCCGACTTCCTCATCATCGGCGCGCCCAAGGCCGGCACGACGGCGTTGCACGCCGCGCTGGCCCAGCACCCCGAGGTGTTCA
Source organism: Nocardioides sp. GCM10023255 (assembly GCF_042653125.1). Taxonomy (NCBI): domain Bacteria; kingdom Bacillati; phylum Actinomycetota; class Actinomycetes; order Propionibacteriales; family Nocardioidaceae; genus Nocardioides; species Nocardioides sp. GCM10023255. The sequence goes on from NZ_JBHSHU010000004.1 coordinate 121,440, forward strand.
TGAGCAGCCCGAAGGAGCCCAAGTTCTGGCTCTGCGACGAGGCGCCGCCGCCGGCGTGGCGCGGGCCGGGCGACGCCCACTCGCAGCAGGAGTGGGTCTGGCGGCGCGACGACTACGAGCGGCTCTTCACCGGCGCCGGCCTCGCGCAGGTCCGCGGCGAGAGCACGCCGTTCTACCTCTGGAGCAAGGGGGCGCACCGGCGGATCGCGGAGGCGCTCCCCGACGTCCGGCTGGTCGTCGTCGTCCGCGACCCGGTCGACCGCGCCTACAGCAACTGGATGCACCTGTGGTCCGACGGGCTCGAGCCCCTCGACGACTTCACCGAGGCCTTCGACCGCCAGGACGAGCGGGTCCGCGCGGGGTGGGCGCCGTTCTGGCGCTACCGCGAGCTGGGGATGTACGGCGAGCAGCTGGCCCACCTCTTCCGCTACGTCGACCCGCAGCGGGTGCTCCTGATGCGCTACCGCAGCCTGGTCGACGAGCCCCGCGCCGCCATCGACCGCACCTGCCGGTTCCTCGGCATCAGCCAGGGGCTGGTCGGCAGCATCCCCCGCGACAACTCCCGACCGTTCGTGCCGCCGGGCTGGCGGCCGCGGCTGATCGGCCCGGTCGTGCGCGCGGGGGCCCGGATGGGCCAGTTCGCGCCGCCCCACGTCTGGCGTCGCGCGAGCGTGCCCCTGGTGTCGCAGCTCAGCAGCGCCGCCGACGCGGCCCGGCCGCTCCTCGACCCGTCCAGCCGCGAGCGCCTGGTCGCGGCGTTCGCCGACGACATCGCCACCCTGGGACGGCTCACGGGCGAGGACTTCGGGGACTGGCTCTCCCCCACCAGCCGCGGCTCGTTCGTGCAGCGCACCTCGGCCTGACTCCTGTCCTCGGGCCCGGACCGGCGCCGGTCAGCGCACGCAGGTCACCAGGTCGTGCGCGCCGTCCGGGCGGGCCACCTCGGCGTAGAACCGGGTCCCCCCTCCGGGCAGCGCGACCGACGTGACGTAGCGGAAGGCGCCGTCGGAGTGCGGCGAGGCCAGCGGCGCGAGCCGGGCGTCGGGCACCAGCCGGGCGCCGTCCCACCGGGCCACACCGGTGCGCTCGTGCCAGTTGGAGGCGGCGTCCGGGCGCCCGTCGTACAGCACGACGAGGGGGTCGGCCGCCAGCACCGCGGTCACCCGCGCCCCGCGCGCGTCCCACTCCCCGGATCGCCCGGCGAGCACCTCCCCGTTGTCGGTCCACTCCAGACCATCGGCGCTGGTGAGCCGGCGCGTGGTCATCCGGTCCTCGTGCCCGGGGTCGGTCAGCGGGTGGCAGCACAGCCACATCTCCCACCCGTCGGCGGTCCGGGTGACGACCGGGTCCTTGACGGCGGTGTCGTCGTCACCGGCGAGGACGAGACGGCGCTCACCGGTCGGGAGCGCCTCGGGCGTGAGCGCCGTCAGGCTGTCGACCCACCAGTGCTTGCTGCCCGGCGTCGCGCAGGAGAGGTAGAGCCGCCAGCCCACGTCGGGGACCGGCACGAGCACGGGTCGCTCGAACGACTCGCTGCCGAACGCCTCGCGCTCCACCTCGGCGACGGTCTCGAAGCGGACCCCGTCGCAGGAGCGCGCGACGACCACCGAGACGCCCCGGCCGTCGGTGAGCGGCCGGCGGTTGCGATAGGTCAGCCAGTAGGTGCCGTCCACGAGCACGGCGCTGGCGGCGCCGGCCCAGTTGCCCGGGCCCGGCCCCGGGGCCGCGACGACCACCTCGGCGTCGTCCGCGGCCGGCAGGGGCGGGAGCGTGTCGACGGTCATCCGGTCAGCATAGTCGACAAATTTCGTCGACTATAGGGCCGAGGCGACGCTCCTGCCGATCGCACGGGCGTGAGAGGTGGTTCCCGAGAAGTTCATGGCCAGCATCCGACCCCACCGCGGCCGGCCTCGGAACCCCCTCAGGCGGTGGCCGTTCGCCGCCAGGGGGCCGGCTCGCCCTGCAGCCACCAGCTCAGCGTCCGGGTCATCCGGGGCAGCACGACGTAGGTCATCAGCGGCGTCATGACCAAGGTGGTCACCAGCGCGCGCTCCAGCAGCGTGATGTCGGGCGCCACGTGCGTCAGGACCCACGACGCCAGCAGGCTCAGCGGGAAGAACGCCAGCCAGATCACCGTCGCCTGCTTGTACCGCGGCGGTGCGGCCTGCGGCAGCCGCAGGTCACGGACGTCACGCGTGGTCGGGTCGTCGAACCAGCCCTCGATGCCCGTCCGCCGCTCCACCCGCGACTCCACGACCCCGAGACCGGCGGACGCGTCGCGCCACCACTGGCGCTCGTGCGAGGACTCCCAGCCCGCGAGCGCATCGGCGTCCGCGAACCGGTAGAGGACGTGCCAGGTCTCCGAGTCGCGCTCGGGCCGGACCCATCCGGCGCCCAGGAAGCCGGGGAACTTCTCGGCGAGGGTCATGCCGGCGGACATCCAGCTCATCATCTCGGCCTCGCGGCCGGGGTCGAGATGACGCGTGATGGAGACGGTCACGGGTGAGCTCATCGGAAAATCGTCGGCCCGGGGGCGTTGCCCCGCAAATTCGCGTCTGCTGGCACAGTGTGCCCATGCCGGAGTCTGCTGAAGAGGTCTACGCCCGGGTCGTCGCCGCTGTCGGGGAGGACGGCCGCCTGCCGACCCCGCCGCTCGTCGAGTGGGACATCTTCCCGTGGGAGGTCGTCGACGGCGCGATCGTGCCGAAGGTGCTGCCGCCCCCGGCCGACGAGGAGCCGCGGGCCGGGGAGGCCGGCGCGCCGTGCCCGACCTGCGAGCGGGACCCCGCCCGCGACATCTGGGAGAACGAGCGCTGGGTCGTGACCCGGATGGCGGAGCCGACCGGGCTGCCGATCGCGCTGTTCCTGCAGAGCAAGGAGCACCAGGACTTCAGCGAGATGGACGACGAGCTCGCCTCGGAGTACGGCCGGATCTCGGTCTGGCTGAGCCGGATCATGTGCCGCCTGCCGAACATCGGGCGGGTGCACGTGAGCCGCTGGGGCGACGGCAGCAGCCACCTGCACGTCTGGTTCGTGGCGCGGACCGCCCGACAGGCCGGCGTCAAGGGCAGCTTCGCCATCCAGTGGGACGACGTGCTGCCGCCGGTGCCCGAGGACGTGTGGCGCGCGGACCTGGCCACCATCGCCCACAAGCTGGCCAACCACGACGGGCGCGCGCTGGTCTGAGCCGCCTCAGAAGCGGACCTCGAACGACCGAGCGCCGCCGTCGCGCGACTCCCGCACGGCGACGTGCTGGACGCGGGCCATCGGCGGGCCGCTGCTGCACCACCCGACGAGCGCGTCGACCGCCTCGGCGTCGCCCTCGAAGTGACCGCCGACGGAGCCGTCCGGCTCGTTGCGGACCCACCCGGCGACGCCCAGCCGGTGCGCCTGCTGCTCGGTGTACATCCGGAACGCGACGCCCTGCACCCGACCGGTCACCCGCACGTCCACTGCCTTGCGCACCCGCCCATTGTGCGCGTCGTACGACGGACCGACGCGCCACGGCTTGGGCGGCCGGGTCAGAGTGAGGGGGTGAGCGAGGAGACCGCGACCGCCGCGCCGGGCGAGCAGGAGGCCTACGAGCCCGACCCCCGGCGCTGGCGGATCCTCGGCGTCACGCTGGTGATCGGGTTCATGGCGCTGCTCGACGTCACCATCGTCAACGTCGCGATCCCCTCGATCCGCGCCGGGCTCGACACCTCGGCCTCGACGGTCCAGTGGGTGGTGTCCGGCTACGCGCTGGCCTTCGGCCTGACGCTGGTGACGGGCGGGCGGCTCGGCGACGCCTACGGGCGGCGCCGGATGATGCTCGTCGGGCTGACCGGGTTCGTGGTCGCCAGCGCGGCGGTGGGGCTGGCGCCGACCGCGGGGTGGGTGATCGGCGCACGGCTGGTGCAGGGGGCGGCCGCCGGGTTCCTGACGCCGCAGAACTCGGGGCTCATCCAGCAGCTCTTCCGGGGGCCAGAGCGCGGGCGCGCGTTCGGCTTCTTCGGGCTGACGGTCTCCATCTCCTCCGGACTGGGGCCCGTGATCGGCGGCGTCATCATCACCCTGCTCGGCGAGGAGAACGGCTGGCGCTACCTCTTCCTCGTCAACGTCCCGATCGGCCTGGTCGCGATGGTGTTCGTGGCCCGGATGGTGCCGCAGCGGCCGCGGGAGTCCCAGGACCGGACCCGCCTCGACCACCTCGGTGCGGCGCTGCTCGGGGGCGGGGTGCTGTGCCTGCTGTTCCCCCTGGTGAGCGTCGAGAGCGGGGCCCGGCTGCCGTTGCTGCTGCTGGCCGGCGCCCCGGTGTTCCTCTGGGGCTTCGTGCGCTGGGAGCGGCGGGTCGGGCGGCGTGGCGGCGCACCGCTGCTCGACGTCGGCCTGCTGCGGCGTACCCCCGGCTACGCCAACGGGCTGGCGGTCGGCGCGCTCTACTTCACCGGCTTCACCGGGATCTTCCTGGTGCTCTCGGTCTACCTGCAGGAGGGGATGGGGTTCTCGCCGCTGGCCGCCGGCCTGCTGCTGACACCGTTCGCGGTCGGGTCGGCGTTCACCGCGCCGCTGGCCGGCAGGCTGGTCTCGCGGATCCACCGGCTCATCACGGTCATCGCCCTCAGCGTGATGATGGCCGGGGTGCTGGTGGTCGCGCTGCTCGTCCCGGGGCGTGGCGCCGAGGGACTCTGGCTGGTGCTGGTGCCGCCGCTGCTGGTCGCCGGCCTCGGTGGGGGCGGGGTCGTCTCCCCGAACTTCACCCTGTCCCTGGCGGAGGTCCCACCCCAGATGGGCGGCGCTGCCGGTGGTGCCCTCCAGACCGGCCAGCGGATCGGGTCCTCGATCGGCGCGGCCCTGTTGATGACGGTCTACGGCCTCGCCGCCACCTCGTCGCCGGGCCGGGGTCTCCAGCTCGCACTGCTCTCCTCGCTCGCGGTCCTCGCCGTCGCCATGGTGATGGCCGTGCGGTCGCTGCGCCAGGAGGGCCGGAGCGGCTAGAGGATCGCGCCCGGGGAGTACGCCGCGGCCTCCGGGTACCGCGCGGTCACCTCGGCCACCCGGCGCACGACGCTCTCGACCTGGTCGACCGCGGCGCCGGTGAAGGTGATCGGCTCGGCGACCAGCGACTCCAGCTGCCCGGCGGTGAGGCCGAGGCGCGGGTCGGCGGCGAGGCGGGCGAAGACGTCGTTCTCGGCCTGGCCACGACGCATGTCGAGGGCGACGCCGACGGCGGCCTCCTTGATCGCCTCGTGGGCGACCTCGCGGCCGACCCCGTTGCGGACCGCGGCCATCAGCACCTTGGTGGTGGCGAGGAACGGCAGGTAGCGGTCCAGCTCGCGCTGCACCACCGCCGGGAAGGCGCCGAACTCGTCGAGCACGGTCAGGAAGGTCTGGAAGAGCCCGTCGGCGGCGAAGAAGGCGTCCGGCAGAGCGACCCGGCGTACGACGGAGTCGGAGACGTCACCCTCGTTCCACTGGTCGCCGGCGAGCTCGCCGATCATCGACAGGTGGCCGCGGAGCACGACCGCCAGGCCGTTGACCCGCTCGCAGGAGCGGCTGTTCATCTTGTGCGGCATCGCCGAGGAGCCGACCTGGCCCTCCTTGAACCCCTCGGTCACCAGCTCGTTGCCGGCCATCAGCCGGATCGTGGTGGCCAGGTTGGACGGGCCGGCCACCAGCTGCACCAGCGAGGAGACCACGTCGAGGTCCAGCGAGCGCGGGTAGACCTGGCCGACCGAGGTCAGCACCCGCTCGAAACCGAGGTGGGCAGCCACCCGCTGCTCGAGCTCGGCGAGCTTGGCGGCGTCGCCGTCGAGCAGGTGGAGCATGTCCTGGGCGGTGCCCATCGGCCCCTTGATGCCGCGCAGCGGGTAGCGACCCAGCAGGTCCTCGATCCGCTCGAGCCCGATCAGCATCTCGTCGGCGACGGTGGCGAACCGCTTGCCGAGCGTCGTCGCCTGCGCCGCCACGTTGTGCGAGCGGCCGGCCATCACCGTGGTCTCGTGCTCGGCGGCCAGGCGGGCCAGGCGCGCCAGCGCCGCGACGGCCCGGTCACGCAGCAGCGCCAGCGACTGGCGGACCTGGAGCTGCTCGACGTTCTCCGTCAGGTCGCGCGAGGTCATGCCCTTGTGGATGTGCTCGTGCCCCGCGAGCGCGCTGAACTCCTCGATCCGCGCCTTCACGTCGTGGCGGGTGACCCGCTCGCGCGCGGCGATCGACTCGAGGTCGACCTTGTCGACGACGTCGCGGTAGGCCTCGACGACCCCGTCGGGCACCTCGATGCCGAGGTCACGCTGCGCCTCGAGCACGGCGATCCAGAGCTGCCGCTCCAGCACGATCTTGTGCTCGGGGGACCAGATCTGGGCGAGGTCCGCTCCGGCGTAGCGGGTGGCGAGGACGTTGGGGACGGTCACGCGATCTCCTGCACTGCGGTGGCTCGGTCCCCCGATTGTCCCACGCGCTCAGCCGGTCTCCGGACGGGAGGGAGTGCCCGTCCACTGGGCGAACGCCGGCATCCGCCGGATCGCGAAGTCCCGGCCCGGCCCGCTGTGAAGGCGGTGCCCACGCACCTGCTCGAACCACGGCCCCGGCTCGCGGAGGGTCAGGTCGGCACTGCGGACCTGACGCAACGCCACGCCGGTCAGCTCCGCGCCGAGGGCCACGAACCCCGCGACCGTGGCCACGAACGGCACGAACCCGAGCTGCTCGCACCGGGCAGACAGCAGGACGCGGGTCAGATCGGACAGGTCCCACCCGCCCCGCAGCCCGTGCAGCTGAAGGTCTCGAGGGGCCGTCATGTCCACGTCCCGACGAGCGATGAAGACCTCGCGGCCCCGCCGCCGGATCTCGGCGTCCATGGCGAACGGCGCGCTCTGCCCACCGTGCTCCAGCCAGGGCCAGGTTGCGAGCTCGAGCACCTTCGCGCGCTCGTACAGATGGGCAGCCGACGTGATCTGCGCTGGCCCGGCGAACCCGGCCGCCAGCAGACGACGGGCCTGCCGACCGGTCACGCCTGCGCACGCGAGCAGCGACGCAGCCTGACGAGCGGAGATGAGCACCACGGCACGCTAACCGTGCGCGGATCGGTCCGACAGTGCGCGCCGTCGCGCCTGTGGAAGAGGCACCTCGCCGGGGCTCCGTGCACCGGCTGCCTGCCGAGGACGCCTGACCAGCACGCCCGACGAACACCTGCGTCGAGCACTGGGGAGAGGGTCGCGAGTGTGCCCCTCTCCCCAGTGCTCAGCCGGATGCCTTGAGGGCGATGTCGGTGCGGCGCTGGACGCCCTCGAACTCGATGGCGGCCACACCCTCGTACGCCGCGGCACGGGCGGCCGCGACGTCGGGACCGGTCCCGACCACCGCGAGCACCCGCCCGCCGGCCGTCACGAGGTCGTCACCGGACAGGGCGGTGCCCGCCTGGATCACGTGGACCCCCTCGATCGCCTCGGCCCGATGGAGGCCGGTGATCACCTCGCCCGACGACGAGGACTCCGGGTAGCCGCCGCTGGCGAGGACGACCGCCACCGCCGCGCCGTCCTTCCACGCCGGGGGCGGCACGTCGGCGAGGGCGCCGGTCGCGGCGGCGTGCAGCAGCGTGGCGAGCGAGGAGTCGAGCAGCGCGAGCAGCGGCTGGGTCTCGGGGTCCCCGAAGCGGGCGTTGAACTCCACCACCCGGGTGCCCCGCGAGGTGAGCGCGAGCCCGGCGTACAGCAGCCCGGCGAACGGCGTGCCGCGGCGGGCCATCTCGTCGACGGTCGGCTGCAGGACGGTGCGCAGCACCTCGTCGACCAGCCCCTCGGGCGCCCAGGGCAGGGGCGTGTAGGCGCCCATGCCGCCGGTGTTGGGGCCCTGGTCGTCGTCGCGGATCCGCTTGAAGTCCTGGGCCGGCAGCAGCGGGTAGACCGTGGTGCCGTCGGTGACGGCGAAGAGGGAGACCTCGGGGCCGTCGAGGTACTCCTCGATCACGACCTGCTCGCACGCGGCCGCGTGGTCCACCGCCGCCTGGCGGTCCTCGGTCACGACGACCCCCTTGCCCGCGGCGAGGCCGTCGTCCTTGACGACGTACGGCGCCCCGAGCTCGTCGAGCGCGGCCGCGGCCTGCTCGGGGGTGGTGCAGACGAACGCCCGTGCCGTCGGCACCCCCGCGGCCTCCATGACCTCCTTGGCGAACGCCTTGGAGCCCTCGAGCCGGGCGGCCTCGCGCGTCGGCCCGAAGCAGGCGATCCCACGCTCGCGGACGGCGTCGGCGACCCCGGCCACCAGCGGCGCCTCGGGGCCGACCACGACGAGGTCCACGCCGAGGGAGGCCGCGAGGCCGGCGACAGCCTCACCGGACAGCGGATCCACCGGGTGCAGGGTCGCCGGGCCGGCCATGCCGGGGTTCCCGGGGGCCGCGTGCACCGCGGTGACGACCGGGTCCTGGGCCAGCGCCCGCACCAGGGCGTGCTCACGACCACCGGTGCCGATGACCAGGACCGAGAGGGAGGACGGCGAGGGGGAGGTCACGGGCGTCAAGGGTAGTGCCGCTCGACGTCCACCCCCGCCGCGGTCCGCGTCAGGCCGGGTGCACCTCGATCGTCTGCTCGCGGCCCGGCCCCACGCCCACGCCCCAGATGCGGGTGCCGGAGATCTCCTCGAGCGCCTGGACGTAGGCCTGGGCGTTCTTGGGCAGGTCCTCGAAGGTCCGGCAGCCGGAGATGTCGGTCCTCCAGCCGTCGAAGTACTCGTAGACGGGCTTGGCGTGGTGGAACTCGGTCTGCGTCATCGGCATCTCGTCGTGGCGCACGCCGTCGATCTCGTAGGCGACGCACACCGGGATCCGGTCCCAGCTGTCGAGCACGTCGAGCTTGGTGAGGAAGTAGTCCGTCAGCCCGTTGACGCGGCTGGAGTAGCGCGCGACGACGGCGTCGTACCAGCCGCAGCGACGGGTCCGGCCGGTGGAGACACCGATCTCGCCGCCGATCCTCTGCAGGTTGATGCCGTCCTCGTCGAACAGCTCGGTGGGGAACGGGCCGGAGCCGACGCGGGTGGTGTAGGCCTTGATCACGCCGATCACGCGGTCGATCCGGGTCGGGCCGACCCCGGCGCCGGTGCAGACCCCACCCGCGACCGGGTTGCTGCTGGTCACGAAGGGGTAGGTGCCGTGGTCGACGTCGAGCATCGTGGCCTGGGCGCCCTCGAACAGCACGGTGCGGCCCTCGTCGAGCGCGGTGTTCAGCAGCAGTGAGGTGTCCTTGACCATCGGCCGCAACCGGTCGACGTACGACAGCAGCTCCTCGACCACGGCGTCGACCTCGATCGCGCGGCGGTTGTAGACCTTGGCGAGCAGGTGGTTCTTGATGTCGAGAGAAGCCTCGACCTTCTGCCGCAGGATGCCCTCGTCGAAGAGGTCGGCGACCCGGATCCCGACGCGGTTGATCTTGTCGGCGTACGCCGGGCCGATGCCCCGCCCGGTCGTGCCGAGCTTGCTCGCGCCGAGGAACCGCTCGGCGACCTTGTCGATCGTCGAGTGGTACGACGCGATGACGTGCGCGTTGGCGCTGACGACGAGGTCGGCGACCTCCACCCCGCGCTCGAGCAGCGCGTCGAGCTCGCGGAACAGCGCCTCGGGCGAGACCACGACGCCGTTGGCGATCACCGAGGTGGCGCCGGGCGTCAGGATCCCGCTCGGGAGCAGGTGCGTGGCGAACTTCTCGCCGTTGACCACGATGGTGTGGCCTGCGTTGTGGCCGCCGCTGGTGCGGACGACGTAGTCGATGGTCTCGGTCGTGGCGAGCTGGTCGGTCGCCTTGCCCTTGCCCTCGTCGCCCCACTGGGCGCCGAGGATGACGATGGCGGGCATCGCTTACCCCTCAGGTGGACTGCAGGAAATGCAAGGAGCCCCGGCAACAGCGCACCGGGGCTCTTGCGGCCACACGATACCGCAGGACGTCCGGATGGCCCTGCTCGACGGACCGCGCCTCGGATAGGGTCCGGCGAGTGGACCCCCTACTCGTCATCACCAACAGCGACGCCGGCACCGCCGACCAGGAGTCGCTGGAGCTCGCCCTGACGGTGCTGCGCGAGCACGCGTCCGTGGAGGTCCAGGCCACCGGCGACCCCGGTGAGCTCGACGGCGTCCTGCACCGCGCCGGCTCCCGCCGGATCGTGGTCGCGGGCGGCGACGGCAGCCTGCACGCGGTCGTGTCGGCGCTGCACCGTCGCAACGACCTGAAGGGCTCGGTGCTCGGGCTGCTGCCGCTCGGCACGGGCAACGACTTCGCCCGCGGCGTCGACATCCCGCTCGACATCGAGGAGGCCGCCCGGGTGATCCTGCACGGCGAGGTGCGGCCGATGGACCTGGTGGTCGACGAGGTCGGCGAGGTGGTCGTCAACAGCGTCCACGTCGGGGCCGGGGCCAACGCCAGCCGCCGCGGCGCGCGCTGGAAGGAGCGGCTGGGCTCGGTCGGGGTGGGCAAGGTCAACCTCGGCAAGCTCGGCTACCCGATCGGCGCCGCGCTCACCGCCTGGAACCCGCCGATCCTGCGGCTGCGGGTCGAGGTGGACGGACGTGTGGTGAACGACTTCGACGACCCGGTCCTGATGGTCGCCGTCGGCAACGGCTCCTCGGTCGGCGGCGGCGCCGAGCTCACCCCCGACGCCACGCCGGAGGACGGCCGCGTCGACGTGATGATCTCGCGGGCGGTCGGCCCGCTGGAGCGGGTCCGGTACGCCATCCACCTCGGCCTCGCCCGGCACCCCGAGCGCGACGACGTCACCTACCTGCGCGGCTCGACGGTGTCGGTCTCCGGCGAGGAGTTCTGGGTGAGTGCGGACGGGGAGATCTACGGCCCCGAGCGGCAGCGGACCTGGCACGTGGAGCCCGAGGCCTACTCGATGGTGCTGCCCCGCTCGTAGCCAGTCGCGTCACCGGGAGTCGCGTCACCGGCAGCCACGTCACAACCAGCCGCGGCGCACGGCCTCCACCCCGGCCTGGAACCGGGTGTCGGCGCCGAGCTCGGTCAGCACGTCGGCGACGCGGCGGCGTACCGTCCGCAGGCTGATGCCGAGGGTCCGGGCGACCTGCTCGTCCTGGGCGCCCGAGGCCAGCTGCTGCAGCATGAACCGGCGCAGGTCGGGTCGAGCCTCGCCGCGGTCGAGGGCGGGCACCGGCGCGGCGCGCTCCCACAACAGCTCGAAGAGCAGCGTCAGCGCCTCGACCAGTCCCTGCTGGCGCACCAGCGACCGGGGCTCGTCGGTGAAGCCCAGCGGCTCGGGCAGCACGGCGTGCGTGGTGCCGATGATGAACATGCGGGTCGGGAGGTCGGGCAGCACCCGGATCTGCTCCCCGATCTCGGCGCGGGCTCGCAGGGTGTCCGGCGCCTCGGTCAGGGCCCGCACCGGGTAGATCGCGCGCGAGCGCCGGCCGCTGGCGATGAGGTCGCGGACCACGCCCAGCATCGCGTCCTCACGGGGGATCCGCCACTGGTCGGGGCGCAGCCAGAGGATGTCGCCCTTGCTCTGCGCCATCAGCGCAGCGATCAGCGCGACCGGCTGACCGCCGGAGCTGATCTCGCCGTCGATCGGCTCGACGTCGTGCACCTCTCCCGGCGCCGGACGCGCTGCACCGGCGGTCAGGAAGGGGATCGCGGCGGCCAGCGCGTCGAGGCGGCGGCGGGCCCGGGCCGCCTCGCCGGCCTGGTCCGCGACCAGCCTGGCCAGCGCCTCCGAGGGCGTCTCGACGAACACCCGGCCGGCCTCGATCCGGACCACCTCGTGCTCCATCAGCGGCGCGAGGTCGGACATCAGCTCCTGGGGCGAGCGCAGCAGCGCCTGCGCGACCGAGACCAGCTCACGGCCGGACTGCTTGAGCACCCGCTCGTAGAGCCGGTCGACCGTGGGCGGGAAGCCGAGGGCGGTCATGACGCTGATCGGGGCGCGGCGCGGCATTCTGGCAGGTTAGTGTCAAGGGCCGCTGTTAGCCAGCTGGCACGGACCTGTCAATGCGAAGATTCCTGTGCGCGTCGCGCAGCCGCACCTCCTCTCGGGGAGGGCGCGGCGGCAGGCACGACCCACATCGGGGGATGCGGTCGAGCAGCCGACGCAAGGGACAGGGCGTCGGAATCGCCACAGGGGACGATTCCGAGGCCCTTCCCGCATTTGCGGCCCGTTCCCGCCGCGGACGCCTCGTCCGCCTTTCGGAGCGGTGCCCCGCGCCCGGTAGCGTTGCGGCTCGGCACACCACCCGAGCACGACCGAGCAGCAGGAGCAGCGAGCAGCATGGGACGAGGCGCAGAGGCCTCCACGGGGCACGCCCCCACCGACTGGGTCACCCGCGCGGCGGACGACGCGATCCGCCACGCCCGGCAGGCCGACGAGCTGGCCGGCACCGACGGCGGCCGGGTCATCACCTGCGCGTCCGGTGCCAGCCCGTCCGGACCGGTGCACCTGGGCAACCTGCGCGAGTTCCTCACCGTGCACTTCGTCGCCGAGGAGATCCGGCGGCGCGGGATCGCGGTGCGCCACCTGCACAGCTGGGACGACTACGACCGCTTCCGCAAGGTGCCGGCCGGCGTCGACCCGTCCTGGTCCGAGCACATCGGCCGCCCGCTGTCCGCCGTGCCGGACCCGTGGTCCTGCCACGAGTCGTGGGCCGAGCACTTCAAGGCGCCGCTGCAGGCCTCGCTGCGCGAGATGGGCGTGGAGATGGAGGAGGTCTCCCAGACCGAGCAGTACCGCGCCGGCGCCTACCGCGACGAGATCCTCACCGCCGTGCGCCGCCGCGACGAGATCGAGACCGTGCTCGCCGCCTACCGCACCAAGAAGACCGCCCCGGTCGCCGAGAGCGAGCAGGAGGCCGAGGCGCTCGAGGAGTCCGTCGCCGACGAGGACGACGAGACCGGGGTGCCGGACGGAGCGGCGGGCGACCTGTCCCGCTTCCCCTTCAAGCCCTACTGCCGCGACTGCGGCCGCGACACGACCACGGTCACGTCGTACGACGACGAGACGACCGACCTCGCCTACACCTGCCAGGCGTGCGCGTTCGAGGGCGTCACGAACCTGACCACCCAGCACGAGGGCAAGCTGGTGTGGAAGGTCGACTGGCCGATGCGCTGGTCGGTCGAGGGCGTGGACTTCGAGCCCGGCGGCGTGGACCACGCGACGCCCGGGTCGTCGTACACCGTCGGCAAGGAGCTGGTGAAGAGGATCTACGGCGGGCGCGCCCCGTCGTTCGTCGGCTACTCCTTCGTCGGCGCGGGCGGCCAGGTCAAGATGTCGTCGTCGCGGGGCAAGGTCCCGACCGCGGCCGACGCGCTGAAGATCCTCGAGGCGCCGATCCTGCGCTGGCTCTACGTCCGCCGGCAGCCGAAGCAGGCGTTCAACGTCGACTTCGGCGCCGAGGTGGTGCGCCTCTACGACGAGTGGGACGCGCTGGGCCGCAAGGCGGCGAACCCCGACAAGCGCGACGCCCAGGTCCTCGCCTTCGAGCGCGCCTCCGCGACCGCCGCAGCCGGCACCCTGCCCACCCCGGCGGTGGTCGTGCCGTTCCGCGTGCTGTCCTCGGTCGCCGACGTGACCGCCGGCAGCGCGGAGCTGATCAGCCGCACGATCGGGCACGTGGGCTACGAGCACGCCGACGTCGACGAGCTCGAGCCCCGGCTCAGCCGGGCGATGACCTGGATGGCCGACTTCGTCCCCGCCGAGGACCGCACCACCGTGCGCACCGAGCCGGACCGCGACCGGCTGGCCACGCTCTCCGACCGCGAGCGCCAGTGGATCAGCCTGCTGCTCGACGGCCTCTCCGAGGAGCTCGACATCGAGCCGGTGACCACGCTGGTCTACGGTGTGCCGAAGCTCGCGCACGGGCTGCCGCTGGACGCCGACCCGACCGACGAGGTCAAGGCCGACCAGAAGGCGTTCTTCAAGCTGCTCTACAACCTGCTGGTCGACGCCGACCGCGGCCCGCGGCTGCCCACGCTGATCGTCGCGCTGGGCACCGGCCCGGTGCGCTCGCTGCTGACCCCCTGACGGACCGGCCCGGCGGCGTCACCCGGGCAGCGTCACCCGGGCAGCGTCATCCGAGCGGCGTCATGCGAGCAGGGCGTCGTAGGCCGCGGGGCTGGAGTCGCGCAGGAACTCCGAGCAGCGCTCCCACTCCGCGGTCTCGCCGATGGCGCGCGCCGCTGCGGCGAGCATCGCCAGGCAGCGCAGGAAGCCGCGGTTCGGCTCGTGCTCCCACGGGACCGGGCCGTGGCCCTTCCAGCCGTTGCGACGCAGCATGTCCAGGCTGCGGTGGTAGCCGACGCGGGCGTAGGCGTAGACGGTCACGTCGTCGGCGTCCGCGTCGCGGGCCTGCTCGGCCAGCGCGGCCCAGGCGAACGGCGAGGCAGGGTTACGGCGTACGACGTCCACCGGAGCCTCCCCCGCAGCCAGCTCGGCGGCGGCCGGGTCCTCCGGCAGGTGGGTGGGCGGGGGGCCGGCCATCAGGTCACCGAAGGAAGTCATGGAGGCCATTGTCCATGGCCGGGTGTTGACTTCTCCCATGACCCACTCCGCACCTGTCACTCGGGCCGAGACGCAGGAGAAGGACCCGTGGCCGGCCCTCTTCGCGCTGTGCATCGGCTTCTTCATGATCCTGGTCGACACGACCATCGTCTCGGTCGCGACCCCCGCCATCATCGAGGACCTGCACGCCGGCGTGAACGACGTCGTCTGGGTGACCAGCGCCTACCTGCTGGCCTACGCCGTCCCGGTCCTCATCACCGGGCGGCTCGGCGACCGGTTCGGCCCCAAGCGGCTCTACCTGACCGGGCTCACGGTGTTCACCCTGGCCTCGCTGTGGTGCGGGCTGACGGGCACCATCGAGGGCCTGATCATCGCGCGGGTCGTCCAGGGCCTCGGCGCCTCGATGATCACCCCCCAGACGATGGCGATCATCACCCGCATCTTCCCTGCGGCCCGGCGCGGCGCGGCGATGGCGCTCTGGGGTGCCACCGCCGGTGTGGCCACGCTCGTCGGCCCGATCCTCGGCGGCGTGCTGGTCGACGCGCTCGGCTGGGAGTGGATCTTCTTCATCAACGTGCCGGTGGGCCTGGTCGGCTTCGTGCTCGCCTGGCGGCTGGTGCCGACCCTGCCGACGCACTCGCACAGCTTCGACTGGCTCGGCGTCGCGCTCAGCGGCCTCGGCATGTTCCTGCTGGTCTTCGGCATCCAGGAGGGCCACCAGTACGAGTGGAGCACGGCGATCTGGCTGATGATCGCCACCGGCCTCGTCGTGCTCGCGGCCTTCGTGTTCTGGCAGTCGCGCAACACCCGGGAGCCGCTGGTCCCGCTGGGCCTGTTCCGCGACCGCAACTTCTCGCTGGCCAACGTCGCCATCACGGTCATGGGCTTCTCGATCACGTCGCTGTCCATCCCGATCATGATCTGGGCCCAGGTGGTCCGTGGCCTGAGCCCGACGCGGGCGGCGCTGCTGCTGGTGCCGATGGCGGTCATGACGCTGGTGCTGGCCCGGCTGGTCGGCCAGCTGACCGACCGCGTCCACCCGCGGATCATCACGGCGTTCGGGTTCGCCTGCCTGTTCGCCGGCCTGCTGTGGCTGTCCACCGTGATGACCCCGGACACCTCGATCTGGTGGACGGTGCCGCCCATGGTCGTCTTCGGCATCGGCAACGCCTTCGTCTGGGCGCCGAACAGCGCGACCGCGACCCGCAACCTGCCGGTCCAGCAGGCCGGTGCCGGGTCCGGCGTCTACAACGCCACCCGCCAGGTCGGCGCGGTGCTGGGCTCCGCCGCGATCGCGGTGCTGATCGACTCGCGGCTCGCTGCCGAGGGGCTGCCGTCGTTCAGCGGCCAGGGAGGGGGCGAGGGCGCCTCCGCGGGCAGCGGCCTGCCGCCCCAGGTCGCGCAGGCGTTCAGCGACGCGATGGCGACCTCGGTGCTGCTGCCCACCGCGGCCTTCGTCCTCGGTTTCATCGCGGTGCTCTTCTTCGAGAAGCCGAAGCACCAGGGCTTCGGCGTGACCGCCGGTGAGTCCGCCGCACCCGGGACGGGCGCCCGACCGGTCGTCGACGCGGGCTGACCTCCAGCAGGACGTCAGACGGCCCGGTCGCTGGAGCGACCGGGCCGTCTGACGTTGCGGGGGGTGCGGAGCCTCAGGCGGAGACGGACTTCCCGGCCGAGCGGAGGTTCTCGCAGGCCTCGACGACACGCGCGGCCATGCCGGCCTCGGCGGCCTTGCCCCAGGCGCGCGGGTCGTAGGCCTTCTTGTTGCCGACCTCGCCGTCGACCTTCAGGACGCCGTCGTAGTTGGTGAACATGTGGCCGGCCACCGGGCGGGTGAAGGCGTACTGCGTGTCGGTGTCGACGTTCATCTTCACCACGCCGAAGTCGACCGCCGCACCGATCTCCTCCGCGGTCGAGCCGGAGCCGCCGTGGAAGACCAGGTCGAACGGGCGCGCGCCGGCCTCGAGGCCGAGCTCCTTCACGACCGCCTCCTGGGCGTGCTTGAGGATCTCGGGGCGGAGCTTGACGTTGCCGGGCTTGTAGACGCCGTGCACGTTCCCGAAGGTCAGCGCGGTCATGTAGCGGCCGTCCTCGCCGGTGCCGAGCGCCTTGACGGTGGCGATGGCGTCCTCGGGGGTGGAGTAGAGCTTCTCGTCGATCGCACCGACGACACCGTCCTCCTCGCCGCCGACGACGCCGACCTCGATCTCGAGGATGATCCGGGCCTTGGCGCACTTCTCGAGCAGCTCGCGGGCGATCTGGAGGTTCTCGTCCAGCGGCACGGCGGAGCCGTCCCACATGTGCGACTGGAACAGCGGCAGCTCGCCGCGGGCGACGCGCTCGGCCGAGATGTCGACCAGCGGGCGCACGAAGCCGTCGAGCTTGTCCTTGGGGCAGTGGTCGGTGTGCAGCGCGACGTTGACCGGGTAGTTCTTGGCAACCTCGGCGGCGAACGCGGCGAAGGCGACCGAGCCGGTGACCATGTTCTTCACCGACGGGCCGGAGAAGTACTCCGCACCACCGGTGGAGACCTGGATGATCCCGTCGGACCCGGCGTCGGCGAACCCCTTGAGGGCGGCGTTCAGGGTCTGCGACGACGACACGTTGATGGCCGGGAACGCGAAGGCGTTCTTCTTGGCCTCATCGAGCATCTGGGCGTAGGTCTCGGGGGTGGCGATGGGCATCTGGAACTCCTCGGCCGGCGTGCTGGGCGCGTCCCACCCTAGTGGCTCCGCGACGGACCGCAGAGGGGTCGTTCGGTCCTCGGTGCCGGGGGCAGCGCCTAGGGTCGGGGCGTGACCCTCCCGACGTTGCGCACCAGCCGCCGCAGCAGCGAGCTCGACCTGCCCGCGGACGCCGCGTGGGCCGTGGTCGCCTCCGGCAGGGCTGGCCGCCAGTGGTACGTCGACGCCGCGCCGTTCGTGCTGCGCGGCGGCCTCGACCGGCTCGTCGGCGGCCGTGGCCGGCCGTGGGACCCGCCCGGCACCCCGCTGCTGGCGGCGGGCGACACCGCCGGCTTCTGGCGCGTCCTCGCCGCGGGCCACGACGGCGACCGGCGCCGGCTCGTGCTCGAGGCCGCGGTGCGCGCACCCGGCCGGGTCGTGCTGACCACCGAGGTCGAGCCCGCCGACGAGGCGCGCAGCCGGCTGCACCAGGAGGTGGCGTTCGAGCCGCACGGGGTGCTGGGCCGCGCCTACCTGCTGGTCGACCTGCCGGCCCGCGAGGCGGTCGCGGAGCTCGTGCACCGGCGGCTCCTGGCCGACCTGGTCACGGGACCGCGATGAGCGTCGCGGGGCGCTACGTCGCCGTGGTGGGGCCGGCCGGCACGGCCCGGGGGTCCGACCTCGTGCACGCCGAGGGGGTCGGCCGCCGGCTCGCGCTGGCCGGAGCCGTCGTGCTCACCGGCGGGCACCACGGGGTGATGCGGGCAGCGGCCGCGGGGGCGACCGGCGCCGGCGGGGTGGCCATCGGCCTGCTGCCCGGGCTGGACCGCGCCGCGGGTGCCGTCGAGCACACCTACCTGCTCCCCACCGGGCTGGGCGAGCTCCGCAACGGGCTGCTGGTCCGGGCCGCCGACGCGGTGGTGGCCGTCGGGTGCAGCTGGGGCACGCTCAGCGAGATCGCGCTGGCCCGGCGGACCGGCGTACCCCTCGTCCTCCTCGACCCCTGGGAGCTGCCCGAGGACGTGGGCACGGTGGTGGCCGACGCCGCCGCGGCGATCGAGGCGCTGGCGGAGCTGCTGCCATGACAACCTTTCGCCGCTGCGAGCCGTATCCCACCTGAGAGCACACGACAGGGGGAGCCATGGACATCCGCGACGAGATCGACCGCAGCTTCGGCTCCGGTCCCGAGCCCGGGCCGGTCACCGCACTGGTCTCCGAGGGACGGCGGGCGCTGCGACGTCGGCGGCTCGTGACCGGGGCGGCGGCCGCCGCCGTGGTGGTCGCGATCGGCGGCACCACCGCCCTGGCCACCGCCGGCGGCGGTCATCCTCAGGGAGCTCCGGTCGCCGGCGAGCCGAAGGCCACCACGACGACCGGATCGCCCACCCCGTCACCCACGACCGCGCCCGAGCGGTTGGCTGTCGTGACGGACAAGAGGGCCGCGCTCATGGGCATGGACGTCTCGCTCCAGCCGGACGGCACCCTGCACGTGGCTCCGGGCGTCAAGGTCGTCCGCGTGGTCGACAACCCCTACCACCGCAAGGCGCCGTCGATCTCCGCCGCGGTCGTCTACCGGCTCAACGGCCAGACCTACTGGTACGCCGGCTACGTCGACAAGCTCAAGGGCGGGGGCTCCGCCAGCCAGCAGGCGATGACCGAGCTCGGCTTCCGCGACTGGATCGACGAGCAGGCCCCCATCCAGGGCTCCGAGCGGGGCGGCGACCCGGGCAGCGACGTGACCGAGTGGCCGGGCCAGGTCACCATGCAGCTGGTGCGCTTCGACGGCGACAGCGAGCGGCTCCAGCCGCTCGACGCGGTGACGATGGTCCAGCAGCGACCGCACCCCGCCGTGGGTGAGTCCTTCGCGGGCCCGGACGACCGGACCGCGGTCGCGGAGGTGGAGTTCGAGGGCGAGCGCTACTACGTCCTGGCCCGCCGCTCCGCCGGCGCCCCGGCGCAGTACATCGCGGTCTCCGCCGCCGACGGGGGCGCCACCCTGGACGCGTTCCTGGACCTCGCGCGCCAGCGCTACGCCGAAGGCGGCGGTGGGCTGCTGTGAGGGCCGAGAACCGCGACGCGGCGTACACCGACTTCGTGCGGGCGCGCCGCACCCACCTGCGGCGGATCGCCTACGCGATCTGCGGCGACTGGCACCGCGCCGACGACCTGGTGCAGACCGCCCTGGTCAAGCTGTACGTCGCCTGGCCGCGGGTGCGCCGCGACGGCCACGAGGAGGCGTACGTCCGCACGATCATCGTGCGGGCGAACATCGACGAGTCCCGACGGCCGTGGCGCCGGGAGGTGTCCGGCCTCGACGGACCCGAGCGCGAGGCACGCGAGCCGCTGCCGGTCGAGGAGCGCTCGGCGCTGTTCGACGCCCTGCAGCAGCTGCCGCTCATGCAGCGCAAGACGGTGCTGCTGCGGCACTGGCTGGGCCTGTCCGTGGCCGAGACCGCCGCGGAGCTGTCCATCAGCCAGGGCACGGTCAAGAGCCACAGCTCCCGCGGGCTGGCGGCGCTGCAGGAGGTGCTCGCCTCGCACTGAGCAGGGGTCGTGCGGCCCTCGGGTCAACCCCGCCAGGCGGCGTCGCCGGAGAGATCGGCGTGCGCGCGCACCCACGCGTGCATCGCGATCGCGGCCGCGGCCGAGGCGTTGATCGAGCGGGTGGAGCCGAACTGCGCGATCGAGAACGTCCCGTCGACGGCCTCGCGGGCCCCCGCCGAGAGCCCGGGCCCCTCCTGGCCGAACAGGAAGCAGACCCGGCGCGGCACGGTCATCGTCTCGAGGTGCTGCGACCCGGGCAGGTTGTCGATGCCGAGCAGCGAGACCGGCCCACCCGGCTGCTCGTGGAGGTACGCCGCGAGGTCGGCCACCGTCGGGTGGTGCCGCACGTGCTGGTAGCGGTCGGTCACCATCGCGCCGCGTCGGTTCCAGCGGCGGTTGCCCACGATGTGCACCTCGGCGGCGAGGAACGCGTTCGCCGAGCGGACGATGGTGCCGATGTTGAAGTCGTGCTGCCAGTTCTCGATCGCCACGTGGAAGTCGTGGCGCCGGCTGTCGAGGTCGGCCACGATCGCCTCGACCGTCCAGTACCGGTAGCGGTCCACCACGTTGCGGCGGTCGCCCTCGGCGAGCAGCTGCGCGTCGTACTGCTCCCCCGTCGGCCACGGCCCCGGCCAGGGCCCGACCCCGACCTCCTCCGGGCCGTGCGGCATGGGGTCGTACGGCGCCCGGCGCTCCGCCATCAGCCGCTCGTCCATCAGCCCGTCCTCCATCAGAAGGCCGACACCGACCCGGGCGCCCGCTGCGGGCGGCTGAGCGCCCGCACGACCGCGGCCTGGCCGTGGCGGCGCACGGACACGCCCGCGAGCAGCGTTATTACCGGGGTGACCACGTCCTCGGGGAACTCCGGCGTGGGCACGTCGATGCTCGCGGCGAGGTCGTCGGCGTGGACGACGATCTCCATCAACCGGGTGACCACCCAGTCGTGGGAGGTCAGGCTCCACCCCTGCCAGGGGATGTGCACGGTGTCGGGGTCCCGGGGCGCCCGCAACGCCGTCGGCAGGTCCGCCAGCGTCGAGTCCAGCAGCTCCTTCAGCGCGTCGGGCCCGCCCGCGGCCTCGGCGTCCGAGCCCTCGCGGATCCCCACGTTGACCTCGTCGTCGAGGGAGGAGTGCACCCAGGCCGCGCGGTCGTAGTGCTCGATCACCCCGATCGGCTGCTCCTCGGACGGCGCTGCAGTGAGCAGCCGCAGCATCGTGACCGCCTGGCCCACCAGGTGGTGCGCCAGGCCGCCGACGCTCATGCCGGCGCAGGCGCTCTCGTCGGTCCACCGGGCGGC
Organism: Nocardioides sp. GCM10023255; assembly: GCF_042653125.1. NCBI lineage: Bacteria > Bacillati > Actinomycetota > Actinomycetes > Propionibacteriales > Nocardioidaceae > Nocardioides > Nocardioides sp. GCM10023255. Next base: position 142,407 of record NZ_JBHSHU010000004.1, read on the forward strand.
CACCTCGGGCCGGGTGGCGAGCTCCCCCGCGATCCGGGCTGCGGCGAGGAAGGCGTCGGCGTCGCGGTCGTCCACAGCCGGAACCGTACCCCTCCGCCCGAACGCGTCAGGGAACGCTCAGGACCTCCCGGGTACCGTTGATCCGTGACCGTGCTGCTGGATCTCCATCCGTTGCTGCTCGGGATGAGCTGGATGGACCCCAACTGGCTGCTCGACCAGTTCGGCAACACGCTCTTCTGGGTCAGCCTCGCCATCGTGTTCATCGAGTGCGGGCTGCTCTTCCCGTTCCTGCCCGGCGACACGCTGCTCTTCGGCCTCGGGCTGTTCATCGCCTCGGAGAAGGTCGACCTGATCCCCGGCGCACCGTTCGTCGAGCTGCTCTTCGCGCTCGCGGCGCTCACCCTCGCCGGCTTCCTCGGCAACGTGTCCGGCTACGAGATCGGGCGCTGGCTCGGGCCACCGCTCTACGAGCGCGACGGTCGGGTGCTCAAGCAGAAGCACTTCGACAAGACCTCGGACTTCTTCGACCGGCACGGCAGCAAGGCGCTGGTCATCGGGCGGTTCGTGCCGTTCGTCCGCACCTTCATCACCGTGGTCGCGGGCGTGACCAAGATGCACCGGGGCCGCTTCTTCACCTGGAGCCTGGTCGGCGCGATGCTCTGGGTCATCAGCATCACCCTGCTCGGCTACTTCCTCGGGTCGGCGTTCCCGTCCCTCGGCGAGAACCTCGACAAGGCGATCATCGCGATCCTCGCCTTCTCGCTGGTCCCCGTCGTCTACGAGTGGTGGCGACACAGCCGGCACCAGGCCGCCGACCAGCAGGCCGACTGACCCGGACGCCCGATCGGAGCCGGGTCAGCGACGAACGGCGTCGAGCTCGGCCTTGGTGAGCACCGGGCGCACCTCGAGCCCGACGTCCTCGAGCGGGTTCTGGCCCTCGGGGCTGCGGTCGATCGCGCAGACGACCACCTCGACCACCGCGCCCGCCTCGCGCAGCGCCCGGGTCGCGTCGCGCACGGCACCACCGGTGGTGATCACGTCCTCGATCAGGGTGACCCGCCGCCCGGCGACGTCCGGGCCCTCGGCGAGCTTGCAGGTGCCGTACTCCTTGGCCTTCTTGCGCACGAACAGCGCCGGGAGCCCGGTCAGGCCGGACACGCTGGTCGCGATCGGCACCCCGCCGAGCTCGAGTCCGCCGAGAAGCTCGGTGTCGGCCGGCAGCAGGTCGAGCATCTGCTGCGCCACCCGGTGCAGCAGCCGGGGGTCCGACTCGAAGAGGTACTTGTCGAAGTACTCCGAGGCCACCTGGCCGGACCGGAGCGTGAACTCACCGGTCAGGCGGCAGCAGGCGTCGATGTCGCGGGCGAGGTCTGCGTCTGCGTTGGTCACGCCCCGCAGGGTATCCGCGTTAGGTTCGAGCCATGCTCGCCTCCCGCCTCCAGGGCATCCCTCCCACGATCTTCTCCGAGATGTCGGCGCTCGCGGTCCGCACCCGGGCGGTGAACCTCGGGCAGGGCTTCCCGGACGTCGACGGGCCGCCGGAGGTGATCGCGCGGGCGGTGGCCGCGCTCGAGGGCGGGCAGAACCAGTACGCCCCCGGGCCGGGCGTCCCCGCCCTGCGGCAGGCGATCGCCCGCCACCAGCAGCGCCACTACGGGCTCGAGCTCGACCCGGACCGCGAGGTGGTGGTGACCACCGGGTGCACCGAGGGGATCGCCGCGGCGCTCCTCGGGCTCGTCGACCCGGGTGACGAGGTCGTCGTGCTGGAGCCCTACTACGACTCCTACGTGGCGATGATCCAGATGGCGGGTGGCGTGCGCCGTCCGGTGACGCTGCGCGCGCCCGACTACCGGCTCGACCCGGACGAGCTGCGCGCAGCGGTGACCCCGCGGACCCGGCTGATGCTGGTCAACAGCCCGCACAACCCGACCGGCACCGTGCTCACCCCCGAGGAGCTCGCGGTCATCGCCGAGGTGGCGGTCGAGCACGACCTCGTGGTGGTGACCGACGAGGTCTACGAGCACCTGACGTTCACCGGGCACCGGCACGTCCCGCTGGCGACCCTGCCCGGCATGTCCGGGCGCACCCTCACCCTGTCGAGCGCGGGCAAGTCCTGGTCGTTCACGGGCTGGAAGGTCGGCTGGGCCACCGGCCCCGCCGAGCTGGTCGGGGCGGTGCTGGCCGCCAAGCAGTGGCTGACGTTCACCTCGGGCTCCCCGCTGCAGCCGGCGGTCGCCCTCGCCCTCGACGAGGCGCCGGACTTCCCGACCCGGCTGGCCACCTCGCTGCAGGAGCGCCGCGACCTGCTGTGCGCCGGCCTCGGCGACGTCGGGCTGGACGTGCGGGTCCCCGAGGGGACCTACTTCGCCACGGCCGACGTCTCCGCCCTGGGCTGGGCCGACGGCCTGTCGTTCTGCCTGGCCCTGCCCGAGCGGGCCGGCGTCGTGGCGATCCCGAGCCAGGTGTTCTACGACGACCCCGACGCCCCCGGCGCCGGCCGGCACCTGGTCCGCTGGGCGTTCTGCAAGGAGCCCGAGGTCATCGAGGAGGGGCTGCGCCGGCTGAAGGGCGCCGACCTGCACGCCTGACGCCGACCCGTCGCAGCTTCACGTCGTACGAGGCCGACCCGTCGCAGCTTCACGTCGTACGAGGCCGACCCGTCGCTACTTCACGTCGTGCGACGCCGACCCGTCGCCCGTGCCGTCGAACCAGGCGCGCACGTCGGGGCGGACCAGCAGCGCGAGGGTCACCACGCTGGCGGCGAGCGGGAGCACGAGCAGGAACTGCCCCAGCGTCGCGAGCAGCAGGCAGACCGCCGAGGCCGACGCCGAGCCGACCAGCGAGAGCCGGGCCCAGCCGACCCGGCGGAACGCGAGCCCGGCCAGGACCATCGCGGCCAGCGACCACACCACGACCACGCCGCCCACCGCGAAGGTGGCCGTGCGCAGGGTGTCGTCGGAGAGGCCCTGGGCGGCGAGGTCGGGGTTCTGCCTGTGCAGCTCCTCGAAGACCAGGTCGGGGCTGGCCGCGAGCAGGGCCATGCTGGCGGCCATCGCCAGCAGCGTGAGGCCGGCGCAGACCCAGGTCAGGACGCAGGCCCACGACACGGCCGCCGGACGCACGGTCGGGTCCGCCTCGAGCCGCGGCAGCAGCTCCGGGGCGGCCTGGGCCGGGCGGGACGCGGGCCACGGGGCCGGCGCGACCGGCTCGGGCGCCGGCGTGGGTGCCTTCCCGTCGAACCAGTCGCGGGCGGGCTGGAACCACAGCATCACCGACGACGCGGCGACGACCGAGGCGAGGAAGCCACCCGAGACCAGGCCGGTCACGAACAGCGGGACCGCCAGCAGGGTCAGCGCCAGGCGGGCGCTCCGGCTGCGGCGCAGCACCTGGTAGCCCAGGATCGCCGCGGCGGTCGCGCAGCCCGCGGCCACCATGCAGAGCACCCGGAGGATGTCGAGCACCCCGGACACGTCCAGCCCGAGCGTGTCACCGGGCGGCTCGGCGAGGAACTCCTGCGCCGCCTGCCGGGTCTCGAGCGTGTGCAGCCCCGCGACCCGCTCGAAGACGGTGAGGACGACCAGCGCCGACCCGCCCATGATCAGCCAGGCGGCCAGGGTCACCTGGCGGGGGCGGGGCGGCGCTGGCGTGGGCCCGGGATCCTGCCGGGCGGGTGCGGTCATGCACCCATTCCACCAAACGCGGTCACACGGCCAGCGTGAGGCCGTCCTCCCCACGGTCCACGCGCACGACGTCGCCGTCGGTGACCTCGCCACCGATCAGCATCCGCGCCAGCGGGTCGCCGATCGCGCTCTGGATCAGCCGCCGCAGCGGACGGGCGCCGTACGCCGGGTCGTAGCCGGTGTCGGCGAGCCAGCGCCGGGCGGCGTCGCTGACCTCGACGGTGATCCGGCGCACCGCCAGCCGCTTCTCCAGCAGCGAGAGCTGCAGGTCGACGATGTGGGTCAGCTCGTCGAGCGTGAGCGCGTCGAACATGACCACCTCGTCGAGGCGGTTGAGGAACTCCGGCTTGAACGACGACCGCACGACCGCCATCACCGAGTCGCGCTTCTTCTCCGCGTCCAGCGTGGGGTCGACCAGGTAGTGCGACCCGAGGTTGCTGGTCAGGATCAGCAGCGTGTTGCGGAAGTCGACGGTGCGACCCTGGCCGTCGGTCAGCCGGCCGTCGTCGAGCACCTGCAGCAGGATGTCGAAGACCTCGGGGTGGGCCTTCTCGACCTCGTCGAGCAGCACGACGGAGTACGGCCGGCGGCGGACCGCCTCGGTGAGCTGACCACCCTCCTCGTAGCCGACGTAGCCGGGAGGGGCACCGACCAGGCGGGCGACCGAGTGCTTCTCGGAGTACTCGCCCATGTCGATGCGCACGATCGCCCGCTCGTCGTCGAACAGGAAGTCCGCGAGCGCCTTGGCAAGCTCGGTCTTGCCGGTGCCGGTCGGGCCGAGGAACAGGAACGAGCCGGTGGGCCGGTTCGGGTCGGAGATGCCCGCGCGGGAGCGGCGTACGGCGTCGCTGACCGCCCGGACGGCGCCCTCCTGCCCGATCAGGCGCTCGCCGATGACCTCCTCCATGCGCAGCAGCTTCGCGGTCTCGCCCTCGAGCATGCGGCCGGTGGGGATGCCGGTCCAGGCCTCGACCACGTCGGCGACCTGCTCGGCGCCGACCTCCTCGCCGACCAGCGGCTCGAGGTCGGAGCGCTCGGCGTCGACGACGGCGTTGATCTTCTTCTCCAGCGCGGGGATCGACTCGTAGTTGATCCGGCTGGCGGCCTCGAGGTTGCCCTCGCGCAGCAGCCGGTCGGCCTCGCTGCGCAGCTGGTCGAGCTGGCGGCGGAGCTCGCCCTCCCCCTCCAGCGAGGTCTTCTCCTGCTCCCAGCGGACCTCGAGCGCCCGGAGCTCCTCCTCGCGGTCGGCCAGGTCGGCCTTCAGCTTGGCGAGCCGCTCGACCGAGGCGTCGTCGGACTCCTTCTCGAGCGCGAACTGCTCCATCTTCATCCGGTCCACCTGGCGGCGCAGCTGGTCGATCTCCTCGGGCGAGGACTCGATCTCCATGCGCAGCCGGGACGCGGCCTCGTCGATCAGGTCGATCGCCTTGTCGGGCAGCTGGCGGCCCGGGATGTAGCGGTCGGACAGGGTCGCCGCGGCGACCAGGGCCGCGTCGGTGATCCGGACGCCGTGGTGGGCTTCGTACTTCTCCTGGATGCCGCGCAGGATCTGGATGGTGTCCTCGACGCTGGGCTCGCCGACGAAGACCTGCTGGAAGCGGCGCTCGAGCGCGGGGTCCTTCTCGATCCGCTCGCGGTACTCGTCGAGGGTGGTCGCGCCGATCATGTGCAGCTCGCCGCGGGCCAGCATCGGCTTGAGCATGTTGCCTGCGTCCATGGCGGAGTCGCCGCCGGCGCCGGCCCCGACGACGGTGTGCAGCTCGTCGATGAAGGTGATGATCTGGCCGCCGGCGTCCTTGATCTCCTCGAGGACGGCCTTGAGCCGCTCCTCGAACTCACCGCGGTACTTCGCGCCCGCGACCATGGCCGCGAGGTCGAGGCTGAGCACCCGGCGACCCTTGAGCGAGTCGGGGACGTCGCCGGCGACCACGCGCTGCGCCAGCCCCTCGACGACGGCGGTCTTGCCGACGCCGGGCTCGCCGATGAGGACCGGGTTGTTCTTGGTGCGCCGGCTCAGCACCTGGACGACGCGCCGGATCTCGGCGTCCCGCCCGATCACCGGGTCGAGGCGGCCTTCCTCGGCCGCCCTGGTCAGGTCGACGGAGTACTTCTCGAGCGCCTCGTAGGTCGACTCGGCCTCCTGGCTGGTCACCCGACGGTTGCCGCGCACGGCGGTGAGGCCCTCGCGCAGGCCCTGCTCGGTCAGCCCGGCGTCCTGGAGGGCCTTCTGGGCCGAGCTCTCGGTGCCGGCGATCGCGATGAGGAGGTGCTCGGTGGCGACGTAGTCGTCCTTCATGCTGCCGGCGAGGTCGAGGGCGGCGGCGAGCACCCGCGTCAGCGCTGCGGACGCGCCGGGCTGCTGGACGGTCGAGCCGCTGGCGCGCGGCAGCGCCGTCAGCACGCGCTCGGCCTGGGCGGTCAGCGCACCCGCGTCGACGCCGGCCTTGGTGACCAGGTTGCGGGCGGTGCCCTCCTCCTGGCGCAGCAGCGCGACCAGCAGGTGGATGGGCTCGGTGTTGGTGTTGCCGGCCGTCGTGGCGGACAGCTGGGCGGCCTCGATCGCCTCGCGGCTGCGAGTGGTGAACTTGTCGGCGCCGAACTGACTCATGGGCTCTTGTCTCCTGGGAGCGACTTCCTCGAGGACGGGCACCCAGTGTGCTCGTCACTGGTCACAACGCGCGAGAAGTTGAGTCTGTTCCGCTCAACTTTTGTGAATTTCGTGAGGCGGGTCCAGGCGCGCGGACCGCGGTCAGCCGGCCCCCGGCGCCAGCAGCGGGAGCCCGGGCGGCGGGCCGCTGAGCGCCAGGTCGAGCAGCGCGCCCACGTCGAGGTGCTCCTCGGCCAGGTCGGCCAGCAGCTCGAAGCGCGCCTCGCGGCGCTCGGCGAAGCACACCCCCGCGGGGGCGTACGACGTCCCCGCCGCCGCCGCGGCCTGCCCCAGCCACGCCTGCCGGAAGCCGTCGCACTCCAGCAGGCCGTGCCACAGGGTCCCCCAGACGCTGCCGGCGCGCGCGCCGCCGGGGACCTCGGTGGCCCCCGGCCCGCGGGCGACCCGGCCGTGGTGGATCTCGTAGCCCCGCACCGGCTGGCCTAGGGCCGACCCCGAGGGCAGCGCGAGGACCTTGGCGGGCTCGAAGACGGTCTCCACGTCGAGCAGCCCGAGCCCCGGCACCTCGGCCCCGGCCGGCCCCTCGACCCCGTCCGGGTCGCTCACCGACCGGCCGAGCATCTGGAAGCCGCCGCAGACGCCGAGCACGGCGCGGCCCGCGGCCGCGTGCTCCAGCACCGCCCGGTCCAGGCCCCGCTCGCGCAGCCAGGCCAGGTCCGCCAGGGTCGCGCGGGTGCCGGGCAGGACCACCACGTCGGCCCCGGCCAGCGCCCGCGGCTCGCTGGCGAAGACCACGTCCACCGACGGCTCGAGCCCGAGCGCGTCGACGTCGGTGAAGTTGCTGATCCGCGGCAGCCGGACCACGGCCACCCGCAGCGTCGGCCCCGCCTCGTCCGTCGCCCGCCGACCGCCCAGGTCGAGGGCGTCCTCGGAGTCCAGCCACAGGTCGGGGTGCCACGGGAGCACGCCGTGCACGGGGCGCCCGGTCAGGCCGCGCAGCTGCTCGAGCCCGGGCTCGAGCAGGGCCAGGTCGCCGCGGAACTTGTTCACGACCCAGCCGGCGACCAGCCGCTGGTCCGCCTCGTCGAGCAGCGCCAGCGTGCCGAACATCGAGGCGAAGACCCCGCCCCGGTCGATGTCGCCCACGACCACCGTCGGGATCCGGGCGTGCCGGGCCAGCCCCATGTTCACGAAGTCCCCGGCGCGCAGGTTGATCTCGGTGGGGCTGCCGGCGCCCTCGGCGACCACGACGTCGTACCTGCCGGCGAGGTCGTCGTACGCCGCGAACGCCGCGTCGCGCAGCTGGGTCCGGCCGCCGAGGAAGTCGGAGGCCCGCAGGTCGCCCGCCGGCTGCCCCATGACCACGACGTGGCTGCGCCGATCGCTGCCGGGCTTGAGCAGCACCGGGTTCATCGCCGGCTCGGGCACCGCCCCGGCGGCCAGTGCCTGGCTCCACTGCGCCCGACCGATCTCGGCGGCGCCGCCGTCGGCGAGGCACACCATCGAGTTGTTCGACATGTTCTGCGCCTTGAACGGCGCGACCCGGACCCCACGCCGGGCGAACGCGCGGCACAGCGCGGTCGTGACCACCGTCTTGCCGGCGTCCGACGTCGTCCCGGCGACCAGCAGTGACCCACGCACGGCCGCACCGTAGCGGGACTCAGGCGCTGGGCGGCTCGCCGCCCTCGGGCTCGGGCGGCAGGGCGTGCTGGGGGAAGTCGGTGGCGGCGACGGACTCGTCGACCAGGCAGGTCCGGCAGAAGTCCTCGCCGAAGGGCGTCAGGTGGATGCTGCGGCGCACGATCTTGGCGAACTTCACCGAGTGCACCGCGGCCAGCACGTCGGGCTGGGCCTCGACCACCTGGTACTCCATCGGGTCGCGCAGCGACTCCCGGGAGAACCACACCAGGCCCAGCCGGAACAGGTTGTTGAGGTACGCCGGCACCTGGTCGAGGTAGCGGCACCCCGCCCGCGCGCCGACCATCGAGAGCCCGGGGGCGATCAGCTGGCTGTTGACCATGCCGATCGGCCCGCCGGTCCGGACGTCCACGCTCGGCTGCGGGCCTCCCTGGAGCAGGAGCAGCAGGATCCGGGCCTCGTCGGGGGCGAGCTCGTCGAGGATCCGCTCGTAGGCCGGGTGCCCGACATCGGTGCTCCAGACGTCACGGGAGCGCTCCAGCAGCCGGGCGCCGCGCTCGCGCAACGACCGGGGCGCCTCGTGCGCGTGGCCGTCGGTGGGCTCCGGCGGCTCGGCGAGCTCCCCGAGGGACTCCCCCGCCGTCATCAGGGCGCGGGACAGCGGGACGCCCGAGGAGACGGCCCGGGCCAGCCCGCCGATCACCGAGGCCGCCTCGGTGGCGTCGCGGGCCAGCGCCGCCGCCTCGTCCGCATCCGTCACCGCCCGCGCCACCCGCCGGCCGGCCCGGGCGGACGTCCGCACGCCCCACTCGGTCGTGTGCCACCAGGCCGAGGCCGCCACCCGGGCCAGCCCCGGCAGCGCCTCGACGGCGGGCGCGAACCCGTCGGCCACGCCGAGCGGCAGCTGCGGCCCCCGCGGCTCCGGGGGCACCGGCGGGTCGAGCTCCGCCTCGGGGACGCCGTCGTGCCCGGAGGTCGTCGGCTCGCTCATCCGCCCGCTCCGAACAGCCACAGGTGCAGGAACCCGCCCCCCAGGCCCATGATCGCGCCGTGGGCGTACAGCATCCACTCGTCCTCCTTGATCGCGGCGCGCATCATCTCGACGAAGTCGCGCGGCGGCAGCTCCTTGGTCCGGCGCGCGACGAGGACCTGGATCCTGTCGGCCTGGCGACGGCTGAAGGCGGGGTCCTTGAACGGCGTGAGGGTGCGCCCGACCGCCTCGCGGGCCACGGACTCGCGGATGGTGTCGAAGCGGGCCGGGCCGACCGCGACCCGGACCGCGGCGCGCGCCGGCCCGGCCGCCCTGTCGATGGCCGGTCGCAGCGCGGTCGCCAGCATCTGCCGGGTCCGGTCGCCGCGCGGCCCGTCGAGCAGGAAGTCGCCGATCCGCTCGAGGGTGATCACGTCCTCGGCGATGATCCGGGCGTACACCTCGGCGGCCTCGTCCTGGCGGCGCAGGAAGAGGCCGTGCACCTTGATGCCGAGGATCCGCCGGGGCTCCGGCGGCTCGAAGATCAGCCACATCCCGAGGGCGTTGGTCATCCAGCCGACCACGACCCCGAGGATCGGCAACAGCCACCACTGGCCGAAGAAGCTGTCCACGACGGCCACCGGGATGCCGAGCAGGAAGCCGAACACGAACCCGAACGCCACCATCAGGTTCAGCTCGCGCTGACCGAAGTCGCGGAAGATCCGCACCACGAGCGAGGGGTTCGCGCGGAAGTGGTCGATGACCATGATCTTGGGGTCGAGCAGCTGGTCGATGTGGACCCCGATCTCGTCGGTGACCCGACCCACCACCGCGGGCAGCTGCGCCTGCACCCGCTCGACCACGGCCTCGCGCAACGGGCGCGGCAGGTCGCGCCACAACCGCGGGTGCTCGCGGCGCATGACCTCGTCGACCAGCTCGGGGATCTCCGGGCGGAAGACGGTGACGATGTGCTCGGCGATCTGGTCGGGCTCGAGCTGCTGGTAGAACTCCGCGGGCGTGCCCAGCTTCGAGATCGCCTTGTCGACGGCGATGCTGCCCATCTTGGCGGCCCGCGCGGGGATGATCCCCTGCCAGCCGATGCCGCCCTGGAGCAGGCCGGGCACCTCCTGCACCTTGCGCGGCAGCACCGAGGCGAGCTCGCGCATGCCCGGGATGCGCACGCCGTGGAAGCGGACCGGCTTGAAGAGCATGACCAGTCCCGACCAGTTGATCAGCCAGCCCACGACGCCGGTGAACAGCGGGATCGTGACGAAGTGCACCCAGCTCACGCCGGCGGCCCACTCGTCCAGCCACTCCACGACTGGCGCGTCCAGCATCGGCGTCACCCCTCGGGTCTACCCCGGTGCGGGGCGATCCAACCGGACGAACCATAACGAGCCCGCCTTACAGATGGCCAGCACTTGTAAAGCGGCCCTCGTCACAGCCGGGCGCCGCCGGCCGGGGGCGCCCCAGCGCCTGCTGCGAGGATGACCGGGTGCCGACGACCTCCCCCGAGCCCGAGCTCGAGGCCGACTGCTCACGCTGCTTCGCGCTGTGCTGCGTGCTGCTGCCCTACCGTCGGGACGCCGGCTTCGGCGCCGACAAGCCAGGGGGCGTGCCCTGTCACCACCTCCAGCGCGACGACCGGTGCGGGATCCACGCCGACCTGCGCGAGCGTGGCTGGTCGGGCTGCGCGGTCTTCGACTGCTTCGGGGCCGGCCAGCACGTCTCCCAGGTGACCTACGGGGGTACGTCGTGGCGCGACCACGACGACCTCGGCGAGATGGCGGCCGTCCTCTCCGTCGTACGCCACCTGCACGAGCTGCTCGCCCACCTCGGCGAGGTCGGGCGCAGGGCCCCCGACCCCGCGGCGGAGGAGCTGCGCCGGCGGCTGCTGGTGCTGCGCGACGCCACGCCGGTGGAGCTGCTGACCGCCGACGTCGACGAGCTGCACGAGGAGTGCGCCGCCCTGCTGACCGCCGCGAGCGCGCGGGTGCGCGGCCCCGGGCGCCCCGACCTCGCCCGTGCCGACCTGGCCGGGCGGGACCTGCGGCGCCGGGACCTGGCCTCGGCGACGCTGCGCGGCGCGCTGCTGATCGGCGCCGACCTGCGCGGCGTGGACCTCGGGGCCGCCGACCTCCTCGGGGCGGACCTGCGCGGGGCGGACCTGCGGGGCACCGACCTGCGGGAGGTGCTGTTCCTCACCGGCCCGCAGCTGGAGGCGGCGCGCGGCGACGCCACCACGCGGGTGCCCGACCGGCTGCGTCGGCCCGGCGCGTGGCCCGCGGCCGCTGCTACGCCCCCGAACGGTCAGCCCCGACCAGCAGCTGCTCGGTGAAGAACGCCACTGCCTCGGACCCGACCCGTTCACGCGCCCGAGGACGGTCGGGCGTGAGCGGCTCGATGAAGTCGTGATGCCCGACGCCGGGCCCGACCTCGAGCCCGTGAGCCGCGGGCAGGTGATCGAGCAGCGGTCGCACGTCCCGCTCGAACGGGTTGGTGGTGTCGGCGTCGCCCCACCGGACCTCCACGGGCACCGGGACCGATGCCAGGCTCCGCGGTGTCAGCAGCGCGCCCAGACCCGGAGCCACCAGGAACGCCGCCGCGACCCGCGGATCCCGCAGCTGGACGCCGGCCCCGGCGGCAGCGTGCGCCAGCTCGTCGGGGCTGTGCCGGGCCCGCAGCTGCTCGAGCGCGTCCGGCATCTCCTCGATCGGCGGCAGCGGCACGTCGCCCGCAAGCACCGACGCCACGAGGGGCGCGTCCACGCGGGCTCCCACCAGGGCGGCCGCGGTGTACCCGCCGAGGGAGAAGCCGGCGACCCCGACCGCGGAGGGCCGGAGCTCGTCCCACACCGCGTCGAGGAGGAACGTGATGTCACGGGGGCGCTCCCACACGAGCAGGAAGCCTTCCGGGTGGTAGCCGTCGACGTGGTTGTTGCCGTGGTGGTCCAGGCTCAGCACGCGCAGGCCCGCCGCGGCCAGTGGTCGTGCCAGCCAGCCCATGTCGCGGCCCGACCCGCCGGTGCCGTGCGAGACGACGACCAGGGGTGTTCCCGCCGGGGCGTCCGGAGCCCAGTCGTAGACCCGCACCGGGCGACCCTGCGTCGGATCACGGAGGTCCGACCGGGACCGGTCGACCAGCAGCCGCGCCGCGGGCTCGATCACTTTTGTTGCCAGCACCCGCGCGACTGTAGCGGCGCAGCACCGCCTGCGGGTGCGGTCGGCCGACACCGGACCTCGGGGTCGTGTGACCAGGGCCTCCCCGCCCTGATTTTGGCCGTCGCTCCGGCGTCTTGCCACGATGGAGGACGTCCCGGTGGCAGCGATGGAGCGCCACGCCGGGACGTTTGACCGCCGGGTACGACGTGCCGAGGCGACCCGCTGGGTGAACCCGGGTCGCCGTCGCCCGTGCCTGGGCCTGCCGGGGGGAGGCGAGCCGCTGCGCGGCCGCAGGCAGGAACCGACCCCCACCCGAGGAAGTTCCCCATGTCCCCTGTGTCCAGGCTGTTCTCCAAGCGCACCCATGCGGTGCTGCTCCCCGCCGCGGTCCTCGCGCTGGCCCAGTTCGTCGGGCCCCAGTTCGTCGGGCCCGAGCTCGTCGGGCCCGACCCGGAGCCGACGACGAGCTCGAGCGCGTCGGTGACGACGACGGCGGACCAGCCGTCCACCCGGTCGTCCCAGCAGGCGTCCGGGCAGCCCTCCGAGGCGGTCGAGCAGCGCATCGACGCGGCCCGCGAGGCGGGCTGCACGATGGCGCACACGGCGCTGCGCGCCACGCGGGACGCGAAGATCCCCTACTACGTGGGCTGCGCCTTCCTGGTCCAGGAGACCGGCGGCGGCCGCAACGTCTTCGGGCACGACCCGACGGTTTTCGCCGGTGCCGGCAAGGTGACCCGGGCGAAGTACCTCGCCTACAAGACGGTGCGCGAGCGCACCGGCCAGATGCAGGGCGTCGGACCCATGCAGCTGACCTGGTACAGCTACCAGGACCGCGCGGACCGGCTCGGCGGCGCCTGGAAGCCCTACCCGAACATGCTCGTCGGCTTCCGTCACCTGGCCGCACTGCACCGCTCGACCGGGAGCTGGACCGCCGCCGCGCACGAGTACAACGGCGGCGGAGCGGCCGCCGAGGCCTACGCGGTGACCATGGACGAGCGGTTCACGCAGATGCGCGACGCCCTCGCCTGACCGGCGGGGCGTCAGCGGCTGTTGCGGCGCCAGACGACCAGGGACTGGCCGGGGCTCGGCTGGCGCAGCACCGGCAGCCGGTTCGGCGGCGCGGCCACGGCTCCGTCGGCGCGCCGCGCGGCCAGCGCCTGGCGCAGGGCGTCGCGGGTGGCCTCCAGCTCGGCCGCCAGCTCCTCGTTGCGCTGCGCCAGCGCGGTCACGTGGTTCTGCAGGTCGAGGATGCGTCGCACCCCCTCCAGTCCGATCCCGGCCGAGGTGAGGTCGGCGATCTGGCGGAGCAGCTCGATGTCGCGGTGCGAGTAGCGCCGGCCGCCGCCACCCGTGCGGCCCGGTGTGATCAGGCCCAGCCGCTCGTAGGTGCGCAGCGTCTGCGGGTGCAGGCCGGTGAGCTCGGCGGCCACGCTGATGACGTAGACCGCCGCGTCCGGGCCGGGCGCCCGGAAGTCGCGCGCGCCGCCCTTCATCACGAGCCCTCGAAGAGGTTCGCGCGCATCGGCTTGCCGGCCGTCGCGGCCCGGTAGGCCTCGATCGCCTGGAGGGTGGCGTCGTCGAGCACGCCCGGCACCTGGACCTCGACGGTCGCGAGCAGGTCGCCCACGGTGCCGTCGGCCTTGCGGGCCCCCTTGCCGCGGACCCGGAAGGTGCGCCCGTTGGGCGTGCCGGCCGGGACCTTCAGGGTCACCGGGGCCCCGGACAGGGTCGGGATCTTGATGTCCGCGCCGAGTGCGAGCTCGTCGAAGGAGACGGGCACGTCGAGGGTGAGGTTGTCGCCCTTGCGGCCGAAGATCCGGTGCGGGGACACCTTGACCGTGACGAAGAGGTCGCCGGCCGGACCGCCGTTCTCGCCGGCCGCGCCCTTGCCGCGCAGCCGGATCCGCTGGCCGTCCTTCACCCCGGCGGGGATCCGGGCCTGGATGGTCCGGGCCGACAGGCCGCGCCCGCTGCCGTGGCAGGTCGGGCAGGGCTCGTCGTAGACGAGCTGGCGGCCACCACAGGCCGGGCAGGTCTCGTTCATCGAGAACGCCCCGCCGACCGAGGCGACCACGAAGCCGGCGCCCTCGCACTCGGGGCAGACGTGCGGCTTGGTGCCCGGCTTGCCGCCGGTGCCCGAGCAGTCGGGACAGGGGGCGTCGGAGGTCAGCCGCAGCGAGATCGTGACGCCGTCGAGCGCGTCGGTGAAGCTGATCGTCGCCGTCGTCTCGACGTCGGCGCCCTTCTGGGGGCGGCGCTGCTGGGTCCGCTGCCGGCCGCCTCCGAAGAGGTCGCCGAACATGTCGCCGAAGCCGCCCCCGCCGCCGGCGCGGTCGCGCAGCAGGTCGTTGAGGTCGAACCCGCCGGCACCGCCCGCGGGCCCACCGCCACCGAACCCGCCCCGGAAACCACCGGCGTACAGGTCGCGCATCTCGTCGTACTTCTTGCGCTTCTCGGCGTCGCCGACCACGTCGTAGGCCTCGGCGACCTTCTTGAACTTCTCGTGCTTGGCCGTGTCGCCGGGGTGGGAGTCGGGGTGGTTGGCGCGCGCCAGCTTGCGGTAGGCCTTCTTGATCTCGTCGGCCGTCGCGTCCTTCTTCACGCCCAGCTCGGCGTAGAAGTCCTTGCTGGCCCAGTCGGCCCGCATCCCGTCAGTGGCACTCATCCGCGCACCCCCTCTCCGTCATCCTCGTCGTTCCTCACTCGCCCGCGGGGTCGACCACGAGCACCTGCGCGGCCCGGACCACCCGGTCGCCGATGCGGTAGCCGGCCTTCGCGATCACCTTGCACGTCGTCACCGACACCTCCGGGTCCTCACCGATGTGGGAGAGGGCCTCGTGCAGGCTCGGGTCGAACGGGTCGCCCACCGCACCGAACCGGGACAGCCCCAGGCTGGTGACCACCCGCTCGAGCTGGTCGGCCACGGCCTTGAAGCCGCCGTCGACCTCACCGTGCTCGCGGGCCCGGTCGATGGTGTCGAGCACCTCGACGATCGGGGCGAGCGCGGCGTACGTCGCGTTCTCCCGGATCAGCTCGCGGTCCCGCTCGACGCGGCGCTTGTAGTTGAGGTACTCGGCCTGCAGCCGCTGCAGGTCGGTGGTCAGCTCGGCCAGGTCGCGCCGGGTGCGCGTCAGGTCGTCCTCGAGCTCGACGTCACCGGCCTCCTGCCCCTCGGCAGGAGCCTCGACCTCGGTCTCGTTGGCCATCTCCGCAGCCTCCTCCCCGAAGGACCCGGGCGTCCCGGGGGCCGGGCCCGTCGAGACCTCGGGGGTCTCGACGGGCTCGGCCGGGTCCTGGGCACCGTGGTGGGGTGCGTCGGTCACTTGGCCTCACCCTCGGCGGGGCCCTCGTCGACGATCTCGGCGTCCACGACGTCCTCGTCGGCCTCGCCGGAGGCGCCGGTGGTGCCACCCGCAGCGGCCTGGTCGGCCTCGGCGGCGGCGTACATCGCGGCGCCCATCTTCTGGCTGGACTCACCGAGCTTGCTGACGCCGGCCTGGATCTCCTCGGCGGACGCCTCGGCGTTCTCCAGGGTGGCCTTCAGCGCGTCGACGTCGGCCTTGACCTCGGTCTTGACGTCCTCGGGGATCTTCTCGCCGTTCTCGTCGAGGAACTTCTCGGTCGAGTAGACCAGCGAGTCGGCCTGGTTGCGGACCTCGACGGCCTCGCGACGCTTGGCGTCCTCCTCGGCGTACTGCTCGGCCTCGCGGACCATCCGGTCGATGTCGTCCTTCGACAGCGCCGAGCCGCCGGAGATCGTCATCGACTGCTCCTTGCCCGAGGCCTGGTCCTTCGCGGTGACGTGGACGATGCCGTTGGCGTCGATGTCGAAGGTGACCTCGATCTTCGGCACGCCGCGCGGCGCCGGCGGCAGGCCGGTCAGCTCGAAGTTGCCGAGCGGCTGGTTCTGCGACCACATCTGGCGCTCGCCCTGGGCGACCTTGATCTCCACGGACGGCTGGTTGTCGTCAGCGGTGGTGAAGATCTCCGAGCGCTTGGTCGGGATCGTGGTGTTGCGCTCGATCAGGGTGGTCATCACGCCGCCCTTGGTCTCGATGCCGAGGGAGAGCGGGGTGACGTCGAGCAGCAGCACGTCCTTGACCTCGCCCTTGAGGACGCCGGCCTGAAGCGCGGCACCGACGGCCACGACCTCGTCGGGGTTGACGCCCTTGTTGGGCTCCTTGCCGCCGAGCAGGTCCTTGACCACCTCGGTCACCGCGGGCATGCGGGTCGAGCCACCGACGAGCACGACGTGGTCGATGTCCTTGACCGCGACGCCGCCGTCCTTGAGCACCTGCTGGAACGGCGCCTTGGTGCGGTCGAGCAGGTCGGCGGTGAGCTTCTGGAACTCGCTGCGGGTCAGCCGCTCCTCGAAGTGCAGCGGGCCGGACTCGCCGTGGGTGATGTAGGGCAGGTGGATCGTGGTCTCGGAGGACGAGGACAGCTCGATCTTCGCCTTCTCCGCGGCCTCCTGGAGGCGCTGCTTGGCGATCTTGTCGGCCGCGAGGTCGACGCCGTTGTTGTCCTTGAACTTCTTGACCATCCAGTCGACGACGCGGGCGTCCCAGTCGTCACCACCGAGGTGGTTGTCACCCGAGGTCGCCTTCACCTCGACGACACCCTCGCCGATCTCGAGCAGGGACACGTCGAAGGTGCCGCCACCGAGGTCGAAGACGAGGATCGTCTGGTCGTCGCCCTTGTCGAGGCCGTAGGCCAGCGCGGCGGCGGTCGGCTCGTTGACGATGCGGGACACGTTGAGGCCCGCGATCTCGCCGGCCTCCTTGGTGGCCTGGCGCTGCGCGTCGGAGAAGTACGCCGGCACCGTGATCACGGCGTCGGTGACGGTCTCACCGAGGTAGGCCTCGGCGTCGCGCTTGAGCTTCTGCAGGACGAACGCGCTGATCTGCTGCGGCGTGAAGTCCTTGTCGTCGATCTTCTGCTTCCAGTCGGTGCCCATGTGGCGCTTGACCGAGCGGATCGTCCGGTCGACGTTGGTCACTGCCTGGCGCTTGGCGACCTCGCCGACCAGCACCTCGCCGGACTTGGCGAAGGCGACGACCGAGGGAGTGGTGCGGGCGCCTTCCGCGTTTGCGATGACGGTGGGTTCGCCACCCTCGAGGACGGCGACGACGCTGTTCGTCGTGCCGAGGTCGATGCCGACCGCACGTGCCATGAGTTGATACCTCCGGTGTTGGATGCCACAAGTCTTCGGTGACGCCATCCTGCGTCGATGGCGACGAGTCTGGCAAACAAGTTGAGTGCATTCAACTCAACTCTGTTCATGGGGTCCAACGCAGCCTGCGGTGACACTTGTTCCCGCGGCGGCCCGGAATCTTCGGGGCGGCAGAACCGATGCCGACACGATCGCGTAGTAGTCATCGAGAGCCCGCGGGACGTCGGCTCGGGACACAGGGGGTCATCCATGCAGCTCGGCGACAGGTCCGACTCGGACTTCGACGACTTCGCGCTCGCCGCGTGGCCGCGCCTGCGCTGGTCGGCCTACCTGCTGTGCGGAGACCACCACCTCGCCGAGGACCTCGCCCAGACCGCACTGGTGCGCACCTATGCGCGCTGGGGATCGGTACGCCGGGCTGACGCGATGGCCTACACCCGCAGGGTGCTGGTGAACCTCAACATCGACCGGGTCCGCCGCCGGCGTCCGGTCGAGCTGGGCGACCTCGACGTCGACGCGACGGCCTCGCCCGACCGCACGGCGGGCAGCGACGACCGCGACGAGGTGGTCCGGTTGCTGTCGGCACTCACCGAGAAGGAACGCCGGGTCGTCGTGCTGCGGCACTACTTCGACCTCTCCGAGGCGGCCGTCGCGGCCGAGCTCGGGATGGCCCGCGGGACCGTGAAGAGCACCCTGTCCCGCGCCCTGGCCAAGCTCCGCGCCGACCAGTCACTGTCCGGGAGGACCTCATGAACGACCTCGACCTCCAGCAGCGCCTCGCCACGCCCCACCTCGATCAGCTCGGCCGGCCGGACCTCGCCGCCATCCGTCGGCAGGGCACCCGCCGGCGCCGCGGTCGGGTCGCGGCCGTGGTCGCGGGCTCGGCCCTCGCCGTCGCCGCCGCGGCCGGGGTCGGGGTCGGCCTCGGGGGCGTGGGTTCCGACGGCGCCGGCCGCCAGACCACCGTCTACGCCCCACCGAAGGCGCCGGCGGAGCTGTCCCCGCTGGCGAGGCGGGTGCTGAGGGACGTCCCCGGGGCGGTGCGGGTCTCGGCCGGCCAGGTGGTCATCCCCGGCCCCGGCACCGGCCGGCAGCACGACGAGGAGCTGCCGGCCGGGATGCTGGCCGAGCCTCCGGTGCCGCTCGGCGCGCACACCTACGTCGGCGTGACGGCGTACGCCCCGACGCAGTTCCCGGCCTGGCTCTACGACGAGGTGCAGCGGATCGAGCAGGAGGAGCTCGGCAACGAGAAGGACGGCTACCCCGTCGGCTCGACCGAGATGGGCATCCTGGTCGACAGCGGCAAGGCCGAGCTGGCCTGCCTGGCTCCCCGCTCCTCCTCCGGCGAGCAGATGCCGGGCAGCGCGTGCCACCCCGCGCTGGTCTCGACGGTCGGCGGCAGTACCTACCTCCGCTGGGGCATGGGCTCCGACGACTTCCTCGAACCGGGCAAGGAGATGGAGCTGTTCACCAGCATGGACTACACCTCCGGCTCTCCGCGGACCCTGTGGATCGGCGGCCTGGACGGCACCGCCGTCGACCGGGTCGCCCTCGAGCTGGCCGACGGCTCCACGGTCGACGCCACGGTCCTGGCCGGCACGCTGGTGCCGGGCGACACGATGTTCTGGGCCGACGTCGCCGGCGAGCTGACCCACGTGACGGCGTACGACGCCGACGGCGACGTGGTCGACGACCACGCGGTCACGTCCTGCAACGGCGGGGTCGACTGCGAGGTGCGCTGACCCACCACCGGGCCGCGCGGTCCGGCCGGCCGATCCCGGTCAGGCCCCCGCTGCGCGCCAGAGGGCGATCGAGGCGTCCACCGAGGACGCGCGGGGCAGCCGCGGCACCTCCCCGAGGTGGATCCAGCGGGCCTCGTCGGTCGTCCCGTCGGTCTCGTGCGTCAGCTCCCCGCCGACGACCTCGGCCTCGAACACGACGCGCACGTGCTTCAGCGGCCGGTCGGTCTCGACGAAGCGCCGGTGCGCGGGGACCACCCGGGTGTCGACGCCGAGCAACCGCCCGGGCCGCACGTCGTACCCCGTCTCCTCACGCAGCTCCCGCACCAGGCCCTCCTCGAGGCTCTCGTGCAGCTCGACGCCGCCGCCGGGCATCGTCCACTGCGGCGGGGAGGGCTCGTTCCACAGGGCCAGCAGGATGTGGTCGCGGTGGTCGACGATGACGGCGTACGCCGCCAGCCGGGTGTCGAAGTCGGGGTGGTCCACGTGGGAAGGTTCACAGTCCCCGCGGGGCGGGCGCAAACACCCCGCATGACCGGAATAGCGGCCGGGCACGCATTGTCATGCCCACCATGACGGTTCCCACGATCACCCTGAACAACCAGACGACCATCCCGCAGCTCGGCTTCGGCGTCTTCCAGGTGCCGCCGGCGGAGACCGCTGCGACGGTCACCCAGGCGCTCGAGGTCGGCTACCGCCACATCGACACCGCGCAGATGTACCAGAACGAGGAGGGCGTCGGTGAGGCGATCAAGGTCTCCGGCATCGCCCGCGACGAGCTCTACGTCACCAGCAAGCTCAACAACGGCTTCCACGAGCCCGACGCCGCCCGGCGCGCGTTCGACGAGACGCTGACCAGGCTCGGGCTGGACCGGATCGACCTGTTCCTCATCCACTGGCCGCTGCCGACGCTGTACGACGGCGACTTCGTGTCCACGTGGCGGACCCTCGCCGAGTTCGTCGAGGACGGCCGCGCCACCTCGATCGGCGTCTCGAACTTCCAGCCCGCCCACCTCGACCGGATCATCGCCGAGACCGGCGTGGTGCCGGCCGTGAACCAGATCGAGGTGCACCCCTACTTCACCAACGAGGACGCCCGCGCGGCCTCCATCCGGCACGGCGTCGAGGTCGAGGCCTGGTCCCCGATCGCCCAGGGCAAGGTGCTCGACGACGAGGTGATCAACAAGATCGGCGCCGACTACGGCAAGACCGCCTCCCAGGTCACGCTGCGCTGGCACGTCGAGCGCGGCGACATCGTCTTCCCGAAGTCGATGAAGGCCGAGCGGATGCGCGAGAACTTCGAGATCTTCGACTTCTCGCTCACCCAGGACGAGGTCGCGGCGATCAGCGCGCTGGACCGGGGCGAGGACGGCCGCACCGGTCCGAACCCGGACACGTTCGACTACGTCCCGGACTGACGCCCTCCCGCACGATCAGGCGTCGAGGGCCCGGCCCCACACCTCCAGCAGGTGTGCGAGCTGGGCCCTCTGCCGTTCGCTGAGGCTGCCGACGAGGCGGTGCTCGTTGGCCATGTGCGCCTCGAAGGCACGGTCGATGAGCTCGCGACCTGCGTCGGTGAGCGCGACCACCCGGCCGCGGGCGTCCCGGTCGGAGTGACGACGGGTCACCCAGCCCTGCTGGGCACACCGGTCGACCCGCTTGGTCACCGCACCGGAGGACACCATCGTCCAGGCGGCCAGCTCGCTGGGGGTCAGCTCGTACGGCGCCCCCGCGCGGCGCAGCGTCGCCAGCACGTCGAACTCACCCTCGCCCAGCCCGAACTCGCCGTAGACGGCGACCAGCTCCTCGGCCAGCCGGGCGGCCAGCCGGTGCAGCCGGCCGATGACCCCCTGCGGCGAGACGTCGAGGTCGGGCCGCGCGTCGTGCCACTGCGCCATCACCCGGCCGACGTGATCGAGATCGCTCCGCATGGCGGGAATATACCTTCCGGAGAAACTATTATGCTTTCCATGGAAACTAATCAGGCGCGTCTCGCGCTCGTCACCGCGGTCGCCCCCGTCGCCTGGGGATCGACGTACCTCGTGACCGAGACGTTCCTGCCCCCGGACCGGCCGCTGTTCGCCGCCGCGGTCCGGGCGCTGCCCGTCGGGCTGTTCCTGCTCGCGATCCGTCGTCAGCTGCCCACCGGGCGCTGGTGGGGCCGCGCGACCGTGCTGGGACTGCTCAACATCGGGATGTTCTTCCCGCTGATCTTCCTCGCCGCCTACCACCTGCCGGGCGGGCTGGCGGCGACCCTGCAGGCCACGGCCCCCATGGTCACCATGGCGCTGGCCTGGCCCGGGCTCGGCGAGCGGCCGGGCTGGGCCCGGGTGATCGCCGCCCTGGTCGGCGCCCTGGGTGTCGGCCTGCTGGTCCTGCGCTCACCCGGCGAGGTCGACGCGGTCGGCCTGGCCGCGGCGTTCGGGTCGGTGCTGGTCTCGGCGCTGGGCTACGTGCTGGTCAAGCGCTGGCCGGCGCCCGTCGACAACCTCACGCTGGTCTCCTGGCAGCTGGTCGTGGGCGG
Organism: Nocardioides sp. GCM10023255; assembly: GCF_042653125.1. Taxonomy (NCBI): domain Bacteria; kingdom Bacillati; phylum Actinomycetota; class Actinomycetes; order Propionibacteriales; family Nocardioidaceae; genus Nocardioides; species Nocardioides sp. GCM10023255. The sequence continues at coordinate 163,900 of NZ_JBHSHU010000004.1, forward strand.
CCTGGTGCTGGTCCCGGTCGCCGCGCTCGTCGAGGGCGCGCCGCCCCGGATCGACCTCCCGGCCGCGGGCGGCTTCCTCTGGCTCGCCGTGGTCGGCACCGGCCTCGCGTACCACTGCTGGTTCCTGGGCCTGCGCAGCATGCCGGCCGGGGTCGTGTCCCTGATCGGCCTGGTCAACCCGGTCGTGGGCACCCTGCTCGGCGTCGTCCTCGCCGGCGAGCTCTTCGGCTGGACGCAGGCGCTGGGCATGGTCCTGGTCCTCGGCGGCGTCCTGGCCGGCCAGCCCGCCGTGCACGCGATGCTGCGCCGTCGTACGCCCGCGCCTGCCGTCCCCGCCCACGAGGAGCGCGAGCTGGTCCGCAACGCCGCCTGACGGGTAGTCCGGCACGTTTCGTCGCCCCGGCCCGGACGTACCGGGACGTCACGACCAGAACGTGCCGGACTACCCGCCGAGAACGTGCCGGACTATCCCAGGAGTTGGGGCAGGTCAGCCGATGGTGACCTTCACCTCGTTGGACTGCAGCTTGGTGTCGGTGTCGACGACGCGGAACCGGTTCACGCCGGTCTGGCTGGTCTGCACGTAGGTGGAGAACGTCTCGTTGCTGACCGAAGCGGTCACGGGGAAGTCCGTCCAGGCGCCGTTGGTGAACCGCTGGACCTGCAGGATCGCGCCCTCACCACCGGGGTAGACGCCGGTCAGGTCGATCTGCTCCATCGGCCCGACCGCGGTCTCGCCGGCCGACAGGGAGATCTTCTTCTCCGGCGACCTGCTCTTCTTCGGCTCCTTCGGGGGTGCCGAGCTCGAGGACTCCTCGCCCGGGGCCAGCGTGATCAGCGGGCCCGAGGCGGCCGTGGTCCTCGACGGCTTGGGGAGGTACATCGAGCGCTCGGCCGAGGAGTTCGAGGAGTCGGAACCGCCGTCGAGACCCAGCACGCGGGTGCCCAGGAGCGCCGCGAAGCCGAGGACCAGCCCGACCACCACCGCCACCCCGACGAGAGCGAGCAGCCCGGTGAGGACCGGGCGTTCTTCTCGATCGTCCATGTGGCAGTGCACCCCCAGGTCGTGCTGATGGTCGTACGGACCGGTCGCGCACCATTCTCGGTGACCGGGTCAAGCAGGGCCAATCGGTGCGCCCCGGTCCCGGAACCCCCACGCCCCCCAGGCCGAGAGCGCGGCCATCCCGGCCCCGAACGCCAGCGCCGTCGCGGTCACCGACGAGGTCGCGGCGAGCCACCCGAACAGCGGCATCATCGCCGGCATCAGGGCGAAGTCGGAGAGGCTCGTCATCGAGGACGCCCGCCCGAGGTACGCCGGGTCGATCGATCGCTGGAAGGCGCCCGAGACCAGCACCGACGCGCAGCCGGCGGTGAGCCCGACGACCACGGCACCGGCCACGAGCACGACCCGGGAGGGGGCTCCGAGGCAGGCGATGCCGCAGCCCTGCACCACCAGCACGAGGAACCCCGCCAGCGCGTCGCGTCCGGGACGCCACCACATCGCCAGCAGGGCACCGGCGGCAGCACCGACGCCGACCGTCGCCTCGACGGCGCCCAGCGTGGTCGCTCCCCAGCCCGAGGCCGCCACGCGCAGCGAGACGCCGACCGCGAGCGCCGGACCGACGAACAGGTTCAGGCCGGACAGGGACACGACGAACCGCCGGGCGCGCGGGTCGCGACGCACGTAGCCGAACCCCTCGACCAGCCCCTGACGGACCGAGCCGCTCGTCACCCGGGGCAGCTCGATCCGCGGCCGCGCGACCAGCCACAGCGTCACGCCGACGACCACGAACGTCGCGGCGTCCACGAGCATCGCGGCCCCGAAGCCGTACGCCGCCGCCAGCCAGCCGCCGACGCCGGCCCCGACGAAGACCGAGAGCCTCCTGGCCACCTGCTGCATGCCGGCCACCCGGCCGAGGTCCTCGGCGCGGACCAGCTGCCGCGGGAGGGTGGCGTTGGCCGGGTTGTGGATCGCGTCGGCCACGCCGAAGAGCAGCGCCACCCCGAGCAGCAGCGGGACCCGGGGCGCGCCGCCCTGCCAACCGGCCACCCCGACGAGCAGCACCAGCACCCGTACGGCGTTGCAGGTGAGCAGGATCCGGCGGGTGTCCCACCGGTCCGCCAGCGCGCCCCCGAACAGCAGGAAGGCCGCCTGCGGCAGCATCACCGCGCCGACCAGGAAGCCGGCGAGGGCGGGCGGGGCCGCGTGGACCGCGGCCCAGGCGAAGCCGATCGTGAAGACGCTGTCGCCGGTCCAGGAGACCGTGCTGGCAGCGACCAGGGCCTGGACCCGGCGGTCACGCCGCAGCGGGGGCAGGTCCTCGCCCGGGAGGACGGCGACCGGCCGCCCGAGGCCGATCACCGGACCACCGGCACGGCGTAGGCGAAGACGAACACCGGCTCGCGCTCGGCGTCCGGCCGGGCCTCGGCGTCCTCCCGGCAGCCGCGGGTCCACTCCGCGAGCAGGTCGGCGATGCCGGCTCGCAGCTCCTGCAGCTGCTCCCGGGTCGCCCGGGCCAGGCTCTCGGTCACCATTGCGGCCTCCTCCCAGGCGGGGTCGAGCCGATCCCGGTGCGCGTACCACTCCACCGCGTGCTCGACGTGGTGGCGGAGGTTGGCCCGCTCGGCGGCGGTGGCGACCTCGCGCGCCGCCGGGCTGTCGTAGTCGAGCACCGACCAGCTGAGGCGGCGTGGCAGCGCACGCCACCAGCTCTGGCGGGTGTCGCGGGCGAGCTCGGGCGCCGGCTCGACGAAGCCCTGCGCGTGCAGGGGCTTCAGGTGGTGGCTGACGCTGCCCACGGCGACCCCCAGGCGTCGCGCCAGCACCCCGACGGGGGCCGGTCCCTCCAGCACCAGCAGCTCGAACAACCGTCGCCGCAACGGGTGGTGGAACGCGACGAGGGCATCCACGGGCGCCGACGTGTCTCCCCGGTCGCGGGCGTCGCGCACCCCTGGTGCGGGCGCGCTGTCACGGTGGCGTTCTTCGGCGGTCTTCCGGGGCATGGCCGGGACGCTAGGGCGCCGCGACATCGATCGACAAGACTCCTTGTATAACTCCCGTCGCCAGGCCGGGACCTTGTCCACAGATCGCCCGGACCCGGTTTCCGCCGAGCCGGGCCCGCGCAGGCTCCGGTCATGACGATCTCGCTCCCCCAGGTCCTGCAGCACGCGCCCCGCGCGCTGACCCACCACGGTCCGGCCATCACCGCCTCGGCCACGATCCCCGCCCCCGACGTGCGGGTGCCGGGCGACCTCGACGCCTGCGGGACCTCGCCAGTCGCCGCCGTGGTCGAGCAGGTGTCCCGTGCGCCCCGCTGACCTCGGCATCGCGGTGCCGCGGGGGTGGAGGCGCTCCGCCGACCCGGCCCACGGCCTGCTGCTCGCGGCGCGGGCGAGCGTCCTCCCGAAGAGCGGGTTCCGCCCCACGCTCACGCTGCGGTGCGAGCCCGTCACCGGCGACCGGGCGGCCTGGCGGGACGCGGCCCTGCGCGAGGCCGCGGAGAGCCTGCCGGCGTTCGAGGTCGAGGACGCGGACGAGTTCGAGCTGGCCGGCCGGGACGTGAGCTACCGCCGCTACGCGCACGCCGCCGGCAGCGCCGACGTGATCTGCGAGGAGTGGGCGTGGCAGCTCGACGGCCTCGGTGTGGTGCTCACCGGAGCCGTGGCCCGCGAGGACTACCCCGACCACTGCGACCTCTTCGAGGCGGTCGCGGAGGCCTTCGACCCGGGGTCGGGGTCCGCGGTCGCCTGACCCGGACGGTCCCTACGCGGTCGATCCCTCCACGCCCTCGACGCCCTCGCCGGCGCGCCGGCGGGCCTCGCGCTCGGCCACGGCGTACCGGTCGGTGCGGGCGTCGTAGGACCAGAAGTCGCGCAGCGCCAGGGCGGTCGCCCCCACGCCCGCGACGCACGCGAAGCCACCGCTGACGATCGCACCACGCACGGTCCACAGGTCGGCGGTCACGCCGGCGCGGACCTGGCCGCCCAGCGGCCCCAAAGAGTAGGACAGCATCTCGATGCCGGCCAGCCGCCCCCGCATGCCCTCGGGGATCGTCTGGTTCCACACCGTGCCGCGGAACACGGCCGAGACCATGTCGGCCGCCCCGGACAGCATCAGGAAGACGGCCACCAGCCAGATGCTCGGCATCAGGCCGGCCATCCCGACGCAGGCGCCGTACGCCGCCGCGGCGATGACGATCGCGCGGCCGTGGTGGTGGATCCGCGAGGTCCAGCCGCTGAGCGCGGTCGCGAGCAGGGCGCCGACCGTCTCCGCGGAGTAGAGGAGGCCGAGCAGCTCCGGACGGCCGAAGACCTCCTCGGCCAGCGCCGGGAACAGCACGACCGGGAGCGCCAGCAGCATCGCCGCGATGTCGACGAGGTAGGTGCCGAGGAGGTCGCGCCGCGAGAAGGCGTAGCGCAGACCCTCCCCGATGCCCGCCAGGCTGGGCGGCGTGGTCTCCTCGCGGTGCGGGTAGGGCCGCATCGCCATGAACAGCACGCTGGCCACCAGCAGGCCGCTGATGTCCACCAGGAAGCACCAGCCGATCCCGACGTAGGCCACCAGCAGACCGCCGAGGGCCGGGCCCACGAGCACGCCGAGCTGCATGCCCAGGCTGGTCAGGTTGTTCGCCGCGGTGATCTGCTCGTGCCGCACCGTGCGCGGCATCAACGCCTCGCGGGAGGGCCGCTGCAGCGAGGAGGACGACGCGAGCAGCCCGGAGACCACGAAGATCACCCAGATGCTCGGGTCGTCACGGAACGCGTTGACCGCCAGCACCGCGGTGAACGCGGCCTGGGCCAGCCCCGTCCAGATGAGCAGCTTGCGGCGGTCCACGTGGTCGGCCAGCGCGCCGCCGTACAGGCCGAACACCACCAGCGGCACCAGCTCGACGAGGCCGATCGCGCCGACCGCGAAGTTGGAGCCCGTGAGCGTGTAGATCTGGTACGGGATGGCGACGTAGGACACCATCGCGCCGAAGTAGAAGACGGTGCCGGCGAGGAACAGCAGCCGGAAGTCGCGGGACTCCCGCAGGGGTGTCACGTCCATCCGGACGGCACGCAGTCGCTCTCGCCAGCTCACGAACGACAATCGTGGCACCCTGCGGCCCGCCGCCGCACCGGCTTTTCGCGCGGACCGGCCTAGCGGGTCACCCGGATCCGCGCACCCCGCCGCGGGACGCTGGTGATGTTGCGGACCCGGGGGCGGTCGTTCCCCACCGCGGTGACGTCGTACGCCGTGAGCACCTCACGCAGCACGGCGACACCCTCCATGAGGGAGAAGCCGGCCCCGATGCAGCGGCGGACGCCGCCGCCGAACGGGATCCAGGTGTTGGTGGGAGGGTTCTGGCCCAGGAACCGCTCGGGCCGGAACACCTCGGGGTCGGGGTGGTTGTCCGCGCGGGCGTGGCTGACCAGGATCGACGGGCCGACCGTGGCGCCGGCCGGCAGGTCCCAGCCGCCGATGGTGACGGGCTCCATGAGCGTGCGGACCACCATCGGGATCACCGGGTGCAGGCGCATCGACTCCTTGAGCACCGCGTCGAGCCAGGCGTCGTCACCGCCGCGGGCGGCCTCGCGCGACCGCGCCAGCAGCCGCGGGTCGCGGCCGAGCTCGTAGAGCGCCCAGGCGAGCGCGGTCGCGGTGGTCTCGTGACCGGCGAGCAGCAGGGTGACCAGCTGGTCGCGCAGCTCGGTGTCGTCCAGCGCGTCCGTGCCGTCCTCGCCGTCGCGGACCAGGATCAGCCGGGACAGCACGTCGGTCCGCTCGGCGAGGTCGGGCGCGGCACGGCGCTCCCGGATCTCGGCGTGGATGAGCCGGTCCAGCTCGTGCTGGTTCTGCACCGTGCGCTTCCAGGGCCCGAAGCGCTGGAGCCTCGGGTAGCCCCAGCCGAGCAGCACCGCGGGACTGACGTCGACGGTGGCGTTCACCCGCGGCCGGAGCGCGGCGAGCCGGCGCTCGTCGGTCACCCCGAAGACCACCCGCAGGATCACCTCGAGGGTGAGCGCGTTCATCCGGTCCAGCGCCCGGAACTGCGAGCCGGGCGTCCAGCTCGCGACCTCGGCGCGGGCCACCTCGGTGACCAGCGACTCGTAGCCGCGCAACGCGTGGCCGTTGAACGCCGGCATCAGCAGCTTGCGGGCCCGCTTGTGCTCGCCGGAGTCCTGCAGGAGCAGCGAGTGCTCCCCCATGATCGGCCCCAGGATGGCGTTGGCCTTGCCGGCGTGGAAGACCTCCGGGTCGCCGGCGAAGATCTCCTTCGCGTGCTCGGGCCGGGTGAAGACGACCAGCGGTCGGCCGCCCGGGACCAGCCGCACCGTGAAGACGTCTCCGTACCTGCGGTGCAGGTAGGGGTGGAACCAGTGCCGGAAGCGCAGCAGCCCCGCGCTCTGCACCAGCACCGGCCAGCGCGGCCCCGGCGGGAGCGCGGAGGTGTCGACGGGCGGCAGCGGACCACCCCCGACGAAGCTCATCCGGCGGAATCGTTCCTCGGTCAGCTCGTCGATGTCCCGGTCGATCGTGGCCATGCTCACATACTACGAGTACGTCAAGGGTCGGTCGCCCCTCGTGGAGCCTCTTCTGCTGGTAGCGTCGCGGCCCATGGGCAGCACGCCGTCGCTCGCGTCGCAGCGGCGGCGTTTCGCCGTCGCGGTGCCGGTCGCCGCGCTGCTGACGGTGCTCTTCGCGATCCTGCTCCAACCCGGCTTCGGCGAAGCCGTGCGCGAGTCGGCCAGCGGCCTCGGGCTGCTCACCGCCGGCGTCGTCACCGCGATCAGCTGCGGCGTGCGGGCGCGGCAGACCACGGGCCGACGCCGCCGCTCCTGGCGGCTGCTCATGTGTGCGGGCACCGTGGCCGTCGCCGGCAACCTCTGGGTCGCCGCCACCGGCGCCGACCCCGTGGACTCGCCGAGCGCGGTCAGCAACGCCAGCATCGCGATCGCGCTGCTGCTGTCGATCGCCGGCCTGCTCAGCTTCCCGAGCGCGCGCCGACGTGGCCTCGACCAGCTCCTCATGTCCCTGGACGGCCTGATCGCCGGCAGCGCGGTCCTGGTCATCGCCTCGGTGCTCGTCTACTCCGAGCTGCTCGACTCCGTCACCGACGACTTCGCCTCCCGGTCCGCGGCACTGCTCTTCCCGGTCCTCGACGTCGTGCTCGCCACCGTCGCCCTGCTCCTGCTGCTGCGCACCAGCGGCCGCGACCGTCCCGCCCTCGCCCTGGTCACCGCCGGCTTCCTGACGTACGCCGTCGCGGACCTCGCGTTCGCGGTGCTCTCGTCCCAGGAGCGGTTCCACTTCGGCACCACCCTCGACCTCGGCTGGATCGTCGGCTACCTGCTCATCGGGCTGGCCGCGTGGTACCCGAGCGACCAGGCCGACGGCGCGCCCGAGCACGCCGAGAGCCACGGGTCCGACGCCCGTGGGACGGTGCTCGTGGTCACGGTCCTGCTGACCGCCGGCGTGGTGCAGGTCGGCTTCGGCAGCGGCGGCCGGCTGCCCGTCGCCCAGTCCGCGCTGTGGCTGGTGCTGATCCTCTCGGCCGGCCTGCGGCAGACCCTGCTCGCCTCCGACAACGCCGCGCTGCGCCGCGGCCTCGAGCGCCGGGTCCGCGAGCAGACCGCCGACCTCACCCGGCTGGCCCGGCAGACCGAGGTGCTGCTCACCTCCGTCGGCGACGGCATCTACGGCGTCGACCCCGAGGGCCGGATCACCTTCATCAACCCCTCGGGCGCGGCGGCGCTGGGGTACGACCCCCAGGCGCTGCACGGCCGGAAGGCCCACGACCACTTCCACGCCCCGGCCGAGGACGGCACGCCCTACCCCGCGCAGGGCTGCTACATCGACGACGCCATCCGCAGGGGCATCGTGGCCAGCTCGGAGGAGGACGTCTACGTCCGCTCCGACGGCGCGACGTTCCCCGTGGAGATCACCGCCTCCCCCCTCGTCGACGGCGAGGAGGTACGGGGCGCGGTGGTGGCGTTCCGTGACGTGACCCAGCGCCGCGAGGTCGACCGGATGAAGAACGAGTTCCTCTCCGTGGTCAGCCACGAGCTGCGCACCCCGCTCACCTCGATCCGGGGATCGCTGGGGCTGCTCGCCAGCGGCCGCCTCGGCGAGCTCCCGCCCCGCGCGGACTCGCTGGTCGACAACGCGCTGCAGAGCAGCGAGCGGCTGACCCGGCTGATCAACGACCTGCTCGACATCGAGCGCATCGAGTCCGACTCCCGACCGATGGAGATCGAGTCGCTCGAGGCCGGCCACCTGCTGGCCAACGCCGCCCAGGCCATGGAGGGGCTCGCCACGTCGACGAAGGTCCGGATCGAGGTCGGCGCCTGCTCCGGCCGGGTGCTGGCCGACGAGGACCGGGTCATGCAGACCCTCACCAACCTGATCGGCAACGCGGTCAAGTACTCCGACCCCGGCAGCGTCGTCGTCCTCGAGGCCGAGGACCGCGGCGACCACGTCCTGTTCCGCGTCCGCGACTGCGGCCGCGGCATCCCCGAGGAGAAGCTGGAGAGCATCTTCGAGCGCTTCGAGCAGGTCGACTCCTCGGACGCACGGCTCAAGGGTGGGACCGGGCTCGGCCTGGCAATCAGCCGCGGTATCGTCGAGCGCCACGGCGGACGGATCTGGGCCGAGAGCCAGCTCGGGATCGGCACCACCATCCACTTCACGCTGCCGGCTGCTCCGGCGCGGGCCACCGACACCCCGGGTGCCGTCCAGCACGCCGGTGGCTCGACCACGAGAGGGACCCACGATGCGTGACCACGCCGGTCCGGACATCACGATCCGCACCGGGTCGGGGACGGGCCGCACCCTGCTCTCCGCCTTCGACGACGCGCTCTGGCTGGCCGGGGTCGCGAACTTCAACCTGATCACGCTCTCGTCGGTGATCCCGCCGCGGAGCCGGGTCCGGGTCGTCGCCGACCAGCCGCTGGCCGGCGGCCACGGCGACCGGCTCCACTGCGTGCTGTCCACGGCGTACGCCGACCACCCCGGCGAGATCGTCTGGGCCGGGCTCGGCTGGACCTTCGACGAGCAGGCCGGTGGGCTGTTCGTGGAGCACCACGGCGGCAGCGAGGAGTCGCTGCTCGAGCAGATCGAGCTGAGCCTCGCCGACATGGGTGCGCGGCGAGGGGGCGCGTTCGGCCCGGTGCAGACCGTGACGACCTCGGCGCACTGCGTGGACCGACCCGTGTGCGCGCTCGCCGTTGCCGCCTACGAGGTCACCCCCTGGGGGCCCGGTGCTTGACCGGTCGGCGTCGACGATCGACATCTCGGTCGAGACCGAGGTCGACGACGCCACCGCCGCGGCGTACTACCAGCTCTACCGGCAGACCTTCGGGGCGCTCGAGACCCGCGCGGTGGCCCGGCAGCTGCTGCACGAGCACGAGTTCCTCGAGGAGATGCGCGACCCGCGGGTGCACAAGTACGTCGCCTGGAACGACGAGCGCGAGGTGATCGGGATGTCCACGCTGACCGCGGACCTCCAGACCGTGCCCTGGATCAGTCCGGCCTACTTCGCGCACCACTATCCCGAGCACACCGCCCGGCGCGCGGTCTACTACCTCGGCTTCACCCTGGTGGACCGGCGGCGGCGGCAGACCCGGGTCTTCCGGGCCATGGTCGAGCGGATCGTCGAGCTACTCGTCGCCGAGCGCGCGGTCTGCGCGTGGGACATCTGCGCCTACAACGACGACCTGATCGGGCTCAACGACAACATCGAGCGGATCCTGCGCGGGTGCGCCGAGGTGACGGTCGCTCCGATCGACCGGCAAACCTACTACGCCGGGACCTTCCACGGGCCGCTGCCCACCAGCGAGGCCTGACCTGCGGGTCCCGGGGACGCGGACCCGCCCGCGCCCCTAGCATTGGAGCCTTCGGAGGTCGAGGAGGGCCGCGATGACCGTCCCCACCGTTCTCGTCGTCGACGACGACGACTCGGTCCGCGAGATCACGCAGCTCGCGCTGGAGGTCGTGGCCGGGTGGCGGGTCGTCGCCGCCGACCGTGGCGCCACCGCCCTCGAGCTCGCCCGCACCCTGCAGCCCGACGCGATCCTGCTCGACGTGATGATGCCGGAGATGGACGGCCCCACGACCTTCCGCCACCTGCAGGCCGACGAGGCGACCCGGGACATCCCGGTCATCCTGCTCACCGCGAAGGTCCTCGCCGGCGAGCGCCAGCTGTGGGACGAGCTGGCGATCCGCGGCGTGATCCCGAAACCGTTCGACCCGATGACGCTGCCCACCGAGGTCTCCCGGATGCTCGGCTGGGAGGCCTGACAACGCAACGGCCCGGTGGTGTCGAGGACACCACCGGGCCGCTGCGCGCGCGTCAGTCGGTCACCACCGCCTTCAGCACGTCGACCTTGGCCGCCGTCCGGGCCGGACCGATCGCGGCGACGACACCGGCCACCGCCGCCAGCCCGACGTAGAGCAGCACCTGCACGACCGGGATCGAGACCGCCTCGATGCCCTCGTCCTTGAGTGCCTGCGACAGCGCCAGCCCGATCGCGATCCCGAGCCCGGCGCCGCTCACGGCACCGATCAGCGAGATCACCGCGGACTCCCACCGGACCATCGCCCGGACCTGGCCGCGGGTCATGCCGACCGCGCGGAGCAGCCCCAGCTCGCGGGTGCGCTCGAAGACCGACAGCGCCAGCGTGTTGACGATGCCCAGCAGCGCGATGACCACCGCCAGCAGCAGCATCACGGTCACGAGGGTCAGCAGCTGGTCGATGAACCCGCTGGCCTCCTTCTCGAAGCCCGCCCTGTCGAGGACCTTGGCGTCGGGGTGGTCGGCCAGCGCGTCCGAGATCGCCGCCTGCACCTCGCCACGGTCGGCGCCCGGCTCCAGCGTGAGGAACGCGCTGGAGACCAGCTGGGGGCCGGCGAAGGCGTTCTGCCCGGCGATGCTCAGGACGTAGTCGTCACCGATCCAGCCCTTGCCGTCGTACACGCCGACCACGTGCAGCCGGTGCGCACCCGTCTGGGCGAACTCCGCCGTGATGGTGTCGCCGACTCGCCAGTGGTGCTTCCGGGCGGCCGACTCGGCCACCAGGACGCCGTCCCTGCCCAGGTCCTCGACCGACCCCCGGGAGATGTCGAGACCCATGATGTCGCCGGCCGTGGCCGGGTCCACCGAGGAGAAGCTCGAGGGCTGGTGGTCGAACCGGGCCTCGCCCCAGCCGCTGGGCGACACCTCGGCCACACCGTCGACCCCCTCGACGGCACCGACCACCGACTGGCTGAACCCGGGCGCCTGGGCGCTCGACGTCACGACGTACAGGTCGGCGTCGATGTCCTCGGCGACCACGTCGCCGAAGGACGCCTTCAGCGACGAGGCGAAGACCCCCATGCTCACGACCAGGGTGAGGCCGATCATCAGGGCCGCCGCCGTGGCGGAGGTACGCCGCGGGTTGCGGACCGCGTTCTGCCTGGCCAGCTCGCCGGGCATGCCGCGCATCCGCAGCGGAGCCGCGATCGCCGCAGCCAGCGGGCGCACCAGGATCGGCAGCGCCACGATCAGGCCGACCATCGCCGCGAGCAGCCCGAGCCCGAAGACCAGGAAGCTGGCGTCGCCGTAGAGGTTGGCCAGCATGCCGCCGGCGCCGGCACCGATCACGGCCAGGCCGGCCGCGGCGCGCCGCTTCGACGGCTTCTCGGCCCCCGGGGTGGACTCCCGGAGCGCCTCGACCGGCAGCACCTTGGTGGCCCGGCGGGCCGGGACCAGACCGGCGAGCACGGTGACGAGGGTGCCGACCAGGAAGGACAGCCAGATGGCGGTGGTGGGGACCTGCAGCGCGGTGAACGGCAGGGCGAGCCCCACGACGTCCATCAGCACCTTGAGCCCCTTCGCGACCGCCAGGCCGAGCCCGAGCCCGATGGCCGAGGCCGCGACCCCGAGGAGCACCGCCTCCATGAGCAGGCTGGTCATCACCTGGCGCCGGCGGGCACCGATCGCCCGCAGCAGCGCGATCTCGCGGGACCGCTGGGTGACGGTCATCGTGAAGGTGTTCCAGATGATGAAGGACCCCACGAACAACGCGATGCCGGCGAAGGCGCCGAACACGATGCCGACGATCCTGAAGTTGGCCTTGATCGCGTCGGCGTTCTCCTGGGCGACGGCGTCACCGGTGACGGCCTCGGTCCCGGCCGGCAGGACGGCCGACAGGCGGTCGGCCAGCTCGGCCTGGGAGACGCCGGGGTCGGCGCTCACGTCGATGCTGTCGAACGTGCCGGGCGTACCGAGGACCTTCTGGGCGGTCGCGGTGTCGAAGTACGCCGAGGTGGTGCCCCCGAGGTCCTTGACCCCGTTGCCGTACCCGACGGTCCCGACGACGGTGAACTCCCGGGTCGAGTCCTGCAGCAGGACCTTGATCGTGGAGCCGACCGCGATGTCGTGGTCCTCGGCGCTGGTGGCGTCGATGGCGACCTCGTGGCCGTTGGTCGGGGCGGTGCCGGAGAGCAGCTCGACGTCGCCGCGCAGGTCCTCGTCGGCCGGCATGCTGTAGCCGTTGGTCGGGGCCCCGCCGTTGGTGGTGATGGCGCGACCGTCGTTGTCGGTCAGCAGCGCGTAGCCGGACACCGACCCCTCCGCCGCCCGGACGCCGTCGACCTGGTTGATCCGGTCGAGGACCGAGGCCTTGATCGGGCCGTGCTCGGTGCCGACGCCCTCGGTCGAGGTGTACGGCGCCTCCGTGCGCACGACCGCGTCGGTGCCGGAGCCGATCTTGCCGAAGAGCTGCTCGAAGGCCAGGCCCATGGTGTTGGTCAGGATCAGGGTCCCGGCCAGCAGCGCGACGCCGAGTGCGATCGACGACGCGGTGAGCACGAGTCGCAGCTTGTGCGCGACCATGCTCCTGAAGGTTGCGGTCCACATGTCAGCCTCCCAGTCGCTTCATGTAGTCGAGGACCTCGTCGGCCGAGGCGGCGTGCAGCTCGTCGACGATCCGGCCGTCGGCGAGGAAGATGACCCGGTCCGCGTAGCTCGCGGCGGTCGGGTCGTGGGTGACCATCACGACGGTCTGGCCGAGGTCGGTGACCGCGGTCCGCAGGAACGCGAGCAGCTCGGCGCCGGACGCGGAGTCCAGGGCACCGGTCGGCTCGTCGGCGAAGACGATGTCGGGCCGGGACGCGAGCGCCCGAGCCGCGGCGACCCGCTGCTGCTGGCCTCCCGACAGCTCCGAGGGCCGGTGCGAAAGCCTTTCGGTCAGGCCCACCGTGGCGACGACCGAGGCCACCCAGTGCGGGTCGGGCTTGCGGCCGGCGATCCGCATCGGGAGCAGGATGTTCTCCGCCGCGGTCATGGTCGGCAGCAGGTTGAACGACTGGAAGATGAACCCGATCCGGTCGCGGCGCAACAGGGTGAGCGCCTTGTCGCCGAGCCGGGTGATCTCGGTGTCGCCGAGGTAGACCTCGCCGGACGTGGGCCGGTCGAGACCGGCGAGCATGTGGAGCAGCGTCGACTTGCCGGAGCCCGAGGGGCCCATGATGGCGGTGAACTGGCCCTCCCCCAGGCCGACGCTGACGTTGTCGAGTGCCGCCACGGCGGCGTCGCCGCTGCCGTAGGACTTGCTGAGCCCCTCGGCCCTCGCCACAGCGGCGGTCGAGACGCGGGGGGTGGTGGTGAAGACGGTCATGGCTCGGTTCTCCTGAGGTCGGGGCCGCCCACGGATCGGGGCAGGTCACCAGCACACGCCGGTTCGGGGTCCGAGACGATCGGGCTGGGCGCACTCGGGCAGGCGGTGGCCGCCCGATGCCCGACGGGTGATCGTGCGGCCAGCCCCACCCCGGGGGTGGGGGCAGGCACCTCCCGCACCGGGCCGCGAGCGCGCACACTGCTGACATGACCTGGTGGGCGGCACGGCGTCGTCGGACGCGGCGCGAGCTGGCGGCGGACGCCCTCGAGCTGGCCGGCCTGGTCGTCTTCGCCGTCCTCGTGTACGTCGTCGTCGTGCTGGGCGGCGGCGCGCTGACCGGCCGCACGTCCGAGCCGGCGCTCTCCCTCTCGGTGCTGGCGACCGCCGTGCTCGCCCTGGCCTTCGACCCCGTGCAGACGCGGCTGGCCGGGGTGGCGGCGCGGGTGGCGCACGGCGGCGCGCCCCCGCCGTACGACGTGCTCCGCCGCTTCACCGCGACCGCCACCGGGACCTACCCCGCCGAGGAGCTGCCGTCCCGGATGGCGCGGGTGCTGGCCGAGGGCACCGGTGCCACGTGGTCGCAGGTCTGGCTCGTGGTCGACGACCGACCGACGCTGGCGGCGACGTGGCCGCCCGGCGCCGTCCCGGGTCCCCAGCGCGGCGAACCGCCCCCGTGGGACCTGGACGTCCCGGGCCGGCGTCGGCTGCCCGTGCGCCACGGCGGCGAGCTGCTCGGAGTCCTGGTGGTCCAGGAGCACGAGCACGTGCCGCTGACCTCGGTGGAGGAGCGTCTGTTCGCCGGCCTCGCCGGCCAGGCCGGCCTGGTCCTGCGCAGTGCCCGGCTGCGGGCCGAGCTCGAGGGGCGGCTGGCCGAGCTGTCCCGCCGGGCCGAGGAGCTGCGCGCCTCGCGCCAGCGGCTGGTGGACGTGCAGGACGAGCGCCGCCGCACCCTCGAGCGCGACATCCACGACGGGGCGCAGCAGCACCTCGTCGCCCTGGCGGTGAACCTGCGCCTCGCCCACACCCTGCTGAGCCGCTCGCCGGACCGGGCAGGGGAGCTGCTGGCGAGCCAGCACCAGGCGGTCGCGGACGCGATCGACACGCTCGCCCAGCTCTCCCGCGGCATCTACCCGCCGCTGCTGGCCGCCGGCGGACTGCCGGTGGCGCTCGAGGCCTCGGTGACGGCCGGAGCGGTCCCCGTCACGGTGACCGCCCGCGACGTCGGGAGGTACTCCCCCAACGTCGAGGCCGCTGCGTACTTCTCCTGCCTCGAGGCGGTGCAGAACGCCGCCAAGCACTCCGGCGCCGCGACGATCCGGGTGTCGCTCGTCGGCGGTCCGGAGGCCCTGACGCTCACCGTCGAGGACGACGGCCGCGGCTTCGACCCGGCCGCGACCCCGGAGGGCGCCGGCCTGGCGAACATCAGGGACCGCGTCGAGTCGGTCGGTGGCACGGTCAGCACCGTGTCCGGCCCGGGTCGCGGCACCTGCGTCCGGGCCACGCTGCCGGCCTCCCCGACGGTCGTCGGTGGCTGAGATGCTGCCGCGCCTGGCCTGGTCCCTCGCCGCACTCACCCTGGCCCTGGTGGTCGCGGACGTGCTGGTCTCCGCGCAGTCGGTGTCGCTCGCGTCCGAGACCGCGGTCGCGGTGCACGGCTTCCCGTTCGTGCACGGCGCCGTGCTCGGGTCGGCGGTGATGGGGGCGGTGATCGTCGCCCGCTACGAGCGGCACCCGATCGGCTGGCTGCTGGGCCTGGTCGGCGTCACCAGCGCCGTGTCCCTGCTCACCGAGGCCTACGCCTACTGGGTGCAGGAGGCCGACGGCCCGGGACCGGAGGTGCTCGGCGGCGTCGCCGCGTGGGCGTCGTGGCTGTTCGGCGGACAGCTGGCGATCGCCGGCATCGCCCTGATGTTCCTGCTCGCCCCCGACGGGCACCTCGTGTCGCGACGCTGGCGCCCCGCCGTGTGGCTCACCGGTCTCGGCGCCCTGATGTGCCTGGGCGCGGTCCTGTCCATGGATCCGGCGACCTTCCGGCTCGAGACCCAGGAGGACGTCGTCGGTCCGGTCCGGCGCGCCCTGCTCACGGGCGGGTTCCTGCTGATCAGCGCCGGCCTCGTGGCATCTCTGGTGTCGATGGTCGGCCGGCTCCGACGCAGTCGCGGCGAGCAGCGCCAGCAGCTGCGGCTGATCGCACTCGCGGCCGGGTTGGTCGCCCTCGGCATCCTCAACCTGCTCGTGGTCCAGTCGCTGAACGGCGGGAGCCAGACCTGGCTCGCCGGGGTCCCGCTGTTCGTCGCCTACTTCCTGATGCCGATGCTGTTCGCGGTGGCCGTGCTCCGCTACCGGCTCTACGACATCGAGGTCGTCATCAACCGGACGGTCGTCATCGCCGCGGGGAGCGCGTTCGCGGCGGTCGGCTACACCACGATCGTGGTGACGGTGGGCCGGGTCGTCGACGAACGGACCGGGGGCTTCTGGTTGTCCCTGCTGGCGACCGCGCTCGTGGCGGTGGCCTTCCAGCCCCTCCGCCGCCGGGTGGTGCGGCTGGCGAACCGGCTCGCCTACGGGTCGCGGGCCCAGCCCTACGAGGAGCTGTCGGAGTTCAGCCGGCGGCTCGCCGAGACACCGTCCGCGGACACGCTGCTCCCCACGGTCGCGGCCGCGGCCGGCGAGGCCCTCGCGGCCCGGTCCGCCACCGCGACGCTGTCGGTGCCCGGGACCGACCCCGTCCGCGCGACCTGGGGCGAGCCGTCCTCCGGGGCCACCGACACGCACGCGGTCCCGGTCGTCGGCGAGGGCGGCGTCCTCGGCTCGGTCGAGGTGGCCATCCCGCGCGGACGAAAGCTGCGGGCCGCGGACGAGCGCCTCCTCCGCAGCCTGGCCGACCAGGCGGCCGTGGCGTTCCGCAACGTCGCGATGCAGGCCCAGCTCGCGGGGCACGTGGCCGAGCTGGACCGGGCGACCGGGGAGCTGGCCGGCTCCCGGGCGCGCGTGATCGAGGCCGACGACGCGGCCCGGCGGGCGCTCGAGGAGGCGATCTCGCGCGACGTGCTCCCGCACCTCGTCGTGGTCGCCGACGGCCTGCCGCCGGCCGACGCGCCCGGCCACGACGCACCCGTCCAGGACGCCGCCGCGGTCGAGGAGCTGGTCGCGTCCGTCAACGCCGCACTGGAGGCCCTGCGCGAGCTGACCCGCGGCGTCTTCCCGACCCAGCTGGCCCGGGCCGGTGTCGAGCCGGCGCTGCGCTCGTTCCTCGCCCGCACCGACGCGTCGACCGTGCTGAGCGTGGACCCCGCGGTGACCGGGGCGCGCTTCCCCGACCGGGTCGAGGCAGCCGTCTACTTCGGCGCCACGCGAGCGGCGGCCTCGCAGCCGCCGCCGGACGCGATCGAGCTGACCGTCGACGGGAGCGACCTGCTGCTGACCGTGCGCGGCATCGGCGTCGGTCAGGTCGACCTCCAGGGCATCGTCGACCGGGTGGAGGCGGCCGGCGGGTCGGTGGCCGAGGCCGGGCGGGCGCTGGTGCTACGCGTCCCCGCCGGCGCCGGTCGGGCGGACCTGGTCGCGAGCGGCCAGCCAGGCCTCTGAGAGCCGGTCGGGACCGAACGTCGCCTTGGCGAGGTACGTCGCTGCGCCGGACCCGGTCAGGTCGAACTGGTCCTCGTCGTACGTCGAGAGCAGGACCACGACCGGGCCGCCGGCCGCGGTCAGCCGCCGGCTCGCCTCGATCCCGTCCAGGCCCGGCAGGTGCACGTCCATGAGCACCAGGTCCGGCTCCAGCTCGTCGGCGGCGACCAGCGACTCCTCACCGGACGCGACCGACCCGACGACGACGAACCCGTCGGTCGCGTCGACGACGGTCGCCATCGCCCGGCGGAACGGCTCCTGGTCGTCGACGACCAGGACGCGGACCTGGGGCATCGGACACCTCCTCGGACGCCATCGTCCCCCCGGAGCCGCGTGCTCCGGGAGGGTGCTGCCCGCACCGCTGGCTGCGGTTTCCCCCTCCCCGCCACCCCGCCGTCCCCCTCACCGCGGTGTCGGACCGCCGGTGGCCTCGAGGTAGGCCAGCACCGCCATCACCCGGCGGTTCACCTCGGACTCGTTGACCAGGCCGAGCTTCTGGAAGACCGAGCCCACATGCTTCTCCACCGCGCGCTCGCTCATGAACAGCGCCTTGGCCGTCGCGGCGTTGCTGCGCCCGGTGGCCAGTGACTGGAGCACCTCGCGCTCCCGCTCGGTGAGCCCGGAGAGCGGCGAGCTGGACTCCCGGCTGCGGCGGTCCAGCAGCCCCTCCACGACCTTCGGGTCCAGCGCCGACCCGCCGCGCGACACGTCGTACAGCGCCCGGACCAGGTCGTCGACCTGCGAGACCCGCTCCTTGAGCAGGTAGCCGAGCCCCGCCACCCCCTCGGAGAGCAGCTCGAAGGCGTAGTCCTCCTCGACGTACTGCGACAGCACGACCACCCCGGTCTCGGGGTAGTCGGCGCGGATCCGCTTGGCGGCGTCGATGCCCTCGGTGGTGAAGGTCGGCGGCATCCGGATGTCGGTCAGCACCGCGTCGGGACGGTGGGTGGCCACCGCCGCGTGGAGCGCGTCGGGGTCGGCCACCGTCGCGACCAGGTCGACCTCGGCAACCTCGGTGAGCAGCCCCGCGACACCCTCACGCACCAGGTAGTTGTCGTCCGCGAAGACGACGCGCACCGCCATGGACTCACTGTAGGCCGCCCGACGCGCCCGTAGGGTCGGGATGGTTCCGCTCCCGTCCGCAGGAGGCAGCCGGTGAAGCCGTCGCTGATCGCGCTCGCCGCTGCCTGCGGGTTCGCGGTCTCGACGTCGCTGCAGCACCGCGCGGCCAGCGGCGTCCCCGGTCCGGCCGGCGCGGTGCGTCTCGTGCTCCGCCTGCTGGCGACACCCCTCTGGCTCCTCGGATCCGCGCTCGGGCTGGTCGCGTTCGCGCTGCACGCCCTCGCCCTGCACCTGGGAGCGCTCGCGCTCGTCCAGCCGCTGATGCTGTGCGGGGTGGTGCTCGCCGTCCCGGTGCGGGCGGCGCTGGGCAGGCGCCTGCCGCACCGCAGCGAGCTGACGGCCGTCTCGCTCACGGTGCTCGGTCTGGCACTGTTCCTCTCCGCCACCCGCCTGACGAAGGGGTACGCCGACCCCTCGGCCGACCGGGCCGCGGCCGCGTGCGCGGGAGTCCTCGCGGCCTTCCTGCTCCTGATCTGGCTCGCGGCCCGGCAGCGGGTCGCGACCAGGCGGGCGGCGCTGCTCGGGGCCGCCTCCGGAGTCGTGTTCGGCGCGATGGCCGGCCTGATCAAGTTCGTCGCGCACGACGTGCAGGTCGCCGGGGCCTGGCCGGCGCTCGCGACCTGGCGACCGTGGGTCCTGCTGCTCGCGGGGCTGGGCGCGGTGACCACGAACCAGCGGGCCTTCCACGCGGCCCGGCTGGCGGCGTCGATGCCGATCCTCAACGTCGTCAACGTGCTGGTCGCGATGGCGTTCGGCTGGATCGTGTTCGACGAGGCACCGGTCCGGGGCCCGCTCTCGCTGGCGGCCCAGCTCGGCTCAGCGGCCCTCGTGGTCGCCGGGCTCACATGGATCGCTCGCCTGGAACCGGCCGCTCCTGCGCAGGCACCGGCTCCTTCTCGACCTGCGGGCTAGGCTCGTCCCGTCAGCATCACCCGCCTGCTGGGAGGGCCGCATGGCGCGCGTCGCGAGCTTGCTCCGGGCACGGACCAGGCGTGGGGTCCTGGCCCTCGCCGGCCGCCGTGGCGGCGAGGTGGCCGCCAGCGACCGGGTGCCGGCGCGGCTGACCTGGCCGCTGCGACGTGACGGCCTCGACCCCGGTGACCGGTTGTCCCGGCTCAGCGAGGACGAGCCGGTGCACCTGCTGACGAGCTTCCTCGGCCTGAAGGTGTGGCTGGTGACGGCGCCGGACCAGGCGCGGTCCGTGCTCGCGAACGAGGTGGACTTCAGCAACGACATCCGCCCGCACATCGGGTCCCGGGGGCCCGTGACCGGCGGCGACATCGGCGGCCTCGGCTTCACCGACCCGCCGGAGCACACCCGGCTGCGGCACCTGCTGACCCCGCAGTTCACGGTGCGTCGTCTGGAGCGGCTCCGCCCGCTCGTCACCGGCATCGTCGAGCGCCAGCTCGACGCCCTGGAGTCCCGGGGCCCGGTCGTCGACCTGGTGCCGGAGTTCGCGTTCCCCGTCCCGTTCTCGGTCATCTGCGAGCTGCTCGGCCTGCCGGACCGGGACCGTGAGACCTTCCGGCAGCTCGGGTCGCAGCGCTTCGACGTGCGCCACGGCGGGCACGGGACGTTCGGAGCCGCGTCGCGCTCCCGCGATTTCCTCCTGGAGGCGACCCGTCGCCAACGGGCGCGGCCGGGGGACGGCCTCATCGGCGACATCATCCGCAACCACGGGGACGAGGTCAGCGACCTCGAGCTCGCGGGGCTGGCCGACGGCGTGTTCACCGGTGGTCTCGAGACGAGCGCCAGCATGCTCGCGCTCGGCACCGCGGTCCTGCTCGAGCACCCCGACGACTACCGGGCGCTCGTGGACCGGCCCGAGAGCGTCGAGCCGACGGTGGAGGAGCTCCTGCGCTACCTGTCGGTGGTCCAGGTCGCGTTCCCGCGGTTCGCCAGGCACGACCTCGTGCTGGCCGGCCGGCACGTCGCCGAGGGCGACGTCGTGGTCTGCCACCTGGCGGCCGCGAACCGCGCCGGCGACGGGAGGCACGGGTACGACGCGGCGCGCGGCCACGGCTCCCACCTCGCCTTCGGGCACGGCTTCCACCGGTGCGTGGGTGCCGAGCTCGCCAGGATGGAGCTGCGTACGGCGTTCCCCGCGCTCGCCCGCCGGTTCCCCGACCTCGCGCTGGCGGTCCCCCCGGACCGGTTCGACCTGCGTCAGCTGTCGATCGTGTTCGGGATCGGATCCCTGCCGGTGCGGCTCGTCACCGACCGGACCGGGCCCTCTCCAGCTGGCTGAGCCGCGCCAGCGACGCGTCGGTGGCGAGCTCGCCACGGGCGTCGGGGTGGTCGAGGTAGAAGCGGGCGAGGTCCAGCACGGCGTACGGGTCGACAGCCAGGTCGCCCGCGTCCACCGAGGGTCCGGTGCTGCCCGACAGCAGTTGCAGCGGGTCGGGCTCGACGGTCGAGCCCTCGCGCAGCTCGAAGCTCAGCCAGTTGTGGACCTGCTCGTCGACCGAGGTGAAGGCGCCGCGGGTGCGGCGCCGCCAGTGGGCGTGCACCCGCTCGACCTCGTCCCAGGGCACGGTGACGGTCTCCCGCCCGAGCCGCGTCACGACCGCTCCCGGTGTGAGCAGCAGACCGCGCTCGACCAGCCGGCGGCCGCGGATCCCCGCCCGGCTGCCGAGCAGCAGCAGGACGCCGATCAGCAGCGCGACCAGCGAGCCGACCACCTGGCCGAGGTCACCGGCCTGCGCGCCCTCGACGGCCATCCCCACCCCGGAGGCGGACAGCACCAGACCGATGACCGCGCAGGCCACGATCGTGGTGAGCCGCATGGGGTGGACCGGCAGCAGCAGCCCGGCGCCGTCCGCACCGTCATGACGGCGGGCGGGCAGGCGCCTGCGAGGCAGGTCCATGGGGAGCAGGCCGAAGCAGACGCCGACCACGACGAGGAAGACCGCGGCGAGGTACTTGCCCTGCAGGCCCGCGGCGATGCCGGGGCCGACGAAGATCGCCGCACCGAGGACCCCCGCCACCCGCAGGAAGATCCGTCGCCGCGGCTTCAGGTGCCACCCGACCCCCACGGTGTTGAACGCGAGGGGTGTCGCCCGGTCGGTCATCGGCTGCTCGGTCACGGGCGGGTCCTACCCACCCCGGACGCGCGGCACACCCGCGTCCCCCACCGGTCCTCAGCGGCGCTCGATGCCCAGCAGCTCGTGGTGGGGCAGGGGGTTGTCGCGGCCCGCTCGGCACGTCAGCCGCGCCTGCTCGGGGCCGCGGGTGGTCCGCACGCGCACGGCGTACGACGCCCCGGCGACGTCGAAGACGGCCTCGGTGACGCCGTCGGCCCCGGACCGGGCGGTGAGCGTGAGCGCGTCGAGCCGGGTCTCGGCGAGGTCACGGCGCAGCGCGATCTCGGCGTGCTGCACAGCCATCGGCAGGCCCGACCGGCCGCGCAGGTGGTCGAGGTCGAGCTCGCCGGAGAGGTGCGCGCCGGCGACCGCGAGGGCGGACTGCGGCTCGAGGCGCCCGTAGTAGAGGCCGTGCGGC
Organism: Nocardioides sp. GCM10023255; assembly: GCF_042653125.1. NCBI lineage: Bacteria > Bacillati > Actinomycetota > Actinomycetes > Propionibacteriales > Nocardioidaceae > Nocardioides > Nocardioides sp. GCM10023255. The sequence continues at coordinate 185,785 of NZ_JBHSHU010000004.1, forward strand.
AGCACCAGCAGGTTGCCCGCGAACCGGTCGCCCCCGATGTGCGACACCTCCCAGGTCTCCTCGGGGTGGGCCTGCGCCAGCGACCGGGCCAGCGGCCGGCCGCGCTCGGCGCAGCACGCGTCGTGTCGGCCGTGGGTGCACACGCACAGCAGCGAGCCGTCGTACGCCGTCAGCCCGCTGGGGCGACCGGTCCGCAACCCGGCGAGGTCGAGGTCGAGCACCTCACCCAGGTCGTCGACCCGGGCGCCCTCGAGGCGGGGCCGGTGCGGGTGGGCGAAGGCGGCGAAGACCCACGGGCGGGCGACGCCGGGCCGGGCGCCGGGGCGGCGCACGAGCAGGACCCGGACCCCTGCCTCGGCGGCCGCCGCCCGCAGCCGCTCACCCAGGCCGTCGGGGAGGCGGGCGTCTCGCAGCGCGTCGACGCCCCAGGGGCCGGGGTGCTCGAGCAGCAGGAAGGCGCGCACGGTCGAGGCGGTGCCGGCGACGGACTCGTCGCGCAGCAGGCTGGCGGCCGCGCACCGGAAGTCGGGGTCGCCCGGCGCCGGCGCGCCCCCGGTCACGCCGATCCCTCGGGCACGATCGCGAGCAGCCCCTCCCGGACCAGGCGCCGGCAGAGCACCAGGCGGGACTCGGCGTCGAGCACGCCGGCGAGGTCGGCGGGGGTGAGCCGCGGCCGGGCGCGGACCTCCTCCAGGGCGGGCCTGATCCAGGCGGGCACGCCCATCGACCGGTCACCGAGCAGCACCTCCACCCGGTCGCCCCGGTCGAGCAGGACGCAGGGGTGACCGGGCCGCCGGCGCAGCGGCGTGGCGTCGTCGAGGTCGGCCACGGCCAGCACGTCGCGCAGCCCGCCGGACAGCCGTGGGCCGCGGCCGGTGAGGAAGCGGCGTACCTCCCGCTCGACCGCGGCAGGGGCGTCGAGGTTGCGGATGTGAGCGGCGACCGCCTCGAGCCGTCGACCCAGCTCGTCGGCGAGCGTGACCGGGTCGTCGAGGTAGCCGGCCGGGAGGTGCTCGTCGGTGACGCCGTCGAGGACGGCGCGGACGCTGCGCTCGACCAGGCCACGCCAGGTCAGCTGGTTGATGCCGAGGGTGACGTGGAGCGACACCGTCTCCTGGGCGCGGGCGGCGTGGGGGGTGCCGGTGGGGAGATACATCGACAGGCCGGGCTCCAGCCGCACCTCCTCGACGCCGTCGGGGGTGTGCACCTCCCACTGCTTGGACCCGGCGGTCTGGAAGACGAAGACGTCATGGGAGTCGGAGTGGACGTCGAAGCCCTGTGCTCCCGGGGGCGTGAGGTAGGCGTTGGCCTGGCAGGGGTGGCCGAGCTCGAGCTCCAGCTCGGCGACGAGCCGGGTCAGCGGCGGCCAGTAGCGGTGCAGCCCCTGGAAGACCACCGTCGCGCCGTCGGCGAAGAGTGCCAGCGCCTTGCGCGCGTCGACGAGGCCGGTGAGCGGCTTGCCGGCCAGCGTCGCCCCACGGGTGTACGACGCCTCCGGCAGCACCGCTCCGTCCCGGGCCAGCCGGATGCTCGGGGTGCGGATCGCGCTCGAGGTGAGGAGCTGGTCGGCGTCCTCCAGCGAGAGCAGCCCGACCAGGCGCTCGGGGTCGGTGCGGTGCAGGTGCACGCGCGACGCCCAGACCTTCGCGAGGAAGGTCTGGGCGTCACCGCTGAGCAGGTCGAGCGCTGAGCCGGTCTCGGCGGAGTCGGGCACGGTCAGGACGCGTCGCCGTCCGTGGTGTCGGTGGCGTCCCCGTCGGTGCCGTCGGAGTCGGTGCCGTCGGAGTCGGTGCCGTCGCTGTCACTGGCGTCGCCGTCGGTGGTGTCGGTCGCGTCCCCGTCGGTGCCGTCGCTGTCGGTGCCGTCGCTGTCGCTGGCGTCGCCGTCGGTCGTGTCGGTCGCGTCCCCGTCGGTGCCGTCCGCGTCACCCAGGCCGACCGCCGGGTCGCCGGCGGGAGCGGTGGTCATGTCGTCGTCGCTGAGCGGCTCTTCGGGCGTGGTCGTCATGCGTCCTCCTGGGTCGGTGGTGGTGGGCCGGCCGGGGCCTGCCCGTGGTCAGTCTGCTGCGCGGCCAGGTGCCGGACAAGGCCGTGACCGGTTCAGCTGGGGACGCCCGCGGACCCGACTTCTCAGCCGGTCCCTGACGTTCTGGGGCGTTGCAACGGCTGAGAACGTCAGGAGTCACCGGTGCACCGGTGACTCCTGACGTACCCATGACCGGACCCGGTACTCCCAGCCGCCCTTGGTCGCGAGGTCCGCGCAGCTCTGCCGGCGCGGCGCGGCAGGGGTGCGCTCGACCTCCACGAGGAGGTCGTCGTGCGGGGTCCCGAGGACGACCCGGTCGTCGTCGGCCGCCCGCAGCACCAGCGCGTCCACGTCCTCGAGCCCGAGCTCGGCCCGCAGGTGCAGCTCGGCGACCTGCGCCGCGGCGGGATGGCCGGCGCGGCCGCGGACGACGGAGCGTGGGAGCCGGCCCGCCTCGAGCTCCTTGGCGGCCGCGACCGCCGTCTCGGGGTCGAGGCGGCCGAGGGCGACGGCGGAGGGCAGCGCGAGCATCGTGCCGGAGAAGCGGTGCCCACCGAGGTGGGTGGTCTCCCAGGTGGCCTCGGGCCAGCGCGCGGCGAGCGCCGCGGCCACGGGGCGACCCACCTCGGCGCAGCAGCGGTCCCGGCGCCCGTTCGTGCAGACCAGCCACAGCGGGCCGTCGTACGCCGCGAGGTCAGGCGTCCCGGCGCCCGGGGCGGCCACGTCGAGGTCGAGGAGGTCGCGCACGTCGTCGAGGACGCCCGTCCAGACGCGGGGCGTCCCGGCCAGGTGTGCGGCGAAGACCCGCACCCCGTCCCCGGTGCCGTCGTCGCCGCCGTGCCGGCGGACCAGCTGCACCCGTACGCCGTCGAGCCCGCCGAGGTGCTCGCGGACCTCCTCGGGGAGCCGGCTCTCGGCGACCGCCTTGCGGCCCCAGGGCCCGGCCTGCTCCACGAACAGCCAGACGGCATCCTCGGGCGCGGTGCCCGCCATCGGCTCGGCGTCGGCCAGGCTGGCAGCGGCGCAGCGGAAGTCCTCGGTCACGCTGCGATTGTGCCGGTCGGTCCCACCCGGGGCCGCGCCGCCCGGGCCGGACGGCCCTCACGGGTCCTCGACGTCGAGACCGGCCGCGACCGCGCGGAGGGCGGCCGCCGTCCGGTCCGGCACCTCGAGCTTGAGCAGGACCGACGACGTGATGTTGCGGACGGTCTTCTCCGCGAGCCCGAGGCGCCGGGCGATCTCGTGGTTCCGGTGTCCTCGAGCGATCAGGCGGAGCACGTCGGTCTCCCGCGCGGTGAGCCGTGGCAGTGGGAGCGGCTCCTCCTCGGGGATGCGGGTGTACGCCGCGACCAGCCGCGCGCCGATCGTCGCGTCGAGGACCGTCTGACCTGTCGCCGCCGTCTCGACGGCCCGGACGATCGCCAGCGCGTCGGCGCCCTTCAGCAGGTATCCCCGGGCGCCGGCAGCGAGCGCGGCGCGCACCAGTGCCTCCTCGGAGTGCATGGTGACGGCGATGACCGGGAGGCCCGGCCTGGTCCTGGTCAGGGTGCGGATCGCCGTGACCCCGTCCGCATCGCTCATGCCGAGGTCGCTCAGCACCACGTCGGGCTCCAGCTGGTGGACGATCGAGACCAGGGCGGCCCCGTCGGCCGCTTCTCCGACCACCTCGATGCCGTGCGCCTGCTCGAGCACTGCGCGCAGCCCGAACCGGAAGGCCGGGTGGTCGTCGGCGATGACGACACGGATGCTCATGCCCGGCCCGCCAACGGGAGCTCGACGTCCACCACTGTCCCGCCGGAGTCGGCCCGGGACGTGATGGTGAACGTCCCTCCGGTGGACCGGGCGCGGCGCTGCATCGAGGTCAGGCCCACGCCGTGACCGGCGTCGTGCATGCCGACGCCGTCGTCGCGGATCCGGACGCGCACGCTGCCGTCGCCGGGGGTGAGCGACACCTCGCACGCTGTGGCCCGGGCGTGCCGGGCCACGTTGTGCAGGGCCTCGCCGATGATGCGGAACGCCACCTCTGCCAGGTCCGGCGGCAGCCGGTCGACCCCCATGTCGCACCGGAACGACGGTCCGTGCGCACCGTCGAAGCCCAGCACGTCGGCGGCCCGACGTACGGCGGCGTCCATCCGCTGCGGGTCGAGCGCGGGCGGACCCAGCGCGTCGAGCGCGTGGCGCACGTCGAGGACCGCCGCCTGGGCCAGCTCCCTGGACTGTCGGAGCAGTGACCGGGCCGCCGGCTCGTCGCCCTCCAGGGCCACCTCGACGGCCTGCAGGCCGAGCGCGATGCCCGACAACGACGGGCCGAGGCTGTCGTGCAGGTCGCTGCGGATGCGTTCCCGTTCCTCCTGGGTCGCGGCGTCCACGCGTCGACGTTGCTCCTCCACCTCGCTCGCGAGCCGCTGCGTGCGCACGAGCGTGGCGAGGTGCGGGGCGAGCACGGCCACGATGCGCCTGCCCGGCTCGTCGGACGGGGGTGCGAGGCGCAGCACACCGAGGTGCTCGCCCGACCCCCGCAGCTCCACCTCATCGGCACCGGCCATCTCGTGGCCCGCTGCCGCGAGGGTCCGCCCGCGAGCGTCGACGACGGCGGCATAGGGCACCTGCACCGCCTCCACCAGCGCGGACAGGAGGCTGGACAGGCCTCCGTCGGTGGTCGCCAGGCCGCCGTGGGCGGTGACCCGGCCGAGCGCCGAGAGCGGGTCGGCCCGGTCCCCCAGGACGAAGCGGTCGACGGTGCGCCGGAGCCAGCCGGTGACGGGCCCGACCAGGACCGCGACGACCGCGGCGGCCCCCAGCAGGGGGATCGGTCCGCTCGGGGCGAGCCGGGCCACCGCGGTCGAGACGGACGCCACGACCAGTGCCACCAGAGCCACGAGCGGCACGTAGAAGAGCGCGCGCCGGATCACCAGGTGGATGTCGAGCAGCCGGTAGCGGAGCACGCCCACCGCGACCGCCACGCCGAAGAACGCGTACCCCAGCCCGGCGTCGGGGAGGGAGTAGAAGTACTCGATGCAGGAGGGCGCGAGCGCCGCCAGCAGCCAGATCAGCTGCTGCCGCTCCGGGGCCGTGGACCTGAGCATCCTCACGAACGCCGCGACGAGGCCGCCGAGGACTGACACCGCGAGCGCGAGGGCCGACGGGACCACGATCACCCCGCTCACCCAGTCGGGCGCGGTCCAGGGCAGCCGCAGCCCGGGCACGAGGTCGGTGGGCCCGAGCACCAGCGCGAGCTCGAGGCAGATCCCCGCGGTGCCGAGCAGGCCCGCCAAGACGAACAGCCGCCGCAGGCGTGTCTCGGCCCGGCCCGATGGGTACACCGAGGGCAGCACCGCCACCGGCAGGACCAGGGACGGGAACCAGGTCCACTCCGCCAACGAGGCCGCGAGGAAGCTGCCGGGTCCCGGGTGGGGGGTGGCGTACTGGGCCTCGGCGTAGGCCGCCGTCGCCAGCGACAGGGCCTGGAGGAGGACCGGCAGCAGGAGCAGCCACCCGATGATGTTGCGCGGCCTGATCCACGCCACGGTGAGGCCCGCCGCCGCGACGACGGCGAGGGAGACGAGCCACGACGGCGACACCCCGGTCGCGACCGCGGGGTTCCCCTCCAGACGCACGGCCACCGCACAGCAGGCTGCTCCTGCCACGACGGTCGCGATCGCCGCCGCGCGGAGGGTGGGCTCGCCCACCACCACGGGACGTCGCCAGCGTGCACTGCGGGCCATGCGACCACCTCGGGACCAGTGTCCGCCCGCCCGGGGGCGATGTCACCGGGACGACGTCCCGTCCTCCCGTGAGGTTCTCCCGGCGACCCGGGACCCGTGCCTCCGGCCTCGCTCGCGCGTGATGCGAAGAGTGTGAGCCGGAGCCGGTGTCGCACCGGAGCCGGAGAGGAAGTCATGAGGATGTCGAAGGCCCTGGAGAAGCTGCTGGTCCCGGCGGCAGTGGTCGGCCTGGTCACCGGGGCGGCCGTCTCCGCGGACGCCGGTGTCGTCGGGTCGACCGCACCCGCCGACGGTGGTGCCCCGCACACGACGGCCGGCGCGGCGGCACCGCGCCACGAGCACTCGATCCGGAGCAGCCGGGCCGAGGGACGCTTCACCTGCGGGGACCTCACGCTGCGCGTGACCGACGGGCGGGAGACCGAGGAGACGGACGCCGACCTGCGTCACGGCGTGGCACACGTCTCCATCAGCCGTGTCTCGCGACGCGTGGTCCTGGCCGGCTCGGACGGCCGCACCTACCGGGCGTCCAGCGTCGTGGCCGCCTGGTTCGTCCTTCGTGCACCCGACCTCGAGCACCCGGTCTCGGGCCTGGAGGTCATCCAGGTCATGTTCCGCGGCGGGCCGCGCAAGAGCCCCGGGTGGCTGCGCGAGACGATCCGGACCGTGGACGGTCACGAGACCGACGTCGTCTCCGGCCCCTGCGACTTCGCCGGGTGAGACGCGACGGCCCTAGGTGATCAGGCCCCGGCGCCGGGCGATGGCCGCGGCCTCGGTGCGCCCGGCCGCGCCGAGCTTGCCGAGGATGTTGGACACGTGCACGCTCACGGTCTTGGCGCTGATGAACAGCTGCTTGCCGATCTCGCCGTTGGACCGGCCCTCGGCCACCAGCGCGAGGATCTCGCTCTCCCGGGCGGTCAGCGTGTCCGAGGTGGCGTCACCGCGGGCGGGGGTGCTGCCGAGGGCGCGCAGCTCGGTGAGCAGCGGCTCGGCGCCGAGCCGGTGCGCGGTCTCGCGGGCCCGGTCGCCGACCGCGCGAGCGCCTGCCGGGTCGCCGCTGGAGCGCAGCACGGTCGCCAGGACGACCCGTACCCGGGCGAGCTCGTGGACGTCACCGAACTCCTCGACCAGCGCCTCCGTCTCCCGCCACGTGGCGAGCAGGTCGTCCAGCGACGGCGCGTCCACGCCGGCCAGCCAGCGGACCCGGAGCGTCTCGGCGTCCAGCCGCCGCATCCACGCCCGCCCCTCCGGGCCCCAGTGACCCGACGGGTCGGAGTAGCGGTCCAGCACGACGTGCCCGTCGGCGTGCAGGCGCTCGACCTGCTCGGCGTACGCCGTCCGCTCCGCCGCCGCGAGGTGCGGCATCGTGTGGGCGACCGCTCCGGCGGCCACCGCGGCCAGCCGGATGCGGGCGCTGAACCAGGGGTGCCAGATCGCGCTGAGGACGTCGACGACGTCGGCGTACACGCGCAGCGCGGCAGCCGGGTCGCCGCGACGCCCGGCCTGACGCATCTCGACGGCGGCCGAGTGGATCGCGACCGCCCCCTCCTTGCGCCAGTAGCGGCGCAGGGCGGCCGCCTCCGCGGCCACGTCGGCGCCGCGGGCGTCCTCGACGTGGAGACGGATGCCGTCGAGCAGCGCCCGCGAGATCCCGGGCGGGGACTGGCCGGTGACGTCGCACAGGGTGAACACCTCGTCCCACTCGCCGTTCACGAGCTTCACCCAGGCGAGCTGGTGGCGGGACTCGAAGGCGTACGGCGCCCACGGCACCCCCGCCTCGACCGCCCGTTCGACCGCGCTGCGGAACCAGCGCTCGGTCTCCTCGAACTCCGCCCAGTCCTCGTAGGACCGGCCGAGCAGGAACCTGCCGCGCAGCTCGGCATGCAGCGCCCCGGACTGCTCGGCGCGGGCGACGGCCTCGGCCAGCGCGGAGCGCAGCGCCTCCTTGGGACCCGCCTTCTTCAGGCCGCTGAGGGTGGTGATCGCCTCGGAGGCGAGCTCGGGCAGGTCGAGCCGCTCGGCGAGGCCGAGGGCCTCGAGCCCCTGGGCCTGGGCCTCCTCGAAGCGGCCGCGGCCGGCCAGGATCCGGGCGTGCACGGCCAGCACCTTGGCACGCAGCCCGCTGGCGCCCTCGGGGACGAGGTCCACGGCCTGCCGCGAGATCTCGAGGGCGTCCTCCTGGGACTCGGTGACCACGAGCGCGTTGGCCCGGGCGGACAGCATCCGGGCCCGCTGCGCCGGCGGTGCGTCCTGCGGCAGCCGGTCGAGCTGCTCGCCGACCAGCGCCGCGGCGCGGATCGCGTGGCCGCTGGCCATCAGCGCGTCGCAGGCCTTGGCGACCAGCTTGGAGAGGTCGCCGTCGAGCTCGACGGCCCGCCGGGGGTCGGCCAGCAGCTCGAGCGCCTGCTGGTAGTGCTGCGCGGCCTCGTCCGGGCCGCCGACCGCGATCGCCTCGTCGCCGGCGCGGACCGCGGCGGTCAGCGCGGTCTGCAGGTCCATCGCGAGCCGCGCGTGCCGGGCCAGCTCGGCGGCGGTGCCGCGGGCCGCGCCGGTGCGCAGGGCCTCGGCGTACGCCGCGTGGAGGCGCACGCGCTCGCCGGGCAGCAGGTCGTCGTACACCGCCTCACCGAGCAGCGCGTGCCGGAAGGAGTAGTGACCCTGGCCGGCGACCAGGATGTTCATCTCGACCGCGCGACGCAGGCCCTCGTCGAGGGCGGTGGACGGCAGCCCGGAGGCGGCGGTCAGCATCTCGTGGGAGACCTTGCGGCCGGCGACACTGGCCACGCGCACGACCTGGCGGGCGGCGTCGTCGAGCCGGTCGAGCCGGACCAGCAGCACGTCGGCCAGGTCGTCGGGCACCCAGCGGCCGGGGCCGGAGACCGCGCCGACGAGCTCCTCGACGAAGAAGGCGTTGCCCTCGGCGCGGTCGACGATGTCGGCGATCTCGCACTCGTCGAGGTTGTCGGCGTGCAACTCGGCGATGAGCGCGCGGACGTCGGGGGCGGCGAGGGGACCGAGCTGGACGCGCTCGACGCCCCGGATGCGGGACCACTCCGCGACCTGGCGGCGCAGGGGGTGGCGGCGGTGCAGGTCGTCGGAGCGGTAGGACGCCACGAGCGCGACCGGGCCGAGGAAGGGGCGGGAGAAGAGGAAGCTGAGCATGTCGCGCGTCGACTGGTCGGCCCAGTGGGCGTCCTCGATGACGAGCAACAGGGGTGCCTTGGCGGCGGCCGCCTCGAGCAGCGCGTGCACGGCCTCGAAGAGGTCGGCCCGGTCGAGGGCGGCGGACTCGGTCCCGGTGGTGCCGTCGGGGGCGCCCAGGACGCGGCGACCCGGCTGGAGCCGGGCCAGGGAGGAGTGCACGGTCGCGACGGACTCGACCACGTCGGGGAGGTCGGCCGCGAGGCGGCCGAGGACCTCGGAGAACGGCAGGTAGGGCAGCGCACTGTCGCCGAAGTCGAGGCAGTGGCCGGCGAAGACCTGCCAGCCCTCGGTGAACGCGAGGTCACGCAGCTCGGTGAGCAGCCGGGTCTTGCCGACCCCGGCGTCACCGGAGAGCAGGACCGCCGCGCGCTCCTGGCCGGGGACAGGACGGACGCCGAGCAACGAAGCGATCTCCGTCAGCTCGGCGTCTCGTCCCACCAGGACCTGGCTCGTCTGTGTCGCCACGTGGTCCATGATCCCGTGCGCGTCCACCCTATTCATCTCTGTGAGGCCGTTTCGGGTGGATCAGCGGGGCTGGTGGCCGGCCACCGGCGCCCGGCGTCCCCGGGTGAGACGGCCGCGGCGCTGCCGGCCGGCGCGGGCGGACGAGATCTGCTCGGTGCGGTAGGCGATCTCGGCCTGGGCGAAGGAAAGGTTCGACTCGTACATGGTGGGCTCCTCAGCTCCTCGTTGATGAGACGAGATTCGTCCACTGAGGTAGGCCCGCACATCGGGCAACTGCCTTATCCGGGGGGCTGAGGTGGGCCGGGGTGCCTTAGGCGGCCGCTGGTAACGCTCCGTCAGGGCTTCTGGTGCTCCGCTGTGGCGGCGCACCAGCTTGCCCAACGGAGCGTCACAAGGTCGAGGTGACCGGGCGGCCGGCCTGCCAGACCCCGCGCACGAGGGGTACGCCGGGCCGGTAGGCCAGGTGCACGTGGGTCGGCGCGTCGAGGACCATCAGGTCGGCCCGGCGGCCCGGGACCAGCGCGCCCACGTCGTCCCGGTCCAGCGCCGCGGCGCCCGTGGCGGTGGCCGCGTGGACCGCCTCGGCCGGGGTCATCCCCATCTCGCGGACGGCCAGCGCGATGCACAGCGGCAGCGAGCTGGTGAAGCAGGAGCCTGGGTTGCAGTCGCTGGCGATCGCGACCCGGACGCCGGCGTCGAGGAGCCGCCGGGCGTCGGGGTAGGGCTGCCGGGTCGAGAACTCGACCCCCGGCAGCAGCGTGGCGATCGTCCCCGAGTCGCGCAGGGCGTCGACGTCGGCGTCCTCGAGGTAGGTGCAGTGGTCCACCGCGACCAGCCCGAGCTCGGCGGCGAGGCGCACGCCGGGTCCCGGGCCGAGCTGGTTGGCGTGCAGGCGGCCGCGGAGCCCACGGGCGGCGCCGGCGGCGAGGACCGTCCGCGCCTGGTCGCCGTCGAAGGCGCCCCGCTCGCAGAACACGTCGATCCAGCGCGCGTGCGGGGCCGCCGCGTCCAGCATCGGGCCGGTGACCAGCTCGACGTACTCCTCCGGCGTCGTGCCCTGCGGCACCACGTGCGCGCCGAGGAACGTCGTCTCCTCGGTGAACTGGCGGGCCACGGCCAGGGTGCGGGCCTCGTCGCGGACGCTCAGGCCGTAGCCGCTCTTGATCTCGACCGTGGTGGTGCCCTGCCCCCGCATCTCCTCGACCAGCCGGGCGACGTGGCTGGTGAGCTGCTCGTCGGTGGCGGCGCGGGTCGCGGCGACGGTCGTACGGATCCCGCCCGCGGCGTAGCTCTCCCCCGCCATCCGGGCCGCGAACTCCTGGGCGCGGTCGCCGGCGAAGACCAGGTGGCTGTGGCTGTCGACGAAGCCGGGCAGCACCGCGCGGCCGCCGACGTCGACGCGCGCGTCCGCCTCCGGGGCCGCGGCGGCCGGCCCCACCCAGGCCACGTGCGCGCCCTCGAGGACCAGGGCGGCGTCCTCGACGACACCGAGCAGGTCGTCGGCGGCGGGGTCGTTGGTGACCAGCTCGCCGATGTTCGTGATGAGCGTGGAGGTCATGCCAGCCCCTTCCAGATCGCGTCGATCGCCGCGTCGAGCTCGCGCCCGATGTCGGCCCGGTCCCCGTGGCCGACCACGACCCGGCCGTCGACCATCACCTGGGTGACGTCCTCGGCCGCGGCCGCGAACACGGCGGTCGCCTCGTCGGCGCCGGTCCCGGCGGTCCGGACGCTGCTGGTGCCGAGCGTGACGAGGTCGGCGCGGAGGCCCTGCCGGATCTCGCCCGCCGCGCCGAACCCGAGGCTGTGGTGGCCGGTCACCGTGGCGGCCCCGAGGAGCTCGGCGGCGCGCCAGTGGCCGCGCTGCCGGGTGGCGAGCCGCTCGTCGAGCTCGACGGCGCGCATCTCCTCGAACAGGTCGATGACCGCGTGGCTGTCGCTGCCCAGGGTGAGCGGGCTGCCCGCGTCGTGCAGGGCCCGGCTCGGGCCGATCCCGTCGCCGAGGTCCCGCTCGGTGGTGGGGCAGAAGCAGGAGTGCGTGCCGCTCTCCCCCAGCAGCCGCACGTCCTCGTCGGTGAGGTGCGTGGCGTGCACCGCGGAGGTGGTGCGGCCGAGGACGCCGTGGTCCGCGAGGAGGCGGGTCGGGGTGAGGCCGTACGCCGCCGCGCACGCGTCGTTCTCGGCCACCTGCTCGGAGAGGTGGACGTGCAGCGGCACCCCCGTGGTCGGGTGGCCGCCGCGGGCACCGGCGTCGGGCCGCTGTCGCGCCCACTCGGCGACCGTGGACATCTGCTGCGGGGGCACGGCGCGCACCGAGTGGATCGCGGCGCCGACCACCACGCCGTCGGCCCCGGACAGGTCGCCCACCCGCCGCGCCCAGGCCTCCGCGTCGCCGTCGGAGTAGCGCGCCTGGACGCCCTCGACCGGCTTGCCGAACCCCGAGCTGAGGTAGCAGGTGTCGAGCAGCGCGATCCGGATGCCGGCCTCGCGCGCGGCCTCGACGAGCGCGTGGCCCATGGCGTTCGGGTCGTCGTACGGCGTGCCGTCGGGCTGGTGGTGCAGGTAGTGGAACTCGCCCACCGCGGTGACCCCCGCGGCCGCCATCTCCCGGTAGGTCGCCCGGGCGAGGGCAAAGTAGGTGTCCGGGTCGAGGGTCGCCGCGACGGCGTACATCTGCTCGCGCCAGGTCCAGAACGTCCCCCGGTCCCGCTGGGTGCGCCCCCGCAGCGCCCGGTGGAAGGCGTGGCTGTGGCAGTTGGCGAGGCCGGGGAGGGTGAGGCCGGGGATCCTGACGGAGTCACCGGCCGGCCGGGTACTCCTGTGCTTGTCGGCCAGTGCACCGGCCGACAAGCGAGGGGAATGGTCGACAACCCCCACCGAGGTGAAGATCCCGTCCTCGATCTCGACGAGCACGTCGTCGCGGACCGCCCCGTCGACCCACGCCCGTTCCAAGAGGTACGACGTGGCACTCACCGCGCGAGCCTCTCCAGCGTGTCGGCGAGGGCGGAGACACCCACCAGGCAGTCGGGCATCGAGGCGTGCTCGTCGGGCGAGTGGGAGATCCCGGTGGGGTTGCGGACGAAGAGCATCGCGGTCGGGACGCCCGCGGCGGAGAGGATCCCGGCGTCGTGCCCGGCCTGGGTGGGGATCACCGGCCAGTCGCCCGACTCGTGGTCCGCCGCGACCCGCCGCGCCAGGTCGGGGTCGAAGGCGACCGCCGACGACACCGACTCGGCCGTCATCCGCACCGACGTGCCGTCCCGCTCGGCGCGCTCGGTGGCCTGCCGCTCGATCGTCTCGACGAGCGACGCGAGCTCCGCGCCGTCCGAGCACCGCGCGTCCAGCCACGCGGTCACCCGCGAGGGGATCGCGTTGGTGCCGTTCGGCACCACCTCGAGCCGGCCGAAGGTGGCGCGCTGGCCGGCCAGCCGCGCCTGCTTGTTCGCAGCCAGCGCCGTCATCGCGTAGGTCAGCATCGGGTCGGCCCGGTCCTCCATCCGGGTCGTGCCCGCGTGGTTGGCCGCGCCGGTGATGTCGAAGCGGTAGCGCCCGTGCGGCCAGATCCCGCTGGCCACCCCGACCGCCTCGCCGCGGTCGACCAGGTCGCGCCCCTGCTCAACGTGCAGCTCCACGAAGCACGAGACCTTCGCCGCCAGGTCCCAGGGCTCGTACGCCGCGGCACCGAGCCCGGCCCCGGCGAGCGCGTCCTCGAACGAGACGCCGTCCCGGTCCCGCAGCGCGAGCGCGTCGCGCCACGCGACCGCCCCCGCGGCGAGCCGCGAGCCCAGGCAGGCCAGGCCGAAGCGCGACCCCTCCTCCTCGACGAAGACCGACACCCCGACCGGTCGAGCGGGCACGAAGCCCCGCGAGCGCAGCACGTCGACGGCCTCGAGCGCCGAGACCACGCCGAGCGGGCCGTCGTACGCCCCGCCGTCGAGGACCGAGTCGAGGTGCGAGCCGGTCAGCACGCCCGGCCCGGTGACGCCGGCGGGCTCCCACCAGGCGACGAGGTTGCCGACCGGGTCGGACTCGAGCCGCAGCCCCCGCGCGTTCGCCTGCTCGACGAACCAGGCGCGCAGCTCGGTCTCGGCGGCGCCGTACGGCTGACGGAAGTAGCCGCCCGACCGGGCCGACCGCCCGACCGGCGCGAGGTCGGACCACATCCGTTCGAAGTCGTCAGGCATGCTGCGCCCCATGGAGTTCCAGGACGTCGTACGCCGTCGCCGGATGGTCCGCAGCTACGCCGAGACCCCCGTCGACCCCGCGGTCGTCGCGCGGGCGCTGGCCAACGCCACCCGCGCCCCGAGCGCCGGGTTCAGCCAGGGCTGGGCGTTCCTGGTCCTCGACACCCCCGAGGACGTGCGCCGCTGGTGGGCGACCACCTCCGACGACGTCGAGCACCCCGACGCCTGGCTGGCCGGGATGATGCGCGCACCGGTCGTGATCGTCCCCTGCTCCAGCAAGGCCGCCTACCTGGGCCGCTACGCCGAGCCCGACAAGGGCTGGACCGACCGCGACGAGGCCCGCTGGCCGATGCCGTTCTGGCACATGGACGCGGCGATGGCGAGCCTGCTCGTCCTGCAGACCGCGGTGGACGAGGGTCTGGGCTCCTGCTTCTTCGGCATCCCCCCGGACCGGGACGCCGCGGTTCGTCGCGAGTTCGGCATCCCGGACGCCTTCGACCCCGTCGGCGTGATCACGCTGGGCCATCCCGGCGACGAGTCGTCCGGGGCGAAGGGCTCCCCGTCGCGGCGCCGGCGCAAGCCGCTGGCAGAGGTCGTCCATCACGGCCGGTGGGGGCAGGAGTGGGGGCACGCCTCCAGTCCATCGGCGTAGGCCGTCGCGGTCAACGAGCCACCCCGCACGCCGGTCTCACATCCGAGACACGCACCCGCCCTCGCTCGAGCTGACCGTCGGAGATCCGGCGAGGCGCTGGGGCCGACGTCTATCCTCGGGAGCCTGGGGGTGAGACACGTGCCCGAGAGCGAGGAGCGGCCCCACGAGCCGCAGGAGGCCGACCGGAAGCCGGCCCAGGACGCCCGGACGGGCCGCAGCGCGGCCGCCGTCCGGATGCAGCACCAGGCGAGCTGGGTCGACCAGCAGGTCCGGGTGGCGATGGCCAAGGGCGAGTTCGACAACCTGCCCGGGGCCGGCAAGCCGATCAAGGACCTCGGCCGCCAGCACGACCCGGACTGGTGGCTGAAGAAGCTGGTCGAGCGCGAGCAGATCGCGCTGCTGCCGCCGTCGGTGCAGCTGCGCAAGGAGGACGCCGAGCTCGACGCCCGTCTCGACACCCTCAACGTCGAGGCCGAGGTGCGCCGCGAGGTCGAGGAGTTCAACGCCCGCGTCATCGCGGCCCGCTACCGGCCGCCGGAGGGTCCGCCGCTGATCACGATGCCGCGCGAGGTCGACGTGGAGGTCGAGCGGTGGCGCGAGCGGCGTGCGGCGCTGCGGGCCCGCCAGGCCGAGGCGGTCCGCGCCAGCGCCCCCGCACCTGCCCCGCCCCGCAGGCGCCGGTGGTGGCGGCGCTGACCTGCACGTCCACTGTTGAATCGGTCATACCGGCCGGTAACCCTGCGCTGCTAGTTTCCGCGACATGCCCAGCTCATCTCGCAGCGCCAAGGACTTCTTCCGCCCCCTCGCGGTGGGCGCCCCGACTCCCCTGACCGAGATCCCCGCCCGCCCCAGCCGGGCGATCCACTTCTTCGACCCCAGCAACGAGAAGATGGCCGCCAAGGTCCCGCAGATGGTCGGCACCGTCGACGTGCTGCTCGGCAACCTCGAGGACGCGATCAAGGCCGACAACAAGCTCGCCGCTCGCGAGGGGCTGGTGCGGATCGCGCAGGAGACAGAGTTCGGGCCCACCCAGCTGTGGACCCGCATCAACGCGCTCGACAGCCCGTGGGCGCTCGACGACCTCACCACGCTGGTCCCCGCGATCGGCGACAAGCTGGACGTCATCATGGTGCCGAAGGTGCAGGGCGCCGAGGACATCCACTACGTCGACCGGCTGCTCGCCCAGCTCGAGGCGAAGGCCGGCCTGGACCGGCCGATCCTCGTCCACGCGATCCTCGAGACCGCCCGCGGCGTCGCGAACGTCGAGGAGATCTGCGGCGCCTCCCCGCGCATGCAGGGCCTCTCCCTCGGCCCGGCCGACCTCGCCGCCGACCGCCGGATGAAGACCACCCGCGTCGGCGGCGGCCACCCCGGCTACCTCGTCCGCGAGGACCCGCCGCGCATCGACGGCGTCGCCAACCTCGAGGCCAGCCGCGCGACGTTCCAGCAGGACCTGTGGCACTACACGATCGCGCGCATGGTCGACGCCTGCGCCATGCACGGGATCTACCCCTACTACGGGCCGTTCGGGGACATCGCCGACGTGGTGGCCTGCGAGGACCAGTTCCGCAACGCCTTCCTGCTCGGCTGCGTCGGCACCTGGAGCCTGCACCCCAAGCAGATCGCGATCGCCAACAAGGTCTTCAGCCCCAGCGTCCAGGACATCCGCCACGCCCGCCGCGTGGTCGCCGCCATGGGAGACGGCACCGGCGCGGTCATGCTCGACGGCAAGATGGAGGACGACGCCTCGCTCAAGCAGTGCCTCGTGCTGGTCGAGCTCGCCGAGCAGCTGGCCGCGATCGACCCCGAGCTGAAGAAGCAGTACGACGCGATCGAGGTGCAGGGCCAGTGACCGACCAGGACTTCCGCCCCCGCCGCTCCGTCCTCTACATGCCCGCGTCCAACGACCGGGCCCTGGAGAAGGCGAAGAGCATCCCCTGCGACGGGCTGATCCTCGACCTCGAGGACGCCGTCGCCCCCGACGCCAAGCCCGAGGCCCGCGAGAAGGCGTGCGCGGCGGTCCGCTCCGGTGAGTACGGACAGCGCGAGCTGACCATCCGGATCAACGGCGCCGACACCGAGTGGCACGCCGACGACCTCGCCGCCGCCTGCGCCGCCGGTCCCGACGCGATCGTCGTCCCCAAGGTCAACAGCGCCGACGCGGTGCTCCAGCTGGTCGAGGCGATGGCCGGTCACGGCGCGCCCGGGCACACCAGCCTCTGGGCGATGCTCGAGACGCCGTACGCCATGCTGCACGCCGAGGAGATCGCCGGGGCCTCCGACCGGCTCACCGTGCTGGTGATGGGGACCAACGACCTCGTCAAGGAGCTGTACGCCGAGCACGTGCCCGGCCGCCAGCCGGTGCTGGCCGGTCTCGGCCTGGCCCTGCTCGCGGCCCGGGCGACCGGCAAGGTTGTCCTCGACGGCGTCTACAACGACGTGAAGAACACCGACGGCTTCCTCGCCGAGTGCCGGCAGGGCCGCGAGATGGGCTTCGACGGCAAGACGCTCATCCACCCCGGCCAGGTCGAGGGCGCCAACGAGGCGTTCGCGCCGAGCGAGCAGGCCGTCGAGGACGCCCGGGGCATCCTGCGGGCCTGGGAGGACGGGGCGGGGTCGGGCGTCGTCACCTACAACGGCCGGATGATCGAGAACCTCCACGTCGAGTCTGCGCGGCGCACGCTCAGCATCCACGACGCGATCCGCGCGCTGGCCGGGTGAGACTCTTCGAAATCGTCAGCGCAAAGGAGAGTTTGAGAAGGTCTCCGGCGTGGTACGTCTCTGTCGACCTGACCTTGGGAGGAGGTTGACATGGTTGTTCTTGGTTTGATCCTGCTCATCATCGGGCTGCTCACGGTCCCGGCGCTCGTCTACATCGGCCTCGCCCTCATCATCGTGGGGCTCATCTTGAACTTCGTCCCGATCGGTGGCACCCGACGACGGTTCTACTAGCCCACCCGCAGTGCACGCGACGACCCCCGGACCCTCAGGTCCGGGGGTCGTCGCGTTCGCCCGCTCCGACCGCGGTGAAGCGGGCCAGGAAGTCCAGCACCCGCTCGACGGGCATCTCGCAGGGCCGCAGTGCCGGCTCGTCGCCGACGAGGTACAGGTTCGCGCTCACGACGCCGGACCCGCCGAGCTCCTCGGCGTAGACCCGCTGGCTCCGCCCGCCCACCTGCTCCGCACGGGTCACGCCCCACCGCGCGCCGTCGTACTCCACGACACTGTGACCGAGGGGCACGCGCGCGAAGAGCCGGGACGGGTCCACGTCAGGACTCACCCGGCGATCATGGCAGGCGCCGGCGTTCGTCGCGGGCACCACCGCGGCTACCGGGTACGCAGCGCCCAGCGGCAGACCGGCACCTGCAGCACCCCGGCGCCCAGCACCAGCGCGCCCATCACCCACCAGCCGGGCCGCCCCCACTCGATGCAGAGCAGCGTGATCAGCGTGGGAGCGATGACGTTGGAGACCGAGAACCCCAGGCTGGCGAAGCCCTGGTACTGCCCCTGCCGCTCCATCGGCGCCAGCCCCATGGAGATGCCCCACTGGCCGCCGCTGGAGATCATCTCGCCGACCACGTGCACGCCCGCCCCGACGACCAGCAGGGCGACCGCGGCGACCGCACCCACCCCGCTGCTGAACGACACGAGCACGAAGCCCGCCGCGATCCAGGCGCAGCCGACCACCATCGCCCGCACCGAGGACGGCACGTCGTCGACGCCGCGGGTCATCCGGACCTGGAAGAGGGCGACGACCACCGTGTTGAGCACGAGCAGCACGGCCACCATGGAGGTCGGGGCGTCGGTGTGGGCGGCGATCCAGAGCGGGATGGCCAGCTCCATCACCACGAAGTGCATGGCGACCAGTCCGTTGAGCAGGGTGACCGCGACGAACGGCCGGTCACGGAGCACCGCCAGCCGCGGCTCTCCCGCGGCCCGGGCCGGCGCCGGCTCCAGGTGCGGCAGCCGGGTGCACAGCAGCCCGGTCACGACGGTGAGGACCGCGTCGAGCGCGAACACCGCCAGGTAGGCCCAGGTCCGGTCCACGAGCAGCGCGAGGCCGCCCAGCATCGCCCCCAGGCTCATCGCGACGTTGGTGACCGCGCGCAGGTAGGCCTTGAACTGCACGCCCCGGCCACCCGTCGCGACCCGCGCGATGTAGCCGTTGCGGACCGCCCCGTTGCCGAACACCAGCACGTTGGAGACCGCCATCACCAGCATCAGCGCCGGGACGGAGCGGGCCACGAGCAGGCCGAGCAGAACGACGCCGGCCGCGACCGTGAGGGCACGCATGACCTCGCGGGGGCCGCGGGTGTCGCCGAGGTGGCCCAGCGGGACCTGGCCGAGCATCGCGACGAAGGTGGCGACCGACAGGACCAGGCCGACGTCGGTGGCCGCGAGGCCGACCTCCTGGGTGAAGAACAGCGCGAAGGTCGTCGTCGTGGCGCCGGTGCCGGCCCGGTTGACGAACGTGCCGAGCGCGAGGACCCGCAGGCTGGGGTCGGTGGGGATCCCCCGACGGGTCAGCCGGGGCGGTACCGCCGCCGGTGGTCTGATCTCCTCCGCACCAACAGCCCCTTCGGTCACCGGAGCATTCTGGACGACCCCGCCGTCACCGCGCCAACGGGTTGTCGGCCATGGGGATGCGGACCCCGCGCTCGGCGGCGACCTCGACCGCGCGGTCGTAGCCCGCGTCCACGTGCCGGATCACGCCCATGCCCGGGTCGTTGGTGAGGACCCGCTCGATCTTCTGCGCGGCCAGCTCGGTGCCGTCGGCCACGCACACCTGGCCGGCGTGGATGGAGCGGCCCATGCCGACACCGCCGCCGTGGTGGATGGACACCCACGAGGCGCCCGAGGCGGTGTTGACGAGCGCGTTCAGCAGCGCCCAGTCGGCGATCGCGTCGGAGCCGTCGAGCATGCTCTCGGTCTCGCGGTACGGCGAGGCGACCGACCCGCAGTCGAGGTGGTCGCGACCGATCACGATCGGGGCCTTGAGCTCACCGGAGGCGACCATCTCGTTGAACTTCAGGCCGGCGAGGTGGCGCTCGCCGTACCCCAGCCAGCAGATCCGCGCCGGCAGCCCCTGGTAGTGCACCCGCTCCCCGGCCATCGTGATCCACTTCCGCAGCCGCTCGTTCTCCGGGAAGAGCTCGAGGATCGCGCGGTCGGTGGCGGCGATGTCGGCCGGGTCGCCGGAGAGCGCGGCCCAGCGGAACGGGCCCTTGCCCTCGCAGAAGAGCGGTCGGATGTACGCCGGCACGAAGCCGGGGAACTCGAACGCCCGGTCGTAGCCGCCCTTGCGGGCCTCGTCGCGGATCGAGTTGCCGTAGTCGAACACCTCGGCGCCGCGGTCCTGGAACTCCACCATCGCCCGCACGTGCGCCGCCATCGACTCCCGCGCCCGCTTGGTGAAGCCGACCGGGTCCTCGGTGCGCTCGCGCTCCCAGTCCTCGAAGGCGGTGCCGATCGGGAGGTAGAACAGCGGGTCGTGGGCGGAGGTCTGGTCGGTCACGACGTCGATCGGCGCGCCCATCTCCAGCAGCGCGGGCACCATCTCGGCGGCGTTGCCGAGCACCCCGATGGACAGCGCGCGGCGCTCGTCGCGCGCGGCGACCGCCATCGTCACGGCCTCCTCCAGGGAGCCGGCCTGCACGTCGAGGTAGGCGTGGTCGATGCGGCGCTGGATCCGCGACTGGTCGCACTCGATGCAGATCGCCACGCCGTCGTTCATCGTCACGGCGAGCGGCTGGGCGCCGCCCATGCCCCCCAGCCCGGCGGTCAGCGTGATGGTGCCGGCCAGCGAGCCCTCGAACGTCTTGTCGGCCACGGCCGCGAAGGTCTCGAACGTGCCCTGCAGGATCCCCTGGGTGCCGATGTAGATCCACGACCCGGCGGTCATCTGGCCGTACATCGTGAGCCCGAGGTCCTCGAGCCGGCGGAACTCCTCCCAGTTGGCCCAGTCGCCGACCAGGTTGGAGTTGGCGATGAGCACGCGCGGCGCCCACACGTGGGTCTTCATCACGCCCACCGGCTTGCCGGACTGGACGAGCATCGTCTCGTCGTCCTCGAGCGTGCGCAGGGTGCGGACCAGGGCGTCGTACGCCTCCCAGCTGCGGGCGGCCCGACCGGTGCCGCCGTACACGACGAGATCCTCGGGGCGCTCGGCGACCTCGGGGTCGAGGTTGTTCATCAGCATCCGCAGGGGTGCCTCGGTCTGCCAGGACTTCGCGGTGAGGTCGGTGCCGGTCGCGGCGTGGATCGGCAGGCGCGGGTTCGACGTGGTCATGTCTCCATGAAAGCCCTCGACCCGGCGCGGCCACCAGCACCGGCCACACCGATCAGTCTCGTGACCGAGACACCGCCCCCGCCCAGATGGGGTATGCCCCGGGGGTCCGCACCCGCCTACGGTGGCAGCAGGCCCCAGGGAGGCCGCGATGCCCGACCTGCTCCTCTCCGACACGGACCAGGCCGCCCTGCGCTCCCTGCAGGCGGCGGAGCCGGTGCCCGGGCGGCCGCTGCCCGGCGACGAGGTGCTCGAGCAGCTCGCCCGGCTGATCCCGTGCGACGCGCTGGGAGCACTGCTCAGCGACCCCGAGGTGGGCGTCGTCGAGGAGGTCGAGCTGCTGCGCGGCCGCTGCCCCCGGCTCGCCGGCACCGGGTACGACGGGCCGGTCGCCCTCGGCCTGCTCCGCTGGACGAGGACCACCGGCGGGCCGGGACCGCCGTGGGGTGCCGGCGCGGCCGACTGCATCGCCCTCGGAGTGCGCACGGGACGGGAGGCGATCGCCCAGATCTGGCTGGACCGGCGGGCGCGGGTCTTCACCCCGCGCGACCTCCTGGTGCTGTCGGTGGTCGCCCCGACCCTGCGCCGGCTGGTCCGCGAGGCCGCACCGGTCGCGCTGCCCGACGACCTCACCGTGCAGGAGCGGCGGACCCTCGCCCTCGTCGCGACGGGCCTCTCCAACGCCGAGGTCGCGGAGCGGATGAGCGTGGCCACCTGCACGGTGCGCAAGCACCTCGAGCACGCCTACCGCAAGCTCGGCGTCACCAACCGGCTGGCCGCCGCGACCGCGCTGCACGGGCGGGCCCTCGGCGCCGAAGTTTCGCCCGAACGCGAATAGCCGCGCCCGCGTCGGTGGACTAGGCAGGAGGCATCCCCTGATCCCGGAGGCACCGATGCCACTCGCCCGTCGAACCTGCGCACTGGTCTGCACCGTCGTCCTGACCTCGACCGGTCTCGTCCTGTCCCCGTCCGCCGGGGCGGCACCCTCCACCCGCGTCCCCGCGAGCCACCACCGCGAGAGCCCCCAGGTCGCGCTGGACTGGGAGCTGTCCTCGTTCCGCACCGTCTACACCGACGGCCTCACGCCGATCCCGGTCGGCGTCCCCGTCCTCGGCTTCACCTCGGTGGCCATGAACAACGCCAACCGCATGTCGCGGCACCTGCACCGCAGCTCGGAGACCGCCGCGGTGGCCACCGCGGCCCACGACGTGCTGCTCCACTACTACCCGACGGCCGCCCCCGCGCTGGACGCCGACCTCGCCACCAGCCTCGGCCCGGTGCCCGAGGGACGGGCCCGGGCCAACGGCATCCGGGTCGGCCGGCGCGCGGCCGTGCGCATGCTGGCGAGCCGGGTCGGCGACGGCTACCTCGACCCCGACATCCACTACTCCAAGGACCCGGGACCGGGCGTCTGGCAGCCGATCCCTCCCAACCCCGACATGGTCGCGGCGTGGCTGGGCTCGTTGCGCCCGCTCGTCACCAGGCACCCGGTGGCGTGGGGGAAGAAGCCCTACCCGCTCGACAGCCGCGCGTACGCCCGCGACTTCAACGAGGTCCGGCGCCTCGGCCGCGTGGACTCGACCGTGCGCACGGACGCGCAGACCGCGACCGCCCAGTTCTACAACTCCAACTCCGCGACCATGGTGGGCGAGGCGCTCATCCGCCGGCTCGGTGACCACCCGATCGGGCTCCGCGCCACCACCCGGATCTTCGCCGCCATGCACGCGGCGATGACGAACTCGGTCATCCGGACCTGGCAGCTCAAGCGCGACGTGGGCTTCTGGCGTCCCGAGCAGGCGATCGCCCTGGCCGACACCGACGGCAACCCGCGCACCCGGGTCGAGACCGGTTGGGCACCGCTGGTGCCGACGCCGAACTACTCCGAGTACGTCAGCGGGCACGCCAGCCTCACCGCCCCGGCGATCGAGGTCATCCGGCGGACGCTCGGGGAGCGCACCCCCCTGGAGCTGGTCTCGGTCAACAGCCCCGACCCCCGGCTCTACACACGCCTGAGCGCCATCGAGCGGGACGCCTTCAACGCCCGGATCTGGTCGGGCCTGCACTTCCGCAAGGCGATGACCGACGGCTACGAGATCGGCCACCGCTCGGCCCGGCAGGTCTTGGCCGCCCTCCGGTGAGCCGGCGCGCGGTCAGGCCAGCTCGCCGACCACGTCCTCGACGCTGCCGAGGACGGCGCCCGACCGGACCAGCTCGACCGCCGTCTCGATCTCGGGCGAGAGGTGGCGGTCGGGGCCGGGGCCCTCGATCCCGGAGGCGCGCAGCAGGCGCACGACAGCCCCCGTCGCGGGCGAGGGCTCGAGCGGGCGTCGCAGGTCGAGCGCCCGGGCCGCGGTGAGCACCTCGATCGCGACCACGCGGGTCAGGCCGTCGACCGACCGGCGCAGCTTGCGGGCCGCCGACCAGCCCATCGACACGTGGTCCTCCTGCATGGCGCTGGAGGGGATCGAGTCGACCGAGGCGGGGACGGCGAGCCGCTTGAGCTCCGAGACGATCGCGGCCTGGGTGTACTGCGCGATCATGTGCCCGCTGTCCACGCCCGGGTCGTCGGCGAGGAACGGCGGCAGGCCGTGGTTGCGGGCCTTGTCGAGGAAGCGGTCCGTACGCCGTTCGCTGATCGAGGCCACGTCGGCGGCCACGATCGCGAGGAAGTCGAGGACGTAGGCGACCGGCGCCCCGTGGAAGTTGCCGTTGGACTCGACCCGCCCCTCGGCGGCGAGCACCACTGGGTTGTCGACGGCCGAGGCCAGCTCGCGGCCCGCGACCGTTGCGGCGTGCTCCACGGTGTCGCGGGCGGCCCCGTGCACCTGGGGGCAGCAGCGCAGGGAGTAGGCGTCCTGGACCCGGTTGCAGTCCGGGCCGCGGTGCGAGGCGACCACCCCGGAGTCCGCGAGCACCCGGGTGAGGTTGGCGGCCGAGAGCGCCTGCCCGGGGTGCGGCCGGATCGCCTGCAGCTCGGGGGCGAAGACCCGGTCGGTGCCGAGCTGGCCCTCGACGGACATCGCCGCCGCGACGTCGGCGGTCCGCAGGAGCATCCGCAGGTCGGCGATCGCCATCACGAGCATGCCGAGCATCCCGTCGGTGCCGTTGATCAGCGCCAGCCCCTCCTTGGCCGCCAGCTCGACCGGCACCAGGCCCGCGGCGGCCAGGGCGTCCGCGGCCGGCACCAGCGTCCCGGTGGCGTCGCGCACCTCGCCCTCGCCCATGAGCGCGAGCGCGCAGTGCGAGAGCGGCGCGAGGTCGCCGGAGCACCCGAGCGAGCCGTACTCCCGCACGACCGGCGTGATCCCGTGGGTGAGCAGCGCGGCCATCAGCTGCGCGGTCCCGAGGCGCACGCCGGTGTGCCCGGTCGCCAGCGTGGACAGCCGCAGCAGCATCAGCGCCCGGACCACCTCGCGCTCGACCTCCGGCCCGGAGCCGGCGGCGTGGGAGCGGACCAGCGAGCGCTGCAGCTGGGCGCGCATGTCGGTCGGGATGTGGCGGGTCGCGAGGGCGCCGAACCCGGTCGAGATGCCGTACGCCGGGGTGCTCGCCGACGCCAGCTCCTTCACGACGTCGCGGGCCCGGCCGATCGCGGACACGGCGTCGGGCGCCAGCTCGACGCCGGCCCCGTGGCGGGCGACCGCCAGCAGGTCCTCGGGGGAGACGGGCCCGGTCCCGACCGGGACGGTGCGGGTGGCGGTGGGTGCGTGCTGCATGATCCCATCCAACGTCGCCGTCGGGGGCCGCACCATCACCGGGAACCCGCCACCGTCTCGGATCCCAGACTCCGTGACCCGCACCACATAGCACTCCCGTCAGAATTCGTCAGATCGAGCGTCTGAACATCATCGGAACTGGGTAGTAACCACCCGATGGCCGGGGGACCATTCGGGCTACCGGGTCACGAGTCCGCAACGCACGGCCCGGGGCGCAGCTAGGTCTCGGGCTCTCCAGGGAGAAGAGAGCTCATGCGCAAACTCATCGCGACATCCACCATGCTGGTGCTCGGCTCGACAGGTTCGGTCGTCCTCGCCCCACCGGGCACCGCCGCCGACGCCGGCACGACGGCCCGGACCCAGCCGACGGCGTTCGCCCTCCAGACCTCCGGGT
The DNA here is from genome assembly GCF_042653125.1 of Nocardioides sp. GCM10023255. Classification (NCBI taxonomy): domain Bacteria; kingdom Bacillati; phylum Actinomycetota; class Actinomycetes; order Propionibacteriales; family Nocardioidaceae; genus Nocardioides; species Nocardioides sp. GCM10023255. Next base: position 210,430 of record NZ_JBHSHU010000004.1, read on the forward strand.
TCGGCACCCGGGTCCGCGGTGGCCAGGTGCCCGCCGGCTCCGACGACACGGCCTACACCGTGATCGCGTGCACCAACAAGGCCGGGCTCACCCGCCAGAACCATGTCGCCGAGGAGACCCTCCCGGGCGTCGGCAAGGCCTCCGAGATCACCACCAAGGTCTGGACGACCCAGAGCAGGAAGGGCGTCGTCACGTCGCGGTCGCGCAACAGCGTGGCCCGGGTCGTGCTCGCCGACTCGCCCCTCGGCTCGCTGTCGATCGACGGCCTGCGGTCCGTCTCGAAGGCGTGGCACGACAGCTCGGGCTTCCACTCCTCGACGAAGACCAGCATCGGTTCCATCACCCTCACGCCGGCAGCGGGCGACCCGCAGCAGCTGGACCTGCCCACCCCCGACCAGCCGCTGGAGGTGCCCGGCCTCGCCACCATATCGCTGGGCAAGTCCCACAAGTCCGCGGGCAGCGGCGGCGCGAAGGCCACCGCCGAGGTGCTGCGGATCGACGTCACGGCCTCCGGCTCGCGGGCCCGGATCGGGCACACGTACGCCGAGATCGACGGCGGGGTGAAGAGCGGCATCTTCGGCGGCTTCGCCTCGGGGCTGCGCGCGAACGCCGCGGACAGCAACATCACCACCGGTCGCACCCCCTACCAGCCGATGCCCTGCCAGGGCACCGGCGGTGAGACCGAGGTCAGCAGCACCGCCGCCGTCGACCTGGGCGGCCAGATCGTCGTCGGCGCGGTCGAGAGCCGGCAGCGCGCCGAGCAGACCCGCAAGCGCGCTGGTGGCTTCGAGCAGGGCAGGGTCGCCAGCATCGACATCGGCGACGGCGCCCTGGTCGTCAAGGGCATCGTCGGCCGGGTCAACGTGCACCGCACGGGCGACCACCTGCACAAGCTGGTGCGCAACATCAAGGGCACCACGATCGGCTCCATCACGGCCGACGGCGAGCCCCAGACCTTCCCCGACACCGGCGTCCTCGAGATCCCGGGCGTGGCGAGGCTGGAGTCCAGCATCAAGCACAAGATCAAGGGCGGGATGGCGGTGACCGCGCTGCGGATCACCCTGCTCGACGGCACCGGCGCCACGATCAACCTCGGCCAGGCCAAGCTCTTCGTCAAGCCGAGCGGTCGCTGACACCGGGCCACGGCCACATCAGCACCGACGCCGGACGCGGGCAGCCGCGTCCGGCGTCGGCGCGCTCGAGGACGGACCGACGCGGGGGCCGCGACGTACGTCACAGGTCACGTGGCAAGACGTGAACCTGTCGGCGGCGCAGCGGGCGTTGACTGACGGTCGTGACCACGACCGCCGACCTCGACCCCGGCACGCTGCGCCGCTGGTCGATGTTGGGCGCGAGCACCCTGGCCCAGGCCGCGGCGGCGATCATGATGCACGGGCCGGCCTTCCTGATCCCGGCCCTGCACGCGGACGGTCTCACCCTCGCCGAGGCCGGGCTGGTCGCCGCGGCGCCCACGGTCGGCGTGATGCTCGCGCTGGTCGCCTGGGGGGCGGTCTCCGACCGGTACGGCGAGCGCCGCACCCTGGTCTCGGGCCTGGCGGCGACCACCGCGTTCGGAGTCGTCGCCGCCCTCACCGGCGGCACCGCCATGCTGGCGGTGGCGCTGCTGCTCGCCGGGGCCGCCGCGGCGAGCACCAACGCCGCCAGCGGCCGGGTGGTGGTCGGCTGGTTCCCGCCGGCGCGCCGCGGCCTGGCGATGGGCATCCGGCAGATGGCGCAGCCGGTGGGTGTCGGCATCGCCGCGGTCAGCATCGCGGTGGTCGCCGACCGCCACGGTGTGCAGGCCGCGCTCTGGGTCCCGACCCTCGCATGCGCGCTCGGCCTCGTGGTGGTGGCGATCGTCGTCCTCGACCCGCCCCGGCCCGACCCGCGTGGCGGCGGGTCGGCCAACCCCTACCGTCGGGACCGCTTCCTGGCCCGCGTCCACGGCGTCTCGGTGCTGCTGGTCGTGCCGCAGTTCCTCGTGTGGACGTTCGCCCTCGTGTGGCTGGTGCAGGACCGCGGCTGGTCGCCCGCCGCGGCCGGCACCCTGGTCGCCGTGGCCCAGGTGGCGGGCGCCCTGGGCAGGATCGCGGTCGGGCACCTCTCGGACGTCGTCGGCAACCGGATGCGACCGCTGCGTGGCGTCGCCGTCGCCGCGGCTGCGGTGATGGCGCTGCTCGGGCTCGCCGCGGGCCGCGACTGGTCGGTGGCGGTCGCCCTGCTCGTGGTGGCGACCGTGCTCACCGTGGCCGACAACGGCCTGGCCTTCACCGCCGTGGCGGAACGGGCCGGGCCGCACTGGTCGGGCCGGGCGCTCGGCGTGCAGAACACCGCGCAGTTCCTCTCCGCCTCGGCGGTGCCACCACTTGCGGGCCTCGCGATCACCCACCTCGGCTTCGCCGCGGCGTTCGCGCTCGGCGCCCTCTTCCCGGTGCTCGCGGCGCCGCTGGTGCCCGTCGCCGGGGAGCGCGAGCTGAGCTGATCGGGCACGGGTGGGCGTAGCCCCCGGCCGGACGGGGTACCGGTGGTCCACCACGAGTTCCGGGGGCGTCCCGGGACCGCTGCGTTGGGAGGAACCATGCCCGGAGGAGCCATCGGCTGGATCGTCGTCCTCGTCGTCATCCTGGTGCTGCTCGGCGTCGTCGTCGCCGTCATGATGAACAAGAGGAAGACCGAGCAGCGCCGGGCGCAAGCCGTCCAGCTGCGCACCGACGCCGCAGCCCGGTCCGACGAGATCGCGCAGGCCGACCGCGAGGCCAAGCTGGCCGAGGCCGACGCGGCGGCCGCCCGGGCCGAGGCCGAGCAGGCCGAGCGGCGGGCCGCCGAGGCGCGACAGGGGGTCCGGATGGACCAGGCGATGCAGGAGGACCGGATCCGCGAGGCGCAGCGGATCGACCCCGACGACAAGCGCGTCTGACCACCCGGCCCCGGCGATAGGGTCCGGGGCATGAGCCAGGTCCCGGCGGCGACGCGCACCCTGCGCGTGCTGCGGTTCCTGGCCAGCCAGCCGGACCCGGTGCCGCTGGACCGGATCATGCGGGCCTGCGACCTGCCGCGCAGCACCGCGTACCACCTCCTTCGGGCGATGGTCGACGAGGGCTTCGTGGTGCACCTGCCCGAGGAGCACCGCTTCGGCCTCGGGGTCGCCGCCTTCGAGGTGGGCAGCGGCTACTCCCGACAGGAGCCGTTGCAGCGGATCGCGCGGCGGCCGCTCGCGGCCCTGGTCGACCGCGTCGGCCAGAGCGCGCACCTCGCCGTGCTGCACGGGCGCGACGTCCTCTACGTCGTCGAGGAGCGTGCCCCCGGGCGGCCACCGCTGGTCACCGACGTGGGGGTGCGCCTCCCGGCCCACCTCACGGCCAGCGGTCGCGCCATCCTGGCCGGGCTGCCGCCGGCGCAGGTCCGCGCGCTCTACCCCGGCCCCGCGGCGTTCGTGGACCGGCACGGCCTCGGGCCGCGCACCCTCAGCGCGCTGCGCACGGTCCTCGCCGAGACCCGGCAGCGCGGCTACGCCACCGAGGAGGGCGAGGTCACGCCGGGCCTGGCCAGCGTCGCGGCGGCCGTGCTCGACCACAACGGCCACCCCGTCGCCGGGGTCGCGGTCACCTATCCCGAGGGCGACGCGGCCGCGATCGCCGGGCAGGTGCGTCGTACGGCGGACGCGCTGACCCGCCGCCTCGGCGGCACGCCGGCGACCGCTCCCCCGCGCGCGCAGGAGTGACGTCACGCCGTCCGGCTCGTTGAGGGAGCGAGCCCACGACGGAGGAACGCCCGTGCCCGATCGCAAACGAGGTCCTGTCCGCCGCCTGCTGTGGTCCGGGACTCTGGCCACCGCCCTCGTGGCCACGGCCGTGGCCGTCCCGTCCTACGGGAGCCGCGACGGCAACCTGCTCGCCCGCTACGACGCCACCAAGGTCGCCGCGCTCGAGGCGCTCCCCCACGTCGACCCGCCCGGCACCGCGCCGCACGACCACAACGACCCGGCCACCAAGAACTCGCTGTCGCGCGCCGGTGAGACCGGTGGCGACACCGCGGACCCCACCACCGCCGCCGAGAAGAAGGCCAGCGCCGGCTACGTCGCCACGGAGCGTGCACTGCGCGACCCCCGGTTGACGACCGTGCCGGTGACCGGTCCCCGGCTCCGGCACCCGCAGGACCGCTACGCGCTCGCCGGCGGCTGCTACACGCTCACCCCTGCCGGCGCGCCCCTGTTCTTCAAGGCCACCGACCTCGGCAGCTACCTCCTCTACGACGCCCGACGCCGCTTCGTCAGCGCCGCGGGCGGCACGACCACGCAGCCCGGCCCCGACACCGAGTGGACCGCCCGGATGCGAGCCGGTCGTCTCACCTTCCGCAGCGGCGACACGACACTGCGCCGCGGCGGCAGCACCTCGTTCCGGCCGACCCGGACGGACGGGTGCGCGGCGTACCCCGAGGCCCAGGTGGACGTCTCCGGCGACCCGCACGCCGGCGTCACGCCGTACCAGGAGGTGCGCGGCTACGTCGACGCCCACACCCACGGGATGGCCTTCGAGTTCCTCGGCGGCGACGTCCACTGCGGCAAGCCCTGGGACCGGTACGGCGCGCCGTACGCGCTGAGGGACTGCCCCGACCACGCGGCCGGCACCAGCCCGCTCGAGGCCGTCCTCTCCGGCGAGCCGCACCACGACCCGGTCGGCTGGCCGACGTTCAAGGACTGGCCGGCACCGGAGTCGCTCACCCACGAGGGCACCTACTACCGGTGGCTGGAGCGCTCCTGGCGCGGTGGGCAGCGGATCTTCGTGAACCTGCTGGTCGAGAACAACCAGCTGTGCCAGCTCTACCCGATCAAGCACAACTCCTGCGACGACATGGACTCCATCCGCCTCCAGGCGAAGGACATGTACGAGATGCAGGACTACATCGACGCCCAGTTCGGCGGCCCGGGCAAGGGCTTCTACCGGATCGTGAGGAACCCCTTCCAGGCCCGCAAGGTGATCAACGCCGGGAAGATGGCCGTGATCATGGGCATCGAGACCAGCGTGCCCTTCGGCTGCACCTTCAAGGCGTTGCCCGGCGGCGACCGGCCGGCGGCCGAGTGCACGCCCGAGAACATCGACGAGCAGCTCGACCAGGTGCACCGGATGGGCGTGCGCCAGATGGAGCTGGTCAACAAGTTCGACAACGCCCTGTCCGGCATCGCCGGCGACAACGGCGAGACCGGCGTCGCCGTCAACAGCGCCAACTTCCTGGAGACCGGCAGCTTCTGGGACATGCGGCACTGCGAGCCGGCCGACCCCGAGGCCCACGACAAGAACCAGGTCGCCGCTCCCGAGATCTCCGCGGAGCAGCAGGACGCGCTGTTCGGCGCCATCGGCCAGCTCTACGACACGGCCGACCTGCCGGCCCTCCCCCTCTACGGCCGGCCCGACCACTGCAACGCCCGTGGGCTCACCACGCTCGGTCAGCACACGATCGACGCGCTGGCGGACCGGCACATGATCTTCGACCCCGACCACATGAGCGTCGAGGCCCGCGACTCCGCGCTCGACCAGGTCGAGGCGATGCACTACCCGGGCGTGGTCTCCAGCCACTCCTGGTCCACCCCCGACGCCTACCCGCGGATCTACCGGCTGGGCGGCTTCGTCACGCCGTACGCCGGGGACTCCACCGGCTTCGTGGAGAAGTGGCGCGCCCACGTGGGCTGGGCAGACCGGCGCTACTACTGGGGCATCGGCTACGGCGCCGACATGAACGGCCTCGGCGCCCAGGGCGACCCGCGCGGCAGCGACGTCGCGAACCCGGTGACCTACCCGTTCCGGGGGCTGAACGGCGTCACGGTCCGCCAGCAGCACGCCGGCCGGCGGGTCTACGACATCAACGCCGACGGCGTCGCGCAGTACGGCCTCTACCCGGACTGGATCGAGGACCTGCGCCGGGTGGCCGGCACCGAGCACGCCGGCGACGGGGCCGCGATCGCCGACGACATGGCCCGCGGGGCGGAGGCCTACCTGCAGATGTGGGAGCGGGCCGAGGGCATCGCCCCCGACTCCTGCCGCAACCCCGAGCAGCGGGTGACCGTGCCGCGGGCGCGGGACCTGGTGCGGCCCGGCATGTCGACGCGAGCGGTGATGACGGCCGTCGGGCAGCCCTACGAGCGGCTCGGTGACCACTACACCTTCTGTGCCCGCACGGCGTCCGAGCCGGAGGTGCGCCTGCAGGTGACGTTCGACGAGCGCGGTCGGGTGACGGGGCTGCGGCGGCTGGGCTGAGGCCCTCACCCGTTCGGGTCACCTGCAAGTTCGTGCACCGCAGGTTTGTGCACGGAAGATCTCTTGTCGGGTGGGGAGGGCGCGGGATGGAATCCGCTCACCGGTCCGTCCCACCGGAGCGGTCTCCACCCCCCTCACCCCCAGGAGCTCGTGCATGAAGCCCATGCTGGCTTCTGCCCTCGCGCTGGGCTGCGTCTCCGCAGCCATGGTCACGACGGCAGGAAACTCTCAGGCAGCCCCCTCCACCCAGGACCGTGCCGCGGCGAGCATCAGCGCCGCCCGCACCAACGCCCAGCAGCACGCCGGTGTCGGCGCCGGCCAGGGCCTCGTGGTGCGGGACACGGTGCTGGACGCCGGCGGCGCCAGCCACGTCCGCTTCGAGCGCACCTTCCACGGCCTCGAGGTCGTGGGTGGTGACTTCGTGGTCCACCAGGCCCAGGGCGGGGCGTTCCGCTCAGTCACCGGCCGCACCATGAAGCCGTTCTCGCTGCCCACCACGGCGTCGGTGAAGGCCCGGGAAGCGACCCGGAAGGCCGCCGCCACGGTCGACTTCGGCAAGACCCGGGCGACCCCCGAGCTCGTCGTGCTGGCCGATCACCGCGCCCCCACGCTGGCCTGGCGGGTCGACGTCACGGGCCGCAACGCCGACGGCTCCCCCGCCGGCGAGTACGTCTTCGTCGGCGCCCGCAACGGCAGGGTCCTCGACCACTGGGCCTCCGTCCTCGAGGACACCGGCACCGGCACCGGCATCGTCGACGGCACCGTCTCGCTGCAGACCACGCTGTCGGGTGGGAAGTACACGATGGTCGACGGCACGCGCGGCGGCAACGCGACGTACAACGGCCCGCTGAGCAACAGCTCGACGCCCGTCTTCAGCGACGCCGACAACGTCTGGGGCAACGGCTCCACCAGCGACCCGGCCTCGGCCGGCGTCGACGCCCACTACGGCATCGCGACGACCTGGGACTTCTACAAGAACACCTACGGTCGCAACGGCATCGCCAACGACGGCAAGGGCGCCCGCTCCTTCGTCCACGACGGCGCATACGTCAACGCCTCGTGGAGCGACTCCTGCTTCTGCATGCGGTACGGCGACGGCGACTCGACGACGTACCCGCTGGTGGCCCTCGACGTCGCCGGTCACGAGATGAGCCACGGCGTCACCAGCCGCACCGCCAACCTCACCTACCGGGGCGAGTCCGGCGGCCTGAACGAGGCCAACTCCGACATCTTCGGCACCATGGTCGAGTGGTACGCCAACAACGCCCAGGACGTGCCCGACTACGTCATCGGCGAGGAGATCTACCGCAGCTACAACCCGGCCACCAACTACATCCGTCGGATGGACAAGCCGTCGCTCGACGGGGGTAGCCAGGACTGCTACACGACCCGCACCAAGTCGGTCGACGTCCACTACTCCTCGGGTGTGGCCAACCACTACTTCTACCTGCTGTCCGAGGGCAGCGGCGCGAAGACGATCAACGGCATCGCCTACAACAGCCCGACCTGCAACGGCGTCGCCGTGACCGGGATCGGCCGGGACGCCGCCGCCAAGATCTGGTACCGCGCGCTGACGGTCTACATGACCTCCAGCACCAACTACGCCGGTGCCCGCGTCGCCAACGTCAACGCGGCCACCGACCTGTACGGCGCCGGCTCCACCCAGGTCGCGGCCGTGAAGGCAGCCTGGACGGCCGTCGCGGTGAAGTGACGCGCTGAACCCGCTCGGCGAACGGCGGCCGGTCCTCGGGGACCGGCCGCCGTTCGTCGTTCCGGACCCGGCCGGCGACCACCCGGCGTACACCCGTCCACCGCGAAGTTACCTGCGGGTAGGATCCGTCTCACAGCCTTCGGGGACTGACGTGGGCGAGCCCGCCGCCCTAGGCTCGCGAAACGCGTCCCGAACCGATGACGTTCAGCCGCCTCGACGAGGAGCAGTAGTCCATGCAGATCTTCGCCATCGTTGTCTCACTCGCGATCGCCGCGGTTGGCATCGCCCTGTTCGTCAGGGCCATCCGCGAGATGATCGCGGTGATCAAGGTGGGAACGCCGACCAGCCGCAGCGACAACCCCGGCGGCCGGACCGTCACGCTCCTCAAGGAGTCGCTCGGCCACACCCGGATGCTCCAGTGGACCCTCGTGGGCGCGGCCCACTGGTTCGTCTTCATCGGGTTCGGGCTGCTGTTCTTCACCCTCGTCACGGCGTTCGGCCAGCTCTTCGACGCGCACTTCGCCCTGCCGCTGATCGGCCACTTCTTCCTGTGGGAGTGGGTCTCGGAGATCGTCACCGGGATCATGATCGTGGCGATCATCGGCTTCATCGCCTACCGCGCCAGCAGGCCCAGGGAGCGCGAGCGCGGCCCCCGCGGCCGCCTCTGGGGCTCCACCATGTGGCAGGGCTTCTTCGTCGAGGGCGTCATCCTCGGTGTCGGCCTGTGCATCGTGCTGCTGCGCGGGCTCGAGTACGCCCTGCTCTCGCACGGCGGCGAGCACGCCGACAACGCCTCGGCATTCCACTTCCCGCTGACCTTCTGGCTCGGCGAGGCGTTCTCCGGGATGTCGGTGTCGACCACCGAGAACCTCATCTACCTGATCGCCATGCTCAAGATCGTCATCTCGTTCGCGTGGATGATCACCATCTCGCTGAACCTCACGATGGGCGTGGCCTGGCACCGCTTCCTCGCGTTCTTCAACATCTGGTTCAAGCGCGAGTCCTCCGGCCGCACGGCGCTGGGCGCGGTCAAGCCGCTGACCTCGGCCGGCAAGGCGATCACCCTCGACGACATCGACGACCTCGACGAGGACTCCGTGCTCGGTGTCGGGTCGATCGAGGACTTCAGCTGGAAGGGCATCCTCGACTTCACCTCGTGCACCGAGTGCGGCCGCTGCCAGTCGCAGTGCCCCGCGTGGAACACCGACAAGCCGCTGTCGCCCAAGCTCCTGATCACCGCGCTGCGCGACCACGCGTACGCGAAGGCGCCGTACCTCCAGGCCTCCGAGGAGGACCGTCCGGCGCTGCTCGAGGGCAGCGACACCCTCACCCGGGAGGCCGAGCGGCCGCTGATCGGCGAGACCGGCGACGACTGGTTCTACATGCCGGAGGACGGCTCGGCGGTCATCGACCCCGACGTGCTCTGGTCCTGCACCTCCTGCGGCGCCTGCGTCCAGCAGTGCCCCGTCGACATCGAGCACGTCGACCACATCGTCGACATGCGCCGCTACGCCATCCTCGTGGAGTCCAACTTCCCGGCCGAGCTCAACGGGCTCTTCAAGGGCCTGGAGAACAAGGGCAACCCGTGGAACATGTCGCCGAACGCGCGCATGGACTGGGCCAAGGGCCTCGACTTCGAGGTCAAGGTCGTCGGCGAGAGCATCGAGTCGCTCGACGAGGTCGAGTGGCTGTTCTGGGTCGGCTGCGCCGGCGCCTACGAGGACCGCGCGAAGAAGACCACCCGTGCCGTCGCCGAGCTGCTCGACATGGCCGGCGTCAGCTTCGGCGTGCTGGGCAACGGCGAGACCTGCACCGGTGACCCGGCCCGCCGCGCCGGCAACGAGTTCGTCTTCCAGGGCCTGGCCCAGCAGAACGTCGAGACGCTGAAGGAGGCGAAGGTCAAGAAGGTCGTCTCGACCTGCGCGCACTGCTTCAACACGCTCAAGAACGAGTACAAGGACTTCGGCATCGAGCTCGAGGTCGTGCACCACACGCAGCTGCTCAACCGCCTCGTGCGCGAGGGCCGGCTGACCCCGGTGCGCGACGGCGCCGGCGCCGCCAAGCGCTCCATCACCTACCACGACCCCTGCTACATCGGTCGCCACAACGGCGTCTACACGCCGCCGCGCGAGCTGCTCCAGGTCCTGCCCGGCGCCGAGTTCGTCGAGATGGAGCGCAACTCGGAGCGCTCGTTCTGCTGCGGCGCCGGCGGTGCCCGGATGTGGATGGAGGAGAACCTCGGCGAGCGGATCAACGTCAACCGCACCAAGGAGGCCGTCGGCACCGGCGCGGACCAGATCGCGGTCGGCTGCCCGTTCTGCCGGGTGATGCTCTCCGACGGGCTCACCGCCGAGCAGGCCAAGGGCGAGGCCCGCGAGGAGGTCGAGGTCCTCGACGTCGCGCAGATGCTGCTCGCCTCGGTGAAGGGCGAGAGCGCGACCAAGCTCCAGGCCGGTGCCGGCGCGGCGGCCGGTGCCGGCGCGGCGGCCGGTGCCGGCGCGGCGGCCGGTGCCGGCGCGGCCGGTGCCGGCGCGTCCGCTGCGGCCGAGGCCCGGTCGGTGGAGACCAAGGCCGAGCCCGAGGCCGGGGACGAGACGCAGACCGAGGAGACCGTCACCGCGACCGAGGACGCCGGACCGGCCGCCAAGGCCAGCGGTGGTTCCTCGCTCTTCGACGAGCCCGAGGCCAAGGAGGAGCCGGCGAAGACGGCTGCCCCCGACGCCTCGGTCGAGCAGGAGGCCAAGGCCGCCGCATCCTCCGGAGGGTCGCTCTTCGACCTCGGTGGCGACGAGCCGGAGGCGAAGGCGGAGGCTGCCGGGGCCGAGCCCGAGGCCAAGGCCGCCGAGGCGAAGCCCGCCAAGGCTGCGTCTTCGCAGGCTGCGTCCGAGCCGGACCTGGGCTCGGGTGGCTCGCTCTTCGACCTCGGTGGCGACGAGCCCGAGGCGAGGGCGGAGGCTGCCGAGGCCGAGCCTGCCAAGGCCGAGCCCACGAAGAAGGAGCCCGCGGAGAAGAAGCCGGCGGAGGAGCAGCCGGCAGCCGAGTCGTCGGCGAAGGCCGCTCCGGCCAGCGAGATCCCGTCGGGCGGTTCGCTCTTCGACATCGCGGCCCCGGAGCCCGCCGAGCAGCCCGCGGCGAAGGCCGAGCCCGAGGCGAAGGCCGAGCCTGCACCTGCAACCGAGGACGAGCCGGAGGACAAGGCCGAGGACAAGGCCGCCGCCGAGGCGAAGACCGGCGACGAGCCGAAGGCCGCACAGGCGGCGAGCTCGGCGCCGGCCACCGAGATCCCGTCGAGCGGCTCGCTCTTCGACATCGAGGCCCCGGAGCCGGCTCCTGCGCCCGCCGCGAAGGCGGAGCCCGAGGCCACGGAGCCCGAGGCCACGGAGCCGGAAGCGACGGAGCCGGAGCCGTCGGCTGCGGCCGAGACGGAGGCGCAGCCCGCCGAGGCGGAGCCCGAGCCTGCGGAGCGGCCGAAGGCCACGAAGTCGACCCCGAGCGCGACCCCCGCCACCGAGATCCCCGAGGGCGGCTCACTCTTCGACATCGAGGCTCCCGAGCCGGCCGCTGCGCCCGCCGCCCCGGCGAAGCCCGAGCCTGCAAGCCAGGACGAGCCTGACGCACCGGTCGAGGCCGACGCGACCGAGGCCGAGGCGTCCGAGACCGAGGCGTCCGAGACCGAGGCGTCCGGCGAGGACACCCCGGCCGAGGGGCTCAGCGCCGGCGCCGCCGTCAGCGCGGCTGCCACGGCAGCGGCCAGCTCCGCCGGCGACGAGGAGCCTGCCGAGCCGGAGGCCGACGCCGCTGCCGCGGAGCCGGCCGCAGAGCCGGAGCCGGCTGCGGAGGCCGTCGAGGAGCCGGAGCCTGCCGACGAGCCGGCCGCGAAGGTCACGGAGACGAAGAAGCAGTCCGCTGCGTCCAGCAACGGCGAGGCCCACCAGCCGAAGACCGACGTCGACATCAACGAGTCGGGGTCGCTCTTCGACCTCTGATCCTCGACTCCGCCCGATGGCGGTGATGCCCGGCCACCTGATGGCTGGGGATCACCGCCATCTGGCTTTCTCGGGGTCCTTTCGGTGGCGGTCTTCTCGGCTGCAGTTGCGGCCTTCTCGGCTGCGGTCGGCTCGGTTCAGGTCGGCTCCTGTTGCGGTTCGCTCCCGGCTCTCCGGCTGCTTGGGGTCGCGGTCTTGGCTGGCTACCGGGGAGGTGAGCTTCGGTTGGGGCCGGCTCCCGGGTTTCGGGCCTCGGTCACGTGCGGTTTGGTCCCCAACCGCATCACTTCTCGCGATTTCGATGCGGTCTCTGACCAATCGGCGCGGTCCCATCCGGCCGTCCCGACTGAGCCCCCGACCGCCATCGGCACCGACTCGGAATCCTCGAAACTTTCTTCGCAAATCGTCTCGCCAGGCGAGATATCCCCAGGTCAGGAGCCCGGGACTGTCGGTGCTCTCTGGTTGGGTCGGGACATGGAGCAGCAGCCCACCGACACCACGACCACCCCCGCCGGGGTGGCCGTCGCCGCGGGTGCGCTGCTGGCCCGGCTGGGCGAGGTGCTCTGGGCCGCCAAGACCAGCGACGAGCTGGTCGACGTGGTCGCCGCGCTGGAACAGGTCCGCTGCCAGGTCGCCGCCCTCCAAGCGCCCGCGCTGGCCGAGATCGACGCCCGCGGGGTCGCCCGGACCGAGCTCGCCTGGGCCTCGACCGCGGAGTGGTTCACCCACCTCGCCGGCCTGCACCGCACCGAGGGGCACCGCACCGTCCGCCAGGCCGCCGCCCTGGTGACCGACTACGCGACCACCCACGCCGCCCTGTCGCGTGGCGCGATCTCGCCGGAGCAGGCGTCGGTGATCGTGACCGCCGTCGACAGGCTGCCGCTCGACCCGACCGTCCGCGCCGAGGGCGAGGCCGCCCTGCTGACCGAGGCAGGCCGGCTGAACGCCACCGACCTCACGGTCGTCGGCAGACGCCTCGAGGTGGTCGTCGACCCGGACAGGGCCGAACGCAAGCTCGAGCAGGCCCTCGAGCGGGAGGACCGCGCCGCCCACCACCACCGCTACCTCGCGATCACCGAGGACGGCGCCGGCGGCATCCGCCTGCGCGGCCGCGGCACCGTCGAGGACGCCGCCGTCATCAAGGCCGCCCTCCTCCCCCTCACCAAGCCCGAGCCCGCCCGCACCCACAGTGCCGACGGGAACGGCGCCGACGGGAACGATGCCGACGCCGGTTCCGACTGCGAGGGGCAGAAGGACCCGCGCGACCACGGCGCCCGCCTGTGGGACGCCCTGGTCGAGACCGCCCGGCACGCCCTGACCACCGAGCTGCCACCCGACTGCCACGGCGCCACCCCCCGGATCACGGTCACGGTCAGCCTCGACACCCTCCGCGGACAGGTCGACTGGACCACCCTGGGCGCAGGTGGGGTGACCGATGACGGCCTCCAGCTGACCCCGGCCGTGGTCCGACGCTTGGCCTGCGACGCCGACCTCATCCCCATCGCCCTCGGCACCAGGGGCGAAGTGTTGGACGTCGGCAGAACCCACCGCCTCGTCACCCCGGCCCTCTGGCGAGCCCTCGTGTGCCGCGACCACCACTGCGCCTTCCCCGGCTGCACCCGGCCACCGGTGATGGGCCACGCCCACCACATCACCCCCTGGGCCGACGGCGGCGCAACCAGCCTCGACAACCTCGTCCTGCTGTGCGGCCACCACCACCGGGTCATCCACCACACCCCCTGGCAGGTCCGGATCAGCCAGGCCGACGGCCGCCCCGAGTTCCAGCCACCCCCGAAACCCGGCCACCCGCATCAGGAGTGGATCAGATCCAGACCCAGACGCGAGTAGAGAGACCCATCAAGAACCGAGCACGGCCAGGAATCGACAACACCCACCAGCAGAGAAGGGCGAAGGACGAGGAAGGCGGGCCGAGCGGGCCCGCAGCCGCGAACCGCGCGCAAGGAGCGTAAAAGCGAGGCGCGGCGCCGAAGCGGCGCCCAACCCCAACGGAGGGCGCCGGCGACGCGGCAAGCCAAGCGACGGCGCACGGTCCGCGGCGGAGGGCACGCACGAGCCAGCACCGAGCCACAGCCGGATGAGAAGCCCGGCCACCGCCGGAAGGGCAATGAACACCATCCGAAGCCACAGCAACGAGAAGGGCCCGGCCACCGCCGAGTCATCGACGGCGACCGGGCCCAGATGCCCGCTCAGAGAGTTGCGTCAGTGCGCATCCATGTGCCCCGGACCAGGATCAGCTTCAGCGTCGTCCGGCACGACGACCGGCCGCAGCTTGGCCCAGGTCATGAAGATCGCCGCGGTGACGAGCAGGGCGATGCCCGTCCAGAGGTTGGCATTGACGTCGCCGGTCTTCTCGTCCTGCGGGTCGGCGAAGATGCCGAGCAGGAACAGGATCACGCCGTAGATCCCGAGCAGGCCGCCGATGATGTTGCGGATGTCCAGCAGGCCGGCGGTGTGGCCGCTGCGGGCGGTGGAGTGGGTCGACATGTCGTCCTCCTCAGAAGGCGGCGTTCAGGGCGATGACCATGACCAGCGCGAGCCCGGCCAGCGGCAGGGTCCGGCGGTACCACGGGTACGACGCCTCGTGGGCGTCCACGAGGTCCTCGCGCGGGGTCTCGGAGTAGACCAGGCCCTTGAGCTCGGCGGCGGGCTTCGGCTTGGTGACCAACGAGACGACGATGCTGAGCACGATGTCCACGACGAAGGCCACGCCGGCGGCGAGGAACGCCGCGCCCTGGCCGCCGACCGGGATGACGCCGGTGCTGGCGGAGCCGAAGGCGTCCTTGCTGAGGAACGCGACGGCCACGGCGGAGAGCGTGCCGGAGACCAGGCCCACCCAGCCCGCGGTGGCGGTCATCCGCTTCCAGAACATGCCGAGGATGAACGTCGCGAACAGCGGGGCGTTGAAGAACCCGAAGAGGGTCTGCAGGTAGGTCATGATGTTGCTGAAGTTGGCGGCGATCCCGGCGGTGAAGATCGCGATGACGGTGGCGCCGACGGTGGCGATCCGGCCGACCCGCAGGTAGTAGGTGTCGTCACGCCCCTTGACCAGGTAGTCGCCCCACAGGTCGTAGCTGAAGACCGTGTTGAACGCCGAGATGTTCGCGGCCATGCCGGCCATGAACGCGGCCAGCAGGCCGGCGATGGCGAGCCCGAGCAGGCCGTTGGGGAGCACGTCGCGCATCAGCAGCAGCAACGAGTCGTTGTAGGTGACCCCTTCGCCCGAGGCACCGCCCGGGACGGTGCCACCGGCCTTGACCTTGGCGATCTCGGAGACCAGCACCGCCGCGATCATGCCGGGCAGGATCGTGATGAACGGGATGAACATCTTGGGGAAGGCGCCGATGATCGGCGTCTTGCGCGCCGAGGAGATCGAGTCGGAGGCCATCGCCCGCTGGACCTCGACGAAGTTGGTGGTCCAGTAGCCGAAGGAGAGCACGAAGCCCAGGCCGAAGACGATGCCGATCACCGAGAGCAAGGAGGAGTCGAAGCCGGAGAGCGCCTGACCGGGCCAGGAGTTGAGCTGGTCCGCGGCGGAGGGCGCGCCGCCCTTGCCGGCGGCGTCGGTGAGCTTGTCCTTCAGCCCGTCCCAGCCACCGACCCGGTGCAGCCCGAGCAGCGTCAGCGGCAGCAGGGCCGCGACGATGACGAAGAACTGCAGCACCTCGTTGTAGATCGCGGCCTTGAGCCCGCCGAGGGTGATGTAGGAGAGGACGACGACCGCGGCGACGATGAGCGCGACCCACAGGGGCCAGCCGAGCATCGCGTGCACGATGCTGCCGAGCAGGTAGAGGTTGATGCCCGCGATCAGCAGCTGCGCGATCGCGAAGGACAGCGAGTTGACCAGGTGTGCGCCGGGCCCGAAGCGACGGAGCATGAACTCGGGGACCGAGCGCACCTTCGACCCGTAGTAGAACGGCATCATCACCACGCCCAGGAAGAGCATGGCCGGGATGGCACCCACCCAGAAGTAGTGGACGGTCGGCACCCCGAACTCGGCCCCCGAGGCCGACATGCCCATGATCTCGACGGCTCCGAGGTTGGCGGAGATGAACGCCAGCCCGGTGACCCAGGCGGGCATCGACCGCCCGGACAGGAAGAAGTCGAGGGACTCGGAGACCTGGCGTCCGGCCATCAGGCCGATGCCGACGACGAAGCCGAAGTAGATGACGAGGATGAGGTAGTCGACGGCGTTCGCCTGGATGAGCGTGTCGCTCGCGAGAACCGTGATGCCCGAGTCAGCCAATGCGCTGCCTTCCGTGCGTGTTCGGGGGTGTTGACGCGCCCCACACCGTAGACCCGAGCGGTGGAAGTCGTCCCCCACTGGTACCCCGATCCGTGACGGCTGACACCATCGCGCACCACGTGACGTCATCCGACGTCATTCTGATGTCAGTGGCCCTTGACGTGACGTCATCGTGGTGTCAAAGTGATGCACATGGACATCACGCCGTACATCGACAGCCTCCGTCGGGACCTCGTCGCGGCCGCGGAAGCCGCCGGCCCGGAGACCAGGCAGGCAGCCGAGCGCCTCACCTTCGCCCTCGACCCGGCGGCGCGGCTCGCGCTGATGGAGGCCGTCTCGCAGGCAGCGTCCGAGATCACCGCCGAGATGCCCGACGGTGGCGTGGACGTCCGGCTCAGCGGGCGGGAGCTGGACTTCGTCGTGCACGCGGCTCCCCCGATCCCGCCGGCCCCGCCCACGCCGCCGGCACCCCCCGCCGCCGAGGAGGCCGAGGAGGACGGGACGATCGCCCGGATCACGCTCCGGATGCCCGAGTCGGTCAAGGCCCGCGCCGAGGAGCTCGCCGCCCGGTCCGGCCACTCGCTGAACACCTGGCTGGTCAACATCGTCCGCGCCGCCACCCGCGAGAACGTCGTCGACGTCGACCTCGACCTGTCCAGCATCCCGTTCCTCGGCCACGACCCGTTCGGCGGCAACGCCCCGGGCCGCGGCACCAGGAGGATGACCGGCTGGGTCTGAGCACCCCGCCACCGCCCGCACCAGCCGTCAGCTCCGCCGACGGGACCAGCAACAGGCTGGCCCCGCGGACAGACACACCCTCGAGCAGCACCCACAGCACGTCCGACACCCACAGCACGTCCGACACCAACAGCACGTCCGACACCCACAGGGGAGAACAGCATGTCCGAGTACCACTTCGAGACCCACCGTCCGGTCAGCCTTCTGGTCGAGATCGGCAAGGGCAGCGTCAAGATCCTCGCCGCCGACACCACCGAGTCGTACGTCGAGGTCACCGGCCGCGACGCCGAGTCGGTGCGGGTCGAGCAGACGGGAGACCAGATCAGCGTCGTCGCACCGAAGATCCGCTCCGGCTTCCTGGCCGGGGACGGGCGCCTCGACGTCACCGTCACCGTCCCCACCGACAGCGAGCTCGTGGTGCGGACCGGCAGCGCCGCCATCACGGTCGACGGCGTCGTGAGCACCAGCCAGCTGCGCAGCGGCTCCGGCAACGTCCACGTCGACACCTTCGACGGCCCCTCCGTGGTCGAGACCGGCTCCGGCGACATCCGCATCGACGAGGCGCGCGGCGAGCTGCGCGTGAAGAGCGGCTCGGGCGACGTCAACATCGGCAGCACCGCCGCCAGCACCGCGGTCTCGACGGGGTCCGGCGACGTCGAGCTCGGCACCAGCGCCGGCCCCACGGTCGTGAAGACCGGCTCCGGGGACCTCAAGGTCGTCGACTCCCGCAGCGACGTCTCGCTCACGACCGGAAGCGGGGACCTGCAGGTCAACGCGGCCCGGCGTGGCCGCGTCACCGCCAAGGGCGCCTCCGGCGACGTACGCCTCGGCATCCCCGCAGGCGTGCCGGTGTGGACCGACATCTCCACCGTGTCGGGCGCCATCCGCAGCAACCTCCGTGGCGCCGGCCAGCCGGAGGAGGGCGCCGACCACGTCGAGGTCCGTGCCAAGACCGTCAGCGGCGACATCGTCCTCACCGAGGTCTGAGCCACCCCATCCGCCACCCGCCCACCACCAGCACAGGAGGCCACCATGAGCACCCACTACCTCGTCGAGACCGAGGCCCGTCAGCAGATCGCGGAGCGGATCGCCCGGGCCTCGGCCCCGCGGATGCCGCACGTCCCGCCGCGGCACCGCTTCGCCCGGAGCCTGCGCCGCGTCGCCGACCGGATCGACACCTGACCGGTCACGGACCCATCGCCACCCCCCGGCGCCAGTAGCCCATGAAGGCGACCTGGCGCCGGTCCATGCCCAGCTCGCCCACGAGGGCGCGGCGCAGCGCGGTGACCACTCCGGACTCCCCCGCGATCCAGGCGTAGAGACCGTCGAGACCCGGGCGGCACGGCACTCTCCCGACGCCGACCTCCTGCCCGGACGACGAGTGCGTCGGGGTCTCCCACAGGTCCGTCCCGACCTCGTCGGCCGGCAGGTCGGGGACAGGCTCGGCACCGGCCCCGAGGTGCGTGAGGACGGCCGCCCGCAGCCGCTGCCCCAGGGCCGCCCCCTCGCGGGGCAGCCACACCACGTCCACTCCCGCGGGATGCCGTGGCCGCTGGACGTCGCCGCCGAGCGGCACCTCGAGGAACGCGGCTCCGACCGTGTCGGCGGGCAGGTCCTCCAGGATGCTGCACACGGCTGGGACGGCGGTCTCGTCGGCGGCCAGCAGCAGCACCCGCGCGTCGCCGGGCGCGAACTCGATGCCCCCGAACGGTTCCCCGCGACGGGGCGCCACCACGACCAGCCGGTCGCCCACCTCCGCTCGCGAGGCCCAGGACGACCCCGGCCCGGTGGCCCCCGGCTCGGGGTGGACCACGAAGTCCACGACCAGCCGGGTCGCCGCACCCGAGCCGCGCACGTCCCGGATCGTGTAGGTGCGCAGGTGGCCCCGCTCCTCGACCGGCAGCCCCAGCCACGTGGCGTACCACGACTCGTCCGCGTCACGGAACGACGGCAGCCGGCCGTCGGCCCCGGGGATGACGAGCTTGATCCGCTGGTCCAGCAGCGGGCCGTCCACCCCGAAGTCCGCGAGGGCCGGCCCGCCGAGCTCGACCCGGACGTAGCTGGGTGAGAGCCGCTGCACGGCGACCACCTCGACCTCGTCGAGGATCATCGGCAGCCGGTACGACGCCGTCGCGGTCATGCCCCGCTCCCTGCGGTGGTGGCGGGTCCGCCGTGGTGCCGCCCGAGGGGGACCACCAGCGGCGTGCCTGACACCGGGTCGGTGATCACCCGGCTGCCCAGGCCGAAGACGTCGGCCACCGTGTCCTCGGTGACCACCGCCGCGGGCGCTCCCTCGGCCACGACCCGCCCGTCCCTCATCGCGACCAGGTGGTCGGCGTACCGCGCGCCGAGGTTGAGGTCGTGGAGCACCATCACGACGGTCGTGCCGCGGGCGCGGTTCAGGTCGGTCAGCAGGTCGAGCATCTCGACCTGGTGCGCGACGTCGAGGTACGTCGTGGGCTCGTCGAGCAGCAGCAGGTCGGTGCCCTGGGCCAGCGCCATCGCGACCCAGACCCGCTGCCGCTGCCCACCGGAGAGCTCGTCCACGACGCGGCCGGCCAGGTCCGCGGTCCCGGTCAGGTCGAGCGCCTCGGCGACGGCGCGGTCGTCCGTGCGGGACCACCGGCCGAACGCCCCCTGGTGCGGGCGCCGCCCCCGGCCGACCAGGTCGACGACGGTGACCCCCTCGGGAGCGGTCGGGCTCTGCGGGAGCAGACCGAGCACGCGCGCGACCTCCCGGGTGGGCCTGCGGTGGATGGCCTGCCCGTCGAGCAGCACGGCTCCGGACGCCGGCCGCAGCAGCCGGGCCAGGCCGCGCAGCAGCGTGGACTTGCCGCAGGCGTTGGGGCCGACGATGACGGTGACCCGGTCGTCAGGGACCCGCACGGTGAGGTCCGCGACGACCCGGCGGTCGGCGTACCCCAGCGAGACCCGGTCGGCGACCAGCCGGGCGGTGTCGGCCCCCGGGGCACGGCCGGGAGCCTCGTGGTCCTCGAGGACTGTCATCTCAGGTGCTCCTTCCAGGGCGGCCGCGCACCAGCAGCCAGAGCAGGAACGGCGCCCCGAGGGCGCCGGTGACGACGCCCACCGGGAAGTTGACGTCGACGAGCAGGTAGTCGGCCACGTAGTCGCCGCCGACCACGACGATCGCCCCGACCAGCCCGGCCCCGACGACGGTGGTGCGACCGGCGTTGAGGGCTCGGGCGATCGGTCCGGCCAGGAAGGACACGAACGCGATCGGGCCGGCAGCGGCGACGGCCACCGCGACGAGCACGACGGCGAGCAGCAGCAGGGCGTCGGCACGCCGGCGGCCGACACCCAGACCGGCGGCGGCGTCGTCGCCCAGCTCGACGATCCGCAGCGACCGCGCCGACCAGGCCGTCAGCGGCACGAGCAGCAGCAGGAAGGCGAGGAGCGCCCGGATGGTCGGCCAGTCCGCGGCGCTCACGCTGCCGGTCAGCCAGCGCAGCACCAGCTGGGCGTCCCACACGTCGGCTCGGGTGAAGAGGTACTGGATGACCGACATCAGCGCAGCGGCCGTCCCGACCCCGACCAGCACGAGCCGGTGGCCGGCTCCCGACCCGGCGACCAGCCGGACCAGCACCGCGACGGCCACGGCTCCGACCACGGCCGAGACCGACACCGCGGTGCCGGTCGAGTCGAACGTGACGATCGCGAGCACGGCCGCGGTGCTCGCCCCCAGGCCGACCCCCAGGATGTCGGGGCTCGCGAGCGGGTTGCGCAGCGTGGTCTGGAAGATCGCGCCGCCGACGCCGAACGCGACTCCGACGAGGGCGCCGAGCACGGCGCGCGGCAGCTTGCTCTCCATCAGGATGAACGAGGCGCCGGGAACGTCCTCGCCGCGCAGGATCCGGACGAAGTCGGCGACGGTGATGGTGAAGTCGCCGAGCAGCACCCGTGCCGCGAGGACCCCCAGCAGCAGGACCGCCAGGCCGCCCACCACCAGGCGAGCCCGCCGAACCGGGCCACGGCGGGCCGCGCGGACCGGCTCGACCGGAACCGGCCGGGACCCGAGCCAGGTCGTGGTCGTCACCGCGCGCCCAGCCGACCGCGACGGACCAGGGCCAGGAACACCGGGACCCCCACCACGGCGGTCATGATCCCGACCTGCACCTCGGTCGGCGGCATCACCACGCGCCCGGCCGTGTCGGCCGCGACGACCAGGACCGCGCCGTACCCGAGCGAGAGAGGCAGCAGCCGCGTGTGGGCACCGCCCACGAGGGCACGTACGCCGTGCGGCACGATCAGGCCCACGAACGCGATCGGACCGGCCAGCGCCGTGGCGCCACCGGCCAGCAGCACGCAGGCCAGCCCGAGGACCAGCCGGTCCCGCACGACGCTGCGGCCGAGGCCTCGAGCCAGGTCGTCGCCGAGCGCGAGCGTGTCGAGCGTCCGCGAGCCGGCCAGCGCCAGCACCGCCCCGGCCACGAGGAACGGCAGTCCGGCCAGCAGCACGTCGAAGCCCCGACCGCCGACCGTGCCGACCTGCCAGAACCGGAAGCTCTCCATCGTGGCCCGGTCGACCAGCAGTGCGGCGGTGGTCCAGCTCGTCAACGCAGCGGAGACCGCGGCACCGGCGATGACCAGCTTGACCGGGGTGGCTCCGCCCCGGCCCAGCGTGGCGATCGTGTGCACGGCCAGCATCGCCAGCGCGGCGCCCGCCAGCGCGAACCACAGGTACGCCCCCAGGTCGGACACACCGAGCACCGAGATGGCCAGCACCATCGCGAACGACGCGCCCGCGTTGACGCCGAGGATGCCGGGGTCCGCGAGGGGGTTGCGGGTCAGCCCCTGCATGCAGGCACCCGCCAGGCCCAGGGCCCCGCCCACGGCGAGACCGAGACAGGTCCGGGCCAGTCGTGCGACCGCGACGGGGTGGTCGGGGTCGTCCCCGGTCAGGATCGCGAGGGGCGAGACGGCCGTGGACCCGACCAGCACCGACGCCAGCACGGCCACCGGCAGCACGACGACGAGGGCGGCGGCGGCGCCGGCCCGCGCCCGGACGGTGCTGACCGACCGCAGGGGCGCCGCCTCCAGGACGGCCATCAGTCCCCGTCGACGGCGTCGGCGACGTGCGGGAGGAAGTGCTCGATGACGTAGGGGATCGACAGCGGGCTCGGGTTGGTCACGGCCAGGCCGACCTGCTTGTCCACCTCGGCGTAGGCGTGCCCCCGCGCGATGGCCGGGATCCGGCCCAGCAGCGGGTCGTCGGCGTACGTCTCGAGGTCGTCCGCGCCCTCGGCATAGGTCAGCAGCACGTCGGACTCCAGGTCCGCGGCCCGCTCGGCGGAGACGTTGCCGTAGAACTGCCCCTTCCCGACGGCGGTGTCGACGACGGGGGCGTTGACCAGGCCGAAGTCGTTCATCATCGAGACACGCGGGTCCTGCGGGGCGTAGATGCCGACGGTGGACAGGTCGGTGGTGGTCAGGTACGCGAAGACCAGGGACGCCCCCTCGAGCTGCGGGTACGCCGCCTTCGCGTCGTCGATCTCCTCCTGGGTCCCCGTCTCCACCTCGTCGGCGAGGGCGCTGCGTCCGAGGGCCTCGCCGACCATGTGCAGCGAGGTCTGCCACGGGGTGGTCCACGGCGCGTCCGGGTAGGCCACGACGTCGGCGATCTTGCTCAGCCGGTCGTACTCCTTCTCGGTGATGCCCGAGCTGGTGGCCAGGACCAGGTCGGGGGCCAGCTTCGCGATCTCCTCGACCGGGGCGCCGTCCGCGTCGTCGTACCGCACCGGCGCCTCGGCCCCCATCTCCTCGATCCGCGCGTCGAACCAGTCCGAGGACCCGGCGTCGTTCCCGCCCCACGTCAGCTCGGTGGCCCCGACCGGGACGACCCCGAGGGACAGCACGGCGTCCTGGTCGGACCAGCCCAGGGTGACGACGCGGGTCGGCTCCTCCTCGATCGTGGTCTCGCCGAACGCGTGCTCGATGGTGACCGGGAAGGCGCCGGCGTCGGACGTGGTCGTGCTCGTGGGGGTCTCGGCGTCCGCGGCGGTGGAGTCGGTGCTGCACCCGGTGAGCAGCGTTGCCGCGAGCAGCCCGCCCGCGAGGGCGCCGCGCGAACGGGCCGGGAGGAGGCGTCGGTGGTCCATCGGAGTCCTTCGTGGTTAGGTAAGCCTTACTTAGGCAAGCCTTACCTTAATCAGATGGGTCCGGGCATGACGAGAGGGGGTCGGCCCGTCTCGCGGACCGACCCCCTCGCGGAGCCCGGGGTCGCGGCCTCGGCAGGGCCGCCTCAGGTGATGCGCCTCAGATGTCGGTGCGGTGGAAGTTCTGGAACGACCGCGACGGGGTCGGGCCGCGCTGGCCCTGGTAGCGCGAGCCGTACTTCGCCGAGCCGTACGGGTGCTCCGAGGGCGAGGAGAGCCGGAAGAAACAGAACTGCCCGATCTTCATGCCCGGGTAGAGCTTGATCGGCAGCGTGGCGACGTTGGCCAGCTCCAGCGTGACGTGCCCCGAGAAGCCCGGGTCCACGAAACCGGCGGTGGCGTGGGTGAGCAGCCCCAGCCGGCCCAGCGACGACTTGCCCTCGACCCGGGCCGCGATGTCGTCGGGCAGCGAGACCACCTCGTACGTCGAGCCGAGCACGAACTCACCCGGGTGCAGGATGAACGGCTCGTCACCCTCCGGCTCGACCTGGCGGGTCAGGTCGGACTGGTCCGCCGCGGGGTCGATGTGGGGGTAGCGGTGGTTCTCGAAGACCCGGAAGTACCGGTCGAGGCGCACGTCGATCGACGACGGCTGCATCATCTCCGGTTGCCACGGGTCCATGGTGATCCGGCCGGAGTCGATCTCGGCCAGGATGTCGCGGTCTGACAGCAGCACGTGCGCACCCTACCGGCCCCCGTCGGTCGTCGACCGGTCCCGACCGGCGAAGATGAGGGCATGTCGTTCCACCGGTACGTCGCCGTCGGCGACTCGTTCACCGAAGGGGTCGGCGACCCCGACCCCACCCGCCCCAACGGCCTGCGCGGCTGGGCCGACCGGGTCGCGGAGGTCCTCGACCACCAGGCCGGCGACGCCGGCTTCGGCTACGCCAACCTCGCGATCCGCGGGCGCAAGCTGCACGCGATCATCGCCGAGCAGCTCGACGCGGCGATCGCTCTCGAGCCCGATCTCGTCACCGTGTACGCCGGCGCCAACGACATCCTGCGGCCGCGGGTCGACCTCGACGCCCTGGTCGCGGACTACGACCGCGCGCTCGGGCGGCTCGCCGGCACCGGCGCCCGCGTGCTGGTGTGGACCGCCTTCGACCCGGGCGGCTCGGCGATCTACCGCCCGGTCCGCGGCCGGTTCGCCCTGTACAACGAGCTGGTCCGCGAGAGCGCCGACCGGCACGGCGCGACCGTCGTCGACTTCTGGCGCCTCAAGGAGTACCGCGACTGGCGCTACTGGGACGAGGACCGGATGCACATGGGCCCGGCCGGTCACCAGCGGATGGCGATCGAGGTGCTCGACACCCTCGGCGTGGACCACGGCCTCGAGCCCCTGCCGCTGCGCGACGTCGACGCCCCGTCCCGGCGCGAGCAGCTGCGCGAGAACCTCGACTGGGCCCGCGAGGCCGCGCTGCCCTGGGTGCACCGCCGGCTCACCGGACGCTCGTCCGGCGACACCGTCAGCCCCCGGTACCCGACGCTCGCGCGACTCGCCGTACCCCTCTCTCCCCGACCCGTGTCCCCGGGCGGCGACTGATGAACTAGCATGTGCGCCGACCGGTCCGCCGGTCATGCGGATGTAGCTCAGTTGGTAGAGCGCGACCTTCCCAAGGTCGATGTCGCGAGTTCGAGTCTCGTCATCCGCTCCACACCTCGGTCGCGCTCACGAGCGCGACACCCGTCATCCGCTCCACGCTCGGTCGCGCTCACGAGCGCGACACCCCACCGAACGTCGATGTCGCGAGTTCGAGTCTCGTCATCCGCTCCACGCTCCAGACGAAGCCGCGACCCTCACGTATCGGGGGCCTGCGGCTTCTGCCATTTGCCGACCCCGACCACCTCGGTGACTGTTGTGACTTGTGGGTCACTTGACGTCTTGCGTGACCAGCGGGGACAGTGGTACGTCAAGTCGTCGACGTGTCTCGAGGATCGCAATGCCCCGCCCCCGCCCCCGCACCCTCGCCATCGGCGCCCTCGCGCTGCTCCTCGCCGCCGCCCCGTTCGTGCCGCGCGGCGGTGACGACGACGGCGCCCTGCTGCCCTCAGGCGAGCAGGAGCAGCGCGGCCTCGCACCGGCCGCCACCGCTCCGCTGGGCTCGGTGAGCGCCGCGAACCAGGCCGAGATCGACCGCGTGCTCGCGCAGGGCCGGGCCGCTGCCCGGACCCTCGGCCGGGTGCCGGTCGCCCAGGAGCCCGACCGGCTCGCGGCGGCCCTGGTCCGCTGCGCGGAGTTCGACGGCCAGCGTTACTGCCTGCACTCCGGGTGGACCGAGGACTCCGAGACCGAG
This sequence comes from Nocardioides sp. GCM10023255, assembly GCF_042653125.1. Lineage (NCBI taxonomy): Bacteria > Bacillati > Actinomycetota > Actinomycetes > Propionibacteriales > Nocardioidaceae > Nocardioides > Nocardioides sp. GCM10023255. Next base: position 235,847 of record NZ_JBHSHU010000004.1, read on the forward strand.
GTCCAGGCCCGGATGGCGACCGCCGCCCGCGCGGTGGCGTCCCGCCCGCAGGGCCGGACCACCACGGGCGACCTCGACGAGCTGGCCACGCTCCAGCGGCTGGCCCGGATGGACCCGAGCGCCCGCGAGGCCCAGGAGCGGTCCGAGCTCACGCTCGCCGCCCGCTCGGTGGCCAAGGTGTGGCTGCTGCGTCACGAGATCGAGGGGGTGCCGATCCCCGCGGAGTTCCTCGCCGCCCACCCCGAGGCCACCACCGCTGCGCCCGGCGCGACGAGCGCCCAACCCGCCGCGCGCACCGCGTCCGCGTCGCCGACCGCGAGCGCCACGCCGACCAGCGACCCGAGCGTCCAGCAGCGCAAGCACCGCCGGGACTACCCGCAGCGCTCGGTGGTGCTCGACACCCAGCAGGTGGCCGAGCAGCAGCGCACCTACTGGTGCGGCCCCACCACCATGCAGATGATCGCGTGGGGCTGGAAGGACAAGGACCTCGGCCAGGCCCACTGGGCCGACAAGCTCGGCACGACCACCAGCGGCACGGCGATCACCGACATGGTCCGGGTCGTCAACGCCAGCACGGGCTGGGACCGCGCCGACCACGCCGGCGCCTACATCACCCTCGACATCGGCGACTACACCTTCGGGAAGTGGCAGCTCCTGCTCTTCCGCCACATCGACGACTACCACGCCCCGGTGGTCCTGCACCCGATCCTGCTGAAGAAGTACTACCCCTACCTCGACGACGACGCGTCCGGTCACTTCCAGGCCGGCCGCGGCTACGACAAGCGTGGCAAGAAGTCCAACCAGATCGGCTACTTCGAGCCGTGGAACCAGCAGCGGTTCGACCCGTCCGAGCCTTACATCGCCCGGGTGCAGTGGCGCTCGGCGTACAAGAGCTACCGGGCCAACCTCGCCCACTTCCAGCACAACATCGGCGTCTGATGCCCGCTGCCCTGCGCCGGTACGCCGTTCCCGCGGCGGCCCTGCTCGTCGGCCCCCTCCTGACGCTGTCGGCGTGCTCGGACGACAAGGACGGCAGGACGGACGCCACCCCGGCGACCTCGTCCGCGTCGTCCGGCCCGGCGTCCTCGAGCACCAGCCCGTCCGCGAGCTCCAGCCCGTCCTCGAGTGCCGACGGCTCGGCGGTGCCCCCCGGAGGGACCGCCGAGGAGCCCGCCGTGCTCGAGGCGCGGACCCGGCTCCTCGACTGGAAGCGGCTGCCGGGCTCGGTCGACGACACCGTGACCCGGAGCGGTGAGTGGACCCTGACCGTGGACGAGGCGGGCACGAGGGCCAGCATCGAGGGCCCCGGGTCCGGCTCCGGGATCGCTGCCGGCCCGGGCCGGACCGTCTCCGACGCCCTCATCGACCGGGACTACGCCGTCGTCGTGCTCCAGGACAAGCAGGAGACCCGGCCGAGCATCGCGCAGGTCGTCGACCTCCGCAGCGGCAAGAGCTTCACCCTCGACGGCAGCTCCGACGTGCCGACCACCAACGGCGGCACGTGGGCCCTCGCGGACGGCACCCTGGTGCACGCGACGGTCCACCAGGGCTCCTACTGCACCGCCACCGTCGACCTGGCCACGAGGAAGTCGACCCTGGGCTGGTGCGCGCCCGCCCGCCACGGCTTCAACAGCGCCCGGATCACCCCGGCGGGCACCTCCCTGCTGACCTTCGACGACTCGCAGCCGGCCTGCCGCACCGTCGTCGAGCTCGACGGCACCGACGTCACGCCGTTCGAGGGCGTGCCCGACTGCAAGGGCTGGGACGGTCTCCTGGTCGACGGCGGCGCGGTCTGGTCGGTCATCCCGCGCGAGCGCGAGATCGAGACCGCCCACGTCTACGCCCGCACCGGCGACGGCTACTACGACCTCGGCCCGGCCACGTCCGGGTCGCTGACCTGGTGCGGCGACGCGGCGTACTTCTCACGCGACCCGCAGCGCGACGCCGACCCGGCGAGGTTGCTGCGCTGGACCGCCGAGGACGGGCTCGAGGTCGTCTACGAGTCCGGCGGCGGGCGGGCTTTCCTGAGCACCCCGCGCTGCGGTGGCGACACCATCAGCGTCACCGCCCTCGCCGAGTCCGGCGACGAGCAGGTCAGCGCGCAGATCGGCTGACGCGGGTCGCGTCATGGACTGCGGCTCCACCCGTTCCACCCCTGTCGGAGCGATCCGGCACCCGGACGCGGGGTGGTGGCGTCTCAGCGGCACGCCATCATCCCGCCCCGCGGTCACCGCCCGCCCGGACCGTAGGGTTGTCGGGTGAGCCCTGCAGCCGAGCCCGCCTTCACGGGCATCCCGGTGGCGGCCCTGGACTTCTACGACGACCTCGAGGTCGACAACACGAGGTCGTTCTGGGAGAAGCACAAGGCCGTCTACGACGAGTCCGTCAAGGCACCGATGACCGCGCTGTGCGCCGCGCTCGAGCCGGAGTTCGGCCCGGCGAAGGTGTTCCGCCCCTACCGCGACGTGCGCTTCGCCAAGGACAAGACGCCGTACAAGACCCACCAGGGCGCGTTCGTGCCGGCCGGCCCCGCCACCGGGTGGTACGTCCAGGTGTCGGCGCAGGGCGTACGGACCGGTGCCGGCTTCTACGAGGCGAGCTCGCCGCGCCTGGCCGCGATCCGCGCCGCCATCGACGACGAGCGCCGGGGCACCGAGCTCGAGCGCATCCTCGCCACCCTGGCCGGCGCGGGCTGGGACGTCGGCGGCGACCGGCTGAAGACCTCGCCCCGGGGCTACGGCGCCGACCACCCGCGGATCGACCTGCTCCGGCACCGCTCGCTGACGGTCGGGCGGTCGCACGGCTTCGAGCCGTTCATCCACACCCCGGAGCTGCTCGACGTCGTCCGCGACGACTGGCGCGCACTCCGGCCCCTCGTGGAGTGGGTGGCCGAGAACGCCGAGCCGCGCGCCGGCGCCTGACCCCGGTTCAGTAGAACCAGACGTCGCTGCCGGCGACGGCCGTCAGGTCGTCCAGCGACAGCGGCGGGGCGTCGGTGAGCGGAGCCGCGTCCTTGCCGTCGGCGGCGTTGTAGGACAGCGCCGAGACCTGGAAGCCGTTCTGCCACACGGTCGCCCCCTGTGCGGTCACCCGGTCCGCCGTGGTCGGGCCCCAGGTGAGCACGGGGTCGCCGTCCGCGTCGGTGGAGCACGTCGTGCCCTGCCCGCCGGCCCGGCAGTCGCGCTGCGGGTTCGCGCCGGCCGGCTCGATGACGACCGTCGTCAGCGTGCCCTGCCAGCTGAAGTGTGCGACCAGGGTGTCCGGCCCGGACGCCGGGGAGTACGGCGCCGAGGTCCGCAGCTCACCCGCGCCGTCACGTCCGAGGATCTCCCCCACGGTGGCCGGCACCTGCGGGGCCGCGACCGTGATGGTGTCGCCGAGGGTCGGCGGCGGCATCGACACGGACGCCGACGGGGGCGTCGACACCGAGGCCGAGGGCGGGGTGGACACCGACGGCTCCGAGGTCGGTGTGGGCAGGGGGGTCGACGATGGGGGCGCCGACGGGGTGGGCGAGGGCGTGGGGTCGCTCGCCACCGGCGTCGAGCGGTCCCCACCCCCGAGAGGTACGACGACCGCCCCGACGCCGATGACGCCGAAGACGGCGAGCGCGGCGGCCGCCGTACCGGCTCGTTGGCGGCGGCGCAGGGCGCGGCCGCGGGTGATGCCCGCCGCGACGAGGCGCTGCGGGTCGGAGGGAGACGGCGGCGAGCCCTGCACGAGGAGCTGGCCGATGTGCTCGTCCTGGTGGTCCATGACTGTCCTATCGGTGGTGGAGGAGGTCGACGAGCGAGGGTCCGAACACGGCACGCAGCCGCTCGAGGGCTCGCAGGGTCCGGCTGCGCACCGCCCCCTGGCTGCAGCCGAGGACCTCGGCCACGTCCGCGACCGGCCGGTCGTCGAGGTAGCGCAGCACCAGCACCGCGCGGTCCAGCGGCTGCAGCTCCCCGAGGGCCCCTGCCAGCGCGACCCGCAGGTCGGTGTCGTCCCCCCGGGCCGCGAGCTCGACGGGCGCCTCGATCGGGCGCTCGTGCGTGCTCGACCGCCGCTGGGCACTGATGAAGACCCGCACCAGGCAGGTCTGCGCGTACGCAGCCGGGTTCTCGATCGGGCGTCCCAGCCGGCGGTGCCAGCGCACGTAGACCTTCGCCAGGGTCTCCTGGACCAGGTCCTCGGCACGATGCGCGTCACCGCACAGCAGCCAGGCCGAACGGTGGAGCTGCGGGATCCGCGCGAGCGCGAACTCCTCGAACTCCCGGTCCTTCGTCATCTCTCTCCTCAAGGCTGGCGTCACCCGTACGACGCCGCCTGCCCAGGAAATGTCACAGCGAAATGTCACACGGGCCGGCCCGGCCCGTCACGTGGCGTTCACCGGCCCCTCGCCCGGGACCGCGAGCGTGGTGCCATGGCACGCCGCACCGTCCACCTCCACGTCGGACTGCCCGGGACCGGCGGGGACATCGTCCCCGCTGCCCTCGCCAGGCACGCCGAGGCCCTACGCGCCCAGGGGATCTGTGCCCCGGCCGGGGCCGACGAGATGCTCCGGGCCACGCTCGAGATCACCCGCGATCACCGGGCCCACGGCCTGCGGCGTCGGGACGTCGAGGGCAGCTGGGCGGCGATCTGCCGCCGGGCCCAGCGGGAGAGGGGTCCGGTCGTGCTCGGCCACGAGCTGCTCGCCGCCGCCACCCCCGAGCAGGTGGCGCTGCTGCTCGACGGGCTCGCCGGGTTCGAGGTGCACGTGCTCCTCACCGCGACCGACCCCGCGTCGCAGCTGGCCGCCGGCTGGCGGCGCACCCTCGCCGCCGGCGGCGCGACGTCGTACGCGCGGTTCCGGCGCCGGGTGCTCGACCCCGCCCGTGACCACCCGCAGGCACGCGAGTTCTGGGCGGCCCACGACCTGACGGCGGTGGCCGCCCGCTGGGCGGCCGCCCTCGGCGACCCTCGACGCGTGCACGTCGTCGTGCCACCCGCCGGGGCGCACGACCCGCGGCCCGCGATCTGGCAGACCCTCGGCGAGCTGGTCGGCTTCGAGCCGCTCGCCCTGCCCCACGACGAGATGGCCCTCGACGAGGTCGCGGCCGCGGTCGCCCGCGGGCTCAACGACGCCCTCGACGGCCGGCTCGGGTCGGTGGAGCACCGGCAGGCGGTCGCCCACTACCTGGGGGACGCCGCGTGGAGCGGCCCGCGCGCCGTTCCGACGGCCGCGGCGTACGCCGACCTGAGGGCGATCGCCCTGCTGTGGAGCCGGCAGGTGACGGCCAGCGGGTACGCCGTCATCGGGGACCTCGCCGACCTCTCGCCGGCCGAGCCGGCCGGGAACGGCGCCGAGCAGGGGCCGGCGCTGGAGGACGTGCTGGCCCGGACGACCGACGCGCTCGCGGACCTGGTCGTCGAGACGACCCGGCTGCGCCAGCGCGCCGCCGAGCTGGAGGCTCGCAACCGGTCCCTGGAGACGCGGCGGCTGCGGCTCGCGCCGAGGCTGACGCGCGCCTCCTGAACGGTCAGTGCGGCTGCCAGGCGTCCTCGTCGGCGGTGCGGGTGGTGACCGCGCGAGGCAGCTTGCCGTCGGCGAGCTGCTGGATCGAGACCTGCTCGAACACGTCGCGCAGCGAGCGCCGGGCCGCGATCCACACGTGCTGGAGGACCTGCGCGGACTCGTTGTAGCTGACCGCCTCGGGGCGCAGCCCGTAGACGGAGACCAGCGGCCCGTCGACCGCCCGGATCACGTCGGCGACGGAGACCGTCTCGGGGTCGCGACCCATCCGCCAGCCGCCGGACTGGCCGCGCTGGGAGATCACGATGCCGGCCTTGCGCAGGTCCGCGAGGATGGCCTGGAGGAAGCCGTGCGGGATCTCCTGGAGCCGGCCGAGCTCCTCGGCACTGACCGCGCGACCGTCCTGGCGCGCTGCCATCTCGATGAGTGCGCGCAGCGCGTAGTCGGACTTGGCTGAAACCCGCATGGGTGCAGTCTGTCAGATTTGTCGATCCAGACACTCGACCATCAGGCGGTGGCGTGGGTCGGACTCCTCCGGGCGACGCGTTCGGGGTCGGCCTGGTCGAGCTTGACCGCCCAGGCCACCCAGAGCACCCACAGGGTGAAGACGACCGCGGCCAGCAGGCCGCGGGTGATGCCCGAGGCGTCGAACCAGTCGCCCAGGGTGGTCAGGTTGGTCATCACGATCAGGCCGCCGGCGCTCACGCCGAGCACCCGGGCCGGCAGGAGGCGCACGACCACGGCCGCCACCGGGGCGGCGAGGCAGCCGCCCACGAGCAGCGCGCCGACGAAGGCCCAGTCGATCCCTTGGCGGCCCAGGGCGACCAGGAACCCGAGGGACCCGCCGACCGACACGACGAACTCGGCCGTGTCGACGGAGCCGATGACCTTGCGCGGCTCCAGCCGCCCCGACGACAGCAGCGTCGTGGTGCCGACCGGGCCCCAGCCGCCGCCCCCGATGGCGTCGAGGGCGCCGGCGAGCAGCCCCACCGGGGCGAGCAGCCGCGCACCCGGGCGACCGCGGAACCGCAGCCGCCCCGGTCCCACCGACAGGAACCGCCAGGTGACGTAGCCGCCGAGGACGAGCAGCAGCGCGGCCACGACGGGCACCGCGACGTCGGCGTCCAGGCTGACCAGGAACGTGGCGCCGGCGAACGCGCCCACGAAGCCGGGCACCGCGAGGATCCCGACGACCCGCCAGTCGGTGTTGCCGAGCGTGTGGTGGGAGATGCCCGAGACCAGCGACGTACCGATCTCGGAGAAGTGGACCGCGGCCGAGGCGGCGGCCGGGCTCAGGCCGCCCGCGAGGAGCAGCGTCGAGGAGGTGACGCCGTACCCCATGCCCAGGGCGCCGTCGACCAGCTGCGCCACCAGCCCGGTGAGCGCGAGGACGACCAGCGTGCGCACGACCTGCCTCCTCGGTGGACGATACGTCAAATCAATACTTTGTCGTCTCAATTAATAGACAATGCGGGTTCCGTGTCAACGGCGGGCATCGCCCGTGTCCCACAGGACGGTCCGGAGACGCGGATCACCCCGCCTTGCCTCGCCCCAGACGCCCTTCTATCATTGAAGTTACCGGCCAGTAGAACTGTGCTGACCGGCTCCCCGACATCGAGAAGGTGGATCCGTGAGCCACTACAAGAGCAACCTCCGCGACATCGAGTTCAACCTCTTCGAGGTGCTCGGCCGCGACGACGTGCTGGGCACCGGCCCGTTCGCCGAGGTCGACGGCGCGACCGCGCGCGAGGTGCTGGCCGAGGTCGACCGGCTCTCCCGCGAGGACCTCGCCGCGTCGTACGAGGACAGCGACCGCAACCCGCCGGTGTTCGACCCCAAGACCAACGAGGCGCCGATCCCGGAGTCCTTCAAGAAGAGCTACCAGGCCTGGATGGACGCCGAGTTCTGGCGTCTGCAGATCTCCGAGGAGCTCGGCGGCACCCCCGCCCCGTCCAGCCTGGTCTGGGCGATCGGCGAGATGGTGCTCGGCGCCAACGCGCCGGTGTGGATGTACGCCGCGGGCCCGGCGTTCGCGGGCGTAGTGCACCGCAACGGCAACGACCGGGACAAGCGCATCGCGCAGCACATCGTGGACCGCGGCTGGAACACCTCGATGGTGCTGACCGAGCCCGACGCCGGCTCCGACGTGGGTGCCGGCCGCGCCAAGGCCACCCCCAACGACGACGGCTCGTGGAACATCGAGGGCGTCAAGCGCTTCATCACCTCGGCCGAGTCCGACCTGTGCGAGAACATCATCCACCTCGTCCTCGCCCGCCCGGTGGGCGTCGAGGGCGCCGGCGGCCCGGGCACCAAGGGCCTCTCGCTCTTCATCGTCCCGAAGATCCACTTCGACCACGAGACCGGCGAGCTGACCGGCGAGCGCAACGGCGTCTACGTCACCAACGTCGAGCACAAGATGGGCATCAAGGTGTCCAACACCTGCGAGCTCACCTTCGGCGACAGCTCCGTGGGCGGCGGCGAGCCGGCCAAGGGCTGGCTGCTGGGCGAGGTGCACGACGGCATCGCACAGATGTTCCAGGTCATCGAGAACGCTCGCATGATGGTCGGCACCAAGGCGATCGCCACGCTGTCGACCGGCTACCTCAACGCGCTGGACTTCGCCAAGGAGCGCGTCCAGGGCGCCGACCTCACCCAGGCGGCCGACAAGACCGCGCCCCGCGTCACCATCACCCACCACCCGGACGTGCGTCGCTCGCTGATGACGCAGAAGTCGTTCGCGGAGGCCATGCGCGCGCTGGTGCTCTACACCGCGTCGTGGCAGGACAAGGTGATGCTGGCCGAGCACGCCGGCGAGCGCGACGAGCTGGCCGAGAAGGTCAACGACCTGCTGCTCCCGATCGTCAAGGGCTACGGCTCGGAGCGCTCGTGGGTGCTGCTGGGCACCGAGTCCCTGCAGACCTTCGGTGGCTCCGGCTTCCTGCAGGAGTACCCGCTCGAGCAGTACGTCCGCGACGCGAAGATCGACACGCTCTACGAGGGCACCACCGCCATCCAGGGCCAGGACTTCTTCTTCCGCAAGATCGTCAAGGACCAGGGCAAGGCGCTGGGCCACCTGGCCGGCGAGATCCAGTCGTTCATCGCCAGCGAGGCGGGCAACGGCCGGCTCAAGGTCGAGCGGGCGCTGCTCGCGACCGCCCTCGAGGACGCCAACGCCATCGTGGGCGCGATGATCAACGACCTGATGTCGGCCGACGCCAGCGCCGAGGGCGGCGACCTGCGCAACATCTACAAGGTCGGGCTCAACACGACCCGCCTGCTGATGGTGCTCGGCGACGTCGTCTGCGCCTGGCTGCTGCTGCGCCAGGCCGAGGTCGCCCTGCAGAAGCTGGACGGCGACCCGGGCAGGGACAAGGCCTTCTACGAGGGCAAGGTCGCGGCCGCGCAGTTCTTCGCGCACACCAACCTGCCCCGCCTCACCGCCGAGCGCGCCATCGCCGAGGCGACCGACCTGTCGCTGATGGACCTCGACGAGGCGGCCTTCTGACCTGACACCTCACGCCTCGACCCGCTCGCGTCCCAAGGACCGGGCGGGTCGAGTCGTGTCCGGGGCCGGACGCCGGCGGGACCGGCGCCAGAGCTCGTCGGCTCCCCACACCAGGACCGGCAGCGGCAGCAGCGCGACGACCTGCCACGCCTGCGGGGCGGTGGTGCCGAAGATCGGCTGCAGCCACGGCACCAGGACCACGCAGGCGGCGAAGGCCACCTCGAAGGCGATGCCCCACAGCAGCAGGGGATTGCTGAGCAGCCCGATCTGCCACAGGGAGGCGTGCTCGGTGCGGGAGGCGACGGCCGTCCCGATCTGGCAGGCGACGATCCCGAGGAAGCTCATCGTGGTGGCCTGGACCCACACGTGGTGCAGCGGACCCGACGAGACGTCGTCACCGAGGCTCCAGCCGCCCTGCACGAGGGTGGCGAGGAACAGCAGCAGCACCAGCGCAGCCGAGACCCCACCCATCAGGCCCCACGCACGGAACAGCATCGGGCCGTCGATGACTCCCTGGCCCCGGCGACGCGGAGGGCGGCGCATGATGCCCGGCTCCGCCGGCTCCCGGCCCAGGGCCAGCGCCGGCAGCGTCTCGGTACCCAGGTCGATCGCGAGGATCTGCATCACCGTGAGCGGCAGCGGGACCTGCCCACCCGAGAGGGCGTAGAGCAGGAAGGGCACCGCCTCCGGGGTGGCGTGCGCGAAGATGTAGACGATGAACTTGCGGACGTCGTCGTAGACCCGACGCCCCGCCTCGACCGCGGTCACGATCGTCGCGAAGTTGTCGTCGGTGAGCACCATGGTCGCGGCCTCGCGGGCGACGTCGGTGCCCGACCGACCCATGGCCACCCCGATGCCCGCCTTGCGCAGCGCCGGCGCGTCGTTCACGCCGTCACCTGTCATCGCCACCACGTGGCCCTGGTGCTGCAGGGCGTCGGCGATCCGCAGCTTCGCCTCCGGGGAGCTCCGGGCGAAGACCAGCTCGCGGTTCCCGGCCAGCAGCGCGTCGAGGTCGGCCTCGGGCATCAGCTCGAGCTCGGCACCGGTGACCACCCGGGTGTGCTCGTCACCGATGCCGACCTGCTGCGCGATCGCTCTCGCGGTGAGGCCGTGGTCGCCGGTGACGACCAACAGGCGGATGCCGGCGGTGTGGCACCGTGCCACGGCGTCGCGCACCTCCTTGCGCGGCGGGTCGACCATGGCGACCAGGCCCAGCAACGTCAACCCGGTCTCGGCCTCCTCGCGGGACAGGCCGCGGGCGTCCGTGCCCGGGAGCGTCCGCTCGGCCAGGGCCAGCACGCGCAGGCCGTGCTCGGCCCAGCGGTCGGTCAGCGCGGCCACCTCGCGACGGCGCGCCTCGTCGAGCTCGGTCTCCCCGGTCTCGGTCGCCATCCGCGTGCACCGTGGCAGGAGCTCCTCGGGGGCGCCCTTGGACCGCAGCAGCATCCGGCCGTCGACGAGGTCGACCGTCGACATCCGCCGCAGCACGGGGTCGAAGTGGAACTGGACGCGCCGGGTGGGATGGTCGACGCTCGACGGCGCGCCCACGTCGGCGGCGAGGTAGAGCAGGGCCAGCTCGGTCGGGTCCCCCTGCTTCCGCTCCGGGTCGGCGGGGTCCCAGCGCGCGTTGTTGCAGGCGCTGCCGGCGCTCGCCAGTCGGCGCAGCAGCGCGGACGGGGTGGTGGAGTGCCTGCCGAGCAGGTCGAGCTCGCCCCCGGCCGTCCAGACCCGCACGGTCCGCATGCTGTTGAGCGTCAGCGTGCCGGTCTTGTCGGTGCAGATCACGCTGGTCGAGCCGAGGGTCTCCACCGCGGAGATCCGCTTGACCAGGGCTCCCTCCCGGGCGAGCACCCGGACGCCGAGTGCGAGCGCCAGGGTGATCGTGGGCAGCAGTCCCTCGGGCACGTTGGCCACGAGCAGGCCGATCGCGAAGTTGACGGCGTCCTGGAGGCTGAGGCCGGCCAGCAGCGTCCCGAGGGGGATGAAGCCCAGTCCCAGGCCGAGGGCAACCAGGGCGATCAGGCGGGCGACCCGCTTCACCTGCTTCTCGAGCGGGCTCTCCTGGTACTCGCTGCGCTGGGACAACGCGGCGATCCGCCCGAGCTCGGTGCTCATCCCGGTCGCGAAGACGACCCCGGTCGCTTCTCCCTCGGTGCAGCTGGTCCCGCTGAAGACGATGTCGGCGGCCTCCAGCAGCGGTCCGTGGTGGAATCCGGGCAGCGGTGCGCGCAGCACCGGCATCGACTCCCCGGTCAGGGTCGAGATGTCCATCTCCACGGATCCCGACAGCAGCCGGGCGTCCGCCGACACCCGGTCACCCTCGGCGATCACGATGACGTCCCCCGGCACCAGGTCGCGAGCGTCGACCGTGCACACCTCGCCGTCGCGGCGCACGGTCGCCTGGGGCGGCAGGTACGCCGTCAGGGCCTCGACCGCCTGCTCGGCGTGCCGCTCCTGGACGAACGCGAAGAGCGCGTTGATCACCACCACGAACACGATCGCCAGGGCCAGCGGCGGTGTGCCGCCGACCCAGGCGAGGACCGCCGCCGCCCACAGCAGCAGCGCCAGCGGGTGCACCAGCTGACGGCCCAGCTGCCCGGGCCAGGTCCGCCCGTGCCGGCGTACCAGCTCGTTGGGCCCGCTCACCTCGAGGCGACGGGCGGCCTCGCGACCGGTCAGCCCCTCGCGGTGGCTGCGCAGGTCGCGCAGCAGCCGGTCCAGCGCCTCCTCGGGGTCGATCCGGTGCGGCGTCTCGCTCACCCGGTCCCCTCTCCACGTCGGTGGCTACAGCAGACCGGGTCGCGTCGTGCCGTGGCAGGGTCGAAGGTCAGCCGGCACGGCGGCGGCGCGGGAGGCGTTTCCCGCTGCCGGGACGCGGGCAGACTCCGGCCACGGTGGCCGCACCCCCGTCGGCCGTCACGAACCAGGAGACAGTCATGGGTTTCGGAGCCGGCATCATCCTGCTCGTCGTCGGGCTGGTCCTCGTGACCGGAGCCGTCGACCTGCCCCGGTCGGTCGACGACGTCGTCGCCACCACCACCGTGGGCTGGATCTGCGTCGTCGTCGGCGTCCTCGGGCTGCTGCTGCCGCTGGTCGCGCAGCGCCGGTCCCGGACGCACGTCGAGGAGCGTCACTACAGCTGAGCGCGAGGCCCTAGCGTGGCGTGGTGCTCGACGCGACCCTGACCGGACTGCTCACCGGCCTGTCCCTGATCGTCGCGATCGGTGCGCAGAACGCCTACGTGCTGCGCCAGGGGCTCGCCCGCGAGCACGTCGGCCTGGTGGTGCTCGTCTGCACGGTGTCCGACGTGGTGCTGATCGTCGCCGGCGTGGCCGGGATCGGGACGATCGTGGAGCAGGCGCCGTGGGCGATCACGGTCGTGCGCTGGCTCGGCGTGGCCTTCCTGGGGTGGTACGGCGTGGGCTCGCTGCTGCGGGCCCGGCGTACGGAATCACTGCGGGCCTCCGGCGCCGGCACCACCTCGCGGCGGGGTGCGCTCGGCCGCGCGTTCGCGCTCACCTGGCTCAACCCGCACGTCTACCTCGACACGGTGCTGCTGCTCGGCTCGATCGCCAACCACGAGGGCTCGACGGGTCGGTGGTGGTTCGCGCTCGGCGCCTGCCTGGCGAGCGCGGCGTGGTTCACCGGGCTGGGGTACGGCGCCCGGCTCGCCTCGCGGCTGCTCGCCCGGCCGCGGGCCTGGCAGGTGCTCGACGTGGCGATCGGGCTGGTGATGCTGGCGATCGCCGTACGCCTGGCCCTCGGCTGATCCCGACCCTCGACGCCGAGTCGGCGCAGACTCGCCGATCGGGCCGGCACTTGCGCCGACTCGACCGCTTCCGGGCCGGCACTTGCGCCGACTCGACCGGTTTCGGGCCGGCACTTGCGCCGACTCGACGGGTCAGCCGGCGCCGCCGAGCGGGAGGACCAGCGCGGCCTCGCCGCCGGTGCCGATCCGCACCGGCACGCCCCAGTCCTGCTGGTGCATCCGGCAGGCCGCGCCCTCGCCGCCGTCCTCGTCGCACGAGGCGGCGCGGGCGGCGATGTGGAGGACGCCCTCCCCGACGCCCGGGTCGAGGGTGATCGTGCGGGTCAGGTCGGTGCCGAGACCGGCGCCGTCGCGGATCAGCGCGGGCGGGGTGGCCTCGACGACCAGCTGCGACGGCGGGCCGAACCGGTCGTCGACCTTCTGACCCGGGGGCGGCTCGAAGGACACCACCAGCTCGAGGGCGGCTGCGACCTCGGTGACCGGCCGCTGGGTCGTGTGCGCGAACCCGTCGGTCGTGGTGGCCGCCGCCCCGAGCGCGACCCGGGTCAGCCGGTGGGCGCCCGACTCGACGACGAGGAGGTGCTCGCCGGCCACGAGCGCGCCGCTGGGCTCGGCCAGCCCGGTCGCCAGCGTGGACATGGTGGCCGTGGCGGGGTCGAAGCGACGGACGGCACCGTTGTAGGTGTCGCAGACCGCGACGCTGCCGTCCGGCAGCACGGTCACGCCGAGCGGGTGCTGGAGCAGCGCCTGGTCGGCCGCGCCGTCGCGGAACCCGAACTCGAAGAGGCCGGAGCCGACCGCGGTGCGGATCTCCACCGGCCCGCTCGACGAGGAGCCGTCCACCCACCGCAGCGACGACGTCTCGCTGTCGGCGATCCAGAGCCGGTCACCGTCCGGTGCCAGGCCGGAGGTCTGCGCGAACCACGCCCCGGGCGCGGGGCCGTCGAGCAGGCCCTCGTTGGTGGTGCCGGCCGCGACGGCGACCTCGCCGGTGCGCGGGTCGAACGTCCAGAGCTGGTGGATGCCGGCCATCGCCACCCAGACCCGGTCCTGCCACCAGGCGACGTCCCACGGGCTGGAGAGCCGGTCGGTGCCGTCGCCCTGCATCCACTGGGTCCCGTCGCCGGCGAGCACGCTCACCTCGCCCTCGTCCAGGGCGATGCCACGCAGCTGGTGGTGGACGGTGTCGGCGACCACCACGTCGTACCCCACCTCGGCGGCGACGTCCGGGGGCAGCAGGCAGAGGCCGTTCGGCTCGCGGAAGCCGGCGAACCGGCGCAGCACCCGGTCGTCGCCGGCCTCGTCCGCAGCGAGCTCGACCACCTCGTCGTGACCGGCGTCGGCGACCAGCACGCGGCCGTCGTCGAGGCGGACCGCCTTGGCCGGGAAGCGCAGGTCGGTGGGCTCGACCGTCGGCGGGACGTACGGCGAGTCGCCGGGCTGCAGCGTCCCCTTCGCGCGGTGCTCCTCGACCAGGTCGCCCAGCAGCGCGTCGATCGCGTGCGCGTGGCCCTCGCCGGCGTACTGCGCGACGACGTAGCCCTCGGGGTCGACGAGCACGAGAGTCGGCCAGGCGCGGGCGGTGTAGGCCTGCCAGGTGACCAGCTCGGGGTCGTCGAGGACGGGGTGGTGGACGCCGTAGCGCTCGACGGCCTGCGCCAGCGCGACCGGGTCGGCCTCGTGGACGAACTTCGGCGAGTGGACGCCGATGACGACCAGCTCGTCGGCGTACTTCTCCTCCACGGGGCGCAGCTCGTCGAGGACGTGCAGGCAGTTGATGCAGCAGAAGGTCCAGAAGTCGAGCAGCACGAAGCGCCCGCGCAGGTCGGTCAGGGACAGGGGGCCGTCGGTGTTCAGCCAGCCGCGGCCGGCGAGCTCGGGGGCACGTACACGCACCGGCCCATTCTCGCGCGCCGCCCCAAGTGCCCGGCACCCCGGTGACCAACGGCCCTGCAGGGCGGTATCGAGGGCGGCGGAGCCTGAGGAGGCGACCGAGGGAGGGACCACGATGGCCACACCGGAGGAACACGCCCGGCACGGGCCCGACCGAGGGGACTTCTACGACTGGTCCGGTCCGCGGCCGCAGCGAGCGGTCGGGGGCCGCCTGTTCGAGATGCCGGCGTTCTACCACCGGATCACCTGCTTCTACTCCGTCCACCTCGCCGACCACGCCGCCGTGCGTGACGAGCTGCCCTCGCGCGAGGTCGAACCGGTGCGCTGGTTCGACGGCAGCGCGGCGGTGCAGGTCGTGGCGCTCCGGTACGACGAGGTGACCGGAGTCGTGGACGGCCGGCCAGCGAGGCTGGCGCCGTACGGCGAGGTCGGGATCTCGGCGCTGGTGAGCAGGCACCGGTGGCCCCGCGGCGTGGCCATGGCGGCGTCGGACCGGGTCAGGTTCGGCGGCTTCGTGCTCGACCTGCCGGTGACCACGGCCGAGGCGCGTGACCTCGGTCGCGAGGTGTTCGGGTTCCCGAAGTTCGTGGCCGACATGGACTTCCGGGACGGCCCCGGGGAGCAGGCCGTGTCGCTCTCGGAGGAGGGCACGCCCATCCTCGACCTGCGCGTCCGTCCGGCCGGACGGGTGGTGCGGGTGCGCCGACCGTGGTTGATGTACTCCTCGCTCGACAACCGGCTCCTGGAGACCGAGGTCCCGATGGTGGGCCACTGCCGGGGTCGCAAGCTGCGCCCCGACGCCGAGCTGCGGCTGGGCGACCACCCGGTCGCGGAGCGGCTCCGTCGTCTCCGGGTCCGACCCGAGCCGGTCGCCGCGGCGACCTACCTCGGTCTGCGGATGGTGCTGCCGGCCGGTGTGCCCGTGGGCAGCGCGCGTGCCCACCCCGGCCATCCGGGGCGCGAGCGGGACCGCGGCCGCCTGACGGTCGACTACATCGGCACCGGGCCGATCGACCAGTACGCACCCGCCGGTGGGGTCCTGCACGTCGGGTGAGTGGCCCTGAGCGACCCGGCTCGGCGTCCGGCCACCGCCCGCCCTCCAGGCTGCCACCCAAGGACGGTCGCGCATCCTCCACAGCGGACGAGGCAGGATCGGTGCGTGTCGGCAACGGTGTGGAGATGAAGGCCCTCATCATCATCGTCGCCATCGTCGCCCTGCTCTCCTTCGTCCTGGTCACGTTGGCGAAGAAGAGCGGCCGCGAGTAGCCGCACGCGCTCGGGACTCGGCGGGTGCCCGGCCGTGCACGGGCGCCCTCTAGGCTGCCGCCCATGACCGATCGGGAACGACTGGCCGGGTACGTCGACGTGTGGTGGCAGGCGGTCAACGACTTCCTCGACCTGCTCGAGCAGGTCCCGGCGGAGCAGTGGCACGCGCCGACCGACCTGGCCGGGTGGGACGTGCACGCCGTGGCCGCGCACATCGCCCACCTCGAGGCGGTGCTGGCCGGAGCGCCGGAGGAGACCGTCGAGGTCGGTGAGCCCGAGCACGTGACGGGCCTGATGGGGCTCTACACCGAGCAGGGCGTGGTCGCCCGCCGGGACCGCACGCCCGACGAGCTGATCAACGAGATCCGCGAGGCGGCCACCGCGCGCCACACCGCGCTGCTGGCCGACCCGCCGACCGACGCCACTGCGAAGCCCGAGCGGATCTTCGGCGGCGTGCCGTGGGACTGGGAGCGGCTGCTGCGCAACCGTCCCCTCGACCTGTGGATGCACGAGCAGGACATCCGCCGCGCCGTCGACCTGCCGGGCGGCATGGACTCCGCCGGCGCGCGGCACACCGCGGCGTACCTCGCCGAGAGCCTCGGCTTCGTCCTCGCCAAGCGGGCCGGGGCACCGGCCGGCACCACCGCCGTGCTGGAGGTGGGCGGCCAGGAGCCGGTCGCGTTCGTCGTCGACGACGCCGGCCGGGGTGCGCCGCTCCCGACCGTCCCGACCGACCCGACCGTGCGGCTGCGGCTGGAGCGCGAGGCGTTCATCGTGCTGGCGGGTGGGCGGTGCGCCCCGGACCCGGGCTCGGTCGAGGTGACCGGGGACCGGGAGCTCGGCCGCCGGGTCCTCGACGCGTTCGCGGTCACCCCGTGACCCGGGCGGCCGCCGACCTCTGGCGGATCGAGGACATCCCCGACCAGGCCGGACGCACGGTGCTGGTGACCGGCACGACCCTCGGCGGGCTCGGCCACCACACGGCGCTCGAGCTGGCCCGCCGCGGCGCGCGGGTCGTGCTCGCCGGGCGGACGCCGGAGCGGCTCTCGGAGACCGAGAAGGCGATCCGCGAGGAGGTCCACGCCGCGGAGCTCGACCAGCTGCAGGTCGACCTGGCCGACCTCTCGTCGGTACGCCGGGCCGCCGAGGAGGCGGTCGGTCTCGGCCCGATCGACGTGCTCGTCAACAACGCGGGCGTGATGGCCACGCCGTACCACCGCACCGTCGACGGCCTCGAGCTGCAGATGGCGACCAACCACTTCGGGCCGTTCCTGCTGACCGGCCTGCTGCTGCCGCAGCTGGTCGCGAGCGAGGCGGCCACCGTGGTGACGGTGAGCTCGCTGATGCACCGGACGGCCCGGTCGGCGCCGCTGGAGGACCCGCGGCAGCGCGACGGCTCCCGCTACGCGCGCTGGCCGGCGTACGCCCGGACCAAGCTGGCCAACCTGCTGTTCACCCACGAGCTGGACCGGCGCGCCCGTCGCGCCGAGCTGCCCGTCAAGGCGCTGGCCGCGCACCCCGGGTTCGCGGGCACGCGCCTGGTGGTCAACGGGAGGTACGGCCGGACCGACGGCCGGGTCGCCTCCATCCTCGACGCGGCCGTGCGGGCCGTCGCGCAGCCGGCCGGGATGGGCGCCTGGCCGACGCTGATGGCGGCCACCGCCGACCTGCCGGGCTCGACGTACTGCGGTCCGAGCGGGTGGGCCGAGCAGCGGGGCCTGCCGACCGTGGTGGGCAGCACGAAGCTCGCTCGCGACGAGGTGGCCCAGCGCCGGCTGTGGGAGATCAGCGAGGAGACGACGGGGATCCGCTACCCCTGAGGGCGGTCACCGGCAGAACGCGTGCAGCACCCCGGGCCTCCCGTCGAGCCAGATGTCGAACCCGACCCGGGCCGGCACGATCCGCGCCCGCTCTCCGGGCCTGGTCACCACCGCCCTGGTCGGGACCACGCCGTGCGGCGCCGCACCCGTCCAGCAGGCGTGCCGCTCGACGAGCACCGCCGCCCGGGTGGGCCGGGCGAGGTCGGGGCGCACGGCGCCGACCGTGGCCTGGTCACCCGCGGCGACCGTGACCGACCAGGCCCCCAGCCCCAGCGTGGCCAGCACGAGGTTGCCCACCGTGCGCCGCACCACGAGTGACCACGCGCTCCCCGTCGCATCCGCGAACATGACGTCCTCCTCGGCTCCGCCTGCCCCGGTCGGGGTGGCAGGACGAGGTCATCACCGGGCACATGGAGACGGCATGGAGCCGAGATGGCACCGGCTTGGAGGAGACTTGGGAGCCGGGGTCAGGAGCGGTCGCGGACCCGGACCAGCCCACCGCGGGTGCCGACGTACGCCGAGCCGTCGCGGGTGAGCGTGATCGCGGCGTGGTCGTCGTTGCGGAGCATCCCCAGGCCGGTGCGCACCGCGAAGACCCTGCGCCCGGTGCGGACGTCGAGGGCGGTGAGGTACCACGCGTCCGCGCCCCACCAGCTGTGCGGCTTGGTCCAGGCGTAGAGCAGCCCGGTCGCGAGCGACAGCCTCGGGGCCGAGGACGGGGCGACCTGGTCGGAGGTCCAGCGCACTGTGCACGTCCCCCCGACCACGTCGACCCGGGCGATCCCGCCGTCGCTGGTCCGGCCGAGCACGGTGCTCAGCGGCCCGCCGTACCCGTGGTTGTTCTCGACCACCACACCGGTGCCGACCGAGACCAGCGAGCTGCCGGTGGCGCTCTCGTCGTCGCCGAACACCGCCGCCTCGCACACCAGGTCACCGGAACCGGTGTCGTAGAACTGCACGTGCATCCGCGGGTCGGCGTTGTCGGTGATCGCGACCAGCCCACCCGGCAGCAGCGTCGGCGAGCTGCCGCTGCCCTGGCTGGGCTGCCCGGACTTCTGCTCGCTGCCGCGGTCGTACGCCGTCTGCCACGCCACCCGGGGGCGCCCGGAGGGGTCTGCGACCAACCGGTACAGCGCCTCGTCGGTCACCACGTAGGCCCCCGTGCGGCCGACCGCGAAGGGGGTGGTGATCCGCTGCCCCAGGTCCAGCGAGCGGGTGTGTCCGGACGCGGGGTCGACGGTGCCGACCCGGCCCTGCCTGGTCGACCACCACAGGGAGCCGTCCCAGTCCGGCAGCAGCCCGACCAGGCAGTCGTCGTCGGGCACCCGGTCGGAGAGGTCGTAGCTCGCCTCGGTGGTCAGGTCCGGGTCGCCGTCGGCGTCGGCGGTCGCGACGACCAGCACCCGCCGGTCCCGGGTCGCGAGGACCACGCGGTCCTCCTCGTCGAGGTGGAAGTCGCGGGCGCAGCGGTCGTCCGGCGCCTTCCCGGCGGGCAGCTGCTTGGTCGCGACCGGGTTCATCGAGTCGGGGTCGATCACGTGCAGGACCGGCCCGTTGCGGTCGCTGCACAGCGCGACGAGCCGGTCGTGGGAGTCCGCCGCGAGGCCCGGGCACTCCTCGAGGCCGAGCCACGACGTGTCGACCTCGGGCGACTCCCCCAGCGGCCCCGCCCACGGGAAGGTGCCGCTGCCACCCGCGTCGCCGCGCACCGACCCCCGACCGACAGGCGCGAGGTGCGGGTGCTGCGGGACGTCCACCTGCAGCGGGCGGACGGCGGCCGGGCGGCCGACGTACCCCGGCGTGACGAGCGCTCCGGGCCCCGGCGGCATCGGCAGCCAGCCATCAGGCACCAGCACCACCAGCCCGGTCAGGGCGAGCACGGCGGCGCCGACGGCGGCGACGACCCGCCAGGTGGGGCGCAGCCACGCCCGCACCCCCGGGACGAGCAGCGTCGCCAGCGCCGCCGGCACCACCCACGGCCCGATCGCGAGCCAGAGGAGGCCCACCCCGAGCAGGGCGAGCGTGCGCTGGAACCTCATCGACCCCTGGGCCCGAACTCCGGCACGAGCTTGCGGAACGCTGCCTCGCGGGCGACCTTCGTGTTGCGGGCGACCAGGAGGCGCGCCTGCTCGACGCGCTCGCGGGCGAAGGTACGCCGCGGGCTCGCCGTCCAGGTGTCGTCGAAGAGCCGCTTGGCGGCCGCGAGCTGGTCGGGCGAGCGCTCCCGCAACCGGGCGACGAGCTCGGCCGCCGCCTCGAGCGGGTCGTCGGCGAGCCCGGTGACCAGGCCCAGCTCCGCCGCCTGCTCCCCGGTGACCGTCTCCGCGGTCATGGTCAGCCGCTTGGCCGTGTCGATGCCGACCAGCTGCGCCAGGCTGCGGATGCCCGACATGTCCGGGATGATCCCCCACTTGCCCTCGAGCACCGACCACCGCGAGTCGGGGGTCGCGAACCGGAAGTCCGCGGCCAGCGCGATCTGGAGGCCGCCACCCAAGCAGTGGCCGTGCACCGCGGCGACGACCGGGACCGGCAGCCGGCGCCAGGCCCAGCAGGCCTCCTGGAACGTGTTGGTCCCGCGCCAGGGCCGCGGCACGAAGCTGGTCACGATGCGGGCGGGCTCCTTGAGCACCGTGGCGAAGTCGAGGCCGGCGCAGAACGCGTCGCCCTCCCCGGCGAGCACGGCCGCGCGCAGTGTCCGGTCCCGGCGCAGCCGGTGGGCGGTGGCGACGAGGTCGTCGAGCGTGTCGAGGGTCAGCGCGTTGAGCTTGTCGGGTCGGGCCAGCCGGACCTGGGCGACGCCGTCCTCCACCGTGCAGGTCACCGTGCTCATGGCAGCAGCCTAGGAGGGTCGTGTGCCCCACGACGCGCTATCGCGCGTTCTGGGGCACACGACCCGATCACACTCCAGAGAGCCAGGCGTCCCGCGCGTCCACCGCCGAGTCGGTGTAGTCGGCGAACAGCCCGTCCACCCCCGCGTCGAGGAACGCGGTGATCTCGGCGCGGATGTCGCCCTTGGCGTTCGGATCGGTGCCACGACGGAAGTTGGTGGCCATGAACTGGTTCTCGTCGCGCAGCGTGTAGATGACCACCTCGAGCCCCGCGTCGTGCGCGTCGTCGACCAGGGCGCTGGGCTCCCCCGTCGCGCCGGTCGCCGGGTCGCGCGGGAGGACCTGGTCCTTGTTCGGTCCGACCCAGTCGGCGTACGCCGAGATCTTCCTCAGGCCCGTGGGGGTGACCATGTCGGCGTACGTCGTGCCCGGCTGGTCGGCCGGGCCGCCGGTGGCGTCGGTGAGCTGCTCGAGCGGCAGGTCGGTCATCGTGTCCAGCTGCTCGAGGTTGCCGATCTCGAAGGACTGGATCAGCACCTCGTCGTTGCGGTTGTCGAGGTGGAACCGCTTCAGCGTGCGCAGCATCGGCTCCTCGAGGGAGAGACCGATCGAGTCGAAGTACGACGGGTGCTTGGTCTCCGGGGCGACCCCAATGGTGCGGCCGGTGCGCCTCTCCTCACGCTGCACCAGTGCCAGGACCTCGGCGAAGGTGGGCACCTCGTAGCGGCCGTCGTACCGCGTGTTGCCCGGGCGCACCTGGGGCAGCCGCTCCACGGCGCGCAGCGTCTTGAGCTCGGCGAGCGTGAAGTCCTCGCTGAACCAGCCGGTGACCTGCTTGCCGTCGATGGTCCTGGTGGTCTTCCGGTCGGCGAACTCGGGGTGGTCGGCGACGTCGGTGGTCCCGGTCAGGTCGTTCTCGTGGCGGGCGACGAGGACGCCGTCCTTGGTGGACACCAGGTCGGGCTCGATGTAGTCGGCGCCGAGGTCGATCGCCAGCTTGTAGGCCGCCAGCGTGTGCTCGGGACGATAGCCGGAGGCGCCGCGGTGCGCGACCACGATCGGGGTGCTCACGGCGCGGTCGTGCGCCTTCGGGGTGTCGGCGTGGGCGCCGGCGGCGGTGGTCAGCGGGAGGCCGGCGGCGAGCAGGCCGGCGAGGACGGGGAGAACGGTCCGAGATGTCATGGCCCCGACCCCATCGGGGAGAGATGACCCGGAGTCGATGGGTGCGTGAACCGCGGATGTCCCCCCGGCGAGCGTCGTGCGGCTCAGGGTGCGCTGGGGCGCACCCGGGACCGCACGGGTCAGAAGGCGTCGCGTCGGCGCAGCGAGCGCGGTCGGCCGTCGGGGTCGTGCACGGTCAGGTAGACCGGGAGCGCCAGGGCCCGGGTCAGCCGTCCGAGCTCCGGCGGCTCGAGCCGGCGCAGGCGCCCCGGGGGCCGCGGGCCGACCCGGCCGCCCTCGTGCCAGGCGTCGAGCGCGGCCGCTGCCTCGGCGTACGCCGTGAAGAACCCCTCGGGCGACACGCAGTCGCCCATCACGTCCAGCAGCTCACCGTCCGGCAGCTCACCACTCGCGGCGACCGGCCGGTCGAGGTGCTCGGCGGCCAGCGTCAGCCGCAGCCGACGGGCATAGGCGTGCGGGTCCTCCCCCTGGTCGACCACGACCGCGGACAGCTCGGAGTCGTGGGTCCACGAGCGCCGGTTGAAGTTGTCCGAGCCGATCGTCGCCCACGTGTCGTCGACCACGCAGCACTTGGCGTGCACGTAGACCGGGGTGCCGGCGTGGTTCTCGATCCCGTAGACCGCGACCCGGTCGGGCGCCACCGACATCATCTCGAGCATCGCCCGGCGCCGTCCCAGCAGCTGCGGGGTGCGGGTGACCGCGCCGTCCCGGTCGGGGTGCTGCGGCACGACCGCGACGACGTGCAGGTCGGGATGGTCCCGGAGCGCCTGGGTGAAGACGTCGCCGACGTGGTGGCCCCAGAGGTACTGGTCCTCGACGTAGACCAGCCGCCGGGCCCGGGACAGCGCCTTGGTGTAGCCGCGCGCCACGCTGCGCTCCCCGCCGTTGGCGAACGGGTAGTCGCGGTCCAGGCGCAGGTCGGGGTAGGTCCGCAGCAGCTGGACGGCATGGGTTCCGCCGTCGACGGGGGGCGGCGGGGGTGCCTGCTCCGGCAGCGGGTCCGGGTCGAGGTCCATGCGGGCGACCCGGTCCTTGAGGTAGCGCAGCGGGCTGCGGCTCAACGGGGTCGGGTCCAGCCAGCGCTCGCGGAAGACGGTCTCGACGTCGTGGACGGCCGGCCCGCTGATGGCGGCCTGGATGTCGTGCCAGGGCGGGGTGTCGCCGTACTCCTCGGCGAGGTCCATCGCCTGGGGGTCGCCGTGGTGGTCGGCGTCGTCGCGGCGCGAGTGGCACAGGTCGATGCCCCCCACGTAGGCGACGTCGCGGGACGGGTCGTCGCGGTGCCGGATCACCAGCATCTTCTGGTGGTGGGACCCGCCCAGGCGCACCCGCATGTCCAGGAGCGCCTCGGCGCCCCGCTGCTGCAGCCGGCGGCCGAGCAGCCGGTTCTGCCCCGACGTGAAGCCGAACGCCTCCGCGTGCGAGCGCCACACCAGGCCGCGCACGTCCACGCCGCGCTCGTCGACGCGGGCCAGCACCTCGGCGACCTCGCTGCCCGGCTCGCCGGTCAGCCGCTCGTCGGCGTCGCCCTGCCAGTCGGTGAAGAGGATGAGGTCGCCCGCCCGGGTGGCCTCGATCCGCTCGAAGAGCTCGGCGAAGTACGTCGCACCGTGGACGAGCGGGCGGACCAGGTTGCCCTCCGACCAGGCCCGTTCTCCCGGGTGCTGGTCGTCCAGCCGCGTCTCGGGGTTGCCACGCTCGGGCTGCGTGAGCAGCCAGTCGGTGGGATCCGGCGTGGGGTCCTGCGTCAGTTCTCGGGGGTCCGGCACCCACCCACCCTGCCCGACGGCTCGCGCCGCCACACCTGCGGGCGGCTCAACCGCCGGCGACGACGTACGGCGTGCGCCCGGCGAGGCGGGTCACCACGACGCCGGTCACGGTCATCGTCAGCGCGATGCCGGCCAGCACGACCAGCTGGAACTGGGCCGCGGTGGCGGGGCTCGCGCCACCGAAGAGGGCACCGACGAAGGCGCCCGGCAGCGTGACCAGGCCGGTGGAGCGGGTCTGGTCGAGCGTGGGCAGCAGCGACTCGCGCACCGCCTCCCGCCCGATCGCCTCGTGGGCCTGCGCCGGGGTGGCACCGAGGGAGAGCCACGCCTCGACCTCGTCGCGGCGGGCGCGGGAGCCGCGCAGGAAGTTGCGGCCGGCGAGGGTGGCGGCGGTCATCGAGTTCCCGATGACGATGCCCCCCACGGCCACCAGGTAGCGCACCTGGAGGTCCACCAGCCGGAGCCCGAAGACGACGACCAGGGTGAGCAGCGCCCCGGCCAGCACGCCGAGGAGCGCCGTACGCCGGCCGTGCCACAGGTCGCGGAGCCGGCCGGCGGCGGTCCACGAGGCGGTGCTGAGCATCAGCAGCACGAACCCGGCCACCGTCCACGGCACGCTGAGGATGCCGCGCAGCAGCAGCGCGACCACGGTGAGCTGGACCGCCGCGCGCGCGATCGAGGAGAGCGGGAGCAGGCCGAGCCCGACCCCGGCCCAGCGGGCGACGACGAGCGTGAGACCGGTCATCGCGAACAGCCCGGCCCCGAACCAGGCGTAGTCGGCGACGGAGCTCACCGGGGCATTGTGCCCCGCGCCGGTGGCGGTGACCGGCGTGGTGCCCTACGCCGACTGACGGTTGTCGACGGCCTTCTTGACCAGGACGAGGGGCAGGATCAACGCGGCGAGCAGGGCGGCGAGCCACACGATCAGGGTGGCGAGGACCCAGGTCGTGGCCCCGCTGATGGAGAGCCCGTCGGAGACGGCCGCGGTGATGGCCAGCCCGACGAACGTCGTGACCAGCGCGACGCCGCCGCGGAGCGCGGGGACGCTGGTGAGGGCGATCCTGGTGAGGAGGGGGTCGACGAGCACCTCGACGACGGTGAAGATCAGCACGGCGACGACGAACGCGGCCCCGGTGATCGTCATGTCGTCGAGCACGACCGCAGCGACGACGAGCCCCACGGCATTGGCGAGCAGCCTGATCCCCGCGCCGATGAGCAGTCTGATCATGCCCGGACCGTACGAGCCCCTGGAGCCGAGTGACAGTGCCCAAGGTCCCGCAGGGCCGGGGGCCTGACTACCGGTGCCGACTCACAGGTGCCAGACGACGTTCAGCTCCTCGCGCTGGCCGAACCGCTCGAGGTGGTCCTTGACGACCTGCGCGAACCGCGCGGCGTCGTCGCCGTCGGGGACGCTCAGCTCCACCTCGAGGGCGCCGTCGACCGGCGTGAGGACGAGCACCTGCCCGGTGTTCCAGCGCTGGACGGTGGCGCCGTCCTCGGTCGAGACCGGTCCGCGCTCGGACCAGTGGTTGACGAGCTGCTTGGCGTAGCGCTCCGGTCTTTCGGTCGCCATGCTCCCGTTGACGGTCGTCATCTGGTGCCCCCTCATGTGCCGTCGATCTGTACCCACCGGCGCGTCACGCATGCCGTCACGCTCTCGGTTCGATGACGAATCATGCACCGCGCCGCCGGCGAGCAACAGGGCCCAGCGACCGTGGTGTGCGACGGGAGCGCCGGACCTCCTCGGCGGTCCGGACGCGGTCGTCGACCGTGTGCCGTGCGTAGGTGATGGAGAGGGACGGGTTCGCAGAGAAGGGATTCATGTCCCCCACGCTCGCCCTAAGGGGGCCCCGGGGACATCGGGAAGCCTCCCCATCCTGGTCGCGTCCGGCACCTCAGAGTGGGGCCG
Organism: Nocardioides sp. GCM10023255; assembly: GCF_042653125.1. Lineage (NCBI taxonomy): Bacteria > Bacillati > Actinomycetota > Actinomycetes > Propionibacteriales > Nocardioidaceae > Nocardioides > Nocardioides sp. GCM10023255. Next base: position 261,282 of record NZ_JBHSHU010000004.1, read on the forward strand.
AGGGCTCCGCGCAGGGGTGACCGGCGGCTAGGCTCGGGACGACCGCTCTTCATCGGGCGTGACCCGACCGAGGAGACGAGGCATGAGCGCAGGCGAGCGGCAGCAGAACGTCGCGCTCGTGGGCGCCCTGCTCGTGCTGGTGGTCCTGCTCGCTCTCGACATCGTCCTGCCCGGGACGGTGCTGAGCGGGTCCTACGCGCTCGCGGCGCTGATCACCGGGGCCGTGACCACCGTGCGACGGACCGCCGTGATGGCGGTGCTCGCGTTCGCCCTCTCCAGCGTCTCGTGGATCTGGAACGACAACTTCGCCAGCCTCGACTGGGACATCCGGCTGGTCCTGACCTTCATCGTCGGCGCCCTCGCCGTCGTCATCGCCACCATCCGGGTCCGCCGCGAGCACGACCTGCGCCGGATGACCGTGATCGCCGAGACCGCGCAGCGGGCCGTGCTCCGGGCCATGCCCAGCGCGGTCGGCTCGCTCGGGTTCGCGGCACGCTACGTCTCCGCCACCCGGGAGGCGCTCGTCGGCGGCGACCTCTACGAGGTGGCCGAGAGCCCGTACGGCGTCCGCGTCATCGTCGGCGACGTGCGGGGCAAGGGCCTCGATGCCGTCCAGCTGGCCGGCACGGTGCTCGGCGCCTTCCGGCGCTCGGCGTTCACCCAGGAGAGGCTCGCGGACATCGCGAGAGACCTCGACGCGGTCGTGCAGGCGGTCGCCGGCGACGAGGACTTCGTGACCGCCGTGCTCGCGGAGTTCCACGACGACCACACGGTGACGATGGTCAACTGCGGCCACCACCCGCCGCTGCTGGTGACCGGGGACTCGGGGGCGGAGGTGGTGCCGACCGGCACCCCGGAGCCGCCGCTGGGCCTGGGTCCCGTGCCCACCTCGGTCACGTCCGGCTGGCCGGACGGCTCCCGGATGCTCATCTACACCGACGGCCTCGTCGAGGCGCGCGACCGGCGCGGCACGTTCTTCCCGCTCGGCGAGAACGCTCCGCTGCTGCGGGCCGGCAGCCTGGACGAGGCGCTCGACCGGCTGCTCGACCGGCTCGTCGCGCACACCGGCCGGCAGATCACCGACGACCTCGCGCTGGTGCTCGTCGAGCACCGCACCACCTGAGGACGGCGGTCAGCCGGTGGCCGTCTCCGTGCTCTCCGGCACCTTCACAGGCGCCAGTGCCTCGCCCTCGCAGCAGTTCGCCTTGAACTTGCAGTGCGGGCAGAACCAGCGGGTGGCGATGGGGTCGAACTCGTACCCGCACGCCATGCACGAGTAGTACCCGGACATCGGTCGTCCTCCCTGTCGGCGCTCGATGCTCCGACCTTCTCACGCACCCGCCGTCCGCCGGCGTACGACGCGGCGAGCCGGGGCCGCCACGCTGCTGGACGGCCCCGGCACCCTGCGCTTCGGAGCAGACCGGGGCGCCGGATTGGTCTCCGGCCGGACTCTCCCCGGCCGGTTCACAAACCAGCGGTCCTCCGCGACCGTGCGTGCTGCGCGGAGCGGCGGCGTACGCCGGGCAGGGCGGGCGCCGCCGCAGCCACGGCCACGGTGTTGGTGACCGACCCGATCCCCTCGACGGCCACGGTCACGACGTCGCCCGGCCGGAGCGGCGGCGGGTCCTGGGCGCCCCGCCGGCCCCAGAGCTCGGCGAGGCAGCCGCCGTTGCCGGTGGTGCCGGAGCCGAGCACGTCGCCCGGCAGCACCCGGCTGTCACGCGAGGCGTAGGCGATCATCGCCTCGAACGTCCAGCCCATGTTGGAGAGGAGGTCGTGACCGACCTCGACGTCGTTGACCGAGACCGTGCACCACAGGTCCAGGAACCCGTCGGCGTCACGGAGCGGCTCGAGCTCGTCGCGGGTGACGATCCAGGGGCCCAGGGTGTTGGCGAAGTCCTTGCCCTTGGCCGGCCCGAGGCCGACCTGCATCTCGCGGCGCTGCAGGTCGCGCGCCGACCAGTCGTTGAGGATCGTGTACCCGAAGACGTGGTCCGCGGCCTCCTCGACCGACAGCGACCGTCCTTCGCGACCGACCACCACCGCGACCTCGAGCTCGAAGTCCCGGGCCACGCAGGCGGCCGGGAAGGGCACCGCGTCCCCCGGCCCGAGCACCGTGTGCGGGGTGGTGAAGTAGAAGGTGGGCGCGTCGTACCACGCCTCCGCGACTCCCGGGACGCCGTCGATGCTGCGGCGCACGCCCTCGACGTGCTCCTCGAAGGCGACGAAGTCGCGCATCGTGGTCGGCGAGAGCGGTGCCAGGAGACGCACCGACGCCAGCGGCGTTCCTTCGGAGTCCAGGGCGTCGGCGCCGAGCTCCACCGCCTCGACCAGACCTCGATCGATGACGTCCCTCATCGTCAGGCCGTCCGGGAAGGGGTGCACCAGGTGGTCCCCGACCACGCCGACGCGCGTCACACCGGTGCCGTCGAGGTAGGTGGCGAGCTTCATGCGACGAACTCCGCCTGGCGTCGGGTGTCGGTCATCGTCACGCCCTCCACGGTCGGGTCCCGGCGCACGCCGGCGCCCGGTGGACGACCAGCATGTGGCTCCGGTCGGGTCCGGGGAACTCCGACGTGGACATGCCCGGCATCGGAGACGTCGATGATGCCCGGCCGGGCGGGCTGCCTCCCTACGGGTGCACCGTGGCCAGCCAGGCGTCGAAGCACCGGACGAAGCGGTCGTGGCTGGCGACCATGGCCGCCGCGTCGCCGGGCACCCGCAGGACGTGGTCGCCGGGGACGACCAGGTGCTCACCCGGGAGCGCGTCGAGCACGTCCTGGTCGAGGAAGGGGTCGCCGGAGCCGATGACGACGAGCTGCGCAGCGGGGTAGGACCGCAGCGGCTCGGCGACGTCGGGCTCGGTGAGGAGCGGCGTGAGCCACGCCGCGTCGTAGCCGCGCGCGGCGGCGACGGGGGCGGCCAGCGTTCCGAGGGACTTCGCGACGACGAGGACGCGACCTTCGTGGCCGTCGACCGCCGCCTCCAGCTCGGATCCCACCCAGGCGACCTCCTCGGCGTCGCTGTCGAGCTGCGGCACGTCCCACCAGACCTGGCGCACGTCCCAGCCCCTGCCGAGGGCCACCTGGGTGGCGAAGAAGAGCAACGGGCCGTCAGGGGAGTACCTGCTGCCGGGGAGGACGATGCACCGGCCGACCGGGGTCCCGTCAGCGGCGTGGTCGACGTACCGAGTCATGGGCGACACGGTCGCACGCCTGCGCGGTCGAACGCCTCTCCGCGCCCCGCCGACGGGCAGGGGACCTAGGCTGTGGCGGTGCGCGACGTGCTGGACGAGGGGCCGTTCTTCCACGGCACCAGGGCCGACCTGCGGGTGGGGGACCTCCTGACCGCGGGCTACCGGTCGAACTACCGACCGGAGGTCGTGATGAACCACGTGTACTTCACGGCGCTGCGTGACGGCGCGGGGCTGGCCGCCGAGCTCGCGGAGGGCGAGGGCGCTCCGCGCGTGTACGCCGTCGAGCCGACCGGCGCGTTCGAGGACGACCCGAACGTGACCGACAAGAAGTTCCCCGGCAACCCCACGCGGTCCTACCGCAGCAGGGAGCCGCTCCGGGTCGTCGGCGAGGTGGCCGACTGGACGCGCCTGACCCCCGAGGCGCTCCAGGCCTGGCGCGAGCGGCTGGCAGTGCTCCGCGCAGACGAGCGCGGCGAGATCATCAACTGATCGTCAGGCGCAGTCGCCGCAGAGGTCGACGCCCGGCGAGGACCGCCGGGACTCGTGCTGGACGAGGAAGCAGGCAGTGCAGGTGAACTCGTCGCTCTGCTTGGGGGTGACCTCGACGGAGAGGGTCTCGTGGGAGAGGTCCGCACCGGGCAGCTCGAACGACTCGGCCAGCTCGGTCTCGTCCTCGTCGACCTTGCCGGAGGTCTTGTCCTGGTCGCCCGAGGTGAGGCGGCGGGCCTCCAGGCTCTCTTCCTTCTGTTCTTCTTCGGTCTTGCGGGAGGCGTCGTAGTCGGTGGCCATGTGGGGGTCCTCTCGGGGCGGAGCGCGAATGCTAGCCCCGGACGTCGTCGCGGCCCGCAACGGCGACGTCGCCGGGGGGCGGCGGCACCGGGGGGACGGCGTCGTCCGGGGCGGCGGACCGCGCCGAAACCGTGAACACACCACCGGTGGCGTACCGTGGGTCATGTTGAAGGGACGGCTCTGCACGCGTCCTGGCCGCACACGATGTCGCGGCTCGTATCTCATACCCCTGGTCTTCGGTTCGCTGGACATCAGCACAGGTGGATGTCTTCAGCGGGTCGAGGGCACGACGCCCCCGACATGTGAACAAGGGAAAAGATCATGGCTCAGGGCACCGTCAAGTGGTTCAACGCCGACAAGGGCTTCGGCTTCATCTCGCAGGACGGCGGCGGCGAGGACGTGTTCGTCCACTTCTCCGCCATCCAGTCCGGCGGCTACAAGTCGCTCGACGAGAACCAGAAGGTCGAGTTCGACCTCGCCCAGGGTCCCAAGGGCCCGCAGGCCGAGAACGTCCGCGTCTCCTGACCTCACCACGAAGAGCCCCGACCCGCGTCTGCGGTCGGGGCTCTTCGTGCACGGGCTTCAGCCGAGCTGCTCGAACAGGGACACGATGATCCCTTCGGGTCCTCGCACGTAGGCCATCCGCACGCTGTCCTGGTACTCGCCGATCCCCCCGACGAGCCCGTACCCGTCCTCCGCCACCGCGTCGACCGCTGCCTGGAGGTCGCCGACCTCGAAGGACACGTTGCGCAGGCCGAGCTCGTTGGCCATCGCCAGGGGCGAGCCGGGAACGTGGTCGGGCGTGACGAAGCTCGAGAGCTCCAGGCGAGACCCTCCGTCGGGCGGCCGCAGCATCGTGATCCGGCAGTGCGCACCGGGGATGCCGCAGACGGTCTCGACGAACTCGCCCGCCACCGATCCGGTGCCCTCGACCTCGAGACCGAGCCGGACGAAGAACGCCGTCACCGAGTCGAGGTCCGCGACGGTGATGCCGACGTGGTCGAAGCGCCTCACGTGTGCCATGGGGGTCAACCTCCGGGTGTTGTCGTGCCCTGCGGACCGAGGACGCGGCCGACGCCGGGATCTCGACATCCGACCGCCGGGCTGGTGTTGCCCCAGCCCACCGTAGGTCGCGGGAGCGACAGTCGCGCTGCGTTCACTGGTCTCGATCACTGTCGACAGGAGGGCCCTGCCGCGGTTCCATGGAGGTGGCACCCGGAAGGAGCGCTCATGACTTATCTGAGCCCCGGCGTCTACGTCGAGGAAGTCGACAGCGGGTCGCGACCCATCGAAGGGGTCGCGACGTCGATCGCAGCGTTCGTCGGGCTGGCGCCCGGGGGGCCGCTGGACAGCCCGGTACTTCGCGTCGCGGTCGGTGTCGGCCTCGTTGTCCTCGTCGCGGTGGTCGTGCGACGTCGACGCGCTGCGTGACGTTCAGCTCCGGCGTGCTGAGGCAGGCGGGGGGGGTGCCAGCAGCCGCCCGCCCGGACCCGCTCGAGGGCAAGTGACGCCCGTTGACCGGGGCGGCATGATGACCTCCATGGCCGACCCCCGCGCAGGACAGCCCGCCGAGCCCTCGGACCTCGTCGACGTCGCCCACCTGGTGACGGCGTACTACACCGGGGTCCCCGACCCCGACGACGTCGACCAGCAGGTCGCGTTCGGGACCAGCGGGCACCGCGGCACGTCGCTGCGGACCGCCTTCAACGAGACGCACATCCTCGCCACCACGCAGGCGATCTGCGACTACCGCCGCGAGCAGGGGTACGACGGCCCGCTGTTCATCGGGCGCGACACCCACGGCCTCTCCGAGCCGGCGTGGGCGACCGCGCTCGAGGTGCTGGTCGCCAACGACGTGACCGTCCTGGTCGACGACCGCGACGGCTACACACCGACCCCGGCGGTCTCCCACGCGATCCTGCGAGCCAACCGCGGCCGCTCAGGAGGGCTCGCCGACGGCATCGTGGTCACCCCGTCGCACAACCCGCCCACCGACGGCGGGTTCAAGTACAACCCGCCGCACGGCGGTCCCGCCGACACCGACGCGACGTCGGTCATCGCGGCGCGCGCCAACGAGCTGATCAGGTCCGGGCTGGGCGAGGTGAAGCGGGTCCCGTTCACGCGGGCGCGGGCGGCGGCGTCGTCGTACGACTTCCTCGGGACCTACGTCGACGACCTCCCGAACGTCCTGGACATCGATGCGATCCGCGACGCCGGCGTCCGGATCGGCGCCGATCCGCTGGGCGGGGCCAGCGTGGCCTACTGGGGCGCGATCGCCGAGCGGCTCGACCTGGACCTGACGGTGGTGAACCCGCTGGTCGACCCGACGTGGCGGTTCATGACGCTGGACTGGGACGGCAAGATCCGGATGGACTGCTCCTCCCCCAACGCGATGGCGTCGCTGATCCGGCGGAAGTCGGAGTACGACGTCGCGACCGGCAACGACGCCGACGCCGACCGGCACGGCATCGTCACCCCCGACGCGGGCCTGATGAACCCCAACCACTTCCTCGCGGTCGCGATCGGCTACCTGTTCGGCGGCGCGCGACCCGGCTGGCCCGACTCCGCGCGGATCGGCAAGACGCTGGTCTCATCGTCGATGATCGACCGGGTCGCTGCCTCGCTCGGCAAGCCGATGGTGGAGGTGCCGGTCGGGTTCAAGTGGTTCGTGCCCGGCCTGATCGACGGGTCGTTCGGCTTCGGCGGCGAGGAGTCCGCGGGCGCGTCGTTCCTGCGCAAGGACGGCACCACCTGGACCACCGACAAGGACGGCATCCTGCTGGCCCTGCTGGCCTCCGAGATCCTCGCGACGACCGGGAAGACGCCCTCGCAGCACTACGCCGCCCTCGTGGAGCAGCACGGCGACCCGGCGTACGCCCGCATCGACGCGCCCGCCGACCGCGAGCAGAAGGCGAAGCTCGGCGCCCTCTCCCCCGACGACGTGTCGGCGACGTCGCTGGCGGGCGAGGAGATCACCGCCAAGCTCACCGAGGCACCTGGCAACGGCGCGAAGATCGGCGGGCTCAAGGTGGTCACCGGGTCGGCGTGGTTCGCCGCCCGGCCGTCGGGCACCGAGGACGTCTACAAGATCTACGCCGAGTCGTTCCGCGGCCCCGACCACCTCGCCGAGGTGCAGGCCGAGGCCCGTGAGGTGGTCAGCGCGGCGCTCGGCTGACCTGCGCCCGACCGCCCGGCGCCGGGCCGACCCGCTCCCGCAGACCGGCGGCGAGAGCGGCGACCGTGACCGCGTCGACGAGGCCGCCGAGCGTGCGCGCGAGCCTCGGCCGCCGCACGCCTGAGAGCCGGAGCCGCAGCTGGACCCGCGTGCCGGGCGGCGCCTCGCGCAGCACGATCGCCCAGGACAGGTCGACCCGGCCCCGGCGAGAGGTGTGCACGAGCACGCGCGGTGGCTCGAGGCGCGCAACGGTGAAGGTCGCGTCCCTTCCACCCCAGTCCGCGATGACGTCCCCGACCTCGAGAAGCTGCAGGGCGGGATCGACCCGCCGGAGTGCGCGTCGCCCCGCCGGCACGGCCCGCTCGACCTGTCGCGGGAGGTACCAGCCGGCGCGCTGCTTGCCGAGCTGGACGAACCACGGCCACACCCGGGCCACCGGTGCCGCGAGCGTGAAGGCGCGGTCCATCACCACGCCCGCGTCGGGCACCAGCTCGTCGCCGGGCAGCGGCCGCGCCACCTCGTCGTACGTCGCGGCGACGGAGCGGAACACGCTGCCGACCGTACGCCGGACGGCGCAGCGTCCGTGCCGACGTGCCGGACGACGACGGAGGGAGCGCCGTCTCCGGGGTCACGGTGGGTGTGTACCTGTTCCGCAACACCGATGCCACGGGATAGTCCGGCACGTTCTGGCCCTGCCTGCACCGCGCCGAAGACGAAAACGTGCCGGACTATCCGTCGCAGACGGCTACGTTGAGTCCGTGGTGGTCATCGAAACCGTGGGTCTGACCAAGCAGTACCCCCGGGTGACCGCGCTCGACGGGCTCGACGTGGGCATCGGGGACGGGGTCACCGGGCTGGTCGGCGCGAACGGTGCCGGCAAGTCGACGCTGATCAAGATCCTGCTCGGCCTGCTGCCGGCGACCAGCGGGAGCGCGAGCGTGCTGGGGTACGACGTCGCGACCCAGGGCGGGGAGATCCGGGCGCTGGTGGGCTACATGCCGGAGCACGACTGCCTGCCGGCCGACGTCTCCGCGAGCGACCTGGTCGTCCACCTCGGCCAGATGTCCGGCCTGCCCTACCCGGCCGCCCGCGAGCGCGCCTCCGACGTATTGCGCCACGTCGGGCTGGCCGAGGAGAGGTACCGCCCCATCGGGGGCTACTCCACCGGCATGAAGCAGCGCGCCAAGCTGGCCCAGGCGCTCGTCCACGACCCGCGGCTGGTGCTCCTCGACGAGCCGACCAACGGCCTGGACCCGTCCTCGCGCGACGACATGCTCGCACTGGTGCGCCGCATCGGCACCGAGTTCGGCATCGCGGTCCTGGTCACCTCCCACCTGCTCGGCGAGCTGGAGCGGGTCAGCGACCACGTCGTCGTGCTCGACAGCGGCCGGCTGCTCCGCTCCTCGGCGACCACGGACTTCCTGAACACCACCGGCAACCTGCTCGTCGAGGTGCAGGGCCGCCCCGACGCGGACCGGCTGCTCGGCCAGGCGCTCGTCGACGCCGGCCTGCGCGCCTGGCCCTCGGACGGGCGGATGGTCGAGGTCGAGGCCCGCGACGAGGGCACGCGCGACGTCGTCCGTGACCTGGCCGTCGAGCTCGGGCTGGGGCTGGTCCGGATGCAGGAGCGCCACCACCGCATCGAGGACGTCTTCCGGGACGGGGGTGCCGGCAGTGTCCAGCCCGTCTGACTTCACCGGGGCGGCCGACCCCGCGCCCGCCGCGGCGCCGGCCGCCGTGATCCACGACCTCGGCTACCGCTCCTACACCGGCCCGCGGCTCGGGGAGCGGGAGGTCGCCTGGGCGCTGCTGGTCACCGGCCTGCGCAACTGCTTCGGCCTCGGCCGCTCCGGGCGCTCGAAGGTGCTGCCGATGATCCTGCTCGGGCTGATGCTGCTGCCCGCGCTGATCCTGGTCGGCGTCCTGGTGCAGGCCAAGGGGCTGCTCGGGCTCGACGAGCAGATCGTCGCCTACAGCATCTACCCGCTGACCACCCAGCTGCTGATCTCGGTCTTCGTGGCGTCCCAGGCCCCCGCCCTGGTCTCGCGCGACCTGCGGTTCCGCACGATCACGCTCTACCTCGCCCGCCCGCTGCGGCGTACGACGTACGTCCTGGTGCGCCTGGCCTCCCTGACGGCGGCGACGTTCGTGCTGATCGGCGCGCCGCTGCTGCTGATGTACCTCGGCGGACTGCTCGCCGAGCTGCCGCCCGGCCGGGAGACGGGGCGCGTCCTCGGCGCGCTGGTGGGGGCGCTGCTGCTCGCCGCGTGCCTGTCGGGGCTGGCCGCGCTGGTGTCCGCGCTGACGATCCGGCGCGGCCTCGCGGTCGCGGCGGTCATCGTCGTGCTGCTGGTCAGCTACACCGTCGTCGCCACGATCCAGGGGATCTCGCTCGAGGCACACCACCCGCGGGTCGGCGAGGTCGCCGGCATGTTCTCGCCGTACACGCTCGTCAACGGCGTCCAGGTCTTCCTCTTCGACTCCCCCGAGGCCACGCCGACGCCACCGACCGGCACCGGCATGGGCCTGCTCTACCTGCTCGTCACCGCGCTCGTCGTGCTCGGCTCGGTCGGTGCCATGCTGCGTCGCTACCGGGAGGTCCCCGTATGACCGTGATCGAGCTCGACCACGTGTCGCGGTGGTACCGCAACGTCGTCGCCGTCAACGACGTCACGATGACGATCGGCCCCGGCGTGACCGGGCTGCTCGGCCCGAACGGCGCCGGCAAGTCCACGCTGATCGCCATGATGTCCGGCTTCCTCGCGCCCTCGACGGGCACGGTGACGCTGGACGGCGAGCCGCTGTGGCGCAACGAGCAGGTCTACCGCAAGATCGGGCTCGTGCCCGAGCGCGAGGCGCTGTTCGACTACCTGACCGGGCGGCAGTTCGTGCTGGCCAACGCCGAGCTGCACCGGCTCCCCGACCCTAAGGCGGCCGCCCAGCGGGCGCTGGCCACGGTCGAGATGAGCGACGCGCAGGACCGCGTCATCTCGACGTACTCCAAGGGCATGCGGCAGCGGGTCAAGATGGCGTCCGCGCTGGTCCACGACCCGGCGGTGCTGCTGCTCGACGAGCCCTTCAACGGCATGGACCCCCGGCAGCGGATCCACCTGATGGAGCTGCTGCGCACCATGGGGGCGGAGGGCCGCACGGTGCTGTTCAGCTCCCACATCCTCGAGGAGGTCGAGCAGGTGGCCCGGCAGATCGAGGTGGTCGTCGCCGGCCGGCACGCCGCCTCCGGCGACTTCGGCGCGATCCGCCGGCTGATGACCGACCGTCCCAACCGGTTCGTGCTGCGCACCTCCGACGACCGGACGATGGCGTCGATCCTGCTCGCCGACCCGTCGGTGCGCGGGGCCCGGCTCCGCTCCGAGGGAGGGATCGAGCTGGAGGCGTCCGACTTCGGCCGGTTCAGCGAGGTGCTGCCCCGGCTCGCGCGCGACCACGGGGTCCGGCTGCTCGAGGTCACCCCGACCGACGAGTCGCTCGAGAGCGTCTTCGCCTACCTGGTGTCGTCATGAGCGCGGTCTGGTCGCCGACGATCGCGCGGCTCGGCTACCGCAGCGTCTTCGGCCGCCGCCGCGGCATCCTGCTCTTCGCCCTGCCGGTGGTGCTCGTCGGGCTGGCCGTGCTGGTCCGGGTGCTGGTCGGCTCGGACGAGACCGGTGCGCGGCACACGCTCTACGGCCTCGGCCTGGTCGTGGTCGTCCCGCTCGTCGCGCTGCTCTCGACCACCGGCCTGCTGGCTCCCGAGATCGACGACGGCTCGATCGCCTACCTGCTCGCCAAGCCCATCTCGCGGCACACGATCGTGCTCAGCAAGCTCGCGGTCGCGGCCTCCTGCGTGATCGTCTTCGCGGTCCTGCCCGTCCTGGTCGCCGGCCTGGTGCTGCGCCCCGGCGACCCCGGCTTCGGGCTCGGGCTCGCCCTCGGTGCACTCGCCGGCGGACTGGCCTACTGCTCGCTCTTCGCGCTGCTCTCCGTGCTGACCCGGCACGCCGTGGTGGTCGGCCTGATCTACCTGCTGATCTGGGAGAGCCTGCTCGGCGGCCTGCTCGACGGCATCCGCTGGCTCAGCATCAGCCGCTGGTCGGGCGCGATCGCCGAGCCCGTGGCCGACGTCCCGCTCGTGACCGACCTCGGGACGTCGTACGCCGTCGTGGCCACCCTGCTCGTCGTCGTCCTCGGCGTCTGGCTCACGGGCCGGCGGCTGCGCGGCTTCAACCTCACCGGCGACGAGTAGGCCGGGTCCGGCCCCGTCGAGGTGTCCGCAGGGGCGTTCGGTGATGTCCCGGGCAGAACGGGTACGTGACAGGGATCCAGCACAGGAGGCATCACGTGAGCAGCCGGATGGCCGCCGAGGTGGCCGAGCAGCCCCAGGCCGTGCGCCGCACCCTCGACGCCCTGCTGCCCCAGCGGGCCGAGGTGCGCCGGCTGGCGCAGGGGCGCCGACAGGTGCTCTTCGCGGCCCGCGGCTCCAGCGACAACGCGGCCGTCTACGGGCGCTACCTGCTCGAGACCCGCGCGGGGGTGCTCGGCAGCCTGCTCTCGCCCAGCGTGGCCACCCACTACCGCGCGCAGCTCGACCTCACCGACGCCCTCGTGGTGTGCGTGTCGCAGTCCGGCGCCACGACCGAGATCGTCGAGACCCAGACCTGGGCACAGGCCAACGGCGCCGCGACGCTGGCGATCACCAACGTCGAGGGCTCGCCGCTCGCGGAGTACGCCGACCTCGCACTCGTCACGCTGGCCGGCCCCGAGCTGGCGGTGCCGGCGACGAAGACCTACCTCACCCAGCTGGTCGCGATGGCCGTCGTCGGCACCGCGCTCGCGCCCGACCCGCACGCCCTCGATGCCGAGCTCGCCCGGGTCCCCCACGAGGTGGAGCGGCTCGTGCACGAGGCCGGCGGCGTGCCGGCCGCGGTCGAGGCGCTGCGCGACGCGGCGTACGCCGTGGTCTCCGGGCGCGGCCTGATGATGGGCACGGCGCTGGAGACCGCGCTGAAGCTGGAGGAGACCTGTCTGCGGCCGGTCCGCGGCTACTCGTACGCCGACCTGCGCCACGGCCCGATCTCGGTGGTGACCGACGGGATGACCGCGGTCCTCGTGGCCGCACCCGACGGGCCGCTGCTCGCCCCGATGGTCGAGCTCGCCGACGACCTCGCGGCCCGGGGCGCCACGGTGGTGGGTATCGGCGGCGACCCGGCCTTCGCCGGGTCCTGCGCCGTGCACGTGCCGGGCCCCGAGCTGCCCGAGGCCCTGGCGCCGCTGGGCGCGATCGTCCCGGCCCAGCTGGTCGTCGAGTCGCTCGCCCGCGAGCTCGGGCTCGACCCGGACAACCCCCGGGGCCGGGCGAAGGTGACCGTCACCGACCCCCGGGAACAGCCCTGAGCCGAGCCCGGCTCGACGATGCTCAGGCGGCTGCGGCCACCTTGCGGGCCTGCTGGTTGAGGCGGGCCTGGGCGGCACGGCGGATCTTGGGGCCGCCGGTCGTCATCTTGTAGAGCATCTTGAGCTGGGGCACGAGGTTCTTGGTGCTGGTGGTGGCCAGCCAGCCGTTGGGCAGCGACAGCCGGATCACCTTGTGCCAGGCGCTCGCGACCTGCTTGGGCAGCGGAGCGGCGTGGTAGTTGAGGTCGTACTTGTCGAAGAGGTCCTTGACCCTCGGCGCGATCTCGGCGTACCGGTTGCTGGGCAGGTCCGGGAACAGGTGGTGCTCGATCTGGTGCGACAGGTTGCCGCTCATGATGTGCATCGCCTTGGAGCCGGAGATGTTGGCCGAGCCGAGCATCTGGCGCACGTACCACTCGCCGCGGGTCTCGCCCTCGATCGAGCGGCGCTCGAAGGTCTCGACGCCCTCCGGGAAGTGGCCGCACATGATGATCGAGTGGCTCCACAGGTTGCGGACCACGTTGGCGGTGAAGTTCGCGGCCAGGGTCGGCAGGAACGAGCCGGTGGGCAGCGACATCAGCGGGTGGACCGCGTAGTCCTTGGTGGCCTGGTTGCGGATCTTCTTCAGCACGCCCTTGAGACGGCGCTGGAAGTCGGGATCCTTGGTCTGCTTCTTCTTGATGGTGGCGCCGAGCTCGAGGTCGTACGCCGCGATGCCGTACTCGAAGAAGCACGCGTTGATGAAGTTCCACAGCGGCTGAACCAGGAAGAACGGGTGCCACGGCTGGTCCTCGTCCACGCGCATGATGCCGTAGCCGAGGTCGTTGTCCTTGCCGATCACGTTCGTGTAGGTGTGGTGCAGCTCGTTGTGCGAGTGCTTCCACTGCTCGGCCGGCGTGGCCATGTCCCACTCCCACGTCGTGGAGTGGATCTTCGGGTCGCGCATCCAGTCCCACTGGCCGTGCAGGATGTTGTGGCCGATCTCCATGTTCTCGAGGATCTTCGCCACCGACAGGCCGGCGGTGCCGACCACCCAGGCCGGCGGGAAGACGGAGGCGAGGAGCACCGCGCGCGAGCCGAGCTCGAGCTTGCGCTGCACGCCGATGACCTTGCGGATGTACTTCGCGTCGCTCTCGCCGCGGGCGTCGAGGACGTCCTGGCGGATCGCGTCCAGCTCGTGGCCGAGCTGCTCGATGTCCTCGGGGGTGAGGTGCGCGATCGGGTTCTCGGACTTCTTCTGCAGTGCGGTCATGGTGTCGCTCCTTCTCGGGGGATCGAGCGGGTGGGGAGAGGTCAGTGGTCGATGTCGCAGTCGCCGGCGGCGGCGCTGATGCAGGTCTGGATGATCACGCCGTCGCCGGGGGCGGCCACGGTCAGCTGGCCGTTGCGCAGGTCGCGGACGGCGCCCTCGCGCAGCGGCAGCACGCAGCCGAAGCAGACGCCCATCCGGCAGCCGCTGGGCATCAGCACGCCCGCGGCCTCGGCGGCGTCGAGGATCGGCGTGGAGCCGTCGGCCTCCAGGGTGGTGCCCGACTTCGCGAAGGAGACCGAGCCCCCCTCGCCGGTGACGACGACCGAGGTGCGGAACCGCTCGATGTGCAGCGGCAGGTCGCGCTCGGCGTGGTGCGCCTCCAGGGCGTCGAGCAGGCCGACCGGGCCGCAGGCGTAGGTCGTGCGCTCGGCCATGTCGGGGACGATCGTGTCGAGGTCGTGCACGTCGAGCAGGCCGTCGGTGTCGGTGTGCAGCTCGACCAGGCGCAGCCGCCCCGCGGCGGCGTACCGGCGAAGCTCCTCGCCGAAGATGACCTCCGAGCGCGAGAGCGCGGAGTGGAGCAGCACGATGTCGGCCTCGAACGGCACCGCCCGGGAGAACAGGTTGCGCAGCATGCCGATCACCGGCGTGATGCCGGAGCCCGCGGTGACGAGCAGCAGCTTGGTGGGCATCGGGTCCGGGAGCACGAAGTCGCCGTCGGCCTGGCCGAGGTGGATCATCTGGCCGGGGCGCACCTTGCGCACGAGGTGGTTGGACACGACGCCGTCGGGGATCGCCTTGACCGTGATGCTGATGCAGCGGTCGGGACGGGGGCCGTGGGTCAGCGAGTAGGTGCGCCACAGGCGGACGCCGTCGACGTCGACGCCGACGCGGAGGTACTGCCCCGGCACGTGGCCGGCCCAGTCCTTGCCCGGCTTGATGACGATGGTGGCGGCGTCGGCGGTCTCCGGGGTGACCGAGACGATCCTGCCGCGCAGGTCGGCACCCTTGCGCAGCGGGTGGAAGACGTCGAGCACGTCGTCGAGCTCGAGCGGGGTCACCGCCGCCTCGGCGAAGCGGCGCAGGCCGTCGCGCAGGCTGCGTCGGGGGGCCGGGCGGGAGGTCGGACGGGGGGTCGGACGGGGGGTCGTGTCAGGGGACGCGGAGGTCGCTCCGGAGACGCGAGGAGTGACATCGATGCTCATGACACCCACTGTCCTTCATCGAAGGGCGTAAAGTCCTGTCCGTCGAGCGTGAAGACGCAGGTCACATTTGTTCGCAGGTGACAACAAGGAGTGCCGTCATGGCCCGCCCCACCCGTCGTACCGCCGGGCACCGCCTCCAGCTGCCCGCCGAGGCCGTCAGCGAGATGCGCTCGAGGCTGCCCGCGGTCGCCGAGGAGACGGTGACCGCGATCATCGCGGAGGTGCCCAGCTACGAGGGCGCGCTGACCGGCCCGATGGGCGAGAACATCCGCAACGCCGTGCAGCTGGCGCTCGGCGGCTTCCTCTCCCTGGCCAGCGGCCGGCGCGGCGCCGACCCGCGTACGCCGACCGCCCCGGCCGTCGAGGGCGCCTACCAGCTCGGGCGCGGCGAGGCCCGCAGCGGCCGCAGCACCGAGGCCCTGCTCGCGGCCTACCGCGTCGGGGCCCGGGTCTCCTGGCGCGAGATGTCCACGACCGCCGTGGCCGGCGGCATCCCCGCCGAGACGCTGGTCGACTTCGCCGAGCTGGTCTTCGCCTACATCGACGAGCTGTCCGCCGCGAGCGTGGCCGGCCACACCGACGAGCTCGCCACGACCGGGCGCGTCCGGCAGCGGCTCCTGGAACGGATCGCACGGCACCTGCTGTCCGGCGCCTCGACCGAGACCGTCGCCGCCGCCGCCGAGCGGGCCGGGTGGGAGCCCCCGACCACGCTGACCGCGGTCGTGGTCCCGGAGGCCCAGGTGCGCCCCGTGCTGGCGGCGGTCGCGTCCCGCACGCTGGTCGCCGCCGACCTCCCCGACCTCGAGGACCACGCGCTGCTGCTCGTCCCGGACGTGCACGGGCACCGTCGGCAGGCCTTGCTGCGCGCGCTGGCCGGTCGCGGCGCGATCGCCGGGCCGGCACGACCGTGGCTCGAGGTGCGCGCGTCCTACGAGCGGGCGGTCCGGGCCCGCTCCCTCGGGATCACCGACGACACCGAGGCCCACCTCACCCAGCTGGTGCTCGGCGCCGACCCCGAGGCCCTCGCCGACCTGCGCGCACAGGTGCTCGCCCCGCTGGAGGGACTGCGCGCCGGCTCCGCCGAGAAGCTCGCCGACACGCTCCGCTCCTGGCTGCTCCACCACGGGCGGCGCGAGGACGTCGCCGAGGAGCTGTTCGTCCACCCGCAGACGGTCCGCTACCGCATGGGACAGCTGCGCGAGCTGTACGGCGACCGGCTCGACGACCCGGCCACGGTGCTCGCGCTGACGATCGCGCTGGGGGCCGAAGGGCCCTGAGACGTCCGGCCCGCGAGGGCCGAAAGACTCTGACCCCGCTCGTGACCGACCACCAATTGTCGGTATATCCCAGAACACGGCAACCATCCGCGCGGCCGGACCGAATCACCTCACATGGAGAGCGGTCAGGCCATCGGGCTACGCCTCGCGCGGCGCGACGAGTCCGCCCTCGAGGAGGCCTACGCGGCGTACGGCGGGAGCCTGCTGGCCTACCTGCGCCGCTACGTCGGGCCGGACGAGGCCGAGGACGTGCTCCAGCGGACGTTCCTCGACGTGTGGCGGCACGCCGGGCGCTACCAGCCCAGCCAGCGGTTCAGCACCTGGCTGTTCACGATCGCGCACCGACGGGCCGTGGACGCCCTGCGCGCCCGCCGCCACCAGGTCGTCGACGTGGAGGCAGCGCGCGACCTCGTCGGCGAGGACGGCCGGGAGACCGCCGAGCGCTTCGCCGAGGCGGCCGACGTCCGGGCCGCGCTGTCCCGGCTGCCCGAGCACGAGCGGCAGGCCCTGGAGCTGACCTACTACGCGGGCCTGACCCAGCGGGAGATCGCCGACCGGCTGGACGTGCCGATCGGCACCGTCAAGGCCCGGGCCTCCCGCGCGACCCGGCGCCTCGGGGCCCTCATGCGCGACCAGCTGCGGGAAGGAGGAGCCGCGTGAACGACCACCCCGACCTGCTCGGCCTGCTGCGCGCCGAGCTGACCAACCAGGACGTCGCCCACGCCGGCGAGCACCTCGACTCCTGCCCCGACTGTCGCGGCGACCTCGCCGAGCTCGCCACCGGGCACGCGATGCTCACCCGCTCGGCCCGGACGCTGGAGGAGCCGTCGAGCGAGGCGGTCCCGCTGCCACCGCTGCGCCGACCCTCGCGCAGCACCGGCTGGCGGCCGCGGCTGCTGGTCGCCGCGGCGGCCGTGGTCGCCGTCATCGGCGCCGGCCTCACCGCGATCCTCCTCGACCGGGGGGACGGGGCGCCGGCCCCCGTGCGCGAGCAGCTGAGCGCCACCCTCGACCCGGTCGAGGGCTCGGCGCGCGGCCAGCTGCTGATGTCCGTGGGGCCGGACAGCGCCCGGATGTCCATCACCACCCGAGACCTGCCCCGGGCCCGCAGCGGCCAGTTCTACGAGGCCTGGCTGCTCGACCCCGCCACCCAGAAGATGCTCCCCCTCGGCCAGCTCGGCCCCACCGGGCAGGCGTCCTTCGAGATCGACGACCGTCTCCTCGGCCGCTACACCGCCGTCGACGTCAGCCTCGAGGACGACGACGGGAACCCCCAGCACTCCGTGACCTCGGTGCTGCGCGCGTCGTACGACGCCCCGCCCCCCGCTGCTTCGTGACGTCTCACCCAACCCACCGGAAGGAACAACCATGAAGATCCGTTACACCGCTGCCGCGCTGGCGACCGTCCTGGTCGCGGGCACGGCGGCCGCCACCCCGGCCCAGGCCCAGGCACCCGGAACGGACCGCAAGCTCGGCCACAAGAGCTTGGCGAAGGTCCTGGCCGCGGACGGCAACAAGTTCGACCAGAACTGGGGCGACTTCGACATCGTGGACAAGGCCGTGCACCTGGTGCTGAAGAACAAGCCCGACAGCCCGGTCGGCGTGCTGGCCCACGGCCGGAAGCGGGTGACGGCGTTCCTGCCGACCGACAAGGCGTTCCGCAAGCTGGTCAAGCAGGCGACCGGCACCGCACCCGCCACCGAGAAGGAGGCCTACCAGCAGCTCAAGGCGATCGCCGCGCAGCTCTCGCCCTCCGACCCGGTCACCCTGGTCGAGAACATCCTGCTGTACCACGTGGTGCCGGGAGCGACCATCACCTATCGGCAGGCCAAGAAGGCTGACGGCGCCAAGCTCCAGACCGCCTTCCCCGGCGGCCTGACGATCAAGGTAGACGTCCAGGGCCGGAAGGTCTTCCTCAAGGACAAGGACCCGGACGACACCAACCCCCACGTGATCAGGCCGCGCAACATCAACAAGGGCAACCGGCAGATCGCGCACGCGATCAACCTGATCCTGCGTCCGGCGAACCTTTCGGCACCCTCGGCCTGACGGTCGACGGGCCCACCGGAACGGGCGAGCTCCTCGCGGGCGCCTCAGGGCGTCAGCGAGGGCTCGTCCGGGTGGGCGAGGGTGAGGACGGCGTCCTCGATCAGGTCGTTGTCCTCGATCTCGCGCTCCACGTCGCGGATCCGCCGGGCGAGGTCGGGCTCGGCGTCGTCGCCGGTCAGGTCGACGGCGGCCACGACGAACAGCCGGCTCGGGCCGACGTACTCCACGTGGAGGTAGGTGATCCGGTCGATGGACGGGTGCTCGAGCAGGCCGTCGAGCACCCGCTTGCGCATCTCCGCCGAGCCCTCCCCCATCAGGTAGTCCATGTTGCGGCGCATCAGGAAGACCGCGACGAAGGCGAGCAGCACGCCGACCGCGATCGAGCCGGCCGCGTCCCAGTAGGCATCGCCGGTGAGCTGGTGCAGCCCGATGCCGGCGCCGGCGAACAGGATGCCGAGCAGTGCCGAGAAGTCCTCGAAGAAGACCGCGCGCAGCGTGGGGTTGGAGGTGCGCTCGACGAAGCGGAGCGGGTGCATCCCCCAGCGCCGGGAGGCGCCGTGCACCTGGCGTGAGGCCTGGACGAACGACGTCCCCTCGAGCACGAACGCGATCGCGAGGATCACGTAGTTGATGGTGTAGCTCGGCGTCTCCGGCTCGGCGAAGAGCTCACTGACGCCGTGCCAGATCGACACCACCGCACCGGCCGAGAACAGGCCGAAGGCGGCCACCAGGGACCAGACGTACGTCGCCCGGCCGTAGCCGCGGGGATGGGACTCGTCGCGGGGCTTCCTGCCCTGCCGCTCGGCGATCAGCAGGAACACCTCGTTGCCGGTGTCGGCCCACGAGTGCGCCGCCTCGGCCATCATCGAGGCCGAGCCGGTCACGAAGCCGGCGAAGGTCTTCGCGACCGCGAGCAGGCCGTTCGCGACCAGCGCGATGATGACGGTGAGCGCCGAGTCGCCACCCTTGGCCTGGTCGTCGGGCACCTCGACCGACACGGGGGTGCCGTCGCCGGCCTGCTGGGCGTGTTGGGTGGTCACCTCTCAGTACTACCCCTTCCGGGACCGTCCAGTCTCCCGGGGGCGCCTCGGCGCCGCTGGGTGCACACCCGTACCGTCTCCGGGCAGGAGGTGCGCATGCCCCGGAAGTCCCATACCGCACGAACCCTGGCCGCTGCCCTGCCGGCGCTCGCCGTGCTGCTGGCCCTGGCCGCGACCGGCTGCTCCGGGAGCGACGCGGTCGAGCCCGGCGCCGCGGAGGCGTCCGCGCCGACCCCCTCGGCCAGCGTCACCGACGCCTCCGGGCCGGCGACGTACGCGCGCTACGTGGCCCTCGGCGACTCCTACACCGCCGCCCCGCTGGTGCCCGACACCGACGTCACCAACGGCTGCCTGCGCTCGACGAACAACTATCCCGCCCTGGTCGCCGCGGACCTGTCCGGCACGCAGCTGGTCGACGTCAGCTGCAGCGGGGCCGACAGCAGCTCGATGGTCGGCGTCCAGCAGACCGGCAACCAGGCCCAGCCGCCGCAGTTCGACGCCCTGACCCCGGAGACCGACCTGGTGACCGTCGGCATCGGCGGCAACGACTTCGACCTGTTCGCCACCCTGGTCGGGACGTGCGCCAAGCTGCGCTCCTCCGACCCCGAGGGCGCGCCGTGCGAGAAGCGGTTCACCTCCGGCGGCTCCGACCGGCTGGCCCGCGAGCTGCGCCAGATCCGCGGCCACGTCGCGGCGATCGTGGCGGGCATCCGCGACCGGGCGCCGAAGGCCCGGGTGGTCGTCGTCGGCTACCCCCAGATCCTGCCGCCGAGCGGGACCTGCCCCGACCTGCTGCCGCTGGCCACCGGTGACTACGACTACGCCCGCCGGATCAACGAGGGGCTGGCGCAGGCGGTCGAGCAGGGCGCCCGCAAGGCCGACGCGTTCGTCGACGTCTTCGGCCCCAGCGCCGGCCACGACATCTGCTCCGACGACCCGTGGATCAACGGCCGGGAGACCGACACCAGCCGGGCCCTGGCCTTCCACCCCTTCGCCGAGGAGCAGGAGGCCCTGGCCCGGCTGGTGCTGGCGGAGCTGTAGGTCGCTCAGGCCGTCACGAGCTCCTCGGACCGCTCCGGCCGCACCGGCGCACGACGGGCCGCGCGCTCGGCGAGCACCAGCACCACCAGGGCGGCGAACGCCAGAGCGGCACCGACCCACAGCGGTGAGGTGAACCCGAGGCCGGCGGTGATCGCGACACCACCCAGCCAGGCACCGAGGGCGTTGCCGACGTTGAACGCCGCGATGTTGGCGCCGCTCGCGAGCGTCGGCGCCTCGCCGGCGTAGGTCATGATCCGCATCTGCAGTCCCGGCACGGTGGCGAAGCCGAACGCCCCCATGAGCACCAGCGCGACCACGGTGGCGACCTGCGAGCCGGCGGTGAGCGCGAACAGCACCATCACCACGGTGAGACCGGCGAGCACGACGAGCAGCGTGCGGGGCACGTCGACGTTGGCGGCGCGGCCGCCGAGCAGGTTGCCGACGAACAGGCCACCACCGAAGAGCACCAGCAGCCACGGGACGGCGCCGGACGCGAAGCCGCTCACCTCGGTGAGCGTGTAGGCGATGTAGGTGAAGGCGCCGAACATGCCACCGAAGCCGAGGACGGTCATCGCCAGCGACAGCCAGACCTGGGGGTGCCGGAAGGCCCGCACCTCGTGACGCAGGCTGCCCGACTCCTCGGCGCGGCTGCCCGGCACCAGCAGCGCGATGGCGACGAAGGCGGCGATGCCGATCGCGGTGATCGCCCAGAACGTCGATCGCCAGCCGAGCTGCTGGCCGAGCAGGGTGCCGAGCGGGACGCCCAGCACGTTGGCGATCGTCAGCCCGCCGAACATCAGCGCGATCGCGCCCGCCTTCTTGGCCGGCTCGACCAGGCTGGCCGCGACCACCGAGCCGATCCCGAAGAACGCACCGTGGCACAGGGCGGCGATCACACGGCCGGCGAGCATCACGGCGTACGTCCCGGCCACGGCGGAGAGCAGGTTGCCGGCGATGAACAGCACCATCAGGCCGAGCAGCACCTGCTTGCGCGGCAGCCGGGTCACGCCGGCGGTCAGGCCGATCGCACCGACCGCGACGCTGAGGGCGTAGCCGGAGATCAGCCAGCCGGCGGTCGCCTCCGACACCGCGAAGTCGGCCGCCACCTCGGGCAGCAGCCCGGCGATGACGAACTCGGTCAGCCCGATGCCGAACCCGCCGACGGCGAGTGCGAGAAGTCCGGGTTTCATGCTCACCTCCAGATCGTGCGCGGGCTGATATCCCGCGTCTGCAACACTATCGTTTGATTGCGACGTTAGTTGCACACGCGGACTATTGCAAACAGTTGGTACAGTGGGGTCCGTCACCGCAGCACCGAGGAGGCATACGTGGGAATCAGCGACGAGGCCGTCGAGGTCCGCGCCCAGGGATGGCGCCGGCTCGCGGCCCTGCACCAGCTCATCGAGAGCCGCCTGGAGAAGGCGCTGCAGGCCGAGCACGAGCTGTCGGTCGTGGAGTTCACGGTGATGGACGCGCTGTCGCGCCAGGACGGCTGGCACATGCGGATGGCCCAGCTCGGTCGCGCCGCCGGCCTCTCCCCCAGCGCCTCCACCCGGCTGGTCAACCGGCTCGAGGACCGCGGCCTGCTCACCCGGATCCTGTGCGCGGACGACCGGCGCGGCATCTACACCGAGCTGACCCCCGCAGGGCGCACGGCGCTGGACCGCGCGCGGCCGGCGCACGACGACGCCCTCGAGGCCGCGCTCACCGAGGCCGAGAACACCCCCGAGCTCGCCGACCTGGTCAAGGCGGTCACCGGCTGATCCCGGCCGGGTTCATGACTCGTCCGGCGGCGGGTACGACCCCCGCATGAGCATCCCGACCGATCCCGCACCCGATCCCGACGTCGTCCCGAGCGGCGACCCGCACGGCATCCCCACCCCGGAGCCGTCGCCCGGCGAGGACCCGGGCACGACCCCCGACGTGGAGCCGGCACCCGACCCGTTCTG
Source organism: Nocardioides sp. GCM10023255 (assembly GCF_042653125.1). Lineage (NCBI taxonomy): Bacteria > Bacillati > Actinomycetota > Actinomycetes > Propionibacteriales > Nocardioidaceae > Nocardioides > Nocardioides sp. GCM10023255. The sequence goes on from NZ_JBHSHU010000004.1 coordinate 283,646, forward strand.
ATCCGGGAGCGCCCGGACCCCTAGCGCACGTCGTGCGCGACGGCCCCGCCGACGAACGTCGCCGCGACCGGCATCGTGCGCAGCAGCTCGCCGTTGGCCGCCGAGTTCGCGCTCCCCGCGAGGGGGTCCCGGTCCAGCAGCACGAGGTCGCCCACCGAGCCGGGGCCGACCGTCGGCTGCCCGTCGACCGAGGCGGCCAGCGCCTCGGCCGGGGTGAGCGCCTGCTCGGGGTGCCACGGCGCGCGCTCGTCCGCGCTGCGGTGTACGGCCGCCGCGATGGCCAGCCATGGGTCCAGCGGCGAGACCGGCGCGTCCGACCCCATCGCCAGCTCCACGCCCTCGTCGAGCATCCAGCGGAACGCGAAGCACCGCTCCGAGCGCTCGCCCCAGATCTTCTCGGTCAGGTCGCGGTCGTCGAGCAGGTGCGCGGGCTGGATGCTGGCGCGGATCCCCAGCCCGGCCATCCGGGCGATGTCGGCGCGCCGCGCCATCTGCGCGTGCTCGATCGAGCCGCGTGCCCCCGTGCTCGCGTAGGCGTCGAGAGCGGCCCCGACCGCCGCGTCGCCGATCGCGTGGGTGGCGACCTCCAGCCCGCTCGCGTGGGCGCGCGCGAGGAGGTCGCGCAGCTCGTCGGTCGACAGGTTCGGCTGGCCGGAGGGGTACTCCAGGCGGTGGGCGTCGGCGTACGGCTCGCAGCACCAGGCCGTGCGGGTGTTGAGCGAGCCGTCGCTGATGATCTTCAGCGGCCCCATGACCGCCCGGGCGTCGCACCCGGGCAGCGGGTCGCCGGTGCGCAGCCCGGCCGCGATGACGTCCTCGAGCGTGTCGGCGTACGTCGCCATCCGGATCCGCAGCAGGTCCGCCCCGGCCGCCCAGCGCTCGGCCCACTCGCGGGCACCGCCGCTGAACTCGAAGTCCACGATGCCGACGATCCCCAGGGACGCCGCGTGCTCGAGCGTGCGGCGGTAGGCCTCGGCCGACGTGCCGTCGTCGCCGACCAGGGTGGAGAGGCGGGCGTACGCCGCGAACCACTCGGCCTCCCGGACCACCGAGTCACGGACCGGCATCGCGAGGTGCATCAGCGCGGTGGTGTTGAGCCACGCGTGGTGCCCGTCGCCGGAGATCAGCACCACGGGGGTGTCCCCGGACACCGCGTCGAGCTCGGAGACCGTGACGTCGCGGTCCCAGCCGCCCGAGCGGTGGCCCCAGCCGATCACCGGGTGGTCGGGCCACTCGGCGATCCGCTCGGCCACCAGCCGGGTCGCGTCCTCCGGCGACCGGGCCGAGGCCAGGTCGAGCCGCTGGCTGGCCAGCGTCCACTGCCCGAGGTGGACGTGCTGGTCCCACAGGCCCGGGATCGCCCAGCGTCCCTCCGCGTCCGACTCCGGTACGCCGTCCGGCCGGTCGAGGCCCGGGCCCACGGCGGTGACCCGGCCGTCCTCCACCAGGACGTCGACGGGTCGGTCGGGGGCGTCCTCGCCCGGCGAGAGCGGGACGAGGCGGGCGTCGCGGATCAGGTGGCTCGTCACGATCGGCACGCTAACGGCCGCCGCCCGGTGAACCTGCGACGGGTCGGCCCGCTGAGACGTCACGAGGCGACGGGGCGGCACACCTCCTCGTCGACGGGCGCCGGCTCGGCGAGGGGGCGAGGCCGGAGCAGGGCGCCGCCGAGGACGGCGGCGAGGAGGGCGGAGACGGCACCGGCGGCGAAGGCGACCTGGAAGCCGCCGTTGAGGGCCTCCAGCGGTGCGCTGCCGTCGGCGAGCAGCGAGCCGGTGCGGTGCGCGGACAGGCTCACCAGCACCGCGAGCCCGAGAGCGCCGCCCATCATGAAGGACGTGTTGACCACCCCGGACGCCAGACCGGACTCGTGCGGCTCCACGTCGCCCATCGCGGCCAGCAGCACCGGGTTGAACGCGATGCCCGCACCGGCGCCGAGCAGCAGCATCGAGGGCAGCACGTCCGTGACGAAGCCGCCGCCGACCGGGGCGCGCGAGAACAGCGCCAGGCTGGCGGCGGCCAGCAGCAGGCCCGCGGTCAGCGGCACGCGGATCCCGAAGCGCATGACGAGGCGGTCGGACACCCGCAGCGAGCAGAACGCCATCACCACGCTGGTGGGCAGGAACGCCAGGCCGACCTCGAGGGCGTCGTAACCGAGGACCCGCTGCAGGTAGAGCGCGGCGAGGAAGAACCACGCGAACATCGCGGCCGCCCACAGCACCCCCACGACCTGGGAGACGGCGACGTTGCGCAGGGAGAACAGCCGCAGCGGCACCAGCGGGTACGCCGTCCGGGCCTCCCAGGCGACGAACCCACCCAGCAGCACGACCGACGCCCCGAGCAGGCCCAGGGTGCGCACCGAGGTCCAGCCCGCCTCGTTGCCACCCACGATGCCGTAGACCGAGAGCATCAGCGCCACCGTGACGAGCAGGGCGCCGGGCACGTCGAGGCGCCCGGTGCCGGGCACGACGTCGTCGGCCGGCAGCACCCGACGGGCGCCCAGCCACACGGCGACCCCGACGGGCACGTTCACCAGGAAGATCCAGTGCCACGAGAAGAGTCCGGTCAGGACCCCACCGGCCAGCACGCCCACGGCGCCACCCCCGGACATCACGAAGCCGAAGAAGCCCATGGCCTTGGCCCGCTCGGCCGGGTCGGAGAAGAGCCCCATGATGAGGGACAGCGCGACCGCCGAGACCGCGGCGCCCCCGAGTCCCTGCACCGCCCGGCCGACCACGAGCAGGCCTGCGGACGGCGCCAGCCCGCAGGCGACGGACGAGACCGTGAAGGCGACGACCCCGACCGAGAAGACCCGCTTGTTGCCCAGCAGGTCACCGAGCCGGCCGCTGAGCAGCAGGAACCCGCCGAACGTGAGCAGGTAGGCGTTGACGACCCAGGCCAGCGCGGACGCCGAGAACCCGAGGTCGGTCTGGATGGAGGGCAGGGCGACGTTCACGATGCTCGAGTCGAGCACGATCATCAGGTCGCCCAGGCAGAGCACGTAGAGGGCCAGCCAGCGGGTCCGGTGGTCGAGGGCGTGGGGTGCCATCGGGGATCTCCTGTCGTCACGCCCCGGTCCCGGGGCTCCTACCCCCACCACGAACGGCGGGCGACGTACACGACAGACCCGGGCGAACGGCGGAACTCATCGTCGCGACGGCTACGGTGTCGCCCATGGGCGTGCGGGGACTCGGGGCGGTGCTGGCGCTCGCCCTGCTCGGCGCCGCGGGCGGGTTCGCCACCGGCCACGTGCTGCGGGACGCCCCGGTGGCGGCCGCCGAGGCCGCGCCGGTCCCGGCGTCGGATCCCTCGATCCCGGTCGACCCGGTGCGCGACTTCGCTCCCGACATCGGCTACCCGCCGCTCCAGGCCGGCCTGGACTACCGCCGGCACACGCTCGGTGACGCGCCGTACGAGTGGGTCTACGCCGCCCCGAAGGGCTGGGTTTCGACGACGGAGGCGCTCGACGAGGTGCGCTGGCGCCCCGCGGACGAGCCGACCGTGGGCGGTTTCAGCCTGCGCGTGAAGCTCTCGACCGAGCACAAGACCAAGGCCGCCATGGTCGCGCAGAAGCTCTCCGCGATGCAGGCCGGCTACGAGGACGTCGAGGTCCTCGGCCAGACCCAGGACCTGCTGTCGTTCAGCTACCGCGACCCCGACACCGACCGGCTGCGCTTCAACACCTTCCAGTGGTTCAGCGTCCCCGGCTCGGACGAGGCGACGTTCGAGATGTCGGTCGTGGGCCGCGAGGTCGACCGGACCGGGCTCGACAACCTGATGACCGAGGTCTCCCGGAGCATCGCCAAGGTGCAGTAGGCGACCAGGGCGTCTCTCAAGTCGGCGCCGTCGCGAGCGGGATTTCGCGCCGTATCTGGCAAGGCGGAGGCGCGAAGGCGGGACGGAGTCCCGACGAGTCGCCGACAACGCCGCCAGATCGGATGCGAGAGCCCGCGCAGCAGGCGCCCCGACCAGAGAGACGTGCCCTAGATGCCGTGCGTCTGCACGGCGTCGAGCACCTGGTTGGCCGTCGCCCGGTCGGCGCTGCGCACCTGCACCCACAGCAGCCGGTTCTCGGCCACCTGCACCACCCGCTCGACCGTCACACCGCCCGGGCACGCGGAGTAGACGACGGTGACCGAGTCGTTGCCGTCGACGGTGTCGTCCACGGGGTCCTGCGCGTCACCGCACTCGGGGTGCCGCGGCACCTGCGTGGGCAGCTCGCTGCCCGGGAGGATGCCGACGAACACGCCCTGGCCGGCGCCGTCCGTCGCCGTCCAGTGCGCGGAGGTGCCGACCGACAGCGCCGGGAAGACCGCCTTGTCGCCCGGCGGCGTCCAGCCGTCCTCGGCGACCGCGCGGTCCCACCCCTCGGGCACGCTCACCGACAGGTAGCCCTGCGCGTCGCTCAGCGTCGCCTCGCGGCCCATCCGCTGCTCGGCCAGGTAGCCGGTCGCGCCGCCCACGACCAGCGCGACGACGCCCGCGCCCGCGGCGACCGCCCGACGCCGCCCGCGGCGCGGGGGCGAGGGCGGTGCCAGGTCGTCGGAGGCCGGTCGCGGCGTCGGGGCCGCCCCCGGCTGGGTCAGCTGCGGGTCGACCGGCAGCCAGGGCTGCGGTGCCGCCGGCTCCTGCGGGCCGGTGCCGACCGGGCCGAGCGCCGCGGCGAGTGCCGCGACGAAGGACGCCACGTCGGGCCACCGGTCCTCGCGGTCCGGGGCCAGCCCGCGGGCGACCACCGCGTCCACCGCGGGCGGGAACGAGCGCTCCGGCGTCGAGAGCGGGGGCGGCGGCCCCGGGTCGGCGGCCGCGGCCAGCGAGGCGTGGGAGTACGGTGCCCGCCCGCTGAGCAGCTGGTGGGTCAGGGAGGCCAGGGAGTACTGGTCGGCCCGGGCGTCGAGGCCCTCGCCCTGCGCCTGCTCGGGGGCGACGTAGGAGGGCGTGCCGGCGATCATCGTCAGCCGCGAGGACATGTCCAGCGCCTTGCCGAGGCCGAGGTCGCCCACCATCGCGCGCACCTCGGTCTCGCCGGGTCGCGGGCCCTCGACGGTGCGGAACAGCACGTTCGCGGGCTTCACGTCGCGGTGCAGGATGCCGCGCTGGTGCAGCGCCTGCAGCCCCGCCCCGACCTGGCGGACCACCTCGAGCGCCTGCCCCGGGGTGAGCCCCTCGACCTCGAGCCGGTCCGCGAGCGTCCCCTGGTCGGCGTACGACATCACCAGGTAGGGACGGCCGTCGTCGAGCTCGCCCGCGTCGTAGACGGCCACGACGTGCGGCGACTCGACCTTGCGCAGGTAGCGGCCCTCCTCGAGGAACCGCTGCCGGACGTGGTGGTCCTCGGTCCAGTTGTCCGCGAGGACCTTCACCGCGACCGGCGAGTCGAGCTGCTCGTCGTAGGCCAGCCAGACGGTCGCGAACCCCCCGGAGCCGATCCGCCGGCGCACGGCGTAGCGACCGAGTCGGGAGGGCATGGACACCCCAGCATTATGGGGGCTCTCGGGGTCGACCCCGAGAAGGGTCAGGGGTGGGTCCCGGGGTCGGGTTCAGCGGCTTCCCCGATGTGCGGACCCGCCCCGGCGCGCGAGTCTCTTCCGCATGATCACTGTCCAGAGCCTCACCAGGAAGTACGGCGACTTCACCGCGGTCGACGACGTCACCTTCACCGCACGGCCCGGTCGCGTGACCGGGTTCCTCGGCCCCAACGGCGCCGGCAAGTCCACGACGATGCGCGTCCTGGTCGGGCTCACGCCCCCCACGTCCGGCACCGCCGAGGTCTGCGGACACCGGTTCGCCGACCTGCCCAACCCGGGCCTCGAGGTCGGCGTCCTGCTCGACGCGTCGGCGCAGCACGCCGGCCGCACCGGCCGCGAGATCCTCACGGTCGCGGCCAGGACGATGGGCCTGCCGTCGCGGCGGGTCGACGAGATCCTCGAGCTGGTCAGCCTGACCCCGGAGGAGGCCGGGCGCCGGGTGCGCCACTACTCCCTCGGCATGCGCCAGCGACTCGGGATCGCCACCGCGCTGCTCGGCGAGCCGGAGGTGCTGATCCTCGACGAGCCCGCCAACGGCCTCGACCCCGCGGGCATCCGCTGGATGCGCGACCTGCTGCGGGGGTACGCCGACCGCGGCGCCACCGTGCTGCTCTCCTCGCACCTGCTGCACGAGATCGAGGTCGTCGCCGACGACCTGGTCGTCATCGGCCAGGGCCGGATCGTCGCGCAGGGCACCAAGGCCGAGCTGCTGGCCGCGGCCGGCACCCTGGTCCGGACCGCCGACCCCGCCGACCTGGCCCGGGCGCTCACCGCCTCGGGCATCACCCACACCACCACCGCCGACGACACCCTGCGCACCGACGCCGACCCCGAGCTGGTCGGCAAGGTCGCGCTCCAGGCCGGCATCGCCCTGCGCGAGCTGCGCCCGGCCGACGGCGCCGGCCTCGAGGAGATGTTCCTCGAGCTCACCGCCGACACCCAACGAGAAGGAGCGGTCGCATGACCACCACGACCCTGCCCGCCCGCGACCTGGCCCGGCGCACGCCGCCGCGCCCGATCCCGCTGTCCCGGATCGTCGCGGTCGAGGCACGCAAGAGCTTCGACACGAGGTCCGGCTTCTGGATGCTCGCGAGCATCGGCATCACCGCCCTGCTCGCGACCGCGGCCGTGATCCTCTGGGCTCCGGACAGCAGCCTGACCTACGACTCGTTCGCCGCCGCCATCGGCGTGCCGATGACCATCATCCTGCCGATGATCGCGATCCTCTCGGTCACCGGCGAGTGGAGCCAGCGCAGCGGGCTGACGACGTTCACGCTGGTGCCCCACCGAGGGCGGACCATCCTGGCCAAGGGCATCGTCGCCGTGGCGGTCGGCGTGGCGTCGATCCTGGTGGCCTTCGCGATCGGCGCGGTCGGCAACGTCGTCGGCGCCGCCATCGCCGGCGTCGACACCACCTGGGACCTCGGGCTCGACAGCCTGCTCTACATCGTGCTCGCCAACGTGCTGGGGCTGCTGATCGGCTTCATGCTCGGTGTGGTCATCCGCAACTCGCCCGGTGCGATCGTGTCCTACTTCGTCTACTCGTTCGTGCTGCCGACGCTCTCGATGGTGCTCGCGGCCAACCAGCAGTGGTTCAAGGACCTGCAGCCGTGGGTGGACTTCAACTACACCCAGAGCACGCTCTTCGACGGCGGGCTGACCGGCGAGCAGTGGCTGCAGCTGGGGATCACCGGACTGGCCTGGCTGGTCATCCCGCTGGCCGTCGGCGTCCGGATGGTGCTGCGGTCCGAGGTGAAGTGAGCCCACGTCCTGCCCCGCTCCCTCCATGATCTGCGGCTACATGATTTCGGGTGAGCGGGGCAGGATGTGCGGCATGTCAGGGGACACGACGCACGACGCCGCCACCGCCGACGAGATCGACGAGCTGGCCCGCCGCGCCCGGGACGGGGACCGCGACGCGCTCGAGCTGCTGCTCGCGGCCGTCCGCCCGCGGGCGCTCAACGTGTGCCGGGGGGTGCTGCCCTACACGCCGGACGCCGAGGACGCCTGCCAGGAGGCGCTGATCAACATCGCCAACAAGATCGGCAGCTGGGGCGGCCGCGGCCGCTTCACCACCTGGATGCACGTGGTGGCGGTCAACTCCGCGCGCACGACGTACCGCCGGATGAAGAACCAGGCGGTCGCCAGCGACGTGCTCCCGCTCGAGAAGCCCGACCCGCGCACCACCAGCGTCATCGCAGGCACCCGTCTGGACCTGCTCGAGGCGATGGAGCGCATCGAGCGCGACCACCCCCAGTTCGTCGAGCCGCTGCTGCTGCGCGACGTCTACGGCCTGTCCTACGAGGAGATCGCCGAGCAGGTCGGCGCGCCCCTCGGCACCGTCAAGGCGCAGATCCACCACGGCCGCAAGCTGGCCCGGCCGCTGCTTCGGGCGGGCGACTGATGCGCCGGATCCCCCTGGGCCTGGCGGCGGCCCTGCTCGCGGCCGGGCTGGCCGCCGGGTGCTCGGCCGACGACCCCCACCCTGAAGGCTCCCCGGCGTCCACGGGATCCACGGGCTCCGGCGGCGGCCCGGCCGCCCCGGCCAGCACACCGGCCACCGACGACCCCGCGCTGGACGTCGCGCTGAGCACGCCGGTGGAGGACGACGTCTACCCCGACGTCGGCGACCCGGGCGTGGACGCGCTCCACTACGGGCTCGACCTCACCTGGTCCCCCGAGGCCACCACGCTCACCGGCGTCGAGACGCTGGTCTTCCGCGCGACCCGGGACGCCCGGCGGTTCCAGCTCGACCTCGAGCAGGCCCTGGAGGTCACGTCCGTCCGCGTGGACGGCGAGGACGCCGACTTCGACCACCCGGGCAAGGACCTGGTCGTGCACGCGCCCGTCACCAGGGACGCGCGGCACACGCTCGTCGTGGAGTACACCGGCAGGCCCGAGCCGGTGGACGCACCCACCACCCGCTCCGACTTCGACACCGTCGGCTGGACCACCACCGCCGACGGAGGCGTCTGGACCATGCAGGAGCCCTTCGGCGCCTACTCGTGGTACGCCGTGAACGACCAGCCCTCGGACAAGGCGCTCTACGACTTCACGATCTCCGTGCCCTCCCCGATGGTCGGTGTCGCCAACGGCACCCTTGAGTCTCGCGACGAGGTCGACGGCGACACCGTCACCCACTGGCGCCTCGACGAGCCGGCGGCCTCCTACCTGACCACGATCGCGATCGGCGACTACCTCGACGTGCGCGACCGCTCCGACAGCGGTGTGCCGGTCACCTACTGGGTGCCCACCGACCGGCCCGACCTGACGGCCGGGCTGCGGTCCGCGGCCGACGAGCTGGACTGGATCGAGGCGAGGCTGGGGCCCTACCCCTTCTCCTCGCTGGGGATCGTCCTGGTCGACTCGCGCAGCGGCATGGAGACCCAGACCATGCTCACGCTGGGCGAGACCGACTACGCCACCTCCCCCGAGGTGCTCGTGCACGAGATGGTGCACCAGTGGTACGGCGACGTGGTCACCCCCGCCAGCTGGAGCGGCGTGTGGATGAGCGAGGGCATGGCGATGTACCTCCAGGGCATGTGGCAGGCCGAGAGCACCGGCGTCCCCTTCGAGCAGGTGCTGCAGGGCTGGGCCGCGCAGGAGCCCGCGATGCGCCGCCAGTCCGGCCCGCCGGCCGACTTCGACCCGGCCACCTTCGGCGAGGGCAACGTCTACTACGGCCCTGCCCTGATGTGGGACGCACTGCGGCGCAAGGTCGGCGACGACGCGTTCTGGTCCGGCGTGCGCGCCTGGCCGGAGGCCCACGAGGACGGCAACGCCACCTACGACGACATCGTGTCCTTCTGGTCCGACCGCACCGGGCAGGACCTCGAGCCCCTCTTCGACGCCTGGCTGCTCGGGCGGGCGTCCCCGCGCTCCTGACGCCGACACGTCGCTTCTGCCGAGAGCGGAAACCGTTGCCCGAGGGCGGCCGACACGGTTCGGTGGGGGCATGCGACTCCTGGTGCTCGGTGGTTCGGTGTTCCTGTCCCGCGCGGTGGCCGAGGAGGCCCTGCTCCGCGGTCACGACGTGACCTGCGCGTGCCGAGGGTCCTCCGGGTCCCTGCCCGAGGGCGTGCGGCACGTCGCGACCGACCGGTCCGCGGGCCTGCCCGACGAGCTCGCCGACGAGTACGACGCCGTGGTCGACGTCGCGCGGCTGCCCTCGTGGGTGCGCACCGCGGTCGCGCGGACCCCCAGCGCCCACTGGGTCTTCGTCTCCACGATCAACGTCTACGCCGACGACTCGGTCCCCGGAGGACCCGGCACGCTCCCGCTGCGCGACCCGGTCCACGACGACGTGGACCTGAAGGAGGACCCCGGGGCCTACGGGCCGATGAAGGTCTCCTGCGAGCAGGCGGTCACGCAGGGCGCCGCGTCGGCCACCGTCATCCGACCCGGCCTCATCGTCGGCCCCGGCGACCCCTCGGGCCGCTTCTCCTACTGGCCCGCGCGGCTGGCCGACACCGCCGACCACCCCGAGGTGCTGGTCCCCGGCTCGGCCGACGACCCGGTGCAGGTCATCGACGTGCGCGACCTCGCCGCCTGGATCGTGACCTGCGCCGAGGACCGCCGCGCGGGCACCTTCGACGGCACCGGCCGGGCCACGACCCGTGCGGCGTTCACCGACGCGGTCGCGGCGGCCGCTCGCGAGCTCGGGCTGCACGACCCGACCTCGACCACGTTCACCGCCGTCGAGCAGGACTTCCTGGTCGAGCACGAGGTGGCGCCGTGGATGGGCCCGGCCTCGGTGCCCGTGTGGCTGCCGATGCCGGAGTACGCCGGCCTGATGGCCCACGACGTGTCCGCGTCGTACGACGCCGGGCTGACCACCCGGCCGCTGTCGGAGACCGCGCGGGACACGCTGCTCTGGCTGCGCGAGACGCCGGACGCCGCGGTCACCGGCTGGTCGCGCGAGGCGGAGGAGAAGGTCCTGCGCGCCTGGCACGAGCGCGGCTGAGCCGGGTCAGCGCAGGTCGAGCCCCGCGCCGAACGTCGCGCCGAACGCCACCTCGGCCAAGGGCTTGCGGGTGCGCGGACGCCCGTCACGCTCGCGGGCCAGCGGGTCACCCGGCTCGTCCACCGGCAGCGCCCGGCCCAGCGCGACGCCCGTGGTGACCCGCCAGTGCCGCGGCACCCGCGCCACCTCGGCCAGCCGCTCGTGGTCGAACCCGGCGAACTGGTGGACCACCAGGCCTAGGGCCAGCGCCTGGACGCTGAGCTGGGCGACCGCCTGGCCGAGGTCGTAGGCGGCGTAGTCGGAGTAGACGAACGCGTCGTCCTCGGGCCCCGTCGCCACCTGGTGGAGGGTGAAGAGCAGGGCGCTGGCCCGTGGCGCCCACGACAGGTTGCCCCGCGACAGCAGCGGCACGAACGCCTCGTGGGCGGCGTCCCCGCGTCGGGCGACCAGGAAGGCCCACGGCTGGGAGTTGCCGGCCGAGGGCGCCCAACGCGCGGCCTCGAGGAGGGCCCGGAGGTCGTCGCCGGACAGCTCGTGGGTGTCGTCGTACGACCGGACGCTGCGGCGGTCGCGCAGCAGCGGGAGCAGGGCGGACGAGGCCTCGAGGGTCACGAGGGGCGAACAGGTCGCCGCGGCCCGGTGTTCCCGAGCCGCCCGCCCACCCGACGACCGCCTACCAATCACCGGCCCCAGCGACGGCAATCTCTGACAACAGCAGGAGGCATCGGGCCGGGCTAGCCTTCCGGAGGTGACGACCTCACCGCGCCCCGCGCGCCTCTCCGCCGCCGACCTCATCGACCTGGTCCTCGACGAGGGGTCGTGGACGTCGTGGGACCAGCCGCCGGTGCGCGGCGACATCTCCGAGGAGTACGCCGTCGAGCTCGCCGCCGCGGCCGAGAAGAGCGGCGTCGACGAGTCCGTGCTCAGCGGCGAGGGACTGATGCACGGCCGTCGGGTCGCGGTGGTGATGGGCGAGTTCGCGTTCCTCGCCGGCTCCATCGGCCGGGCGTCCGCCGACCGGCTGGTGGCGGCGATCGAGCGGTCCACCCGCGAGGGCCTGCCGCTGCTCGCGGCGCCGGTCAGCGGCGGGACCCGGATGCAGGAGGGCACGCCGGCGTTCGTGCAGATGGTGCGGATCTCCGAGGCGGTGGCCGCGCACAAGGCGGCCGGCCTTCCCTACCTCGTCTACCTGCGCCACCCCACCACCGGCGGCGTCATGGCCTCGTGGGGGTCGCTGGGCCACGTGACCGTCGCCGAGCCGGGCGCGCTGGTCGGGTTCCTCGGCCCGCGGGTCTACGAGGCGCTCTACGGCAAGCCGTTCCCGGACGGCGTGCAGACCTCGGAGAACCTCTACGCCCACGGCATCATCGACGCGGTCGTCGCGCCCGAGGAGATCGCCGGGATCCTCGACCGGGCGCTCACCATCCTGCTCGCCCCGCGGCACGGCATCCAGCCGGTGCCGGCCCCGATCCCGCTCACCCCGCTGCCGGACGTCGAGACCTGGGACGCCGTCACCCGGTCGCGCCGGCCGGACCGGCCCGGCGTACGCCGGCTGCTGAAGTACGCCGCCAGCGACGTCATCCCCCTCAACGGCACCGGTCAGGGCGAGCACGACCCGGGCCTGCTGCTCGCGCTGGTCCGCTTCGGCGAGGCCCCCTGCGTCTTCCTCGGCCAGGACCGGCGGGGCCAGACCGCCGACCACCCGATGGGTCCCGAGGCGTTGCGTGAGGCCCGGCGCGGCATGCGGCTTGCCTCGGAGCTCGGGCTGCCGCTGGTCACGGTGATCGACACGCAGGGGGCCGCGCTCTCCGCGGACGCCGAGAACGGCGGGCTGGCCGGCGAGATCGCGCGCTGCCTGGCCGACCTGGTCACGCTCGACGCACCGACCCTGTGCCTGATGCTCGGCGAGGGCAACGGCGGCGGCGCCCTGGCCTTCCTGCCCGCGGACCGGGTGGTGGCCGCCCAGCACGCGTGGCTCTCCCCGCTGCCGCCCGAGGGGGCCAGCGCGATCGTGCACCGCGACCTCGACCACGCCCCGGAGATGGCCCGGGCGCAGCGGGTTCGCGCCCTCGACCTGCGCGACCTGGGCATCGTGGACCGGATCGTGGCCGAGATGCCCGACGCCGCCGACGAGCCCGAGGCGTTCTGCCAGCGGGTCGGCGCGGTGCTCGAGCACGAGCTGGCCGCGCTCCTCGACGCGGGCCCGGGCTCCCCCGCGGAGCGTGCGCGCCGCTACGTGTGAAGCCGGCGCGACCTCAGGTCAGGCAGCTGAACGTCGCACTGGTGAGGGCCTCCTTGAGCGCCGGCTCGTCCCCGAGATCGGGGTCGAGGAAGGTCTGGTCCTCGTCGAAGAAACCCTGCTGCACCAGGGCGTCGAGCCCCACGTCGTCGACGACGGTGCGGGCCACGCACTCGGACTGGGTGGCGTCCATCAGGCCCTGCTCCTCCAGCGCCGAGGCGAAGCTGTCGATCGCCTGCTGCTCGTCCGGTGACGAGCCGGAGGCGGTCGAGGCCGGGGCGTCCGGGGTCGGGGTCGCGGAGCTCGGCTCGTCGGTGGCCGGGGCGGACGTCGTCGGCGTGTCCCCCGCGACCGAGGCGGGGTCGTCGCCGCCGGAGGTGACGGCGTACGCCGTCACGACGCCGAGCGCGACCAGCAGCGCCACGAGGACGACCACGAGACCGACCCGACGGCGGCCCGCGGGCGCCGGGGTCCCGGCCGGGGGGTGCGGCCGACAGCGGGGAGGTCCCCGGTTGGTCGCTCAGCGCGATCGCGCGGCGCAGGTCGTTGCGCATCGCCCCGGCCGATGCGTAGCGCTCCTCGGGCCGCTTGGCCATCGCGGTGCGCAGGATCCGGTTGACCTCGGCGACCAGCGCGCTGGTTCCCTCCAGCTGTGGGACCGGCTGCTCGAGGTGGGCGGTCACGACCTGGAAGTCCGAGGTGCCGGAGTACGGCGCGGTGCCGCTGACCGTCGCCCACAGCAGGCACCCCAGGGAGTAGACGTCGCTGGCCACCCCGGCCGTGCCTCCGGTGTGCAGCTCGGGTGCCATGTACGTCGGCGTCCCGATCGTCCCGGTCGTGTGGAGGGTCTGCTCACCGTCGACCTGGCGGGCGATGCCGAAGTCGCCGAGGTACGCCGCCACCCCGGCCTCCCGGCGCCGGACCAGCACGTTCGCGGGCTTGATGTCGCGGTGGACCAGCCCGGCGGCGTGCGCGTCGGCCAGCCCGGCGGCGACCTGCCCGATCAGGTCCACGGCCGTGCGCAGCGGGGGTGCGCCGTGCGCCTGGATCATCAGGCCGAGGTCGCCGTCGGGCACCAGCTGGGTCGCGATGTAGAGCCGGCCGTCGGCCTCGCCGTGGGCGTAGACGTGCACGACGTGCGGGGAGTCCAGCGAGGCCTGTGCCTGCGCCTCGCGGGTGAAGCGGGCCCGGAAGCCCGGGTCGTCGGCGAGGTGCGGGGAGATCACCTTCAACGCCACCTGCCGGTCGAGCACGGTGTCGAGCGCCTCGAACACCACGCCCATCCCGCCGCCCCCGAGCCGCCGGCCGATCCGGTAGGAGCCCATCATCTCCCCGGGCGCGGGGTAGCCACCGAGACTCGTCACGCCCCAGTCCTACCCCCGGCCGACCCGTTCAAGCACGTCGAGTCGGCGTTGGTCGACCACATCAGGCGTCAACCAGCGCCGACTCGGCGTGGGCAGGATCAGAACACGTGGGCGGGATCAGAGCACGTGCGGCGAGTCAGAAGAGCAGGGCCGTGGCCGGGTCCTCGAGGATGCCGGCGACGTCGGCGAGGAAGCGCGAGCCCTTCTCGCCGTCGATGTGCCGGTGGTCGAAGGAGAGCGCCAGCGTGGTGATCTGGCGGATCGCCAGCTCGTCCTCGCCGTCGGCCCCGGTGACCACCCAGGGCTGCTTGCGGACCGCGCCGAAGCAGAGGATCGCCGACTCGCCGGGGTTGATGATGGGCGTGCCGGCGTCGACGCCGAAGACGCCGACGTTGGTGATCGTGAACGTCCCGCCGCTCATCTCGGCCGGCTGGGTCCTGCCCTCACGCGCGGTCGCGGTGAGCTGGTTGAGCGCACCCGCGAGCTCGAGCAGGGACAGCGAGTCGGCGTCCTTGACGTTCGGCACGACCAGCCCGCGCGGGGTCGCGGCCGCGATGCCGAGGTTCACGTAGCCCTTGAGCACGACCTCCTGCGCGGCCTCGTCCCAGAACGAGTTGATCTCCGGGGTCCGCTTCATCGCCAGCATCACTGCGCGGGACAGCACCAGCAGCGGCGAGACCTTCACGTCGCGGAACTCGCGACGCGCCTTGAGCCGCTCGACGAGCTCCATCGTGCGGGTCACGTCGACGGTGATCCACTCGGTGACGTGCGGGGCGGTGAAGGCGGACTGGCTCATCGCCTGCGCCATCATCTTGCGCACGCCCTTGATCGGCTCGCGGGTCTCGCGCTGACCGGCCGGGACGTCGTACGAGGTGGTCGCAGGAGCAGCCGGGGCGTAGGACGTGGCGCCCGAGCCCGAGGCCGCGGACTCGACGTCCGTGCGGGTGACGGTGCCGTTCGGGCCGGTCGGGGTGACCCGGGTGATGTCGATGCCGAGGTCCTTGGCCAGCTTGCGCACCGGCGGCTTGGCCAGCGCGCGGGCGGCGGTCGGCGAGGTCACCGACTCGGGCACCAGCGCGGTCGCCTGCTGGCGTCCACCGACCGGGATGGCCGAGGTTGCGGGCACGGCGGGCTCGTCGGCGGCCTCGACCTGGGGTGCAGGACCGGGCTCGAACGCGCCCTGGGTCTGCTGGTGCGCGGCCGCGGCCCCGGCGGCCACCCCGGCGGTCGGCGCGCCCTTGCGGGCCCGGCGTACGGCGCCGCGCTCGACCTTGTTGCGACCGACCAGGCTCTCGCCCTCGCCGCCGCCGGAGGCGCGCGGGTTGGACAGGTCGATCTCCATCTCCGGCTGGGCCGGAGCGGCCGGGGCGGGCTGGGCCGGCGCCGCGCTGGCGTCGCCGATCGAGATGATCGGCGTGCCGACGGGGACGGTCTCGCCCTCGGGCACCATCAGGTCGAGCACGGTGCCGGCGAACGGCGACGGCAGCTCGACCAGGGACTTGGCGGTCTCGATCTCGACGATGATGTCGTTGATCGCGACGACGTCGCCGACCTTGACCTTCCAGGCCACGATCTCGGCCTCGGTCAGGCCCTCGCCGACGTCGGGAAGCTTGAACTCAGACATGCGCGGCTCCTCAGAAGCTCAGCGAGCGGTCGACGGCGTCCAGCACCCGGTCGAGGTCGGGGAGGAAGTCCTCCTCGATCCGCGAGGCGGGGTACGGCGTGTCGAAGCCGCCCACGCGCAGGACCGGGGCCTCGAGCGAGTAGAAGCACTCCTCGGTGATCCGGGCAGACACCTCCGCCCCCATGCCGAGGTTGACGTGCGCCTCGTGGGTGATCACGGCGCGGCCGGTGCGGCGCACCGAGTCCAGCACCGGGCCCATGTCGAGCGGGGAGAGGGTGCGCAGGTCGATGACCTCGAGCGACTTGCCCTCCACCGCGGCCGCCTCGGCCGCCTTCATGGCGGTCTTCACGGTCGGGCCGTAGGCCAGCACGGTCACGTCGGTGCCCTGGCGGACCACGCGCGAGGTGAAGAGCGGCTCGGGCTGCGCGGTCTCGTCGAGCTCGGCCTTGTCGGCGTGGTACTGCCGCTTCGGCTCGAGGAAGATGACCGGGTCGTCGCACGCGATGGCCTGCTGGATCATCCAGTAGCCGTCGACCGGGTTGGAGCAGGCGACCACCTTGAGGCCGGGCGTGTGCGCGAACTGCGCCTCCGGCGACTCGCTGTGGTGCTCGACCGCGCCGATGCCGCCACCGAACGGGATCCGGATGACCATCGGCATCTTGCTCCTGCCCTTGGAGCGGTAGTGCATCTTCGCGACCTGGCAGACGATCTGGTCGTAGGCCGGGTAGACGAAGCCGTCGAACTGGATCTCGACGACGGGCCGGTAGCCGCGCAGCGCCATGCCGACCGCGGTGCCGACGATGCCGGACTCCGCGAGCGGGCTGTCGATGACACGGTCCTCGCCGAAGTCCTTCTGCAGGCCGTCGGTGATCCGGAAGACGCCGCCGAGCTTGCCGACGTCCTCACCCATGACGAGGACCTTGGGGTCGTCCTCCATCGCCTTGCGCAGCCCCATGTTGAGGCCCTTGGCGAGCGTGATCTTCTGGTTGCTCACGAGTGGCTCCCCTCGAACGACTCGAGGTACGCCGCGTAGCCCTCGCGCTCGGCGCGCAGCTCGTCGGTCTCCTCGGCGTAGACGTGGTCGAACATGCTCATCGGCGTCGGGTCGGGCAGCGCCTTGCAGCCCTCGCGCAGGTGGTGGCCGAGGTCGTCGGCCTCCTGCCGGACCGCGTCGAAGAACGCGTCGTCTGCCAGGCCGTTGCGCTTGAGGTAGACCTCGACGCGGGCGATCGGGTCCTTGAGCTTCCAGTGCTCGACGTCGTCGGAGAGCCGGTAGCGGGTCGGGTCGTCGGTCGTGGTGTGGGCACCCATCCGGTAGGTGTACGCCTCGACGAACGTCGGGCCCTGACCGTCCCGGGCCCGCTGCAGCGCGGCCTGCGTGACGGCGTACGTCGCCAGCACGTCGTTGCCGTCGACGCGGACGCCGGGGAAGCCGAACCCCAGCGCGCGCTGGTAGAGCGGGATGCGGGTCTGGCGCTCGATGGGCTCGGAGATGGCCCACTGGTTGTTCTGGCAGAAGAAGACGACCGGCGCGTTGTACGACGCGGCGAAGATGAACGCCTCGTTGACGTCGCCCTGGCTGCTGGCGCCGTCGCCGAAGTGGGCGATCACGGCGGCGTCGCGCTCGGGGTCGCCGGTGCCGACGACGCCGTCGCGCTGCATGCCCATGGCGTAGCCGGTGGCGTGCAGGGTCTGGGCGCCGATGACGATCGTGTAGAGCCCGAAGTTGTTCTCGTTCGGGTCCCAGGCGCCGTGGTCGACCCCGCGGAACAGGCCGAGGAGGTTGAGCGGGTCGACGCCGCGGCAGTAGGCGACGCCGTGCTCGCGGTAGGTCGGGAAGACGTAGTCCTGGGGGCGCAGCGCGCGGCCGGCGCCGATCTGCGCGGCCTCCTGGCCGAGCAGCTGGGCCCAGATGCCGAGCTCGCCGTGGCGCTGCAGCGCGGTGGCCTCGGTGTCGATGCGCCGGGTGAGGACCATGTCGCGGTAGAAACCGCGGACCATCTCGGCCTCGTCGTCGGCGGACATGCCGGCGCCGAAGCTGAACTCGGGGTGCTCGACGCGCTCGCCCTCGGGGGTGAGCAGCTGGACGAGCTCGGGGCCGCCGTCTGACTGCGACGGTCCGAAGACCTCCACCAGATCGGGGCCGAAGCCGGGACTTCCGGACTGGGTCACGTGCACTCCTTCGAGGTCATCGGCTCCGCGGGGTCTCCGCATGCCGATCGGCGGGATCCGACCAGCGGCGCGGGGGTGGTGCGCTCTGTGATCGGGACCACAACGGGCTCGCGGACAACTTACCGGGGCGCCGCGGGCCGGGGCCAATCCGCCGGGTCCGTTCGGGGCCTGCGCCTACTGTCGGTCCCATGACCTCACGCATCGTCTCCGCCAGCACGACGGTCGCGGCGCCGCCGGACGTCGTCTTCGCGATCCTCGCCGACCCGCGCCAGCACCCGCGCATCGACGGCTCCGGCACCCTGCAGGGCACGGTCTCGGGCCCCGAGCGACTCTCGAAGGGCGCGCAGTTCGGGATGGACATGAAGATGTACGGCCTGCCGTACAAGATCCGGAACCGGGTCGTGGAGTTCGAGGAGGACCGCCGCATCGCGTGGCGGCACTTCGGCGGCCACCGCTGGCGCTACGAGCTCGAGCCGGTCGAGGGCGGGACCCGGGTGACCGAGTCCTTCGACTACTCGCGCTACAACCGGCTCTGGTCGACCCTCATCGAGGTCACCGGCTTCCCGGCGCGCAACCGGCGCGGCATCGAGGAGACGCTGGTCCGGCTGTCCGCGGCCGCCGAGCAGGACGCCGCGCGGGCGGGTGAGGGCGCATGAGCATCCGCACGGGCAGCGAGGTCAGCTGGTCCTGGGGCAACGGGACCGCCTCCGGCAAGGTCGTCGAGATCCATCACGAGAAGGTGACCCGGACCCTCCAGGGCAGCGAGATCACCCGCGACGGCAGCGACGACGACCCGGCGTACGTCATCGAGCAGTCCGACGGCGCGCGGGTGCTCAAGCTGCGCAGCGAGGTGGAGAAGGCCTGAGCCCCGCTCAGGTACCGGTCGCACCCGGCGGCCGGTAGAGCTGCTCCACGGCGGCCGCGATGTCCCCGGCGTCGCGCTCCACGGGCTCCACGTAGAGGCGCGCCTCGGCGATCAGGTCGTCGCGCACGGTCGCGATGATGACGCCACGCATCGCGAAGGGCTCGCCGTCCGTGTGGCGACCCTGCCAGTCGACCTCACCCCACTCGGTGTCCCCGTCCCGGGCCGACGCCTGCAGCTCGGCCCGGAAGTCCGGCACGCCCGCGAACACCGCGGTCCAGTTCTCCAGCACCTGGGCCCGACCGGTGAAGGCGCGGCCGGGGTGGGCCGGCTGGGCGCTCACGTAGTCCTCGGCGAAGTGGGACGCCATGCGCGCGGCGTCGTGGGCGTTCTGCGCCTCGGTGAGGCGCTCCAGGATGCTCCTCATGGCGCCGAACCTAGTGCCGGGACCGCCCCGGCGGTCACGGCCAGAGGTCCCCACTGACGGCGACCTCGACCGCGGCCGACCGTGACGGCACGGGCGCGAGGGGCCTCTCAGGGGCGCCAGTCGGCCGGCGGGTCCTCGCCGGTCCGTCCGTCGACGGCCTCGCGGATCAGGTCCGCGTGGCCGGTGTGCCGGCCGTACTCCTCGATCAGGTCGCAGACCATGCGGCGCAGGCTCGGCCGGCGGCCGTCGGGCCAGGTGAGGTCCACGGGCTGGTCGAGCCCACCCTCGGCGAGGGCGGCGTCCAGCTTCGCGCGCGACGTCGCGACCGCGCCGTCCCAGAGCGCGTAGAGCTCCTCGGGGGTGTCGTCCGCCGCCGAGGACCAGTCCCAGCCGGGGTCGGCCTCCCAGTCGACGCTCTCCCACGGGGCGCCCGGCGACTCCCGGGCCAGCTTGAGCCGGAAGTAGTACGCCTCGACGAACGCGAGGTGCTTGAGCAGGCCGCCCAGGGTCATCGAGGAGGCGCCGATCCGAGTCTGCAGACCGGCCGCGTCGAGGTCCGCGGCCTTCCAGCGGAAGGTGGTCCGCTGGCGGTCGAGGGCGCCGACGAGGTGCTCGACCTCGGTGCCGGCGACCGGGGGCTCCCAGGGCGGAGGGGTGTGGGTCTCAGTCGTCATGGCGACACCGTAGGAGGCAAAGCGGACGGATCGTTTCCGTTTCGGGTGCGACCATGGTCGGGTGGACGAGACGAACCCGACCGCCCGCGCGCTGGTGTGCCTCGAGCTGCTCCAGGCCAGCCCGGGCATCACCGCGGAACGGCTGGGCGAGCGCCTCGGGGTGTCGGGCCGGGCCGCCCGGCGGTACGTCGCGGTCCTGCGCGAGGCCGGGGTGCCGGTCGAGTCCGAGCGGGGACGGTACGGCGGCTACCGCGTCGGGCGCGGGCACCGGGTGCCTCCGCTGATGTTCACCACCACCGAGGCGCTGGCCCTCGTGATGGCCGTCCTGGAGGGCGACCACGCCGCCGCCGACGCGGACGACCCGGTGGGCAGCGCGCTCGGCAAGATCATCCGGGCACTCCCCGCGCCGGTCGCCGAGCCCGCCGACGCCGTACGCCGGATCGGCGCCGCGCGCCGGGCGCACGAGGACACGACCCCCGACCCGCAGACGACGGTGCAGGTCGTGGAGGCCTGCGCCGCGGGGCGCCGGCTGCGGCTCGGCTACCGCACGGGAGCAGGTCACGACCGGGAGCTGGACGTCGACCCGTGGGGCGTGGTGACCCGGCACGGCCGGTGGTACGTCCTCTGCTGGTCGCACCCGAGCGCCGCCCGACCCGCCGGGGGCCGCCGCGTGCTCCGCCTCGACCGGGTCGTGCGCGTCGAGCCGCTCGGGCAGACCTTCACCCCGCCCGACGACCTCGACCCGGTCCGCGAGGTCGAGGAGCACCTGTCCGACGGCTGGACCCACCAGGTCGAGGTGGTCGTGGACGCACCCGCGGCCAGCGTCGCCTCGTGGATCCCTCGCAGCCTCGGTCGCCTCGAGCCGCTCGACGACGACCGCACCCGCCTGGTCGGCTCGACCGACGAGCCGCTCTGGTACGCCCAGCAGCTCGCGCTGCTGCAGGCGTCGTTCCGGGTCGTCGGCCCGGCCGAGGTGCAGGACGCGGTCCGGTTCATCGGGCAGAACCTGGTGCGGGCCGGCGGTGCAGGAGTCGCCGGTTGACCGGTGACTCCTGCACGGACCTCACCCCGGCGCCGGCCCCGTCGAGGCCCGCACCACGAGCTGGGTCGGGAGCACCCGCGCCGAGGGCTCGACGACCCCGGCGTACGCCTGCTGGGCGAGGACCTCGACCGCGCGGGCGCCGGCGTCCTCGGTGCGCTCGGCGAGCGTGGTCAGCGGCGGGGTGCAGAAGTCGGCCCCGAAGATGTCGTCGAAGCCGACGACGCTGACCTGGCCGGGCACGTCGACGCCGCGCTCCGCGAGGCGCCGGAGCACGCCGATCGCCAGCATGTCGTTGTGCGCGACCACCGCGGTCGCCCCGGCGGCGAGCACGGCGTCGGCCGCGGCCGGACCGCCCGCCAGCGTCGGCGTGTAGGGCCCGAACCGCGTCGCGCTCATCCCGTGCGACTCAGCCGCGGCCCGCAGGCCGGCCCAGCGCCGGGCGCCGGACCAGGACTCCGCGGGGCCGCCGAGGAACACGAAGGACCGGTGCCCGTGGGAGGCGAGGTGGTCGACCATCTGGCGGGTGCCGTTGTCGTAGTCGGCCACGACGCAGCTCACCCCCGGGGTCGCCCGGTTGACCAGCGCCAGCGGGTTCACCTCGGCGGCCTCGCGCAGCCGGGCGTCGGGCAGCCGGGAGGCGCTGAGCACGAAGCCGTCGACGGCCGGCCCGAGGCGCCGCACGAGCTCCTCCTCGGTCGTCGGGTTCTCCTGGGTGTCGCCGAGCACCAGCGTCAGCCCGGCCGCGGCCGCGGCCCGCTCGGCGCCCTTGATCACGCCGGCGAAGTAGGGGTTGGTGATGTCGGGGACCAGCAGCGCCAGGGTGCTGCTGCGCCCCGACTCCAGCGCCCGGGCGGTGGGGTTGGGCGCGTAGCCGAGCTGCTCGGCGACGGCGAGCACGTGCTCGCGGGTGTGCGCGTTGACCCGGCCGGGCCGGCTGAAGGCCCGCGAGACCGTCGACGGCGCGACACCGGCGGCCGCCGCGACGTCGGTGATCGTCGCGCGGCGCCGACGCTCAGGCACGGCATTCCACGGTGGCCATGGACCCAGTATGGCAAGAAATGGCAAACGATTGCCATGTGACTGCCGCCACTTCCACACTCGACGACGAGCCCCTGGACCAGCAGGGTGAGACGTGAGGACCGAGAGATGACCCAGTCACCGACCAGCCGGGACACCGCCCGGCGCACGCCGAAGAAGGCCGCCATCGCCGCCTGGAGCGGCAGCGCCCTGGAGTACTACGACCTGGCCATCTACGGCACCGCCGCGGCCCTGGTCTTCCCCGACATCTTCTTCCCCGAGGGCAACGACTCCGCGGCCACCATCGCCGCGTTCGCCACCTTCGGGGTCGCGTACGTCGCCCGCCCGATCGGCTCCTTCTTCATGGGCCACATCGGCGACCGGATGGGCCGCAAGAAGGTCATGGTCGGCACCCTGCTGCTGATGGGCGTCTCGACGTTCCTGGTCGGCTGCCTCCCGACGTACTCCCAGGTGGGCCTGCTCGCCCCCGCCCTGCTCGTCCTGCTCCGCCTGCTCCAGGGCCTCTCCGCGGCCGGTGAGCAGGCCGGCGCCAACTCGATGTCCTTCGAGCACGCGCCCGACGACCGGCGCGGCTTCTTCACCAGCTTCACCTTGAGCGGCACCCAGGGCGGCCAGGTGCTCGCGCCGGCCGTGTTCCTGCCCCTCGCCGCGGTGCTCCCCGACGACCAGCTGCAGTCCTGGGGCTGGCGGGTGCCGTTCTGGCTCAGCGCCCTGGTCGTGCTCATCGGCTTCATGATCCGCCGCACCCTCGACGAGACCCCGGAGTTCGAGGCCCAGGAGCTCGAGAAGAGGACCGACATCACCACCGCCGCCTCGCACACCCCGCTCGGGCTGCTGTTCCGCCACCACTGGCGGGGCGTGCTGCGCGTCTTCTTCGCCGCTTTCATCGCCATGGTGAACACGACCTTCCAGGTCTTCGCGCTGAACTTCGCCACGTCCGACGACTACGCCGTCGGCATCAGCTCCACCACCATGCTCTGGCTGGCCATCGTCGCCAACCTGGTCGCGATCGCCACCATCCCCTACTGGGCCCGTCTCTCCGACCGGGTCGGCCGCAAGCCCGTCTTCGTCTCGGGCCTGGTCGGCAGCGCCGTGCTGGTGGTGGCCTTCCTGGGCGCGATCTCCGCCGGCAACGCGCCGCTGACCTTCGTCCTCGGTGTCGCCCTGGCCGGCGTCGTCTACTCGATGCCCAACGCCGTGTGGCCGGCGACGTACGCGGAGTACTTCCCGACCAGCGTCCGGCTCTCCGGCATGGCCGTCGGCACGCAGTTCGGCTTCGCCCTCGCGGGGTTCACGCCGACCATCGCCGGGTGGATCATGGGCGGCGACGCCGACAACTGGTGGAAGGTCGCCGCCTTCGCCGCCGGTGCCTGCCTGGTCTCCGCGGTCGCCGTCCTCACCGGACCGTCGAACACCCACCGGCTCGCCACCCGCGACGTGGGCGTGCGCCGCGAGACCCGCGTCGAGGGTCGCGCCGTCACCGTCGGGGTGGCGTCGTGAGCGAGCCGGTCACCGCCGCGGGCGCGGAGAAGACGTCGTACCTCCTCGGCCTGGTCGGCGCCGGCATCGGCGCCTCCCTCACCCCGGCCATGCAGGAGCGGGAGGGCCGCGAGTCCGGGCTGCTGCTGAGCTACCGGATCATCGACGCCGAGAAGACCGGTCTCGGGGTCGAGGACCTCCCCCAGGTCCTCGCCTGGGCCCGGCGGCTCGGGTTCGACGGGCTCAACATCACGCACCCCTTCAAGCAGGCGGTCGTCCCGCTCCTCGACGAGCTCTCCGACGACGCCCACGACCTCGGCGCGGTCAACACGGTCGTCTTCCGCGACGGCCGGGTGCTGGGCCGCAACACCGACTGGTCCGGCTACGGCCGGGCCTTCCGCCAGGCGCTCCCCGACGCCGTCGAGGACCGGGTGGTCCTCGTGGGCGCCGGCGGCGCCGGGGTCGCGGTCGGCTACGGCCTGCTGGAGCAGGGGGCCGAGCACGTCGCCGTGCTCGACGCCGACCGCGACCGCGCCGACGCGTGCGCCGTCCGGCTCGCCAAGCGGTTCGGCGACCACCGGGTCACCGCCGTCGACGACCTCGAGCGGGCGCTGGCCGACGCGCGCGGCCTGGTCAACGCCACCCCGATCGGGATGCTCGGCCACCCGGGCACGGCGGTCCCCGGCCGGCTGGTCACCGACCGGCTGTGGGTCTCCGACGTCGTCTACTTCCCGCTGGAGACCGAGCTGGTCCGGCTGGCGCGCTCCCGTGGCTGCCGCGTCGTGCCCGGGGGCGGGATGGCGGTGCACCAGGCGGTCGGCGCCTTCGAGTACTTCACCGGCCGGGTCCCCGACGCGGACCGGATGTCGCGCCACTTCGCCCGACTGACCTCAGGGGAGCTGACGGCCCGATGAGGAAGGGCATCGCCACCGTCTCCCTGAGCGGGCTGCTCGCCGACAAGCTGGTCGCGGTCGCCGCGGCCGGCTTCGACGGCGTCGAGCTCTTCGACAACGACCTGGTCGCGAGCCCGCTGCGCCCCCGGGAGGTGGCACGGCGCTGCGCCGACCTCGGCCTGTCGATCGACCTGTTCCAGCCGGTCCGCGACCTCGACGGGGTCGCTCCGGAGCGCTTCGACGCCGTGCTGCACCGGGTCCGCACCAAGCTCGAGGTGATGGCCGAGGTCGGCGCCACGACCTTCCTGGCGTGCTCGAACGTCGGCGCCGACGCGGTGGACGACCGCGACCTGTCCGCCGAGCAGCTGCACCGGGTCGGCGAGCTGGCGGCGTCGTACGGCGTGACGATGGCCTTCGAGGCGCTCGCCTGGGGCCGGCACCTGAACCGGGTCGGCGATGCGTGGGACGTCGTACGCCGCGCCGACCACCCGGCGGTCACCCTGGCGGTCGACACCTTCCACCTGCTCGCGCGTGGCGACGACGGGTCGGCGCTCGACGGCGTGCCGGGCGACCGGATCGGCTTCCTGCAGGTGGCCGACGCCCCGCTGCTGGACATGAACGTGCTCGAGTGGAGCCGACACTTCCGGTGCTTCCCCGGCCAGGGGACGCTCGACGTCGCGGGCGTGGTGGCCGCGGTGCTCCGCGCCGGCTACCGCGGGCCCCTGTCGTTGGAGGTCTTCAGCGACGCCGTCCGCGAGGCCGACCCCGCCGAGACGGCCCAGGACGCGATGCGGTCGCTGCTCTTCCTCGAGGACCAGCTGGCCGCGCTCGTCGACGGTCCGGTGACCGCCGCCCCGCCGCCGCCCGCGCGGGTCGACGCGGCGTTCGTCGAGGTCACCGGGGCCCCCGGCCTGCCCGACCTGCTGACGTCGCTGGGCTTCGAGGTCGCCGGGCGGCACCGCACCAAGCCGGTGACCCGGTGGCGCAACGGAGGGGCGAGCCTCGTCGTCAACGACACCCCGCCGGTTGGTGCGGTCCCCCACGCGCTCGGCGTCGCCGCCCCCGCGGTGGAGACGGTCGCCGCCCGGGCCAAGGCCCTGCTGTGGCCCGCGGTGGACCGGAGCCGCGGCGCCGGCGAGGCACTGCTGCCGGGCATCACCTCCCCCTCCGGCCTGCACGTGTTCGTCAGCGCCGAGCCCGGGGCGGCCGACGACTGGCGCCGTGACTTCTCCGCCACCTCCGGACCCGGCGAGGGCTGGCTCGGGATCGACCACGTCGCGGTCGCCGTGCCTCCCGAGCACTTCGACCAGCAGGTCGCCTTCTTCCGCACCCTGCTCGACCTCGCGCCCGGATCGGTGGAGGAGTTCATCGAGCCGCACGGCCGGCTGCGCAGCCGCGCGCTCCGGCCCGTCGCCGGGGACCTGCGCGTGGTGCTCAACGTCGAGGACGTCCGCGCCGGCAGCCGCCGGCGCTCGGGGATCACCCAGGTCGCGTTCGCGTGCGCCGACGTGGCCGCGCAGGTGCGCGCGCTGAGGGGCCGGGGCGTGCCGCTGATGCCGGTGCCGGACAACTACTACGTCGACCTCGATGCCCGCTTCGGGCTGGACCCGGAGCTGCTCGCCGGGCTGCGCGAACACCAGC
This sequence comes from Nocardioides sp. GCM10023255, assembly GCF_042653125.1. Taxonomy (NCBI): domain Bacteria; kingdom Bacillati; phylum Actinomycetota; class Actinomycetes; order Propionibacteriales; family Nocardioidaceae; genus Nocardioides; species Nocardioides sp. GCM10023255. The sequence continues at coordinate 309,592 of NZ_JBHSHU010000004.1, forward strand.
TGCTCTACGACCGGGTGGGCGACGGCGAGCTGCTGCACGCGTTCACGCTGCCGCTGGACACCGGGTTCCACGTGGAGCTGCTCGAGCGGCGGGGCGGGTACGACGGGTACGGCGCCGCCGGCACGCACGTGCGGCTGGCTGCGCAGGCGGCGGCAGCTCCACCGGTCAGCCGGTGAGACCAGCACTCGGCAGGTCGGGGTCTCAGTGCGCCTCGCCGAGGTCCTCGTGCTCGCGATGGCTCACCGGCTCGACCTGGAACGTCGCGTGCCGCACCCCGAAGTCCTCGGTCGTGCAGGCGCACAGCTGGTCGAGGATCCCGCCCACCCCGTGCTCGGCCAGCGCCTCGTCGGTCACCGTCACGTGCGCCGACAGGCTGGGGATCCCGCTGGTGATCGTCCAGGCGTGCAGGTCGTGCACGTCGACCACGCCGGGCAGGTCGTGGAGGTGGCGCTGCACCTCGGCCAGGTCGAGGTCGTGGGGCGCGATCTCCAGCAGCACCGCCGCCGAGTCGCGCAGCAGCAGGAACGACCGCGGCAGGATCAGCAGCGCGATCAGGAGCGACGCGACCGCGTCGGCCTGCTGCCAGCCGGTGGTGAGGATGACGACGCCCGCCGCGACCGTGAGGACCGAGCCGACCAGGTCGCCGAACACCTCGGTGGCCGCACCCCGCAGGTTGAGCGACCCGGTCTCGGAGCGCGACAGCACGGTCATCGAGACGCCGTTGGCGACCAGCCCCACCGCCGCGAACGCGATCATCGGGCCGGCGTCGACGTCCGCCGGCGAGAACAGCCGGCCGATCCCGGCGTACAACAGGTAGCCGCACACCCCGAGCAGGACCAGGGCGTTGAGCAGCGCGGCCAGGATCTCGGCGCGGTGGTAACCGAACGTCGAGCGCGGGCCGCCCGGCAGCGTCGCGACGTACGACGCCCCCAGCGCCAGCACGATGGCGGCCACGTCGGTCGCCATGTGCCCGGCGTCGGCCAGCAGCGCCAGCGAGCCGGCCACCCACGCGCCGACGAGCTCGACGACCAGCACGGTGGCCGTGACCACGAGGACGAGCCGCAGCCGCCCGCGGTCCTCCGCCCGCCCGGAGGCGTGGCCGTGGTCGTGACCCATGGCCACAGACTAGGAGAGCGACTCCCGCCCGTGCGGGGTCGCCCAGACCGAGCGGTCCGGCCCCTTCGGCACGATCTGCGAGGGGTTGATGTCGCGCTGCACGACGTAGTAGTGCGCCTTGATCTGGTCGAAGTCGATCGTCTCCCCGAAGCCGGGGGTCTGGAACAGGTCGCGCGCGTAGCCCCACAGCGCCGGCATCTCGCTGAGCTTCTGCCGGTTGCACTTGAAGTGCGAGTGGTAGACCGCGTCGAAGCGGGCCAGCGTCGTGAACAGCCGGACGTCGGCCTCGGTGAGCCGGTCACCCATCAGGTAGCGCTGTCCGGTGAGCCGCTCCTCGAGCCAGTCCAGCGCCGACCAGAGCCGGTCGTACGCGCGGTCGTAGGACTCCTGGGACCCGGCGAATCCGCAGCGGTAGACGCCGTTGTTGACCTCGGTGAAGACCCGCTCCATCACCTCGTCCATCTCCTCGCGGAGGTCCTCGGGCCACAGGTCCGGGGCGTCGGGACGGTGGAACTCGCGCCACTCGTGGAAGAGGTCGTGGGTGATCCACGGGAAGTCGTTGGTGACCACCTGCCCGGTCGGGATGTCGACGACCGCCGGCACGGTGATGCCCCGCGGGTAGTCGGGGACGCGCGCGAAGTACGCCTCCTGCAGCCGGTGGATGCCGAGCACCGGGTCCACGCCGCCGGGGTCGTTGCCGAAGTTCCAGCTCTCCTCGCCGTGGGTGGGCGCCGGCCGGCCGACCGAGATCACGTCCTCGAGGCCGAGCAGGCGGTGCACGATCAGCGACCGGTTCGCCCACGGGCACGCGGGCGCCGCGACCAGCCGGTAGCGGCCGGGCTCGACCGGCCACAGGTCGCCCTCGACCGGTCCGTGGTCGGGCTTGCGCGCCTCGTGGGTGATCCGGTCCGGGATGTAGTCCATGTCCCGGTCGTAGTCCTCGCCCGCCTTGATGAAGCTGGTGCCGCTCCGGCCGGCGCTGCCCTGGTCGCTGCTGTCGTCCATGACAGTGGTGTACCCACATCGGGGACGTCCGACCCTGACGCCGGCCGGGCGCAGCGCCGAGCGTCGGGGGCATGACGACGAAGGCGACCCCGTTGCAGACGGTCCGGGCCCTCGCGGTGGTCTCGGGAGGGCCGCTGCTGCTGGCGCTGGGCGCGGTCACGGCCCCGCTGTCCGCCGTACGCCGCTGGCCCGACCGCGCCCCCGGACCTGCGGCGCGGCGTACGGCGTGGGCGGCCACCGCCGCCGGGCTGGCGCTCCCGTGGGTGTACGTCGGCGCGGTGCGGCCGTGGCTGCAGCGCTGGGGCGCGACCGAGGAGGAGCGTCGGCGCCGCTACCCGAGCGACGGCGAGCGACCGCCGCTCTCGACCAGCACCCGTGCGGTCACGGTCCGCGCGCCCGCTCACGAGGTGTGGCCGTGGCTGGTGCAGATCGGGCAGGACAAGGGCGGCTTCTACTCCTACGACTGGCTGGAGAACCTGGCCGGCTGCCGGCTGCACACGGCCGACGAGGTCCACGCCGAGTGGCAGGACCTCGAGCCCGGTGACCCGCTCGTGCTCGCGCCGGGGTTCGCGACCCGCGTCACCGAGGTCGACCCCCCGCACGCCCTGGTCATCGAGGGCTGGGGCGGCTACGTCGTGGAGCCGGACTGGGACGGTGGCTGCCGCCTGATCGCCCGCTCCCACGTCGACCGCGGCCCCGGCGCCCTGGCCTACTACCTCCTCCTCGAGCTGCCGCACGCGGTGATGGAGCGCCGGATGCTGCTGGGCATCAAGGAGCGGGCCGAGGCCGCTCACGCGGGATAGTCCGGCACGTTTCCGACCGGTCGTGGCGGGCGGTACGCCGCAAACGTGCCGGACTATCCCTCCAAAAAGATTGCAAAGACATCTTTGCAAATGAATCTTTGCGGTCTAGGCTGCCGCTGTGGACCTCACCTCGATCACCCCTTCGCCGGCCGGGCTGAAGGCGCTCGCGCACCCCGTCCGGCTGCGGATGCTGGGGATACTGCGCATCGACGGGCCGGCGACGGCGACCATGCTGGCGACCCGGCTCGGACTGAACAGCGGCGCGACGTCGTACCACCTGCGGCAGCTCGCGCAGCACGGCTTCGTCGAGGAGGACACCGAGCGCGGCAACGCCCGGGACCGCTGGTGGCGGGCCGCGCACCAGTCGACCACCACCGAGCTGACCCCGCCGGACGACCCTGACGAGCGCGAGACGCTGGAGGCCTATCTCCAGTCCGTCGTCGTCGTGATGACCCAGACGCTGCAGCGCTCCGTCGAGGAGCTTCCCCTCCTGCCGAAGGCGTGGGCCGAGGCGACGACGTACAGCGACTGGGTGGTCCGCCTGACCCCGCAGCGAGCGCTCGCGCTCGTCGAGCAGGTGATGGCGACGATCCAGGAGGCCGAGGACGAGGAGGACGACGACGCCGTCGAGTACGTCGTCCAGCTCAACGGCTTCCCCTACCCCGGCAAGCTCGGAAGGAGCCCCGAATGAGCACCCGCAAGCCGCTCTACGGCTGGCTGACCTCGGAGGCGATCTCGCTCACCGGCACCCGGGTGTCGATGCTCGCCCTGCCGTTCTTCGTCTACACGACCACGGGCAGCGCCACCCGCACCGGCCTGGTGGCGGTTGCCGAGATGCTGCCGCTGGTGCTGCTCAAGGTCCTCGGCGGGCCGCTCATCGACCGGCTCGGCGCGCGCCGCGTCAGCATCGGCTGCGACCTCGGGAGCCTGGTGGCGGTCGGCGCCATCCCGGCCCTGCACCTGCTCGGCCTGCTGACCTTCCCGGTCTTCCTGGCGCTGGTCGCTGTCGCCGGCGCGCTGCGTGGTCCCGGCGACAGCGCCAAGCAATCGCTGGTGCCCGTCCTGGTCGCGCACGCCGACGTACCCATGGAGCGGGCGACCGGCCTGTACGGCACGGTCGAGCGCTCCGCGTCGATGCTCGGCTGGGCCTTCGCCGGCGGCCTGGTGGCGGCGGTCGGCCCGACCAACGCGCTCCTGGTCGACGCCGCCACCTTCGGACTGTCCGCGGCGGTGCTCGCGTGGTCGACCCACGGGTTCGGGAGCGGCACGCGGGCAGAGCCGGCGCCGGCAACCGACGCCACAGCGGGCTCGCCGGGCTACCTCGCCCAGCTGCACGAGGGCTGGACCTTCCTGCGCAGCGACCGGGTGCTCGTGGCGATGACCGCGATGGTTGCGCTGACCAACCTGATCGACCTGGCCTTCACCTCGGTGCTGGTGCCGGTCTGGGCGGTGGAGTCCGGTGGCGGGGCGACCGCGATCGGCCTGCTCTTCGGAGTGTTCAGCGGTGCGGCCGCGCTCGGCTCGGTGGTGGCCGCCGCCTGGGCGGACCGTCTCCCGCGCTACCGGACCTACCTGTTCGCGTTCCTTATCTGCGGGTTGCCGCGGTACGCCGTCCTCGCGCTCGACGCCCCGCTGTGGGCGGTGCTGGCGGTGGCGGTCGCCGGCGGCTTCGCCTCCGGGTTCCTCAACCCGGTGCTGGGCGCGGTGACCTTCGAGCGGATCCCCGCCCCCCTCGTCGGCCGGGTCACCTCGCTCACGTCGGCGCTCTGCTTCGCCCTGATGCCCCTCGGCGGCCTGCTCGGCGGTGGCCTGACCAGCGCGTTCGGGCTGACGACCGCGATGCTGGTCTGTGGTGGCGCCTACTTCCTGGTCACGATGCTGCCGGCGGTGGACCCGCGCTGGCGCGAGATCGACCACCGACCTGTCGCGGCTTCACGTCCTGAGGCCGCCGACCCGTCGCTCTTTCACGACCAGGACGCATCGACCCGTCGCCCGTCGACGACCGACAGTCGTGAAGCTGCGACGGGTCGGCGCGCCTGACGCGTCAAGCCGCGACGGGTCGACGTGCTGACGCGTCAAGCCGCGACGGATCGACGTGCTGACGCGTCAAGCTGCGACGGGTCGACGTGCTGACGCGTCAAGCCGCGACGGGTCGGTCAGCGCGGGAACCCCTGGGCCAGCTTGATCAGCCGGTCGTTGGCCTCGTCCTCGCCGATGGAGACCCGGGCGCCCTCACCGGCGAACGGGCGCACCACGATGCCGAGCTCGTCGGCCGCGGCCGCGAAGTCGGCAGTGCGGTCGCCGAGCTCGAACCACACGAAGTTGCCCTGGGCCTCCGGGACGTCCCAGCCGGCGGCACGCAGCCCCTCGACCACGCGGGTGCGCTCGGCGACCAGCGCCTCGACGCGCTCGAGCAGCTCGGGCTCGCGCTCGAGCGACGCGATGGCGGCGGCCTGGGCGACGGTCGACACCCCGAACGGCAGGGACACCGCGCGCAGCGCGGCCGCGATCGGAGCCGGGGCCACGGCGTACCCCACCCGGAAGCCGGCCAGTCCGTAGGCCTTGGAGAAGGTGCGGGTGAGCACGACGTTCTGGTGCGCGCGGTAGGTCGCGATCCCGTCGACCGGGTCGGCCATCCGGACGAACTCGACGTAGGCCTCGTCCACCACGACCAGCACGTGCGGCGGCACCTTGGCCAGGAACGCGTCGAGCTCGGCCTGCGTCACCGCGGGGCCGGTGGGGTTGTTGGGCGTGCAGACCAGCACCACCTTGGTGCGGTCGGTGATCGCCGCCGCCATCGCGTCGAGGTCGTGGCGCCCGTCGGCCAGCACCGGCACCCGGACGGCCGTGGCGGCCGCGGCCGTGACCGCGATCGGGTAGGCCTCGAAGGAGCGCCAGGCGAAGAGCACCTCGTCGCCGGGGTCGCAGAACGCCTGCACCAGCTGGTAGATCAGGCCGACCGAGCCGGTCGCCAGCGACAGGTCCCCGGCCGGCACGCCCAGCTTCTCGGCCAGCGCCGCGTACAACGCGGTCGACCCCATGTCGGGGTAGCGGTTCATCGACGCGACCGCCTCCTGCACCGCCTCGACCACGCCCGGCAGCGGCGGGTAGGGGTTCTCGTTCGAGGAGAGCTTGTACGACGTCATCCCCGGGCGGACCGTCGGCGGCTTGCCCGCGACGTACGGCGGGATCGCGCCGATGTTGGGCCGGGGACGAGGAGCGTCGGTGCTGGTCATGCGGCCGAGATTAGTGGTACTGCCGGCTGCGGCCGCGCCACGGTCGCAGCACCGGCACCAGCACGATCCCGATCGCCACCCCGAGGGCCGCCCCGGTGACGTTGTCGACGACGTCGGTCACGTCGCACGCCCGGTCGATCCGGGCCAGCGCCAGCTGGGTCGCCTCGATCGCCGCGGAGTACGCCGCCAGCCCGACCAGGCCCAGCGGCACCAGCACCCACCCGGCCCGCCAGCGGGCCACCGTGAGCACCAGCAACGCCCCGGACGGCACGAACAGCACGGTGTTGAGCAGCCGCTGCCCGCTCTCGAAGATCCAGAACCCCTCCGGCGCCGGGCCGCCGACGTCCCACGAGCAGCTCGTCAGCCGGTCCTCGGCGTAGACCACCCCCGGCGCGCCCTGCGCCGGGATCAGGGTGACGCAGGCGATCACGACCAGCGACCAGAGCAGCCCGGCGAAGGCGAAGGCAGAGACCGCGCCGAGCCGGCGCCGGGTCGCGAGCGCGAGCAGCAGGCAGAGCGCGCCCGACGTCACCACGCCGAGCAGCATCACGCCCACCCCACCGACCGGGAACACGGGGTGAGGCTATCCAGAGTGCCTGTGCGGCCGTGCCGGCCGCCCGTCCACCCGGCGCCGGCACGAGCGAGTGACAATGGGTACGACGGGGTCGAGCGCCGCCTCCGCCGGGAGGAGAGATCCGTGGGCCAGCAGTTCGGGACCCTGAGCCTGGAGCACTCCACGACCGTCGACCGGGCGGCACGGGAGCTGCGCCGGGCCGTGTTCGACGGCGAGCTCTCGTCGGGCACGCCGTTGCGCGAGGTGGCGCTGGCCGACTCCCTCGGGGTCTCCCGGCCGACCGTGCGCGAGGCGCTCTCGGCGCTGGTCGCGGAGGGGCTGGCCGTCCGCGAGCCCAACCGCGGGGTCGCCGTGGCCACCCCCGACCCGGACTCGGTGCGCGACGTGTGCCGGGCCCGCGCGGTCCTCGAGATCGCGGGGGTGCGCCGCTGGCCCGAGGCCGACGAGCAGCTGCGCGAGCAGGTCCGCGCCGGGCTGGCCGGGTACGCCGCCGCGGTCCGCTCGGGGGCGGGGTACGCCGAGCTCAACGAGCACCACCTCGCCTTCCACGTCTCGCTCGTCGGACTCACCGGCTCCGAGCGCCTGGTGCGCACCGCCGAGGCGCTCGTCGCCGAGCTCCGGCTGGCGCTGGCCCAGGTGGACCGGGCCCGCCGCAACGCACACGACCAGGCGGACTCCCACACCCACCTCGTGCTGCTGCTCGAGCGCGGGGACGTCGACGGTGCCGCGGCGTACCTCGCCGAGCACCTCGCCGACGCCGAGACCTCGATCCTGGACGCCCTCGACCTGCGGTGAGCTGGGCCGGGGCCACGGGCGATCCCCCTAGGATCGCTGCGTGCGCTTCCTCACCTGGCTCATCGGCACCGCGATCTCGTTGTCGGTCGCGACCTGGCTCTTCGAGGGCATCTGGTTCGAGCCCCGGCACGGCGACGTCTCCGAGAAGGTGGTGCCGCTGCTGCTGGTGGCGCTGATCCTCGGCGTGGTCTCGGCGTTCGTGAAGCCGGTCCTGCAGATCCTGTCCATCCCGTTCATCATCCTGACGCTGGGCCTGTTCCTGCTCGTGATCAACGCGGCGATGCTGATGCTCACCAGCTGGCTGGCCGACAAGCTCGACATCGGCTTCCACGTCGACGGCTTCTGGACCGCGGTCGGCGGCGCGATCGTGATCACGATCGTGGACTGGGTCGTCGACGGCGTGCTCGGCTCGGAGCGGGACCGCTGATGACGCTGCCGGCACCACGCACCGAGGGTCGCTACGCGATCGCGCTGGTCTGCCTCGGCAACATCTGCCGCTCCCCGATGGCCGACGTCGTGCTCGGCGCGCGCATCGAGGAGGCCGGCCTGGCCGAGCGGGTCACCGTCGCGAGCTCCGGCACCGGCGGCTGGCACGTCGGCGACCCGATGGACCGGCGCGCGGCGGCGACCCTGACCGCGGCGGGGTACGACGCCAGCCGGCACCGCGCCCGGCAGTTCACCCCCGCCTGGCTCGAGGAGTTCGACCTGGTGCTGGCCATGGACGCGCAGAACCTCGCCGACATCGGCGGCGAGGCCGCCCGCGTGCGCCTGTTCCGCGACTTCGATCCGCTCGTTCCGGGTGGGGAGGTGCCGGACCCGTACTACGGTGGGGCCGACGGCTTCGAGGAGGTGCTCACCATGGTGGAGCGCACCGCGGCGACCATCGTCGCCCACCTGGAGGCTGCCCTGCGCCCGGAGACACTGCGCCCGGAGACCCGGCACCCGGACCGGCCGCGTGCGGAGCATCCCGCGCCGTGACCCGTCAGCCGCTGGTCGCCAGGCGCGCCGAGGACCTCCTCGGCGCCGCCGTGGTGGCCACGGCCCCGGTCGCCGGTGGCGACATCGCGACCGCGACGCGGCTGCGGCTCAGCAACGGCACGACCGCCCTGATGAAGACCCTGCCGCACGCCCCGGCCGACTTCTTCGAGAGCGAGGCCCACGGCCTGCGCTGGCTCGCCGAGAGCGGCGGCGTCGCCGTCCCCGAGGTGCTCGCGGTGGACCACGAGTGCCTGATCGTCGCGTGGGTCGAGCCGGGCAAGGTCACCGCCGACGCGGCGGCCGGCTTCGGCCGGGCCCTGGCCGCCACCCACGGCGCCGGCGCGGCGTCGTACGGCCTGGACCGCGACGGCTACATCGGCAAGCTGCCGCTGCCCAACCGGCCGGCCGACACCTGGGCGGAGTTCTTCGCGACCCGCCGGGTGCTGCCCTACCTGAAGCTGGCGCGCGACCGCGGCGCGATCACCGACCACGACGCCGCCGCGGTCGAGGCGGTCGTCGCCCGGCTGCCCGCGCTGGTCCCCGAGGAGCCGCCCTCGCGGCTGCACGGCGACCTGTGGAACGGCAACGTGCTGTGGGGCGTCGACGGCCGCGCCCACGTGATCGACCCCGCGGCGCACGGCGGCCACCGCGAGACCGACCTCGCGATGCTCGCGCTCTTCGGGCTGCCGCACCTGCCCCGCGTCCTCGACGCGTACGCCGAGGCCAGCCCGCTCGCGGACGGGTGGGAGGACCGGGTCGGGCTGCACCAGCTCTTCCCGCTGCTGGTCCACGCCTGCCTGTTCGGGGGCGGGTACGGCGCCCGCGCCGCGCAGACCGCGCGGGGCTACGTCTAGGCCCGACTCTCAGTCACGACTCAGGCTCGGCTGGCACAGTAGGTCCGTGACCGTCTCGCCTCCCGGGGGCCTGCCCCGGCCCCGTGTGCTCGTCGTCGACGACGACAAGGCCGTGCGCGAGTCGCTGCGACGCTCGCTCGAGTTCAACGGGTACGCCGTCAGCCTGGCCGCCGACGGCGCCGAGGCGCTCGCGGGACTCAGCTCGCCGGCGGCGGGAGCCGCGCCGGACGTCGTGGTGATGGACGTGATGATGCCGCGCCTCGACGGCATCGAGACCACCAAGGCGCTGCGCGCCGCGGGCAACGACGTCCCGATCCTGGTGCTCACCGCCCGCGACGCCGTGGGTGACCGGGTCGAGGGCCTCGACGCCGGTGCCGACGACTACCTCACCAAGCCGTTCGCGCTGCAGGAGCTGCTGGCCCGGCTGCGGGCGCTGCTGCGCCGCGCGGTGCCCCGGGAGGACGAGGCCGAGGACAAGCTCGCCTTCTCCGACCTCTCGATGGACGTGGCGACCCGCGAGGTCCGTCGCGGCGACCGGCTGGTGGAGCTGACCCGGACCGAGTTCACGCTGCTGGAGATGTTCCTGCGCCGCCCCCGGCGGGTGCTGGAGCGCTCGTTCATCCTCGAGGAGGTCTGGGGATACGACTTCCCCACCACGGCGAACTCGCTGGAGGTCTACGTCGGCTACCTGCGCCGCAAGACCGAGGCCGAGGGCGAGCCGCGGCTGATCCACACCGTGCGCGGGGTCGGCTACGTGCTGAAGGAGACATGAGCGCGCTCACCCCGCCCCCGTCGCCACCCGGAGCCACACCCCCGGAGCCACCTCCGCCCGCGGTGCCGCCGGGAGACGACCGGCGCTGGCACTACCGGCGGTCGCTGGCGAGCCGGGTGACGCTGCTGACCACGATCGCCGTCGGCCTCGCGGTCGCCTTCGTGGCCGCCGGCGCGTTCCTGACCGTCAAGATGCAGCTGCAGTCCACGCTCGACCAGTCGCTGCTCGACCGGGCGCACGCAGCGGCCAAGTCCGACGCGCTGTCCCGGATCACCGACAACTACAAGCTGCCCTCGTGGGCGCTGGGCGCCTCCGACGTACGCATCGCGTTCATCTACGACGACGGCAGCGGTGTCGTGCTCGACAACGGCCCCGACCTCCCGCTGGGCGACCCGGAGTTCCAGGTGTCGGCGGGCCGGTCCGAGTCGAGCACCCGGACCGTCTCGGTCGAGGGGACCCGCTACCGCGTCGTGGCGGTGCCGACCACCAGCCGCGGCCAGGCCCTGGTCATCGCGCAGTCCCTCGACGGCCAGGAGCGGGTGCTGGCCCGGCTCGGCGTCGTGATGCTGCTCTTCGGGCTCGCCGGCGTGATCGCCGCCGCGATGGCCGGGTGGGCGGTGGCCCGCAACGGCCTGCGCCCGGTGCGGCGCCTGACCACCTCGGTCGAGCACATCGCCCGCACCGAGGACCTCACCCCGCTGCCGGTCGAGGGCGACGACGAGATCGCGCGGCTGGCGACGGCGTTCAACCAGATGCTCACCGCCCTCTCGGCGTCCCGCGACCGCCAGCGCCAGCTGGTCGCCGACGCCGGCCACGAGCTGCGTACGCCGCTGACGTCGCTGCGCACCAACCTCGACCTGCTGGCCCAGGCCGACGGCCCCCACGCGGGCGGCGGGCTGCCGCCCGCGGCACGGGCCGAGCTCCTCGAGGACGTCCGGGCCCAGATCGAGGAGCTCACCACCCTGATCGGCGACCTGGTCGAGCTGGCCCGCGACGAGCCGCTCACCCACGTGGTGGAGTCGGTGGACCTCGCCGAGGTCGCGGACCGGGCGGTCGCCCGGGTCCGGCGCCGCGCGCCGGGCGTGACGTTCGAGGTGGCCACCGGGCCCTGGTGGGTCACCGGCGAGCCCGCCGCCCTGGAGCGGGCCATCACCAACCTCCTCGACAACGCCGCGAAGTGGAGCCCGCCGGGCGGCACCGTGCACGTGCGGCTGGACGACGGCGTGCTGACCGTCGACGACCAGGGCCCCGGCATCGCACCCGACGACCTGCCCCACGTCTTCGACCGCTTCTACCGCTCCCAGGAGTCGCGCTCCATGCCCGGCTCCGGGCTGGGGCTCTCGATCGTGCGCCAGGTCGCCTCCCGGCACTCCGGCAGCGTGGTGGCGGACGGCTCGCCGGCCGGCGGTGCGCGCCTCACCCTGGAGCTGCCGGGCGCCCCGTACCCGCCCGCGGAGGACGCGGCCTTCACCTCCTGACCGGAGATGGTCCAACGCCCCTACCGGGCGGGACCTGCGGGGCACAGCGTTGAGGCGTCCGAACCGTGCCGGAGGTGACTCCCTATGTTCCAGGACCGTGCCGACGCAGGACGACGGCTGGCGCGCGCGCTCGCCGGCTACCGCACCGCGAACCCGGTCGTGCTCGGGCTACCCCGGGGCGGGGTGCCGGTCGCCTTCGAGGTGGCCAGAGCCCTCCAGGCCCCGCTCGACGTGCTGTGCGTGCGCAAGCTCGGGCTGCCCTCGCAACCGGAGCTGGCCGTGGGCGCGGTCGGCGAGGACGGCGTGCTCGTGGTCAACCCGGACGTGGTCGCCGCCAGCGGTCTGACCGCGACCGCCCTCGACGCGCTCGAGGAGACCGGGCGTGCCGAGCTCGACGACCGGGTCCACCGGCTGCGCGGCGACGGCCGCCGACTCGCGCTGGGCGACCGCGTGGCCATCGTGGTGGACGACGGGATCGCGACCGGCGCCACCGCCCGGGCCGCCTGCCAGGTCGCGCGGGCGCACGGCGCCCGGTCGGTCGTGCTCGCCGTCCCGGCCGCCTCCAGCCGGACGGTGGCGGAGCTGCGGCGCGAGGTCGACGACCTGGTCTGCCTCGACCAGCCGCACCCGTTCTGGGCGGTCGGGCAGGTCTACCGCGACTTCGGCCAGGTCGCCGACGCCGAGGTGCTGGCGCTGCTCGCGAGAGCGTCGTGGTCGAAGCAGGCGCCGGCGGTCGAGGCCGATCCACGCGCCCCCCGGGAGGTCCTCGTCCCCGTCCCGGGCGCCGGGGCGCCGCTGGCCGGCATCCTCGACGTACCGCCCCGCCCCCTCGGCCTGGTCGTGTTCGCGCACGGCAGCGGCAGCAGCCGGCTCAGCCCGCGCAACCGGCGGGTGGCCGCGGTGCTGTCCGAGGCCGGTCTCGGGACCCTGCTGATGGACCTGATGACCGTCGGCGAGGAGGGTGACCGGGAGCTGGTGTTCGACATCGCCTTCCTCACCGAGCGGCTGGTCGGCGCCTGCTCCTGGCTGCTGCAGCAGCCCGGCTGCCGGCACCTGCCGCTCGGGCTGTTCGGAGCGAGCACCGGCGCAGCGGCCGCCCTGTCCGCAGCCGCGGACCCGCGTCTCGACGTGTCCGCGGTCGTCTCCCGGGGCGGTCGGCCCGACCTGACGACCGCGGACCTCGCCCGGGTGCGCACACCCACCCTGCTCATCGTCGGCGGTCACGACCCCCAGGTGCTGCAGCTCAACCGCCGGGCCCAGGACCGGCTCCCCGACGCCAGCCTGGTCGTGGTCCCCGGCGCCACGCACCTGTTCGAGGAGCCCGGCACCCTGGACCGGGTCGCGCAGCTGGCCCGCGACTGGTTCCTCGGGCACCTGGTGCACCGTCACGGCGTCGCCACACCCACCGGCTGACGCCGCCCGGAGGGGCCTGACCCAAGGCCCTGCCCCGTGCCGACCTTCGGCCCTGCACCGCGGCCCGGGTCGGCGATGGACTGGCGGGACCCGGAAGGAGCGGCCCCGTGCCCGACCAGACCCCGCCGTCGTACGACGAGCTCCCCTACGACCGGCTCCGCAGGACCTTCACCTGGCAGCAGGCCCGCGCCGCGCTGTCCGGGCTGCCCGGGGGACGCGGGCTCAACATCGCCCACGAGGCCGTCGACCGGCACGTCGACGCCGGGGCCGGTGACCTCCCGGCACTGCGCTGCGTGGCCGAGGACCGTTCCACCCGGACCCTGACCTACGAGCAGCTGCGCCGGGAGACCAACCGGTTCGCCAACGTGCTCGTCGAGCTCGGCATCACCCGCGGCGACCGGGTGATGACGCTGCTCGGACGGCAGGAGGAGCAGTACGTCGCCGCGCTCGGCACGCTCAAGCAGGGGGCCGTCCTCTCCCCGCTGTTCTCCTCCTTCGGACCCGAGCCGATCCGCCAGCGGCTGCTGCTCAGCGGGGCGCGGGTGCTGGTCACGACCGCGACCCTGTACCGCCGCAAGGTCGCCGGCCTCCTCGACGACGTACCGACGCTGGAGCACGTCCTCGTCGTGGGCGAGCCGCCGGACCAGCGCACCACCAGCCTGACCGCGCTGCTGGCCGACGCCTCGGAGGACTTCGAGATCCCGGACACCCGGCCCGACGAGCCGGCGCTGCTGCACTTCACCAGCGGCACGACGGGCCGCCCCAAGGGCGCGGTGCACGTGCACGAGGCGGTGGTCGCCCACCACGCGACCTCGCGGTTCGCGCTCGACCTGCGCGAGGGCGACGTGTTCTGGTGCACCGCCGACCCGGGCTGGGTGACCGGCACGTCGTACGGCATCATCGCGCCGCTCACGCACCGGGCGACCGTGGTGACCTACGCCGGGGAGTTCGACGCACGGGAGTGGTACCAGCTGCTCGAGGAGCAGCAGGTCAACGTCTGGTACACCGCGCCGACCGCGCTGCGGATGCTGATGAAGTACGGCGCCGACGCGGCCCGGGCCCACGACCTGTCCGCCCTGCGCCACATCGCCAGCGTCGGCGAGGCGCTGAACCCCGAGGTGGTGACCTGGGGCAGCGAGGCCTACGGACGCCCCATCCACGACAACTGGTGGCAGACCGAGACCGGCGCGATCATGGTGAGCAACTACCCGGGCATGGCGATCCGGCCCGGCTCCATGGGCCGCCCGATGCCGGGGGTCGAGGCGGCCGTGCTGGTCCGCGGCGAGAACGGACGGGCCCTCGTCGAGGACGGACGGACCCGGGTCGCCGGGCCGGGCGTCACCGGCGAGCTCGCGCTGCGGCCCGGCTGGCCGTCGATGTTCCGCGGCTACCTCGGCGAGGAGGAGCGCTACCGCTCGTGCTTCGGCGGCGGGTGGTACCTCAGCGGCGACCTGGCCCGCACCGACGAGGACGGCTACTTCTGGTTCGTCGGCCGGGCCGACGACGTCATCAAGTCGGCCGGCCACCTGATCGGGCCGTTCGAGGTCGAGACCGCGCTGATGGAGCACCCGGCCGTGGTGGAGGCCGGCGTGATCGGCAAGCCCGACCCGGTCGCCGGCGAGCTGGTGAAGGCGTTCGTGACCCTGCGCCCCGGCTACGAGGCGACCGAGGACCTGCGCCGTGAGCTGCTGGCGTTCGGGCGCCGCGGGCTCGGCGGCCTGGCTCCCAAGGAGATCGACTTCGACCAGCACCTGCCGCACACGAGCAGCGGCAAGGTGATGCGCCGGCTGCTCAAGGCCCGTGAGCTCGGGCTCCCCGAGGGCGACGTCTCGACCCTGGAGCACTCGTCATGAGCCTCCTCGACGAGCAGGGTGCACCCCGGCCGGGTGGCACCGGCAGCGAGCACCGCACCGGGCTGCTGCGCACGATGCTGCTGATCCGCCGCTTCGAGGAGCAGTGTGCGGAGCTCTACAGCGCCACCCGGATCCGCGGCTTCCTGCACCTCTACGTCGGCGAGGAGGCGGTCGCGACCGGGGTGATGGCCGCGCTGCGGCCCGACGACGCCGTCGTCTCGACCTACCGCGAGCACGGGCACGCGCTGGCCCGCGGCGTGCCGGTGGAGTCGCTGATGGCGGAGATGTTCGGGCGGGTCACCGGCTGCAGCCGTGGCCGCGGCGGCTCCATGCACCTGTTCGACATGGCCACCCGGTTCGTCGGCGGCAACGCGGTGGTCGCCGGCGGGATCCCGCTGGCGGTCGGGCTGGCGCTGGCCGACCACATGCAGCACCGGGACCGGGTCACCGCCTGCTTCTTCGGCGACGGTGCCGTCGCCGAGGGCGAGTTCCACGAGGCGATGAACCTGGCCGCCCTGTGGCGGCTGCCGGTGCTGTTCTGCTGCGAGAACAACCGCTACGCCATGGGCACCTCGATCGCCAAGGAGCACGCCCAGACCGACCTGGCGCTGCGCGCGTCGTCGTACGGCATGGCCGCCTGGCCGGTGGACGGCATGGACGTGCTGGCCGTGGAGGAGGCCGCCACCCGGGCCGTGGAGGAGATCCGCGGTGGCGGAGCCCCGGTGTTCCTGGAGCTGCGGACCTACCGGTTCCGGGCGCACTCGATGTACGACCCGGACCGCTACCGGACCAAGGAGGAGGTCGCGGCCTGGCGGGGCCACGACCCGCTGGCCGCGCTCCAGGAGCTGATGCGGGCCGAGGGCCAGCTCGACGACGCCGGTCTCGCCGCCCTCGAGGAGGAGGTCGCCGGGCTGCTGGCCCGCGCGATCGAGGCCGCCGACGCCGCGGCGCAGGAGCCGGTGGAGGACCTCACCCGCTTCGTGACCAGCCCCGCCGCGGACGCGGGTGAGTGAGGTGACCACCACCGAGACCACGCGGACGACGACCTACCGCGAAGCCATGCGGGAGGCGATGCGGGAGGCGATGCGGGCCGACGAGCGGGTGTTCCTGATGGGTGAGGACGTCGGCAGCTACGGCGGCTGCTTCGCGGTCAGCCTCGGCCTGCTGGAGGAGTTCGGGCCCGACCGGGTCCGGGACACGCCGCTGTCGGAGTCGGGGTTCGTGGGTGCCGGCATCGGTGCCGCGATCGGCGGGATGCGGCCGATCGTCGAGATCATGACGGTCAACTTCAGCCTGCTGGCGCTCGACCAGATCCTCAACAACGCCGCGTCGCTGCTGCACATGTCCGGCGGGCAGTTCAACGTGCCGCTGGTGATCCGGATGACCACCGGAGCGGGCCGGCAGCTGGCCGCGCAGCACTCGCACAGCCTGGAGGGGTGGTACGCCCACATCCCGGGCCTACGGGTGCTGGCGCCCGCCACGGTCGAGGACGCCCGCGGCATGCTCGCGCCGGCGCTGGCCGACCCGGACCCGGTGCTGATCTTCGAGCACGGCTCGCTCTACAACCTCTCCGGCGAGCTCGCCGCCGACGCGGGCCCGGTCGACCTCGACCACGCCGCGGTCCGCCGCACCGGCGAGGACGTCACGATCGTGGCGTACGGCGGCACGGTGCCGAAGGCGATGGCGGCCGCGGACCTCCTCGCCTCCGAGGGCCGCTCGGCCGAGGTCGTCGACCTCCGCACCCTGCGGCCGCTCGACGACGCGACCGTCCTCGCGTCGGTGCGGCGCACGCACCGGGTCGTGGTGGTCGACGAGGGCTGGCGCACCGGCAGCCTGTCGGCCGAGGTCAGCGCCCGGATCACCGAGCAGGCGTTCTACGACCTCGACGCCCCCGTGGAGCGGGTGTGCACCGCGGAGGTGCCGCTGCCCTACCCGCGCCACCTCGAGGAGGCCGCTCTCCCCCAGCCCGCGACGATCGCGGACGCCGCCCGGCGCACCCTGGGGCAGGGATGAGCGACTTCACGATGCCCTCGCTGGGCGCGGACATGGACGAGGGGACGCTGCTGGAGTGGCTCGTGAAGCCCGGCGACGCCGTGCACAAGGGCGACATCCTGGCCGTGGTGGACACCTCCAAGGCGGAGATCGAGGTCGAGAGCTTCGCCGACGGCGTGGTCGACCAGCTCGTGGTCGAGCCCGGCACGAAGGTCCCGGTCGGCGCGGTCCTGGCCACGCTCGCCCCCATCGTCGAGTCGACGCAGGCTCGTCGCGAGGAGCCGCCGAGTCGGCGCGAGGTCGTCGCGGAGAAGACACCGACCCACCGCGAGGCCGGCGCGCAGCCCCACGTCTCCTCCCCGCTGGTGCGTCGCGAGGCCGAGCAGCTGGGCCTCGACCTCGGCTCGC